>DASYEC010000001.1:0-2050 GCA_036499225.1 Conexibacter sp.
ACGCCGAGCCAGCAGCCCCCAACACCACGAGCGCACCGGCGATGAAGGCCGAGCACGCGACGGGCACCGATCGACGGCGGGCGTCGAACATCGCACGCTCGTGGGTTCGGGGAGCGCCGAGACGACGCGACCTTCCAAGCAACTGCACATCGACTCCTAGCAGTGTGAGGACATCTCGTGTCGGTGATCGGCAGGAGCGCGTCGCGCTGTAACCCGGGAGCGCTGGCGACGCTTGCAGCGGCGTCAGGCTGCGCTAGGCAGCAGCGCTCACAGGCAGCACCCACATGTGGACCGCGTCCTTCATCGCCTCCTTGGTGAGCTCGACGGCTTCATCCGCTGCGGCCGCCTCGTTGGTCGCCTGCTCGGTCGGCTCAGCGGCTTCGGGCTGCTGCTCCATCTGCTTCTCGATCTCACGGGCCCGGGCTGCGGCAGCGGCGAGCGCGGCGGCGTGCTTGAACGGCTTGCCGATCGCGGCGCTGGCGCGTTTCGCCTCTTCGGCCGTGGTCTGGCGAGCCTGGTCGATCGTTGCGGCGAGATCGGGCAGGGTCGCGATCCGGTGCTCGAGCTGGCGGACGAGCGAAAGCGCGTCGTCGTTCAGCTCCACGTAGTTCACGGTCGCTGGGCGCGCCGGCAGCGCGTGCAGCATGAGGTCGACCTTGACGTTGGCGGCCCGCGCGAGCTTGGCGCTGATCTGCAGCCCGCCGAGCGTGCCCATCACGCCGAGCTGGCGTTCGGAGCGGAACTGTGGGATCCCGCCCGAGGCTGCGCTTCGGACCCAGCGGGCGATCAGGTCGGCGGCGTCGGTTCGCTTGGTGACGTGGGCGCCGCCGATCGTCATCGCTGCGTGTTGCGATCGCGGCTGCGACCGCCGCAGGACGGGCGCCGGCCAGCGCGACACACTCTGGGCGCTCTTGGTGAACGCCGAGAACCAAGCTCGACGCGGCGAGTTGGATCAATACTGGCTTGTGCTCGTTCCGCCGTGGACGTCGAGGGCGACGAATGTCAGACGGCGGCCCGCTTTGTTCCTCAGTGCGACAGGTAGCGCACGACGGCGAGCACTCGCCGGTGGTCCTCGGGACCGGGGGTCAGGCCGAGCTCGCTGTAGATCCGCGCCGCGTGCTTGACGACCGCCTGCTCGCTGATTGTGAGGCGGTGGGCGATCGCGGCGTTGCTGCGGCCCTCAGCCATCAGCGCGAGGACTTGGCGCTGGCGATCGGTCAGGCGGTCCAGCGGCTCGTCGCGGCGGGCGCGGGAGAGCATCACCGCGATGACTTCGGGGTCGAGCACCGATCCGCCGGCACACAGCCGGCGGGCGTCCTCGCAGAAGAGGTCGACGTCCGACACGCGCTGCTTGAGCAAGTACCCGACGCGCTCGGCACCCGTGCTGAGCAGCGCGGTCGCGTAGCGACGCTGGACGTGGTGGGACAGCACGAGGACCGCCGTTCTCGGCTGCGCGATGCGGATGCGCATGGCGGCCTGAAGGCCGTCGTCGGTATGCGCCGGCGGCATCTGGATGTCGGCCACGACGAGGTCGGGCGCGTGCGCGTGCGCCTTGCGCTCGAGGTCGGGTGCGTCGGCGGCGGTGCCGACCACCTCGAACCCGCCGCGCTCAAGCAGCAGCGCGAGCCCCTGGCGCATCAGCGCTTGGTCTTCGCCGATCACGACCCGCACGGGACCTCCACGACGATCCGTGTGCCGCCGCCCTGGGGACTGTCGATCTGCATGCGGCCGTCGTGTGCCTCGACCCGGTCGGCCATGCTGCGCAGCCCGTTGCCGGCGCCCGGCCGAGCGCCTCCGGCGCCGTCGTCGGCGATCTCGATCCGCAGGCTGGCCCCCGCGGAGCCGAGCGAGATCCGAAGCTCCTTCGCGTCCGCGTGCTTGACGACGTTGGCGAGACCCTCGGACAGCACGAACCAGCCGGTGCTTTCGACGGCGGCTGAAAGTGACGGGGGAGGTGGGCCGAGCGTCAGCTCGGTCGGGATCGGGGCGCGGTCGGCGAGGTCCTCCGCGGCGGCGTACAGGCCGCCCTGCGTCAGCGATGCCGGCATCA
>DASYEC010000002.1:0-3364 GCA_036499225.1 Conexibacter sp.
TTCGCGAAGGAGCATGCCTCCAAGGATTCCCGCGCGCGTTCGAATTTGAGGGCACCCTGGATCCGTGCTTCAGGCAGCTCGGGAATTCAGTACCGCCCCCCTTCGCGGCTTCGCTGGCCGCGCATGTGCTGGGCGAGATTCTCGGGCCGCCCGCCGCGAGCGACGCCCCCGGAATCGTCAAGTCGGTCGGTCCGTCGTTTTCAAGACTCATTCCGGCGCTCAAGAAGCAGAGGCGGCACCTCCACTCGCTCTGAGACCGCTTCAAACGTCCTAACCTGCGGACAAAGCGGTCGTGAGTCGCGAGGCACAGGATCCACCTGCACATACGCTCTATGGATGACGGACAACGAGCCCGTCGACTCTCCGGTGGCGTCGTGGGCGTCGTCGCCTGCGATCCGCAAGTCGATGCAGAGCAACCGACGAACCGGAACTCTCCCTGAGAAGGCGCTTTCTTCGGAGCTGCATCGGCGCGGATGTCGGCAGCGGTTGACTTCTAACCCACCTCCAGCGGTTGAGAATTGACCCACCCCGCGCGGGGTGGCGGAGACTCTGGCTTGGTTGTGGAGGTCTGAGCCGGGGAGGAAGGGCGGTGTTGGAGGTGGAGCGCTGGGCCGAGTTGCGGCGCGAGCACTTCGTTCGCGGGGTGTCGATCCGGGCGTTGGCCGAGCGCACGGGGCTGTCGCGCAACACGGTGCGGCGCGCGTTGCGGTCTGAGCGGCCGCCGCGGTTTGTGTGTCCGCCGCGGCCGTCGAGGTTGGATCCGTTCCGGGATGAGATCCGTCGGCTCTTGCGCGACGAGCCGCGGCTGCCGGCGGTGGTGGTTCGGGAGCGGATCGCGGCGCTGGGGTTCGACGGCGCGCAGACGATCGTGAACGCGTACGTGCGCGAGCTGCGGCCGTTGTTCTTGCCGGCGCGGACGTTTCAGCGCACGGTCTATCGGCCGGGCGAGATCTGCCAGTTCGATCTCTGGCGGCCCTCGCGTGAGGTTCCGGTCGGGTGCGGGCAGACCCGCGTCGGGCATGTCGTGATCGCGTGCCTGGGCTACTCGCGCGCCGGCTCCGGCGCGTTGATCTTCTCCAAGGACGCGCCCGACATTCTGTGGGGCATCGGCCGCCGTCTGTGGCGCCTGGGTGCGCTGCCGGGGACGCTGGTCTGGGATCGTGAGGGCGCGCTGCACGCCGGCGACGGCCGCCCGACCCCGCCGTTCGCGGCGTTCTGCGGCGAACTGCGGGTCGGCTGGCATTTCTGCGGGCCTGGCGATCCGCAGGCCAAGGGCGCGGTCGAGCGCCTACAGGGCTACGCGGAGACCAACTTCGAGCCCGGCCGGCGCTTTGCCAACGAACGTGACTTCCAGCTCCAGCTGGACGGCTGGTTCGCGAAGGCCAATGCGCGCACGCATCGGACGCTGCGCTGCCGCCCGATTGACCGCTTGGGCGAGGAGCGCGAGGCGATGGCGGTGCTGCCGAAGGTCGCACCGGACGTTGATCGGCGCTGGGTCACGCGCGTGCCTGCGGACCCGTTCGTGCGTGTCGATACCAACGACTACTCGCTTGACCCGGGCCTCGTCGGTCGCCGCGTCGAGGTGCGCGTCTCCCAGGCCGCGGTGCTGGCCGCCTGCCTGGACAATGGCGAACTCGCCTGTCGTCACCCGCGCTCCTTCGCGCGCCATCGCACGATCACCGCGCTCGAGCACGCCCGCGAATTGCGCTCGCGCCGGGTCGAGCCCGAGACGAAGGTCGAGACGCGGTCGTTGGCACGCTATGACGAGCTGATCGCGTGAGCACGACCAGCGAGCTCGCGCATCTGTTCCGGGCGCTGAAGGCGCCCGCCGCGGCGCACGCGTTGCCCAAGCTCGCCGAGCGCGCCCGCACGGAAGAGTGGAGCTATGAGCGCTTCGCCGAAGCGTTGCTGCAGACCGAGCACGCCTCGCGCGAAGCGCACGGCGGCGACGGACGGATCAAGGCGGCGCGGTTCCCCGCGCGCAAGACGCTCGAGGAGTTCGACTTCACGTTCCAGCGCTCGGTGAAGAAGACGCTGATCCAGCATCTCGGCCAGCTCGACTTCCTCCACGGCCGCGAGAACGTCGTCCTACTCGGACCGCCCGGAACGGGCAAGACGCACCTCGCGATCGCGCTCGGGATCCGCGCCTGCCTGGCCGGGCACCGCGTCGCCTTTCGCACCGCCACCGAATGGGTCGCGCTCCTGGCCGACGCCCAACGCTCGGGCCGCCTCGACGACGAACTCGCGCGCCTGCAGCGCTACCCGCTCCTGGTCGTCGACGAGGTCGGGTACATCCCGTTTGACCCGCAGGCCGCCAACCTCATGTTCATGCTCGTCAGCCGCCGCTACGAACGCGCCTCGATGATCGTCACCAGCAACAAGCCGTTCTCGGCCTGGGGCGAGATCTTCGGCGACGACGTCGTCGCCGCCGCGATGATCGACCGACTCGTCCACCACGCCGAGATCGCTGCGCTCAAGGGCGACTCCTACCGCCTCAAAGACCGCGACCTCGCCCGCCCGGCCAGCGACTGAACTACACGCAACGCGGACCTGGCGCCGGGACGGACTTCGCCCACCCGACATCCTCTGTCCAGACCACCAACCAACAGCACCCCGCAGAGGTGGGTCAACCCTCAACCGCTGCCGCGGGGTCAGATCTCAACCGTTGACAACAGCGGATTGCGGTTCCGCCGAGACCTCTATTGGAAGGACGAGCAGGGCATCCGCACGCACATCGATTTTGCGTTCACAGCTCGTGGGATCGCGGCGTTCTTCGACGGCTGCCAGTGGCACGGCTGCCCTACGCACAGCCAAATGCCAAAAATCAACGCCGATTATTGGCGCGCCAAGCTGCTTCGCAACGCCGAGCGCGATCGACGCGTCGACGCCGCTCTGCGCGATGCCGGCTGGACGGTGATTCGAGTCTGGGAACACGAGCCGCTCGCCACTGCGGCGGACCGAATCGAGACGGCGGTCCGCTCCGTCGATCCGGCGGACCGCCGACGAACCGCGAACGCCGTAGGGCACCGTCGATTCAGCGGGGCTTCGCCCCGGTCGTCGGAAAGGGCGTGACTGTGTACCCGGTGTAGTCCCGGAGAGCCGACCCGGCCCCAGCGTTCATCGCCGGAGTCATAACGCCAAGACGCGGTGCGATGGGTCCGGCGCGCTCGGATCGATCCCCGACACAGGTCCGCTGCCCCGACCGCGCCGCTGGGGGTCCAGCACAAGGAATGTGCAAGTGCGTGCCGCTCTTGGGAAGTTCGGTCCTCGCGCCGGGTCCGGGGAGCGACGCGACGCCGAGTTCGGCGCCAAACACGTCACGAGTCGTGGCCACGAGCGACGTCCCGTCGGCTCATCGAGTAGA
>DASYEC010000003.1:0-8126 GCA_036499225.1 Conexibacter sp.
CCTACGACGTGATGGCCTCAAAGCACCTCGGCGCGGACTTCAACTTCGCGTGGCCGCAGGCGGAGGTCGCCGTGATGGGCCCGGAAGGCGCCGTCAACATCATCTACCGCCGCGACATCGCCTCAAGCCCGACGCCCGACGAGCGGCGCAGAACGCTGATGGACGATTACAAGGCGCGCTTCGCGAACCCCTACTCGGCGGCCGAGCGCGGCTACATCGACGACGTGATCATCCCGCACGAGACGCGCCCGAAGCTGATCGCCGCGCTGCACACGCTGCAGACCAAGCGCGAGCCCGGCCCGCAGCGAAAGCACGGCAACATCCCGCTGTAAGCGCGCCGGCGCGGGCGCTAGCGCTCTCGCGGGCCCGAGCGCGCCCAAGGAGCGAAGGATCGCTGTCCACCGGCGACAGCGATCCT
This sequence comes from Conexibacter sp., assembly GCA_036499225.1. Lineage (GTDB taxonomy): Bacteria > Actinomycetota > Thermoleophilia > Solirubrobacterales > Solirubrobacteraceae > Conexibacter. The sequence goes on from DASYEC010000003.1 coordinate 419, forward strand.
TCGGTGCTCGTGCTTCCGAGCCGCGGCGGCCTACTTGCCGAGCTTTTGCTTCGGCAGCGTTCTCGCGACGAGGTCGGCGATCAGCTTGTAGCCGGGCGCTCTCGCATGGATGTCCTGCGCGGCGCAATACCAGGTGAGCTGGCAGACCTTCGCGACAGCGACGGGGATCGTGCCGTACGGCGCGAGCGACGTGGTGTCCGTCAACGGCGTGTAGGCGCCGGTCGCCTTCGTCACGTCGACGAACGTTCCGCCGACCGACTCGTACGCTCTCTGCAGCGACGGGTTGATCAATCTCTGGAAGGCGCCGACCGAGAGCGTCGCGAGCGGCTGGCCGGCGGGCGTCAGATAGCCGCCGAGGATCACGTCGGGGTACGTGATCCCGACGATCCGCACCTTCGGGCCCGCGGCTCTGCGCAGTTGCGTCACGAGCGAGCCGAGGTTTCTCTGCAGCGGCGCGATCGCGTTGGCGACGCACGTCACCGCGTTCGTCGGGTCGCTCACGCACGAGGTCACGTCGTTGCCGCCGATCGAGACGGTGATCAGCCCGACGTTCGCTCTGTTCTGCTTGATGAACTGCGTCGCCGCCTGCACCTGCGTCTTGCCGCCGTACGGTCTGGCGCCAGGCCCAAGCGCTGCCTTCCGGCAGCCCTTCTGCTCGAGCAGCGAGCTCGACGTCGCGCCGGCGCAGGCGAAGTTGACGACGTTCAGCTTCCAGCCGCGTCTCTTCGCCAGCGGCGGGATCTGATAGACGAAGCCCTGCGTCGTGTTGCCGGCAAATCTGCCGGCGGCCGGCGGCTGATAGCCACTCGCGTAGGAGTCGCCGAGCGAGACGAGCAACTGCGGCGCGGCCTGCTTGCCGCCTCTGGCGGGCTGCTTCGCCGCGGTCGCGGCGGCGGGGGCCGCGAACGTGGAGAGCGCAGCGACCAGCGCCGCTCCACGCATCAAGCGAGATGGGTTCATGGCGGCACGCTAACGGACCTGTCGGCCGCTGTGCCACGGTACGCTGCCAAGCGTGAATCGCCGTCCGCAGTTGGAGATCGTCGCGCCGGGCGCCACGCCCGAGGAAGCGGCCGCTGTCGTCGCCGCGCTCGAGCAGTTCATGCGCGAGACCGCACCCGTCTTCACCGCCGCACCCGAGCACGTCGACCGCTGGACGCGGGCCGCGTTGCTGGAGGGCGTCCGCTCCCCCGCCGCGGGCTGGGGCGACGGCCATCCGTGGGCTCGCTGACGTGCCCGCTGCGAACGCGCCGGTGAAAATGCCGTAAACCCCACCGGATTTGCTACCTTTTGCCTCCGCCCGCCCTAGGAGGAACGCAGCGCATGGAGCCAAGCTCGGTCAGCGAGAAGAGCACGAGACCCGGCAAGCTGGGCTCGATCGACAATCCCGAGGTCGTCCAGGACGTCCCCGGCCACGTCATCCCGGCCCTCGAACGCGAGTTCGACGACTTCGACACGGAGTCGCAGAGATTCCTGCGCGGCGAGTATCCCGAGAACGAGTTCATCGGCTTCCGCCTCAGACAGGGGGTCTACGGCCAGCGGCAGGCGGACGTCCAGATGATCCGCGTGAAGCTGCCGTGGGGCGGCGTCTCGCCGGAGCAGATGGAGGCGTTCGCCGACGTCGTCGAGCAGTACGTGCCCCTGAGAAAGGGGCACATCACGACGCGGCAGAACATCCAGATGCACCACGTCCCGCTGGCCGACGCGGCGAAGCTGATCCGCGACATCAGCGCTGTCGGCCTCTCCAGCCGCGAGGGCTGCGGCAACACGGTCCGCAACGTCACCGGCGACCCGTGGGCCGGCGTCTGCGACGACGAGGTCTTCGACCCGACGCCGTGGGCCGGCGCCTACGTCCGCTACTTCGTCCGCCACCCGACGACGCAGCTGATGCCGCGCAAGGTCAAGACCGCGTTCGACGGCACCGCCGCGGACCGCTCGATCACCGGCATCCATGACATCGCCTTCCTGAGCCGCGTCAGAGACGGCGTCAAGGGCTTCGAGGTGGTCGTCGGCGGCGGCACGTCGATCATGCCGCGCATCGCGCCGACGCTGTACGAGTTCGTGACCGCCGAGGACGGCGAGTACCTGAAGGTCGCCGAGGCTGTCTTCCGCATCTTCGACCGGCAGGAGTGGCTGCGCAAGAACCGCGCCCGCGCCCGCCTGAAGGTCTTCGTCGACAAGTTCGGCATCGAGGAGCTGCGCACCCAGGTCGACGAGGAGTTGAAGGGCGACTGGGTCAACGAGCGCGACTTCGACCCGATGCAGCGGCTGTTCGTCCACGACGAGGAGGCCGGCGCGCCCGCGCTGCGGCCCTCATACGGGACGCCGAACGGCGACCTCTCGGAGTTCGAGCGCTACGTCTCGACCAACGTGAGAGCCCAGCGCCAGGCCGGCTTCTCGACCGTCGAGATCAAGGTCGAGCGCGGCGACCTGACGCCTGAGCAGTTCCGCGGCCTCGCCGCGATCATGCGCGACTTCAGCGGCGGCTACGCACGCACGACGGTCCAGCAGAACCTCGTGCTGCGCTGGGTCCACAACGAGGCGCTCTACGACGTCTGGACGCGCCTGACCGCGCTCGGCCTCGGCGAGGCCGGCGTCGACGAGATCACCGACGTGGTGAGCTGCCCCGGCACCGACTCCTGCAAGCTCGGCATCACGAGCTCGATGGGCCTCAACGCCGCCGTCAAGGAGCGGGTCGTCGCGATGAGACTCGAGGACCCGCTCACGCGCAGAATCCACATCAAGATGTCGGGCTGCCCGAACGGCTGCTCGCAGCACCACATCGCGAACATCGGCTTCTACGGCGCCTCGATCAAGGTCGGCGACAAGACGATCCCCGCCTCGATCCCGCACATCGGCGGTACGTACGAAGGCGGCCAGGTCGGCTACGGCGCCCGCCTGAAGGTGCGCCTTCCCTCCAAGCGCGTCCCCGAGGCCGTCGATCGGTGGATCCGCTTCTACGAGTCCGACCGCGAGCAGGGCGAGGAGTTCAACGCCTTCGCGACCCGCGTCGGCACGACCGCCTTCGAGGACCAAGTCCGCGACCTCGCGATGCCCGCCGAGTTCAACCTCGAGAACATGAGCCTGTTCATCGACTGGACGAAGAACGTCCCGTTCGAGGTCATTCGGGGAGAAGGCGAATGCGCGGTCTAACGACCGTTGACTGAGCGTCGGATCGTCGTGCCTGGCGCGGACGCAGGGAGCGCGGCGGGCCCCGGCCCGCGAGCGACCGAGGACAAAGCCAGGCGCGACGAGGCGATGCTCAGCGCGGTCATCTTTGACTGCGACGGCGTCATCGTCGACTCTGAGCCGATCGCCAACCGGATCCTTGCCGAGGGTCTGACGGCGATCGGCTTGCCGACGACGACGGAGGAGTCGGTCCGGGACTACATGGGTCGCTCGTGGGGGCACATGGTCGCGGTCGTGACCGAGCGGCTGGGCTCACCGCCGCCGCAGTCGCTCGCCGATGGCTACCGCGAGCAGCTGTTCGAGGCGTACGCCAGCCGCGCGGTCCCGCCCGTGCAAGGGATCTTGCAGGCGCTCGACCGGCTCGACGCGCGCGGCATCCCGTACTGCGTCGCCTCCTCCGGCGACCACGAGCGGATTCGCGCGGGCCTCGCGACGGCGGGCGTCGCGGACCGCTTCACGGACGGGCGGATCTTCAGCGCTGACGACGTCGGGCGCGGCAAGCCGTGGCCCGACCTGTTCCTCCACGCCGCCCGCGAGATGGGCTTCGACCCGGCCACTACAGCCGTCGTCGAAGACAGCCCGGCGGGCGTCGAGGCCGGCCGTGCCGCTGGCATGAGCGTGCTCGGCTACTGCGCCCGGACCCCTTGCGAGGCGCTCAGAGCAGCCGGCGCGCGTACCTTCCAAACGATGCGCGACCTGCCGGCATTGTTGACTGCAATGGTCTAAAATGCTGAAACCCGCTCGGGTTTTTGCTATTTTCTGCCGACCATGAGCGCGACCGTCCCGACTGACAGCTCGCTGACCGACGACGCGGAGTCGCTGTCGGCTGAGCAAGTGCTCGCCCGGATGGTCGAGCGCTTCCATCCTCGCCTCTACCTCGCATGCTCCTTCCAGCAGGAGGAGTCGGTGATGATCGACCTCTTGCTGAGAATCGAGCCGGAGGCCCGCATCTTCACCCTCGACACCGGTGTTCTCTTCCCGGAGACGTACGAGACGTGGAGAACGATGGAAGCCCGGTACGACACGAGATTCGAGCCATGGAGCGGCATCTCGCTCGAGCAGCAGGCGGCGCAGCACGGCCCCGCGCTGTGGGAGCGCGAGCCTGACGCGTGCTGCGGCATCCGCAAGGTGACGCCGCTCAAGCAGGCGCTCGGCGAGGTCGACGCATGGGTCGTCGGCGTGCGCCGCGACCAGGCGCCGACGCGAGCGAACACGCCGAAGATCGGCTGGGACGCCAAGCACGGCATCTGGAAGGCCGCCCCGCTTGCGGACTGGAGCGAAAGAGACATCTGGCGCTACATCCACGAGCACGACCTGCCGTACAACCCCCTTCACGACCGTGGCTACGCGTCGATCGGCTGCACCCATTGCACGGTGCCGGCCGCCGACCGCAGCGGTCGTTGGGCCGGGAACGGCAAGGTCGAATGCGGCCTGCATGGCTGACAGCGCAGAGCCCCCATCACGTCGCACTCAGAGTTTTCCGACCGCAGTAGTGGGAAACTCACGGCGATGAACTGGGCATTGGTCATCGCCTTCGGCCTCGGGGTGGGCATGCTGGTCGGCATGACCGGCGTCGGCGGCGGCTCGCTGATGACACCGCTGCTGATCCTCGTGCTCGGCACCGCCCCGGTGACGGCGATCGGCACCGACCTCGCGTACGCCGCGGTCACCAAGACGGTCGGCGGCTGGCGCCACTGGAAGCGCGGCAGCGTCGACCTGACGATCGCGCTGTGGCTGGCCGTCGGCTCGATCCCCGGCGCGCTGGGCGGCGTCGTGGTGCTGCACGCGCTCGAGAACGCACTCGGCAGAGACGACTTCGACACGCTGCTGATGTCGCTCGTCGCCGGCGCGCTGTTCATCACCGGCATCGCCGTGCTGTGGCGGGCGCTGTTCATGAGCACCGCCAACGAGCGCGAGACGATCATCGAGTTCGACCTGCGCCACAAGGTCGCCGCGGTGACGCTCGGCGTCTCTGTCGGCTTCGTGCTCGGGCTGACCTCGGCCGGCTCGGGCGCGCTGATCGCGGTCGGGCTGATCCTCATCTACCGGCTGACGCCGATCCGCGTCGTCGGCACCGACGTCTTCCACGCGGCCCTGTTGCTGTGGGTCGCCTCGATCGCGCATCTGATCAACGGCGACGTCGACCTCGGCCTCGCCGGCAACATCCTGATCGGCTCCATCCCCGGCGTCTGGATCGGCTCCAACCTCGCGTTCAAGCTGCCGGAAAACGCGCTGCGGCCATTGCTTGGCATCGTTCTGCTCGCAGCGGGCATGGCCCTCCTGCAGAAGGCCGGGCTGGACTATCCGGTATATGTCATCTTCCTCGTGCCCGCAGCGGTCGCCGTGCTCGCTTACGTCCTGCACCGCACCCGCGGCCCTCGCACGGGGCTCGAAACACCCCCCCAGAAGCAGACGCAGACCCACCTCGTCCCCGACACGACAGCGACAGAACAGGCATGACCTACGAGCTCTCACATCTGGACGCCCTCGAAGCGGAGGCGATCCACATCATGCGCGAGGTCGCCGCCGAGCTTGAGCGGCCGGTGCTGCTCTTCTCCGGCGGCAAGGACTCGATCGTGCTGCTGCGCCTCGCCGAGAAGGCGTTCCGCCCCGGCCGCTTCCCGTTCCCGGTCATGCATGTCGACACGGGTCACAACTTCCCTGAGGTCATCGAGTACCGAGACCGCCGGGTGGCCGAGATCGGCGAGCGGCTGATCGTCGCCTCCGTGCAGGAGTCGATCGACAAGGGCCGCGTCGTCGAGGAGACCGGCCCGCGCGCCTCGCGCAACCGCCTCCAGACGGTGACGCTGCTCGACGCGATCGAGGAGCACGGCTTCGACGCCGCCTTCGGCGGCGCCCGCCGCGACGAGGAGCGCGCCCGCGCGAAGGAGCGGATCTTCTCCTTTCGCGACGACTTCGGGCAGTGGGACCCCAAGGCCCAGCGCCCCGAGCTGTGGGCGCTCTACAACGGCCGCGTCCGCAAGGGCGAGCACGTCCGCGTCTTCCCGATCTCGAACTGGACCGAGCTCGACGTCTGGCAGTACATCGAGCGCGAGGAGCTCGAGCTGCCGTCGATCTACTTCGCGCACGAGCGCGAGGTCTTCAGACGAGACGGGATGCTCTACGCCGCCTTCGACTTCATGGAGCGGATGGAGGGCGAGGACGTCTTCACCGAGACGGTCCGCTACCGCACCGTCGGGGACATCAGCTGCACTGGCGCGGTCCGCTCGACGGCCGCGACGCTCGAGACCGTCGTCGCCGAGATCGCCGCGACGGACATCACCGAACGAGGCCAGACGCGCGCGGACGACCGCGCGACCGAGGCCGCGATGGAAGACCGCAAGCGAGAGGGCTACTTCTAATGGCAGCGACGACCGCCACCCTGAACGGGCGACCGGAGGACGAGACGGACACCTCCGAGCTGCTGCGGTTCGCGACGGCCGGCTCGGTCGACGACGGCAAGAGCACGCTGATCGGCCGCCTGCTGCACGATGCGAAGTCGATCCTCGCCGACCAGCTTGCGCACGTGAAGGAGACGAGCGAGCGGCGCGGCGACGGCGAGCTGAACCTCGCGCTGCTGACCGACGGCCTGCGCGCGGAGCGCGAGCAGGGCATCACGATCGACGTCGCCTACCGCTCGTTCCAGACCGACAAGCGCCGCTTCATCATCGCCGACTGCCCGGGCCACGAGCAGTACACGCGCAACATGGTGACCGGCGCCTCGACGGCCGACCTCGCGCTGGTGCTGGTCGACGCGCGCAACGGGCTGGTGCGCCAGTCGCGACGCCACGCCGCGATCTCCGCGCTGCTGCGCACGCCGCACGTCGTCGTCTGCGTCAACAAGATGGACCTCGTCGACTACGACGAGTCGGTCTTCGACGCGATCGTCGCCGACTTCAAGTCGTGGTCGGCGGCCTTCGACGGCTTCAACGACGTCACCTTCATCCCGATCTCGGCGCTGAAGGGCGACAACGTCGTCGACGCCTCGACCAACATGGACTGGTACGACGGTGAGCCGCTGCTGCACCACCTCGAGTCGGTCGAGATAGCCGGCGACCGCAACCTCGACGACTGGCGCTTCCCGGTCCAGTGGGTCGTGCGCCCGCAGAACGACGAGCGCTTCCATGACTACCGCGGCTACGCCGGCCAGGTCGCCGGCGGCGTGCTGACGCCGGGCGAGGAGGTTGTCGTGCTCCCCTCCGGCCGCACGACGAGGCTCGCTGGGATCGACACGATCGACGGCCCGCTCGAGCGCGCCTTCCCGCCGCAGTCGGTCACGCTGCTGCTGGAAGACGACCTCGACGTCTCGCGCGGCGACATGATCGCCCGCGCCAGCGACGCGCCGACGGTCGCGCGCGAGCTGGAAGCCGTCGTCTGCTGGATGGCCGACGCGCCGCTGAAGCCAGGCGGCCGGTACGCGATCAAGCACACGACCCGCTCGGTCCGCGCCGTCGTCGACGGGCTCGACTGGCGTCTCGACGTCGAGACGCTCGGCCGCGAGCAGGACGCTGAGAGCCTTGCG
>DASYEC010000004.1:0-29452 GCA_036499225.1 Conexibacter sp.
CTTTGCGCGGGAAACATCACGCGCCCGTAGCGACGGACCAGCAGTTGACCCGTCGTACCGCGCGGCCGGCCTAGCCGACGACGTTGCCCGCCGCTCTGCGACCGGATGCGAGCGTCGCCGGAACCCTCCCGGCAGGCGGTCGCTCAGGACGAAAGACAGGGCGACGCGCCCGCCCGATCGCCCAGTGGGCCGACGGAGTCGACGCGCGTCCGTGCCGCCTGGCGCGCCCTTGCGGCTACTGCAGTTCTCGCACTTCGACGAACCGGTACCCGGTCGCGGGTTGGTGTTCAGAACCCGCCCCCACTATGAAAGAATTCAGCGACCGCCCCTCTGGGGCGGTCGCTTTTTCTTGGTCGGTCATGAGCTCTGGCGTGACGGTCGCGGCGAGTTCCAGACGAGCGGTCGCCTTGTTTTAGGTCGCCGTTACGTCGAAGGCGTCGAAGATATCCGCGAGCTCTTGCGGTTCGGCTCTAACGCGTGTGTCGCGCATGTCCGAACCGCGTCGAGCATCGCGACGATCTCGGCCGGGTGGGCGCCCTCGGGGCGCTTCGCACGGAGCGCGGCGCTCGCCTCGGTGATGGCGTGCGACCGCGCCGTCAGCTCCTCGATGCGGCGTGTCGCGAGGGCGCCGACCGGATGGTTCGGGCTGTCGTGCTCTTCGAGGCGCAGCGTCTGCCGATTGAGGCTGCGCTCAACGTCGCGCTGCTCACGTTCGAGCGGCTCGAGCTCGGCATCGTGCTGCTCTCATTCACCGGCGGCGGCGCTCGCGAGCTCGGTGGCCAGGAGGCGAAGCCGATCGGGTCCGAAGATTCGCTCGGCGAGAAAGTCGAGCGTCGGGTCGAGGATCTTGTCTTCCTTGATGCCGAGCACCTACGGGTGGCCCGACGCGATAGACGCCGACGGGCCGCGTCGGCAGGCGTAGTGGCAGCGGTACCAGTTCGACGCCTTCTGGTGGCTGCCCTCCATCCGGTGCCCGGGCCGCCCGCTCGTCGACCATCTCAAAGAGCTCGCGCGACACGATCGCGTCATGCGTCGGCGTCGCGCTCCAAATACGTGCGATCCTGAGAGTCCGCAGCGACGGCGCCTCATGCACCTCAGGCGGTGATCCCCGCCCGCTTGCGCTCCGCGATGACGGAGCGGATATCGTCCCAATCAACATCCTTGAAGTTGTGCATCGGGCAGTACTTCGGCCCGCACATCGAGCAGAACTCGGCGGTCTTGAAGTAGTCGTCGGCGAGTGTCTCGTCGTGCATCGCTTGCGCGGTCTCGGGGTCCACCGACAGCTCGAACTGCCGCCGCCAGTCGAAGCTGAACCGCGCCTGAGACAGCTCGCGGTCCCACTGCGCGGCCCGCTTGTTGCCACGAGCCAGGTCGGCGGCGTGGGCGGCGATGCGGTACGCGATGAGCCCCTGCTTCACGTCCTCGGCGTTTGGCAGGCCGAGATGCTCCTTGGGAGTGACGTAGCAGAGCATCGACGTGCCGTGCCAGCCTACGACGGCCGCGCCGATCGCCGAGGTGATGTGGTCGTAGCCGGGAGCTATGTCGGTGACGAGCGGCCCGAGCGTGTAGAACGGCGCTTGATGGCAGACTTCCTGCTGCTTTCGGACGTTCAGCTCCAGCTGGTCGAGCGGGATGTGGCCCGGTCCTTCGACCATGACTTGCACATCACGCTCCCATGCACGCAGCGTCAACTCTCCAAGCGTCTCCAACTCGGCGAACTGGGCGGCGTCTGAGGCATCGGCGATCGAGCCGGGACGCAGGCCGTCACCGAGCGAGATCGACACGTCGTAGCGGCGGCAGATCTCGACCACGTCGTCGAATCGCTCGTACAGCGGGTTCTCCTGCTTGTGATGGACCATCCACCGCGCCAGCAGCCCGCCGCCCCGCGAGACGATGCCCGTCGTCCGGTGCTGGCACAGCGGGAGGTGCTCGAGACGTACGCCGGCGTGGATCGTCATGTAGTCCACGCCCTGCTTTGCTTGATGCTCGATGTTGTCGAGCAGCAGCTCGGCGGTCAGAACCTCGACCTGCTTGGCCTCTTCGAGGGCTTGATAGATCGGCACGGTCCCGATCGGCACCGTGGCTGCGGCGAGGATCGCCTCGCGCGTCTCGTCAACCCGTTTGCCCGTCGAGAGGTCCATCACCGTGTCGGCACCCCACCGCTGGGAAAGGTCGAGCTTCTCGACTTCCTCGTCGAGGGACGAGCTGGTCGGCGAGCTGCCGATGTTCGCGTTGATCTTCACCCGCGCCTTCAAGCCGATCGCCATCGGATCGAGAGAGCGGTGATTGACGTTGGCCGGGATGATCATCCGGCCCCGGGCGACCTCCTGGCGGACGGTGTCTGCTGGCAGATGCTCGCGAGTGGCAACTCGCTGCATCTCGGGCGAGACGACGCCCTGACGGGCGAGATGCATCTGCGTCCGACATGCCGCTTCGGACGGGAAGGTGGTGCGGTGCGGCATCTTTTCTCCCTTCGCCGGCATTACCCGGTGCAGGTTCGGCGGGTCGGCGCACCGTGCGCCCTCTCAGCCCTCAGGCTCCCCGGTTGGACCGTTGATACTAAGGCACCGAGCTCGTCCCTCGTAGGCGAGGTGTGACCAGCAGTCCATCGACCGTCGACATCAACGTGCCCTTGCGCCGCAGGCATGCTGCAATCGCGTCTGGCGACGCCAGGAACGCGCAGAGGGACGTTCGCGCCGATCGACCGTCGCGCCCGGAAGCCATGGGCCGGCGGTCCCGTCGCAGTCGGGAGTAGAGCTTCGCGAGCGTCCGCTGATGCCGGCGACGGGCATTGTCGGTCCCCCCGCATGCCTCTCGGCCCAGTCGGCTGCCCCGGCGTTCGGGGAGGGATCGGTTGATTCAACGCGAGGGCCTACCACAGCTCAGCGCAACCGGCTCCGGATTCAGTGCTGAGGGTGTATGCGCCTGCCGGCGAGACCGTTCAGCGCCGCAGCCGCTCGAGGGGACTCGCCGGCGGCGAGAACAACCCCCATGACGGTCATCTAAAGCCGAAGGCTCCCGCTCCTCGTTCAGCATGTGAACGACCCCGCGCCTATCTGAACCACACGGGGTAAACCATCCGCTTCTTCGGTGATCGCGAACGCTCACGTCGCTGAGTCTTGTCCATCTCGGTGAGGACGGTCGGCAAGCCGGCCCGCGAAAGCCGCTCTAGAACATTTCCTTCCGCGTCTCGTCAGATGTGAGGCTGCGCAGGATCTGCTCGGCGTGCCGGCGGCTGTCAACTAGCGATCGTGCCGCGATTCCCAGCTCGCGTACCCGGCCGTGCGCGAGCTCGATCAGGTTCGCGCCGCCGTTCCGCGGGATCACGTACCACACGTTGGTGCCGATCCTGATCCGGATGCGGCGTCGGAACCTCGCGCGCACGCTCGCCGCTGTGGAGCCAACTCCAACGCTCGCAAGATGGAGCTGCTTGGACGACGTCAGAGCGACGATCACCTTGCCGGCGACCGCACGGCGCTGACGCGGTGCGAGGGTTCTGAGCTGGCGCGGCGAGGCCGTCGCGATCTCAGCGCCGCCCTGGCTGAACTTCCACCCATACCGGTGAGCGTCGCCATCACGACTGCCGCAACCGTAGATCGTCTCGGCCTGCTTGAAGCGCTCGCCGAGCACGACCGAACCCAGCGTCGTAGCGGACACCTCGCCGACTGGAGCGTTGCAACCGAGGTGAACCGGCGGCGCTCTGAACGTCAGCGACACGGGCTTGGTCACGCCGCCACGCCCGAGCGAGCGCAACGTCACCCGGTAGCGCCCAGCCGCGAGTGGCGGCCCCCAGCGAGAGCCGGTTGCTGCCCGGCAGGCTATCGTGGCGCAGCCAGCCGGCGAGCGTCGTTCCGGTGTGACGGTCTCCGAGAGTTCGGGGCAGGTGGCGGGCTTGTCGTAGACGGCGGTCGCGTCGAAGCCGTCCAACACTTCCATCAGGTATGAGGGTTCGGCGTCTCTGATCACGTCCCGCATATCGGGGACGACATCGAGCATGGCCGCGATTTCGTCGAGGTGAGATCCTGATTCGGGTCCTGTCGTGGTCATGGTCGGGTCGTCGGGATGCGGGTGGCGAGGAGAGCCGCGATCAGGTAGCCGCAGGCGACGAGGACCATTGCGACATGGAGGGTGGGGAGCCCGGCGTGGAGCTCGAGGACACTGCCGAGGACCGCGACGCCGAGCACGCCTCCGGTTTGGCGTGCCGCGTTGAGCACGGCCGAACCGAGCGCTGCCCGACCAGGGGGCGAGGCGCCTAGAGCGACCGCGGTCATGGCCGGCATCGCGGTCCCGATGACTCCGAAGATCGCCGCGAAGAGGATCACCGCTCCGAGCGGAGTGCTGGCGCCACAGGTGGCGAGTAGGGCCGCGCCGACGACACCCGCTACGAGCCCGATGAGCATCGGCAGCCGTGCTCCGAAGCGGGCGTTGAGGTGCCCGGACAGCGTGGCGCAGCCTGCCACCACGGCGGTGAGCGGCAGGATGGCTAGGCCCGCGGATTGCGCGGAGCGGTGAAGGCCGTGCTCCAGGAACAGCGCGAGGCAGAACAGCGTGCCGTAGAGGCCGAAGTTGAACAGGGCGCCTATGGCGGTGGCGATTGAGAACCGGGCGTCTTTGAACATTCCCAGCGGCAACATCGCCTCGCCGGTGGTGTGCTCGACCATTACGAAGGCTACGGCCAGGAAGAAGCCAACGATCCCGAACGTGAGCGGCTGCCAGTTGCCCCAGCCATGGGCTGAGGTCGTGGTGAACGCGGCCGTAATCGCCGCCAGCGCGATCACCGCCAAAGCCTGCCCGCGCAGATCGGTCTTTGTCCGCGGTCGCTTCGGGGTCTCTTGGACCGCGCCGACGACCATGACGGCGGAGACCAGCGCGACGGGCACGGCCACCAGGAACACGGCACGCCAGCCGATCGAGTCCACGAGGACTCCGCCAAGCACCGGGCCTGCGGCCAGGCCGATACCTGAAATGCCGCCCCACGCGCCCAGCGCTCGGGCTCGCGCGCGACCCCCGGGGAAGCGGTGTGCGATCAGCGCCAGCGAACACGGTACGAGCGAGGCCGCGCCGACTCCCTGCACAGCACGGGCTGTGATCAGCACCGCGACTGTGGGAGCAAAAGCGCAGGCGACGGTCGCCACAGCGAAGATCGCCAGGCCGCCGAGGTAGCCCCGCCGTGCCCCCCAACGGTCGCCCAACGCGCCCGCGTTGAGCATGAACGCGGCGAAGGCCAGCGTGTAGGCGTTCAGAATCCACTGCTGATCGGACAACGAACCACCCAGCGCTGACCCGATCGCGGGCAGCGAGACGTTGACGATCGTGGCATCCAGCAGAACGACGAAGAACCCGAGGCAGATACCCACGAGCGCGACCACTCCGCGGTCGCCATGCACCCTCGGATCAGCAAGGGTCGAAGGTGCCACGCTACGGGACATGACCACAGGATCGCCTCGCGCCATCGGGCGCACAATGCGGAATACGTCGAGGTAGCCTATGTCTGAGACGAAGGCAGGAACGACAGAGACCACCGAGCCGAGCGCGCGGCTGCTCGGCTTCGATCTGCTCGACCTGGAGCTGTTCGCCCAGGTCGTCGACGCGGGCAGCATCACCCACGGCGCCCGCCGGGTACACCTCGCGCTGCCCTCTGCGAGCGCCCGCATACGCCAGATGGAGAAGACGGTCGGAACACCGCTCTTGAGCCGCGGCCGGCGGGGAGTGACGGTCACCCCCGCCGGTCTGCTGCTGGTGCGCCACGCCCGCACCGTGCTGCACCAGATCGACCGGATGCATGGCGACCTCACCAAGTACGCCACCGGGCTCGTCGCCACCATCCGGCTCTTGGCCAACACTGCCGCCGTCGCGACTGCTCTGCCCGCCGAGCTGGTCGCGTTTCTCGTCTCCCATCCCAGCATCGACGTCGATCTGGAGGAGCGACCCAGCCACGTCATCGTGCAGGCGGTCGCCGAAGGCCGGGCCGAGATCGGGATCGTCGCCAGCTCGGTCGACCTCGGACAGCTCCACCACGTCGTTCTGCGTGATGACCGGCTTGTGCTCGTGACCCCGTCCAACCATCGTCTCGCCCGCCGCAAGCAGGTTCGCTTCGAGGAATGCCTCGATCAGCCGTTCGTCGGGCTCAGCGAGGGGAGCGCTCTCCAAGAACATCTCGAAGGCCACGCCCAGCCCCTCGGGCAGCGACCCCACTACCGCGTCCGTCTCCCTAGCGTTGAAGCCGTCTGCCAAACCGTCGCCGCTGGCGTCGGCCTCAGCGTTCTGCCCGACGCCGCCGTCAAACGTTGGCAATCCGCCTACCCCGTCGCGACCACCCGGCTCAGCGACGATTGGGCCACACGCCAACTCCTCCTCTGCACCCGCCCCGCAATGGAACCGTCCGCGCCGGCCGCGGCGCTCATAGCGCACCTCACCAGCTTTGGCAGATGACCCGATGAGCTCGATGCAAATGAGCGAGCGTCGGGGCCTCTAGGCTCCGGTCCGATTGCAACCCGGCGGCACTGGGGCGCGACGAGTTAATCGCGTCCCACACTACATGCGTGCGCATGTATCTGTTAGCGTGATGGATCTACTGTCCGCAAAGAGAGCAGGCACACGATGAGCAGCATCAGCGTGATCGGTGTGGGGAACATGGCCAGCGCTCTGGCCGCCCGTGCGCTCGCCGGCGGCAACGCCGTCGAGGTCATCGGCCGTGACCCGGCCAAGGCCAAAGAACTGGCAGCCGCGCTCGGCGGCGGCGCCACGGCCGGGACATTCGGCATCACTCCGGCCGGCGACCTCGTCATCCTCGCCGTGCCCTACGCGAGCGCCGTGCCGGTCGTCGCCCGATACGGGGACGCGCTGGCCGGCAAGATCGTCATCGACATCTCCAACACCTCCAACGCCGACGCCACCGGGCTGGTCGCCCCTGACGGCACTTCCGGCGCGCAGGAGATCGCCAAGGCCGTCCCGGCGAGCGCGAACGTCGTGAAGGCGTTCAACACCGTCTTTGGCCACGTCCTGGCTCAGGGCGGCCCGCTGGACGTGCTCCTCGCGGGCGACGACGCGCAGGCCAAGGCGAGCGTGTCGGCGTTCATCGAGAGCCTCGGGCTGCGCCCGCTGGATGCCGGCGGCCTGGAGGTGGCGCGCTGGCTGGAAGGGACGGGCCTGCTGATGATCAGCCTGGCCCGCCATGGCATGGGGGACTTCAACTTCTCCCTCGGCGTCGACCGCGCCGGCTGAGCGCACCCGCACCGCCTCTTCCTCCGCCACATCACCCCAAAAGGAGCAGCAACATGCGTGTCTTCGTCACAGGCGGGACCGGCCATTCCGGTTCGTACATCGTCCCGGAGCTCATCGCCGCAGGGCACGAGGTCACCGGCCTGGCCCGCTCGGACGCTTCCGCGGCGGCGCTGTCCGCGCTCGGCGCGAATGTGCGCCGGGGCGATCTCCGCGACCTCGACGGGCTCAAGGAGGCAGCCGCGGACTCCGACGGCGTCATCCACGTCGCACACCGGCAGGACCTGCTTCCCTCCGGCGGGATAGCCGCCGTGGCCGCCGCGGAGGTCCCGATCATGCTCGCCTACGGCGAGGCGCTGGCGGGGACCGGGAAGCCGCTGGTCGCGGCGGGAAGCATCGGCTCGTCCGGGAACTTGGGCCGGCCGGCCACCGAGGAGGATCCGGCCCTTCCCGCCGGCGACGAGCACAAGGGCACCCTGCGGGCGCGGAACGTCGTGGAGACCGCCGTGATCGGCCTGGCAGACAGGGGGGTGCGGTCTTCGGTCGTTCGGATTGCCAACATCGCCCACAGCACGACTGACAGTGCCGGCTTCCTCGTGCAGCTGACGGCGTTTGCGAAGGAGAAGGGCTTCGCCGGCTACCCCGGAGACGGCGCGAACATGTGGAACGCCGTGCACGCCCGCGATCTTGCCTCGTTGTTTCGCTTGGCGCTGGAGAAGGGACCGGCCGGCAGCTACTGGCACGCGGTCGGGGACGGGGCCATCCCGTTCCGCGAGATCGCTGAGGCGATCGGCAGCCGTCTGGGTCTTCCCGCCGTGAGCGTCCCCATGGACGAGCTGATGGTGCCCGGGTACTTCGGGTTCCTCGCCAACATCGTGACGCAGACCTACCCGGCGTCCAACCTGATCACGCGCCGCGCTCTCGGCTGGGAGCCCGCTCAGCCCAGCCTGCTCGCCGGCTTGGACAACGGCCACTACTTCCTCGCCGAAGGGACGCCGGCAGTATGACGACCGTGGGGCTCATCGGAAGCGGGGAGATCGGCAGCACGGTCGCGCGGCTCGCCATCGAGGCCGGGCACCGGGTCGTGCTCAGCAACTCCCGCGGTCCCGAGACGCTCGCGGACCTGGCCGCACAGCTGGGGCCGCGAGCGTCGGCGTCGACGGGCGCGGAGGCCGCGGTGGCCGGTGACATCGTCGTGGTCACGGTGCCGCTCAAGGCCTTCCCCGACCTGCCCGCCGCGTCACTGGCGGGCAAGACGGTCATCGACACGTGCAACTACGGCCCTGAGCGTGACGGCCACATCCCCGAGCTCGACGACGGGTCGCTGACCTCGAGCGAGCTGCTGCTGCGGTACCTCCCGGACGCCATGCTCGTCAAAGCGTTCAACAACATCTACTTCAAGCACCTGCTGTACCTCGCCCGCCTGGCCGGGGCGGCCGACCGCTCGTACCTGCCGATCGCCGGGGACTCCGCGTCGGCCAAGGCGGCGGTGACCGAGTTCATCGACTCCATCGGGTACGGCGTGGTCGACGCGGGACCGCTGGCCGACAGCTGGCGGCAAGCGACGGGCACGCCGGTGTGGGGGACCGCGTACGGGCCGTACTCAAACGAGAAGGGCCAATCGGCCGGCGAGGACGCCATCCGCGCGGCGCTTGCCGCCGCAACGCGGTAACCGCAGCTGGCGCCCCGCGGGATGGTCGGGGCGGTAGAGCATCGGCGCATTTTGCGAGCCCGCCAGCCTCGTACTCGCTGCTACGCCCCGAGCCGGAGAGCAAGGCGCTTGACTCAGAACCGACGCGGGCCGCTCAGCGGCTCGCGTCGGTCAGCGCCGCGTTCTGGGCGGCGCGTAGCTTCTGCGAGATCCGCACCATCGCCTCGATGTCCTCTTCGTCGAGCGGCTCGATGAGGTACCGAAGAATGGCGTCTTCGAGCGTCCGCGCGACCTTCGTGCTGTACCGCCGGCCCTCGCTCGTAAAGCCGATCAGCGACTTGCGCCCGTCGCCCTGGTCGGCGCCGCGCCGCAGATAGCCGGCATCGACCAGTTCTTGAACGAGGCGCGAGGCGCGGGTGGGGCTGACGCTGACGAGCTGGTCAGCAAGCGACCGCACCGACTGCGGCTCTTCGTCGTGGAGGCGACACAGGATCTCGGTGGCGCTGAACGAGATGCGGTGCCGCTCGCGCAGCTCCCGGTCAATCCGATCGGTGACCGACGCGTGAGCGAACAGCAGGGCGTACCAGGCGTCCTCCTGCTCTGGGGTGATCACCCGGGCCGCAGTGTGCTTGGGCCGTGAAGGTTTCGTGCCCGACATCTTCCGATGAAGTCTAACGCAAAGCAACTACAACCCAGGGCAACCATAGCTCTTCCAATTAAAATGCGTGCGCATCTGATTGCCCCGCCCCGCTCTCGAAGAAGCGCCACGCGACCGCCCTTCGGGGCGGTCGCTTGTTGTCTATTCAAGCTCGGCGATCAGCTCGTTCACGCGGTTGCCGATCTCGTCGCGAATCGCGCGGACGGCCTCGATCGGCTGGCCGTGAGGGTCGGGGAGCTCCCAGTCGACGTAGCGGCGGCCGGGGATGTAAGGGCATCTGTCGCCGCAGCCCATCGTGACGACCACGTTGGCCCAGCGGGCGTCGTCTTCGGTGAGGAGCGTCGGGGCGTGGTCGGCGAGGTCGATCCCGATCTCGCGCATGGCCGCAACGACCTCGGGGTGGACGTGTTGGGCCGGGGTGGTGCCGGCGGAGCGGGCGTGGTGCTGGCCGGCGGCGGCTTGCTCGAAGAGGGCTTGGCTCATCTGCGAGCGGCCGGCGTTCTGGAGGCAGACGAACAGGACGTTCATCGGTCGGTTGCTCCCGGTGGGGTGTGGGGGACGCGGATCAGCTGGTAGGCGAGTGCGCCGGCCGTCGTGCCGAGGACGGGGCCGGCGACGTAGAGCCAGAAGTCGTGCCACTGGCCGCTGGCGAGCGCGGGGCCGAAGGAGCGGGCGGGGTTCATCGAGGCGCCGGTGAGCGGGCCGCCGAACGCTGCGTCGAGCGCGACCGTCGCGCCGATGGCGACGGCTGCCCCGGCGCCGATCGCGCGGGCGTCGGTGGCGACGGCGAGGATCACGAACATGAGCATGGCGCTCAGCAGGCCTTCGTAAAGCAGGGCGGTGCCGGCAGGGACGCTGGGGACGGTGGCGCCGAGGTCGGCGGGCTTGTCGGCGAAGGCGGCCAGCAGAACGAGCGAGCCGCCGGTCGCGCCGACGAGTTGCGCGCCGATGTAGGCGAGCGCTTCGCGTGCGCGGAAGTGGCCGGTGAGGGTGAACGCGATCGTGACGGCGGGGTTGAAGTGCGCGCCTGAGAGGTGGCCGGTCGCATAGATCATCGCCATCACGATCAGGCCGAAGACGGCGGCGATCCCGACCGTCCCGAGCGCGCCGTCGCGGACGGCGTCGGTGACGACGGCGCCGCAGCCGGCGAACACGAGCGCGAACGTCGCGAGACCCTCGGCGGCGCAGCGGCGCGCGAGGCCGGGCCGGTCGAGCGCGGCCGGCGCCGTGACGGGGGCGTCGTCGGCGACAGCCGTGGTGGTCATGGCGCGGACCGTATTCCATTGACAAACGTCGTTCAAATAGAGACTCTTCGATCTATGCCAATGGAGTTGCAGCTCGCCCCGAAGACGAAGCGGCCGGCCGGCGAGCCGTGCTGCGAGCCGGTCGTCTATCCGGACGTCGATCGCGAGCATGCGATCGAGCTGGCCGAGATCGCAAAGGCGCTCGGCGACCCGGTCCGGCTGCAGCTGGTCGACGTGCTGCGCAGGCACGCGGGGAAGGTCTGCGTCTGCGAGCTCGTGCCGCTGTTCGACATCAGCCAGCCGACCCTGTCGCATCACTTGAAGAAGCTGCGGGCGGCCGGAATCGTCGACTCCGAGCGTCGTGGGTTGTGGGCCTATTACTACGTCCGGCCCGAGGCGCTGAGATCGCTTTCCGCTTGGCTCGCCTGACCGACCCGCTCATCAACCTCACGGGAGGCACCCCGATGACCGAGCAACGCCCCGCCCCTTCACCAGCGCCCGTCGAGGCAGTTTCGCCATGTTGCGCGCCGGAGGCGCAAGCGGATTGCTGCGAGCCCTCCGAGAAGGCGGACTGCTGCGGGAAGGAAGCAACCGCCTCGGGCGACTGCGGCTGCTCGGCCGGTAGAGGCGCGGCGCGGGCGCCAGGCGTGCGCGAGCTCGTCCGCGCGCGGTACGCGGCGGCCGCCGCCCGCATCGCGGAGGAGGGCGACGCCGCATGCTGCGGCGCATCGGCCGCCGAGCTGTCGTGCTGCGGCACCGCCACGACGTGCAGCGTCGAGAACGCCGTCTTCGGCGCCGCGCTCTACGGCGGCACGACCGCCGACGCGCCGGAGGCCGCGCTCGCTGCATCGCTCGGCTGCGGCGTGCCCACCGCCGTCGCTGAGCTGCACGAGGGCGAGACCGTGCTCGACCTCGGCTCAGGCGCCGGGGCCGACGTGCTGATCTCCGCGCGCCGGGTCGGCCCGACCAGCCGTGCGATCGGGCTGGACATGACCGACGAGATGCTCCAGCTCGCCCGCCGCAACGCGAGCGACGCGGGCGTGACGAACGCCCAGTTCGTCAAGGGGTATATCGAGGACGTCCCGCTGGAAAACGGCGTGGTCGACGTGGTGATCTCGAACTGCGTGCTCAACCTCTCCCGCGACAAGCCCGCCGCGATCCGCGAGGCCGCGCGCGTCCTGCGCGACGGCGGCCGCTTCGCGATCTCCGACGTGATCGCCGACGAGGGCATGGACGACGCCACTCGCTCCGACATGCAGCAATGGACCGGCTGCGTCGCCGGAGCCCTCACCCGCGCTCAGTTCGAACAGGCGCTTGCCGACGCAGGGCTGAGCGAGGTCGAGATCAGAGAGACGCACCGCGTGCACGAGCACGCCGCCGCGGCGGTCATCCGCGCGCGCAAGCCGATGGCGGCTTGAGCGCCTCCGTCGGATCGTCAATCGCCATGGCGGGGGCACGTAAACGGAGCGCATGGCTTCGCGCCTGCTGATGTGAACAGCGCTCGGGGGCGAGCGGCGGGCAACGCTACGGGTGGAATTTCCGCGGGTTTACGACGAGTTCACAACATGGCGTTGCGGCATGCAGTTAGCTACGCGGAGCCGACGGCCTTCGGGCGGAGTCCGGGCAACTAGACGACGGGGCGAAGTGCCGACAGGCGCTACGCGACGTGCTGTTCGCGAGGGTGAATTGCGCAACAGCACGCCGTGCATGTTAACCATCCGCATCATCAATGTTTAGGGGAAGGACATGATGAAGTTTGGAGCGTCGCGGTTCCGCCGCGGCGCGGCCGCCACTGCGGCTGCCGCTTGCACCGTTCTCGTCTTCGGGGCCGCGTCGGCCTCGGCCGCGACCACCGACCTGACTGACGTCACGATCAACGAGGTCGAGTCCAACAACGACGCCGTCAACGGCGACTGGATCGAGCTCTTCAACACCGGCGCGAGCAACTTCGACGACGTCGACCTCTCGGGCGCGATCCTGTCCGACGACAACAACAGAGACCGGTTCGTCATCCCCGCCGGCACCATCCTGCCCCAGGGAGGCTGGAAGGCATTCCGCGTCGATGACCCGCTCGTGTCCGGCAGCTTCGGCCTCGGCGGCGCCGACTCGGCACGGCTGTTCGCGCCCGACACCGCCGACCTCGCGACGGCCACGCCGGTTGACTCCTACTCCTGGACCGACCACGCCCTGACCACCTACGGCGCCAACCCGGACGGCTCGGACAACTTCGAGACGACCACGAGCAGCACCTTCGGCGCCGCCAACGACTTCGGCAGAGCGACGATCGGCAACATCGACGGCGTCATGCTCAACGAGGTCGAGTCCGACGGCGACAGAACTCACGGCGACTGGGTGGAGCTGTACAACACCAACGGATCCGCGGTCAACATCGACGGCGCGATCATCACCGACAGCGAGCCGAACCATCAGTTCATCGTCCCGGCCTCGACGCCGGACATCCCCGCGCTGGGCTACGCCGCCTTCCAGGTCGACGACTCGTCGGTCGCGGGCAGCTTCGGCCTCGGCTCTGGCGACTCGGCGAAGCTCTACGCGCCCAACGACGTCAACCTCACCAGAGTGATCGACCAGTTCTCCTGGACGTCCCATGCGGTCATCACCTGGGGACGCACCACCCCCGGCACCGGCGACTGGGCGCAGACCACGGCCAGCACGTTCGGCGCGGCCAACCAGTTCGGCTCCAACACCACGGCCCCTGACCTGAGAGGCGTGGTCATCAACGAGGCCGAGAGCGCCGGCGACGACGTCCACGGCGACTGGATCGAGCTGAAGAACACCACCAGCAGCCCCGTCACCCTCGACGGCGCGATCCTCTCTGACAACGACGACGGCCACTTCTTCCGGATCCCCACCTCGACCCCGGACCTCGCCGCCGGCGACGTGGCGGCCTTCCGGGTCGACGACCCGGCGCTCGGCAGCGCGGAGTTCGGCCTCGGCGACGTCGACTCGGCTCGCCTCTTCAGAGCCGATGCCGTCGACCTGAGCAGAGCGACGCCGGTCGACAGCGAGCCGTGGACCACGCACGCGCAGCGGACCTACGGCCTCAACGACAGCGGTGTGTGGGGCCCCACCAACAAGGGCACGTTCGCGGCGCCGAACGACTTCACCTCCACGGTGACGGCGGACGTCTCCGACGTCGTGCTCAACGAGGTCGTCAGCACCGGTGACCTCGTCAACGGCGACTGGGTCGAGCTGCTCAACACCTGCGACTCGGCGATCGACATCGGCGGCGCGATCATCTCCGACAGCGACGACGCCCACGCCTACAGAATCCCCGACAACACGATGATCCCGGCCGGCGGCACCTACGTGGTGAGAACCGAGACCACGGCCGGCTTCGGCCTCGGTAGCGACGACGCCATCCGCTTCTACCGCGCCGGCGCCACGGTCGGGACCTCCATCCCGCTCGACCACTTCGAGTGGAGCCAGCACGCGGTCGGCTCCTACGCTCGCCAGGCGGACGGCATGGGCGACTGGATCCAGGACGCCACCCCGTCCTACGACGCCCCTAACTGAGGCGACGTCTGAAGATAATCAGTGACGTGAGCGGCTGACGAGCTGGCTCGCCTCACTGTTCGATTACGGATGCCGCTTGGGTGCTTGCGCCCTGGCGGCATCCGTCGTCGTCGTTAGCTCACGCTTTGAGTAGGTGTGAACAGCTGCGGCATGGTTACACGAAAGTAACCCGTTTAGGGACGTTTGCGTTCACGATGGCGTCGTTATGGCGTTGGCCGCGGAGCGGCGCGCGCCCTTTCCCCATCTCAGGAGTCTGATGTCCCCTCGATCCTCGTCGCGGCAACGGCGCCGCGCGGCGTTCGCTGGCGTCGCTGCGGCACTCACGCTGACCGGCGGGCTGACGTTCGCGCCGGCGCAGTTGCCGCTCGCGCCCGCCGCAGCTCATGCCGCCGACAGCGACATCGTCAACATCCCCGATGCCAACCTGAAGGGCCGGCTCAACGCGAGAATTAGCGCGAGCCGGGCGGCCACCCAAGACATCACCGTCGGCGAGGCGGCGGGCTTGACCGGCACGCAGTCCCTCACCGGGCCGTTCGCCGACCTCACCGGCATGGAGGCGTTCACGAACGTGACGAACCTCACGATCGGGGGGACCACCAACACGTTCACGAGCCTTGCGCCCTTGGCGGGGCTGACGAAACTCACGTCGCTGACCCTGCAGAGCGGCGCAGCGCACAAACTGACACTGCTGGCGGGCCTGACGAGCCTCACGAGCCTCACGGTGACGACGCAAGGCTTGAGCAATCCGGCGCCGCTGGCCTCACTGACGAACCTCACGTCGCTGAACCTGGGCAACAACGCGATCAGAGACGCCAGCCTGCTGCCGCAGCTCCCGAACCTGACGACGCTGAACCTGGCGAGAAATCGGATCGTCAACCCGGCGCCACTGGTCGACAAAGTCGATCACGCGAAGATCACGACGCTCCTCCTCACGGGCAACCGAATCGAGGACGCGTCATCGTTGGCGGCGCTGGGCGACAGCAGACTTGTCGACACCACGACCACCACCCAGGGGCTGCTCCTGACGAGCAACCGGATCACTGACTTCACACCGTTCGACAGCTGGAGCAGACCGCCGTCGTACCCTCAGACGGGCTCCCAGCAGCTCTACGTGGGCGGCTACCAGTCCGGCGGGGTCGTCCTGCCGCCGCTGCGACAGAGCGCCGCGATCACTGATCCGCTGCAGGTCGACCCGAGCTCCGCGGGGACCTACGACCCTCTGACGGGGCGGCTTACGCTGACCGACGAAAACGCCGCGAGCGTCGACCTGAAGTCCTTGATTCCGGACGGCCCAACGACGCGCCAGCTCCGCTGGACCGTGAACTTCTCGGACCCGCCGGTCGATCCCCCCAACGGCACGCTGCCGACGGTGACCGGGACCCCCGAGGTCTGGTCGACGCTCACGGCGACCGATCCCGGCACGCTGGGCGGCGACCCCGGTGACCCCGCGTGCTCCCCGTCGCAACTGCGGTACCAGTGGCTGCGCGACGGTGAGGAGATCGTTGCCAACCCGCACATCGCCTCCGATATGGACTACCCATTCGACTTGTATCTGGGGGGTGACCGGCCGACGCTGTCGACCTACACGGTCTGGCCGCGCGACCTCGGGCACAGACTCTCGGTGCGGGTGACGTGCGCGGACTCGGACGGGCTCGGGACGTCAGCGCCGACGGCGGTCGTCACCAACGGCGAGGCGGAGAAGCCGGTGATCGGGACGCTCGACGGCGGCCAGCTCCAGGTCGACTCGTCGTCGACCGCGTCCGAGCTTTCCGGGCTTCGGTCGGGTGTGGCGCTCGACCCGGAGGGCACGAGACTGCCGTTCTACGTCGCCGAGCTTGGCGCCGACGGATCGCTGATCGATCCGTCGCAGCTGCGACTCAGCGTGACCGCGGAGAACGCCATCACCTCGAACCAGGATCCGGCGACGGTGCTCGGCCCTGACGACGTTGAGCTCGGCGGCAGCGGCTCCAACCGTTGGATCGTGCTGCGGCCCAAGATGGAGACGGGGGACCTCAGCAATGGCGTAACGCCTGCCCTGCGCGTCACCGTCACAGTCACCGGGCCGTCTGGCAACAGCGAGCAGGTGTCGTTCTTCTACGAGGTGTCGCGCGCGACGACGCCGACCAGCCACGTGCTGCTGGGGTCGTCGGACGCCTCGACCGCGATCGCGGTCGGCGACGGCCACCTGTTGATCGCCGACGACGAGCGCTCGCCGATCCGGCTTTACGACGCGAAGGCCTCGGGCCGCGAGCTCGCGACCTTCCCCACCGGTCCGGCGGGCGAAGAGATCGACTTTGAGGCCTCGGCGCGCAAGGGCGACGAGATCTTCTGGCTCGGCTCGCACGGAAACGACAAGGACGGCAGAGCGGCGCCGAGCCGTCGCCGCATCTTCCAGACGAGACTGACCGGCAGCGGCGCCAACGCGAGACTCGAGCCGGTCGGTACGCCATACGCGGGGCTGTACGACGATCTGTTGGAGTGGGATCGCACCGAGCTCGACGGCGAGCTGGGGTTCAACACTCCGGGGAAGATCCCGCCGGACGAGCTCAACGGCTTCGACATCGAGGGCGCGGAGTTCTCGCCTGACGACAGCGCCCTTTACATCGGCTTCCGCTCACCGGTCGAACCGGCGGCTGTCGGCGGCAGCGCGCTGATCGTGCCGTTGGAGAACGTCGAGGCGCTGACGGACGGCACCGCGACGAGAGCCGAGTTCGGTGACCCGATCTTCCTCGACCTCGACGGCCAGAGCATCCGCGAGATCCGCAAGAACGCGGCTGGCGAGTACCTGATCCTCTCCGCCACGGCCGGCCCGCCGACCTCGGCGAACGAGCAGGCGCTGTGGGCGTGGGACGGCGATCCCACGATGGCTCCGGTGCGGCTCACGACGCAGGTGACGAAAGACCTCGAGCCGTCCCACACCGACAACGCCGGCGCCTGGGAGGGCATCGGCGAGGTCCCGGCGCGACTCGCTCCCGGCCAGTCGGTCCGCCTGATCATGGACCAGGGCTACGACCAGCTCTACGGCCACACGGAGAACAAGGAGGACACCAACGACTGGACGCGCAAGGGGCGCACCGACCTGGTCGAGCTGACCGGCCCGGTGGGAACGCTCGCGTCGTCTAGCGCGTCGTCGATCGCGTTCCCCGCGCAGGCGGCGAACACGACCGGCGAGTCGAGAATCGTGACTGTCACGAACAGCGGCTCGAACAAGCTGCAGATCGGCAAAGTGAGCGCGACCGACGTGGACGACACGTCGGCCGACGACTTCCTCATCAGCCGCAACGAGTGCGGCGATGAGGTGCTGCTGCCGGGCGACTCGTGCAAGATCGGCCTGCGTTTCTCGCCCTCGCGGGAGAACGCGACCTCGAACGCGACGCTGGTCGTGAAGACGAACGAGGCGAGCGGCGAGCTGACGGTGCCGTTGTCGGGCACGAGCACCGCGCTGCCGACCGGTCCGCAGGGTGAGGACGGCGACGACGGCTCCAACGGCGATCCCGGCACACCGGCCAGAGACGGCACCGACGGCTCGGCCGGGCCCGCTGGCAGAGACGGCGCCGACGGCTCGGCCGGGCCCGCTGGCAGAGACGGCGCCGACGGTCCGGCCGGCCCCGCGGGCCCGCTCGGTCCAGTCGGGCCGCTCGGCCCCACCGGGCCGAAGGGCGAAAACGGCGCGCCGGGAAGAAACGGCACGTTCTCGCTGAGCGCCACGCGCTCGACGGCGACGAGAGTCCGCCGCGGCCGCACAGCGACCGTGTCGCTGCGCGTCAGCAACGGCACGGCCGCCGCAGTCGCCGGCTCGATGCTGTCCGCCTCGGCGCCGAAGACGCTCAAGGCTCGCGGCCGCACGGTCAAGCTGGCGAGACTGGCCGCCGGCGCGTCGCGCACGGTCCGCCTGCGGCTGACGATCGGCCGCACCGCCCGCGTCGGCACGCACGCCATCACGGTCCGCATGCGCGTCGGCGGCAAGACGGTGACGCAGAGCATCAAGCTGCTCGTCATGCGGTAGCAGCGTCGGTCGCCGCGCAGGAGCCGGACAAGAGAGCACAGGCGGGCCCTCAGGGAGACGACTCCGCTCCAGAGGGCCCGCTTCGCTTCGTCCCGCGAGCGCTTCACCGCGCTGCGGGCTCGGGGCTCTGAAGCGCGGCGCGCGCCCGCGACAGCCCGATCCCGACCAGCAGTGAGACTAGGGCCGCGACCGCCAGCGGCACCCACAGATCGATCTTCAGCAGCAGGCCGCCGGTGACCGCGCCGACCAGGAAGCAGGCGAAGGCGAGGGCGCGCGGCCTCAGGTCGCCTGCGCCCGCGAGCACCCCGCCCGGCGTCGCCGGCCCAGCGAGCATCGTCAGGTTGAGGACGGTGGTCGGCACGTTGACCGAGCCGAGCTGCCGAACGTTGGTCGTCCGCCAGCTCATCGCCGCGGCGAGCAGCGCGAGGGTGACGTATCCGCTCGTCCCGTCTGCGTCGACGGTCGTCGCGGCCGCGATGCAGGTCGCCGCGGCGAGCAGCCCGAACTCAACCGCGTTCGACGCCCGGTGCCCGAACGGCGGGCCGTCAGTGCGGCGGGCGAGCAGCGTGGCGGCGGCGCTGGCCAGCAGGAACGCGGCAATCGCGATCAGCGGCCCGACGACGGAGGAGTCGACGTTGCCGGAGATGCCCAGCCCGAGGAAGACGACGTTCCCCGTCATCATCGCCGAGAAGACGCCCCCGAGGGCAAGGAAGCTCGTCGCGTCGACGATGCCGGTGACAAAGGTGAGCGCGAGCAAAGAGCGCGGCGGTGAGTACGACACACGCCCGACGTTCGACGGGCCTCCGGTTAACCCTCTGACTGGAGCGACGGACCAGTCGGCGCCGATCTCCAGCGGCTCCTATTTGACTGACGGGATGATCATCGCGCCCTGCACGATGCGGACGGTCGCGGCGATCGCGCACGGCACGTCGGACAACCTCGTCCAGCGCGCCGCCGCGTTCTACACCCACCCGACGTCGGTCGCGGAGATCGTCGATCACATCGTGATGCGCGTGCTCGACCAGGTCGGCCTGACGCTCGAGGGACAGCCGCGCTGGAACGGCGGACTGCTGCGGCGCGTCGGTGCGCTCGCGGAGAGCTAGCTCGCGGCCGGTCGCGCGACCCGCCGGCCGCGCGAACCCGATGCGCATGCGGCGCGACGGTAGCGGCTTGTGGGAGGCCGCGCTGGGAAAGCTTAGAGCCGATCCTTTCCTAAGGCGTCGGGATGGGATAGGTTGTCTCTTAGGAAAGGAACGGCATGATCCTTTCCTAAGGCTCGAATCGAAGGAAGGATCGCGGTGCGTGGGCGGTACATCCATCAGACCTGGCAAGCAGACCCAGCTGTATACGCGCCTCCGCGCTACCGGCGCGCGTGCGAGTACGACGCCTTCATTCCCGAGTCGGTTGCCGGCTTAGATGTCGTGCTTCCTGGCGACGTTGCGGGCGTGGTGTCCGATGCGGAGAAGGCGATCGCTGATTTGAACCGCGCAGCCGGGCCCGAGTTGATGCCACTCGCTCGGTTGCTGTTGCGAACCGAGTCGATCGCTTCCTCGAAGGTCGAGGGCATGCAACTCGACGCACGCAGCCTCGCTCGGGCCGAGGCGAATCAGGAGACCGGGCGCAAGGTCGGGTCGGGCGCCGCCGAGATCCTCGCCAACATCGACGCGATGCAGCTCTCGATCGAACAAGCTGCGGACCTCGATGAAGCGCGTCCGGCGGACCTCCTGGACATCCATCGGGTTCTGCTGGAACGCGCGCCGAGCTCCCAGATCGCCGGGAGGTTCCGCGCCTCGCAGAACTGGATCGGCGGCAACGACTACAACCCCTGTGGGGCGGCGTTCGTGCCCCCACCGCCGGGAGAGGTCGATCGACTCCTCGACGATCTCTGCGTGTTCGTCAACGACGTCGCGCTTCCACCGCTCGTGCAGGCTGCGATCGCCCACGCGCAGTTCGAGACGATTCACCCCTTTGAAGATGGCAATGGCCGCACCGGGCGCGCCCTGGTGCAGGTCGTCCTTCGCAGGCGCGGTCTGACACCGGCGTTCGTCCCTCCGATCAGCGTCGTGCTCGCTCGCGACAAGGATCGCTATCTGAAGGGTCTGACGGTCTTCCGCGAGGATCGCCTGGCCGATTGGATCGAGCTGTTCGCCGCCGCCACCGCCGAGGCCGCCACGCTTGCCGCTCACTACACGATCCGTGTCGGCGAGCTGCAGGATGAGTGGCGCGAGCGCTTGCGTCAGCACTCCAATCCTCGTGCTGACGCTGCCGCTTGGAGCCTGATCACAGTGCTTCCGGCTCATCCGATCATCACGGTGCCGGTCGCTGTCGCGGCGACCGGTCGAACAAAGCCGGCCGCCGCGAACGCGATCGAGCAACTGGAGGCCGCCGGCGTCCTCACGCGTCTCAGCGAATCGGCGCGCAACCGGGCCTGGGAGGCGGACGGTCTGCTCGACCTCATCGTTGGGCTTGAGGCCGGCGTTGCTTCGGCGAGAAGTGCGTGAGGCCCGAGACGACTACCGCTATTACCGCAATCGTTTCTTGGTCGCAGATCGCGCAAGCGGGGCGGGCGGTGGCCCGAGGAGCCGTCCTGGCGATGCTCGAGCAGGATCAGGTCACGCGGATCCGGTCGGTTGAACGGTCGGCGGCCGCCGCCGCGACCGTCGTCGAGCTCGAACGCCGGCGCGATCGCGCGACCTAGCGGTTCGGGCAGGCCGGACCACCCGATCCGGCGGACAGCGCGCGACGCGGCCGGTGCGAGGCTCCAACGATGGACTTCATGAAGGAGAATTCGCCGAACGCCGAGGGTGAGGCCATGGTCGCGCGGTTCGCGTTGATTCACGATGTGATCCGCCGCGATCTGGACCTCGTCCGCGAGGGGCTCGTCGAGCGGATCGAGCAGCGCGCGCGAGCGCTCGACTCAGAGCCTGGAGCGCGAGCATTGCTGGCTGCGGAGCTCAACGAGCTCGGCGCGTATCTCCTGGCCCACCTCGACTGGGAGGAAGCGGCGATCTTCCCGACGATCCGTCGGATGACGCCCGACGACGGCTGATCGACAGCGATGAGATGATCGCCGTCGGTCAGTCTCTGCGGTGAATACCCACCCGCATTCGAGAGAGAGGAGAAGGGGCATGGGCACGCTCACGGTGACGGAGTTCTCGACGCTGGACGGGGTTGCGCAGGCTCCCGGCGGGTCTGAGGAGGACCGCGAGGGCGGCTTCGAGCATGGCGGCTGGCAGATGGCGCTGCACGATGAGGATGCTGGCGCGGTCATGTTCGAGCGGGCGTCGTCGATGGACGCGCTGCTGTTGGGGCGCAAGACGTACGACATTTTCTCGGCGTACTGGCCGAACGCTCCGGAGGAGCTCTCCTTCACGGGGCTGCTGAACCGCGTGCCGAAGTACGTCGCCAGCCGCACGCTGTCTGGGCCGTTGTCGTGGAACGGCTCGACGCTGCTCGAGGGCGAGCTTGCGGAGAGCGTCGCGCGGCTCAAGGAAGCGCACGACGAGGTGCACGTCATCGGCAGCCTCGACCTTGTCCAGTCGCTGCTGCGCAACCGCCTCGTTGACCGGCTCAACATGTGGCTGTACCCGGTTCTGCTGGGCAGCGGCAAGCCGGTGTTCGGAGCGGGCACGGTGCCGGCGCAGCTGCGCCTGTCCGAGTCGCGGACGTACCCCAACGGCACGCTCCAGCTCGCCTACGAGCTGGCCGGGACGCCTTCGTACGGCAGCCCGCAGGAGCTTGGCGGCGGCGCTGAGGGGGCTGGCTCCGACTGACGCCGCCGTACGGCTGAGACGCACGCCGCATCAGGGCTCGGTTATGGGCTTGCTCGTACTGCCCAGCTCGGCGTCCACTGGCTGGCGTCGGGCTGGGCGGCTCGGTTGGAGGCGAGGTGGTCGCGAAGCCTGGCGAGCGCGGGGTGCGGGTTGTCCTCGCGCCAGACCAACGACATGGGATAGACGGGAGTCGGGTCGCAAATCGGGATGCGGCGCAGGTCGTAGCGGTCAGGCCACAGGTACCTCGTGTGCTGTCCGGCGAGGTTCGCGAGCGTCGAGGAGTCTGCCAGCACGTCGAGCAGGTGATCGGTCCCGAAGTGAGGGCCGACACGCTCAATTGTGAGGCCGAATGCGTCGGCGAGCTCGTAGTAATAGATGTCCCACTCGCTTCCCGCCAGCATGCCGGGCATCCAAATCGGGTGTCCGGCAAGCTCGGCAAGCGTGACTGAGCGGGCCGCGGCCAGCGGATGGGCTGGCCCGACGAGCAGCTGGTGTGCGTCATCGACCGCTGGCATCGCCTCGCAACCCCGCGGCAGCCGCGACACAGGGGATCCGACCGCCCGGAACGAGGCGTCGATCGTCCCGGCCTCGATCGCGGCGATCGCCGCCGAGGCGCTGTCGACGATCGTCACGAGGTCGAGCTCGACGTCGGGATGGGCCTGGTGGAACGCGCGCACCACGGCGGCGGGGGCGGTCCGGTAATTCATGATGTCAAGGCGCAGGGCGCGTCGGCCGGGTCGCACGGAGTCTGCCGCCCGCTGTTGCACGCGCAGCAGCTCGCGCGCGTAGGGGAGAAACGCCTGGCCGTCGATCGTCAGCTCGGCGCCGCGCGCGGTGCGGGTGAACAGCCGCACCTCGAGCTCCTTCTCCAGCGTCGCGATCCGCTTGGAGGCGGCCTGCTGGGTGATCGACAGTCTGGCGGCGGCTTGCTGGAACTGGCCGGCTTCCGCGGCGACGACGAAGGTGCGAACGGCGTCGAGGTCCATGGGCGGGACTCTACTGGGACAACAGCCGGTTGTGGCTGGCTGTTGGAGAGTTGTTTGATCCGCTGCATCGGCGTTGATTGCATTCGTTGTGAGTCAACGGTGGGTTGTGTCGTACGGGAAAGGGCTTGGTCGTGAGACGATCGCTGGGACGGCAGTTCGGCTGGCTGTGGGCGGCATATGCGGTGAGCGCCTATGGCTCGGGCCTGGCGCTTGGGGCATTCCCGCTGATCGCGGTGCTGGTGTTGCATTCGGGCCCTGCCCAGGTGTCGGCGCTGTCCGCAGTGGGGCCGGCGGTGGGTGCGCTGCTCGCGCTGCCGCTCGCGCCGTGGGTCGAGTTCCGCCGCAAGCGACCGGTGATGATCGCGACGGACCTCGCGCGCTTCGCCGTGACGGCGACGATCCCGCTCGCCTACGCCTTCGGATGGCTGAGCTTCGTCCAGCTGCTCGTCGTCTCAGCCGTGGTTGCCGCGAGCAAGATCGCCTTCAACGCCGCCAGCGGCGCCTACCTCAAGGCGCTCGTGCGGCCCGATGAGCTGCTGGTGGCGAACGCGCGGCTCGAGTCGACCAACTGGAGCTCGCTGGCGGTCGGGCCGCCGCTGGGCGGAGCGGCGATCGGCTTGCTCGGCCCCGTCGCCACCGTCGTCGCGGATGCGCTCAGCTATCTCTTCTCGGCGCTTGGGATCACTGCGATTCGCGGGCGCGAAGAAGCGCCGCCGAGAGCCGCGGGCCGCCAGGTCCGTGCCGGCGAGCTGCTTGACGGCTGGCGGTACATCCTGGGCCATCCCGGGCTGCGCGCGCTCTACCTCAACAACCTGCTCGTCGCCGGGCTGATCATGGCGACCGAGCCGCTGTTGGCCGTGCTGCTGCTGCGCCAGCTCGGCTTCCCGCCGTGGCAGTATGGCCTTGCCTTCGCTGCCCCATGCGTGGGCGGGCTGATCGGCTCGCGGCTGGCCCGCCGCGTCGTGGCCCGCCACGGCCAGCAGCGGGTCTTCCGAGTCGTCGGCACGTTGCGCGCGATCTGGCTGATCGGCCTCGCCTTCGTCGGTCCCGGCGCCGTCGGCCTTGTCACCGTGATGGCTGTCGAGCTGGCGATCATCATCAACATGAGCCTCTACAACCCTGTCCTCGCGACGTACCGGCTCGAGCACACCCCGACGCACCGCGTCGCCCGCACCCTGTCGGCGTGGTCGATCGGCCAGCAGGCGGCGATCGCGGCCTTCACCGCGCTCGGCGGGCTGCTCGCCGGCACCACCACCCCGCGCACGGCGCTGGCGGCCGCGGGAGTGCTGATCCTCGCGAGCCCGCTGCTATTGCCGCGCGGCGAGAGGCTTGCGCCTATAGGTGACAGTGAGGCGGTGAGCTCAGAAGCTGCTCAACCCGGTTGAATGCGTCAAACGAGGTGGAAGCTCACCGTCGGGGCGACGACGCGCGCTAGAAATAGTGGCGGCGGCCCGCAATGCCGCGGTCCATCGATCCGAGCGCCCACAGCACGGCGCCGACGATGACGAGAACGACGCCGAGCGCCCACAGGAATCCGATGCCTGCGAGCAGGCCGACGAGCAGCAGGATGACGCCAAGAACGATCATGGAACTCCTCCTGTACTGGTGATCTGAGGCGCGAGATCGCCTCCGTTCTCAACCATGCTCGTTTGGCGGCATTTCAATGCGCGATTGAGCGAATCGATCGCAATTGTCAGCGTGAGCGGGCTCTCCCAGCATCGCGTTCGGGGACGACGCTATCGCGCGCGGCTGTAGCCGGGAGACTCGCAACCCGTTCACGTACCCCGCAACCCGGGTAGCTCCCGAAACATGGATGAGGAAGACGACAGAGCCGATAGACCGAACGTTGGTGGGAAGCCGCGCAGTGGCCTGACCGGCGGGGAGCCGGGGGCGAGAGGCGAGGACGACGCCGACACGATCCCCGGCGCGCCAGGCAAGAGCAGAACCCCGCTAGGAGACACCGATCAGCACTCGAGAGTGCCGTCGCAGTAGCGGCGGCCCTCGCGGGCGAAGAAGGCGAATCGTGCGGAAAGGAGCTGGTCGCGTGAGCGAGGCGCCCAAGCAGTCTGACCAGATGCCCGAGGAGGGGCCCGCGGAGCAGGTGCCCGACGACGTCCCGGAGGCGGAGCTCGGGGCTTCGCGCGAGTCCGGCCAGCGCCACGCGGCCGCCGCGCGGCGGCGCTCCGGCTCCGAGAACGGCCCGGACGACGACCGCGACGGGGATCGCAAGCGCGACAGAGCGAGGCAGCGATGAGGCTGTTGGTGCGCACGGCGGAGCCGACTTACCGCAAGATCCCCGTGTGCCCGATCGAGTAGCGGCCGGGCTGGGGCCAGACGGCGAGGCCGTGGGGGCCCGCGCCGACGGGGATGCGGTAGCGCAGGCGGCCGGTGCGGGTGTCGATCGCGTAGACCTCGCGGTCGTAGCGGCCGCTGAGCCAGAGGACGCGGCCGTTCGCTGAAAGCCCGCCCATGTCCGGACTGCCGCCGCCGGGGAGCCGCCATGTGCGGTAGGGACGCCCGGTGCGGAAGGAGATCAGCGAGATCGTCCCGGCGGTGCGGTTGGAGACGTAGAGCGTGCGCGCGTCGCGGCTGGGATACAGGCCGTGCGCGCCCGCGCCGGTCGGCTGTAGCCGGATCACGCGCCACGTGCGCGCGTCGATCAGCCACACGCCGTTGTTCATCATGTCGGCGACGTAGAAGGTCCGCCCGTCAGGCGAGAGCTTGACGTCCTGCGGCATCGCGGTCGGGGCCAGCGGGATCTCGCGCAGCACGCGTTCGCGCTGCAGGTCGACGACGATCATCCGCCCGCCGAACTCGCAGGAGACGAGCGCGCGTCGGCCGTCTGCCGTGTAGTCCATGTGGTCGACGCCGGGGCATTGCGGGACCGTCAGCGCCTGGCGCAGGCGCATCGTCTGCGGGTCGCGGAAGTCGAGCTCGCGCCGCGCCTCGGCGACAACGATCGCGCGCTCGCCGTCGGCGGTGAAGTAGAGGTTGTAGGGATCGCGCACGCGGAGAGCGCTGCCCGGTCTCCCGGTTCGCGGGTCGATCGGGGTGAGGCTGTTGCCGAGGTCGCTCGTGACCCACAGCGTTCTGAGATCCCATGACGGAGTGACGTGCTCGGGCGAGCGCCCGACCGCGAAGTGCGCGACGACCCGGCCGCTGAGCTGCGAGATCACGTCGACGGACCCCGAGCGCGAGTTCGGCACGTAGACGAGCCGGCGCGCCCGAGCCGCCTCCGGCGTCAGCGGCCCGGGCCGCTCGGCCGCGTAGACGTTCGTGGGCGAAAGCGGGGGCGGGATCGCGCCCGGTCGGGGCGTGACGTCGGCGGAGGGGGCGGACGATCTCGGCGCGGGAGCGGTCCCGGTCGTCCCTGGCGCCGCGGCGCCCCGACCCTGGGCCGAGGCAGTCCCCGGCATCGGGGTCTGAGACCCCGTCGAGTGCGGGGCGGACGAGCCGCCGCAAGCGGCCATCACGACCGCCGCCAGCGCCGACAACGCAACGATCAAGCACCGCGGCACCCTTCGGGTTTACCCGGCGATCAGGCCCCCGGCGCGACCAGTTCGAGACCTGCTCCCGACGACGCGTCGCTCCCCGGAGCAAATGTCGTACGTCGCGTGCTCAGAAGCGGCGCTTCGTCCGCGTCCTCCGCCAGGGCATGCCGGTGAACGATCCTCGTCCCCCGCACGCGCGCGGCATACTTGAAGACGGATGAGCCTCACCGACCTGCTTCCGGACGAGCCGAGCGCTGACTCCATCTATGCGGCGTTCGCGAGCTGGGCCGAGCAACAGGGCCTGAGCCTGTACGCCCATCAGGAGGAGGCCGCGATCGAGCTGTTCAGCGGTAACAACGTGATCCTCGCGACCCCGACTGGCTCGGGGAAGTCGATGGTCGCGATTGCCGCGCACTTTGCCGCGCTCGCAGACGGCCGCGTCACGTACTACACCGCGCCGATCAAGGCGCTTGTCTCGGAGAAGTTCTTCGCCCTGTGCGAGGTCTTCGGCGCGCAGAACGTCGGCATGCTGACCGGCGACGCCTCCGTCAACCCGACCGCCCCCGTCATCTGCTGCACCGCGGAGATCCTCGCCAACCTCGCGCTGCGCGAAGGCGCCGACGCCGATGTCGGCCAGGTCGTGATGGACGAGTTCCACTTCTACGCCGAGCCGCAGCGCGGCTGGGCCTGGCAGGTGCCGCTGCTCAGCCTCCCGCAGGCGCAGTTCCTGCTGATGTCCGCCACGCTCGGCGACGTTGCGGAGATGAAGGCCGACCTGACGCGCCGCACCGGCCGCGACACCGCCCTTGTCGACGACGCCGAGCGCCCGGTCCCGCTGCACTTCTCATGGTCGAGAGAGCCGCTGCACGAGTTGCTCGAAGAGCTCGTCGGCGCGCATCAGGCGCCGATCTACGTCGTCCACTTCACGCAGGCCTCCGCGCTCGAGCGCGCCCAGACGCTGCTGTCGGCGAAGCTGTGCACGCGCGAGGAGAAGGAGGCGATCGCCGACGCGATCGGCGCCTTCCGCTTCACCGCCGGCTTCGGCCGCACGCTCTCCAGACTGGTCCGCAACGGCATCGGCGTCCATCACGCCGGCATGCTGCCGCGCTACCGCCGGCTCGTCGAGCAGCTTGCGCAGACCGGCCTGCTGAAGGTGATCTGCGGCACCGACACGCTCGGCGTCGGCATCAACGTTCCGATCCGCACGGTCGTCTTCACGGGCCTCGCGAAGTTCGACGGCGCGCGCCACCGGCTGCTGAAGGTGCGCGAGTTCCATCAGATCGCCGGGCGCGCTGGCCGCGCCGGCTTCGACACCTCCGGCTACGTCGTCGTGCAGGCGCCCGAGCATGTGATCGACAACGAGCGCGCGGTCGCGAAGGCCGGCGACGACCCCAAGAAGCTCCGCAAGCTGCAGCGCAAGAGACCGCCGGAGGGGACGGTCAGCTGGAACGAGGAGACGTTCGAGCGGCTCAAGCACGCCGCCCCCGAGGCGCTCGTCTCGCGCATGCGCGTCAACCACGCGATGATCCTCAACGTCATCAACCAGCCCGCTGACCCGGCCATAACGATGCGCGCGCTGATGGAGGACAACCACGAGGACGAGCGAGGCAGAAGACGCCTGACCGAGCAGGCCGCGTCGCTGACAGAGGAGCTGCTCGCCTCCGGCGTGTTGGAGTCGCTGCTGGAGCCCGACGAGCACGGCCGGACCTTGCAGCTGGCCCCCGAGCTGCAGGACGACTTCGCCCTCAACCAGCCGCTTGCATCGTTCGCGCTCGAGGCCTTCGACCTGCTCGATCCCGAGTCCGAGAGCTACACGCTCGACGTCGTCTCGATCGTCGAGGCGATCCTCGACGACCCCTTCCCGGTGCTGATGGCCCAGGCGAAAGAGGCGCGCGGCGAGGCGGTCGCGGCGATGAAGGCGGAGGGGATCGAGTACGAGGAGCGGATGGAGCTGCTCGAGCAGGTCTCCTACCCGAGACCGCTGGAGGAGCCGCTGCGCCAGGCGCTCGAGGCCTATCGCGAGACCCACCCGTGGGTGCAGGAGAGCGACCTCTCGCCGAAGTCGGTCGTGCGCGGCATGTACGAGTGGGGGCAGACCTTCACCGAGTTCGTCTCCGCGTATGGCGTCGCGCGCTCGGAGGGCCTCGTGCTGCGCTACCTCAGCGACACCTACCGAGCGCTTCGCCACACCGTGCCCGAGCGCGTCAAGACCGACGAGCTCGACGACCTGATCGAGTGGCTCGGCGAGACGGTGCGGCAGACCGACTCGAGCCTGCTCGACGAGTGGGAGGCGCTGACAGACCCCGAGTCGGTCGCGCGCGCGGCGGCTGCCGCGGCGGCCGGCGAGCCGCTCGCCCCGCCGCGCCCGATCACCGCCAACGAGCGGGCCTTCCGCGTGATGGTCCGCAACGCGATGTTCCAGAAGGTCCAGCTCGCCGCCCGCGACCGCTTCGACGCGCTCGCCGCGCTCGAGTCCGCGGCGGCCGCGCTGAGCGACCCGCCCGGCCGCATCGCGATGGACGTGGCCGCGTGGGAGGACGCGCTCGGCGCCTACTGGGACGAGTACGAGACGATCGACGCGGGGCCCGCGGCGCGTGCGCCCGAGCTGTTGCTGATCGACAGGTCGCCGACGGGTGCTGTCGGTGCTGGCGGGGCGGCCCGTTTCTGGACCGCCCGCCAGGTGGTCAACGACCCCGACGGCAACCACGACTGGGCGATCGTCGCGACGATCGACCTCGACGCCTCCGACGCCGCGGGCGAGCCGGCGATCCGCACGCAGTCCTTCGGCCCGGCGGGCTGAAGCCCGCCGGTCGCGCCGCGCCCCCGGCGATTCAGACGTTTGCCGCAGGACGTTCATCTTTGCGCTTGAGAAAGTCGGGCTTCGCAAA
>DASYEC010000005.1:0-91518 GCA_036499225.1 Conexibacter sp.
GCGGGCGGGCTCGCCCCGCCCGCGCCGCCTACCGCACCGACACGCCGTCAGCGGCAGCCTGCAGCGCCGCGATGTCGAGCTTCTGCATCCCGAGCATCGCCTTCATCGCGCGCTCGGCGCGCGCGGGGTCGGGATCGGAGAAGACCGCGTCCATCCCGCGTGGCGCGACCTGCCACGAGAGGCCGTAGCGGTCGGTGACCCAGCCGCACTGCCCCTTGCGGCCGCCGGCGCTCAGTCTTTCCCAGAAGTAGTCGATCTCTGCCTGGTCGTCGCAGTCGACCTGGAAGGAGATGGCCTCGTCGAAGGTGAACTGCGGGCCGCCGTTTATGCCGACGAAGCGCTGGCCGTTGAGCTCGAACTCGACCGTCATCACCATGCCGGCCTGGCGCGGCCCCGCTTCGTTGTAGCGCGTGATGTTGAGGATGCGCGAGTCGTCGAAGACCGAGAGGTAGAACTCAGCGGCCTCCTCGGCCT
This sequence comes from Conexibacter sp., assembly GCA_036499225.1. Lineage (GTDB taxonomy): Bacteria > Actinomycetota > Thermoleophilia > Solirubrobacterales > Solirubrobacteraceae > Conexibacter. The sequence continues at coordinate 475 of DASYEC010000005.1, forward strand.
CGGTGTCGAACCACAGGCTCGGGACGATCTTCTGCTGCATGGCGCTGCCTCCTCGCGTTCGGCGGGCTCACACAGGGTCTCCCCCGCGTCGGCTGCTTCAACCAAGAAGACCGGGCCACGGCGGCGAACTCATCGCCGCGTCCTGCAAACCACGCGCTAACGGAATCGCCGCCGTGTGCCGATCAAACCGAACGGCGACCGGTTGACTCGCCCGCCGAACCGCACCGATCAAGCCCACGCGCAACAAGAACGAGCTGACTCGCATGATCCGCAGACGACAAACGCACGGCGCCGACGCGCGGGGCGGCGGCAGGGCCAAGCGGCAATGGGGCAGCGACAGACGGGCACCGCTGCCGGTCGTCGCGACGCCGGCGTCGGAGAGCACGATGCTGATCGGGCAGCTCGCGATCGTCGTCACGGTCGTCGGCTGGGCGCTGTTCCTGATCCTGACGCTGACGCGAAGCTCGATCGGCGGCGCGCACGACCGCCCGCCGCTCGACCTGGCGACGATCGTCTACCTCGTGATCATGACCCTGCTGGCGTGCTCGGCGCTCGCCTACTTGACGACCCGCCTTGGCTACTACTCGCGCACGCGCACCCATCGCCGCGCCACGCGCGCCGAGCTGAGCCAGCCGTTCGAGAGGTCGGCGCCGTCGCTGACCGTGCTGATCCCCTCCTACCAGGAGGACGAGCGCGTCAACCGCATGACGCTGCTGTCCGCCGCGCTGCAGGAGTACCCCGACCTCGAGGTCGTGCTGCTGATCGACGACCCGCCCCAGCCGAGATACGCCCGCCCGGCGGCGATGCTCGCGGCGGCGCAGCGGCTGCCGCGCGAGATCGAGGCGCTGCTGCGCGAGCCCGAGGAGCGGTATCAGGACGCGCTCGACGGCCTTGAGACCAGATACATCAACGGCGGCGAGACGAGCGTCGAGGACCTGTGGGCGGTCGCGGCCGAGTACGAGCACGCCGCCGCGTGGCTGACGTCGTACGCCGACGGCTACGAGGTGATCGACCACGCCGACCTCTTCCTCGTCGACAGAGTCCTGCGCGGCCTCGCCGCGGACCTGACGACGAACGCCCAGGCGCTGCGGGCGGCCTCCGGCGAGGGCGCGACGCTGACCAGCGAGCACCTGCGCTACCTGCTGCGCCGCCTCACCTGGATCTTCGGTGCGCGCATCACCTCCTTCCAGCGCAAGCGCTTCGTCTCGCTGTCGCACGAGCCCAACAAGGCGATGAACCTCAACAGCTACATCGGGCTGATGGGCGACAGCTATCGCGAGATCGAGGTCCCCGGCGGCGGGCTGGCGCTGCTGCGCACCGACAGCGAGCCCGACCTCGTCGTGCGCAACCCCGACTACGTGCTGACGCTCGATGCCGACAGCCTTCTGCTGCCCGAGTACTGCCTGCGGATCGTCCACCTGCTCGAGCAACAGGAGCACGCGAGGGTCGCCGTGGCGCAGGCGCCCTACACCTCCTTCCCCGGCGCGACGACGCGGCTGGAGCGGATGGCCGGCGCGACGACCGACCTGCAGTTCATGGTCCACCAGGGGATGACCCACTACGACGCGACCTTCTGGGTCGGCGCCAACGCGGTCCTGCGCAAGCGCGCGGTCGACGACCTGCGCGAGGTCTCCCATGACGGCGACTGGGTGATCAGCCGCTACATCTCCGACCGCACGGTGATCGAGGACACCGAGTCGAGCATCGACCTCGGCGTGAAGGGCTGGCGGCTGCTGAACTACCCCGAGCGGCTCAGCTACAGCGCCACCCCGCCGGACTTCGGCGCGCTGTGCATCCAGCGCCAGCGCTGGGCCAACGGCGGCCTGCTGATCCTGCCGGCGCTGTGGCGCCAGATCCGCACCCGGCGCGACCGCGGCGAGCGCCAGCGCCTTGGCGAGACGTTCCTGCGGATGAATTACATGGCGTCGATCTGCTGGAGCTCGATCGCGCTGATCTTCCTGCTGCTGTTCCAGTTCAACGACCGCCTGATCAGCCCGCTCGTGCTGCTGATCTCGATCCCCTACTTCGCGATGATGGCGCTCGACCTCAAGCGCTGCGGCTATCGGCGCAGCGACGTGCTCGGGCTGTACGGCTTCAACCTCGTGCTGCTCGCGGTGAACCTGGCCGGCGTCGGCGCCTCGCTGTTGCAGATACTGGTCGGCGGTCGGCCAGCGTTCAAGCGCACGCCGAAGGTCCGCAGCCGCACGACGCCTGGCCTCACCTTCGTCGTGATGCCGTACGTCTTCGTCGTCTTCTCCGTCTTCGTGCTGATCCACGACCTTCACCGTGACCGCTGGGTCAACGTCACGCTCGCCGGCATCAACGCCGTGCTCGCCGCCTACGCGATCGTCGCGTACATCGGCGTCTGGCACTCGATCGTCGACGTCTGGACCAACGTGGTGAGCTGGCTCTACAAGCCGCAGCGCCCGTCGCGCGCCGAGCGCGCCGCGGCTCGCTCCGCGGCGGCGGTCGCCGCGGCGACGGCCGGCAGCGGCGCGGTCCCTTCTTCGCACTGGTCGCAGACGTTGGCGTACGCGCCGGCCGACGGCGTGCGCCGCGCCGAGCGGCGCTCAGCGTCGGGCCGCAGCGGCACGCCGAGAGACCGTCGCCACGGCGACGAGCGGCGCAGCGGGCCCGGCCGCCGCGAGACCGACGTGCCGGCGTTCATGGGCCGCCGCGCGACCGACCGGCCGCCCGGCCGGGCCGACGACCCGCCGCCCCCGAGGGGTGACGAGGCGGGCGCACCGGGTGCTCCGTCGGGCCCGGCGACTGCTTCGACCGGCCCGGTCTCCCCGGATGCTCCGGCCGCGCCCTCGGCTCCCGCTGCGCCTTACGCCCCGACTGATCGCGAAGGCTGGCGATGAGCCCGCTTGCGCCGCCCGATCCCGCGACGCTGCCGGACGCGCCCAAGCCCGAGCTGTCGCCGTGGCGAGTGCTGCTGGCGCTGGTGCTGGTTGCTGCCCTCGGCAGCGGCGGCTACCTGCTCGTCCGCCATTCGACCGACGCCGAGCCCGCGCGCGCCGCTGCCCACAGGCCGTCGGGCCCGTGGTTCGCGCCGTACGTCGACGTGACGCTGACGCCGACCGACGCCTTCCAGGACCGCGCCTCCAACCCGTCGCGCAACGCGACGCTCGGCTTCGTCGTCGCGGGCGCGAGAGCCGATGAGGCGTGCACGCCGACCTGGGGCACGTACGAGACGCTTGACGGCGCCGCGACCGCGATCGACCTCGACCGCCGCGTCGCGCAGCTGCGCGGCGAGGGCGGCGACGCGGTCGTGTCGTTCGGCGGCCAGGCGAACAGAGAGCTTGCCGTCGCCTGTGACCAGCTCGACGCGCTGGAGTCCGCCTATCGCTCGGTGATCGACCGCTACGCCGCCGACACGATCGACTTCGACATCGAGGGCCCGGCGGTCGACGACACCGCCGCGAGCCTGCGCCGCGCGACGGCGGTCAAGGCGATCCAGGACGACGTGCGCGGCGACGGGCACCAGCTTGCGGTGTGGCTGACGCTGCCGGTGACGCCGGACGGGCTGGAGCCCAGCGCGCTGACGGTCGTCCAGTCGATGCTCGACTCCAGAGTCGACCTTGCCGGGGTGAACGTGATGGCGATGGACTTCGGCGTTCCGTCGGCGGCGAGTGACATGCGCGGCGCGATCCTCTCCTCGATTGAGGGAGCGCGCAAGCAGCTGTCGGTGCTGTACGCGCGCTCGGGCGCGTCGTTGAACAGCGAGCACCTGTGGCGCAAGCTGGGCGTCACGGTGATGATCGGCCAGAACGACACCGACGGCGAGCGCGTCACCGTGAACGACGCGAGAGCGATCGCCCAGTACGCGACTGACCACGGCCTCGGCCGCGTCTCGATGTGGTCGCTCAACCGCGACGCGCAGTGCGGCGTCACCTTCGCCGTCGTCGGAACGCACTCCAACGTCTGCAGCGGCGTGACGCAGAGACCGCTGCAATTCACCAAGACGTTTGACCGCGTGCTGCACGGCAGCGTCCGCGCGACCGCCTCCGCGGTGACGACGAGCGACCTGCTGCCCGAGGCGACGACGGAGACGACCGACGACCCGGCCAGAAGCCCCTACCCGGTCTGGCAGCCCGACGAGGCGTATCGCGAGGGCTACAAGGTCGTCTGGCACCAGGCCGTCTACGTCGCCAAGTGGTACTCGCAGGGCCAGACCCCCGACGCCGAGAACGTCGACCCCAGCGACTCCCCCTGGCGCCTGATCGGCCCCGTCCTGCGCACCGACCGCGCCCCGAGAATCCCCACGCTCCCTGCGGGCACCTACCCGAGATGGTCGCTCACGAGAGTGTTCCGCGCCGGCAACCGCGTCCTCTTCCACGGCCGCCCCTACCGCGCCAGCTGGTACACGCAGGGCGACGTCCCCGGCGGCAGCGGCGTGAACGGAACGCCGTCGCCGTGGAAGCCGCTCTTCCGCATCCCCGGGGAGCCGGCGACGAGCGGGTAGGCGGGCGGGCGGCGGCGCGGGCGCCCCGGGCGCGGGGCGCCGGCGCGCCGTGAGACTTGCTCAGCAGCAGTCGCAGCTCTCGCCACGCCACGCCTCGCGCCCTTCCTTGACCGCGACGAGCGCGATGAATAGGCCGATAAGCGGGTCCAGCCACCAGGCGCCGAGGGCGGCGTTGGCCGCGAGGCCGACGAGCACGGCGGCCGCCTGGATGCCGCACAGCACGTTCTGGGTCCCCTCGCCCGCGGTCGCGGTCGAGCCGAGGCGCTCGGCGAGGCGGTGCTTCGCGGTCCCCAGCAGCGGCATCAGCACGACGCTCGTCGCCGTCAGCGCCATGCCGATCACGGTGATCTGTGCGTGGCCGCCGTCGATCAACGTCTTGACGCTCTCGACCAGGACGTACGGCGCGAGCACGAAGAACTGGGCCGCGACGAGCTTCTGCGCCCGCCGCTCGGCGTCGTCGGAGAGGCGGCGCGAGCCAGTGAAGCGCCAGATGACGATCGCGGAGGCGATCCCCTCGATGAACGACGCGAGCCCCCAGCCGACGAGCGCGACCGACCCGGCGGCGATCCCCTGCCACACCCCGACCCCGCCCTCGACCGCCATGTAGAAGAGGCTCGCCCACGACAGCAGGACCGCCATCCGCGCGGCGCGCCGCCAGGCGGCGGCTGGGACGGGCGCCGCGAGCGAGGAGGCGGCGGCGCCGCTCGGCGGCGCGACCGGCGCGGATCCGCTCGCCATCGGCAGCTCGATCGGCGACCGCACGCTCACGCCGGAACCTCCGCGCCCGGCATCACAGCGGCGAGCAGCGCGGCGCCGGCCTCGGTCAGCGCGTACATCACCATCTTCCCGTCACGGCGCGAGCGGACGAGGCCGGCGCCGCGCAGCTGACGGACGTGGTGTGAGACGAGCTTGTCGGAGCGCTCACAGACCCAGGCGAGGTCGCAGACGCACAGCTCGCCGCCGTCGCGCAGGGCTATCGCGACCATCAGGCGCGTCGGATCGCCGAGCGCCTTCGCCGCCTCGGCCGCCGCCGCCAGCTCTGCCAGCGCGGGCCGCGATCTCCGCACCGCCTCCGCCCGCGGCAGGTCGAGGCAGAGCAGGTCGCAGGTATCGCGCGGTGACATCCCAACATCCTAACGCTGGTTGGAACGACGTGCCGACCCCGACCCAGACCGCCGGCACATGGCGCGACGGCAGCATGGAGCGAGTAGCGTGGCCGGTCTCCAGTGACGATGACCGTGTCCGCTACTTTCCAGGCGATCTAGGCTAACCGCACACTGTTCGGTTCCTGTGTAACGCTGTCGTCCTCTCTGATGAGGAAAGGACACCTCAGCGATGCGCAACAGTTCTCACGCCATTCATCCGCGCCCGCAGCGCCGCCTCGTGGCGGCGCTCGCCGCGGCAGCTGCACTTTTTGCAGGAGCTGTTGCCGCGGCGCCCGCGGCGGCCTCGCCCGCCAGCGACGTGACCTTCGCCGCGACGCCGTCGCGCGCTGCTGCGCAGAGCACCGAGATCTGGGCGCTTGCCGTCGCGGATGCGGACGATGACGGGCGCCCCGACCTGCTCGCGCCGGTCTTCGACACCACGCACCAGCCGGAGACGAACACGCTCGGCCTCTGGACGCCTGGCGCAAGCGGCGGCCTGCACGCGCTGAGCTCGACGCCGATCACCGCTGGCGGAACCGCGATCGCGACCGGCGACCTCAACGGCGACGGCACCGTCGACGCGGCCGTCACCGGCTCGTTCGACACGTCCGTGACCGTCATGCTCGGCCATGGCGATGGCACCTTCGACGCGAGCGACATCACGCTTGACGACAACCCCGGGTCCGTCCAGATCGCCGATATCGACAAGGACGGCATCGCCGACCTGATCATCGCGTCGTACACCAGCATCGACGTCCTGTTCGGCGTCGGCGACGGCACCTTCACGGCTGGGCCGGTCAGCGATATCGACGACGAAGCCGCATTCAACTCAATCGCCGTTGGCGACTTTGACGGTGACGGCGAGGTCGACCTCGCCGCCGCCGACACCGACAGCCGGATCTACCTGCTGCGTGGCATCGGCGACGGCAGCTTCACGATCGCGAGAACGTTCTCGCACGCGCATGCGTGGTTCGTCACCGCCGGCGACATCAACCACGACGGCCGCACCGACTTCGCCGCCAGCGGCCGCTTCGACAGTGCGATCTACACAGTGATGTCGGGCGCCAACGGGCCGACGCTGATCACGACCGCGAGCCTCGACGAGGCCTACGACGTCCGGCTCGGCGACATCAACGGCGACGGCCAGCTCGACGCCGTCACGATCGACTACGGAGACGACGAGCTCGGCGTCCAGCTGGGTGACGGCACGGGGAGCTTCGGCCCGCCGTCAACGATCGAGACCGGCTTCCTCCCGCACGCGCTTGGGCTGGCCGACTTCAACGGTGACGGCAAGCTCGACGTCGCGGTCGGCTACCAGGACGCCGCCGGCCAGGTGTTCCTCAACACGAGCGAGCCGAGCGCCGGGCTCGACACCACCGACGTCGTCTTCGGCGACCAGCCCCAGGCGACGATCAGCGCCCCGCGGCCGGTGACAGTTACGAACGACGGAAGCTCGCCGCTCCACGTCGGCACACTCTCAACGACGGGCCCGCAGGCCGACGACTTCATCGCCCTGCCGGGCAGCTGCGTCGTCCCGGTGCTGCCGGGCGCCAGCTGCGCCCTGACGGTTCGCTTCGTCCCGTCGGGCTCTGGCGCGCGCTCTGCGGATCTGACGATCGCGAGCGACGCTCCGGCTGGCGCGACGCCTTCGACCGTCACCCTCGAGGGGAACGGCACGGCGCTGCCCCAGGGGCCAGCTGGGCCGAGCGGCGCTGACGGCGCGACGGGCGCTCCCGGCCCGCAGGGCGCGACGGGCGCGACGGGCAACACCGGCCCCGCGGGCCGCGACGGCACGGCCGCCCCGCTCGCCCTCGTGCTCGCCGAGAAGCAGTTGCGCGCGACGAGCGGCCGCTCGCTCAAGGCCACGTTCGCCGTCACCGCCCCCGGCCGCGCGTCAGCGACGCTGCTGTCCGGCAAGCGCACCGTCGGCAGAGCGTCGGCGACCGTCCGCAAGGCCGGCGCCACTGCGGTCACCCTGAAGCGCCTGAGACCTGGCCGCTTCACCCTCCGCCTCGCCTTCCGGGCCACCAACGGCCAGTCAAAGACCGTGACCGCCAAGGTCACCGTCCAGCCCGCAAAGCAGACGGGAGCGCGGGCGCGGGCCAGCAAGCGCTGATCGGCTCGGAGTCGCAGCCGGGCTAGGCCGGCAGCGGGAGCTGCGCGCTAAGCAGCGTGCCGGCGCCAGGCGGGCTGTCGATCCGCAGCAGGCCGCCATGGGCCTCGACGCGGTCGCCGAGGCCGAGCAGGCCGTGGCCTCTTGGATCGGCTCCGCCGACGCCGTCGTCGCGCACCTCGACGCGCAGCGTCTCGCCCGCGACCGCGACGGTCACCTCCGCGCGTCTCGCGCGCGCGTGCTTCACGACGTTGGTCAACGCCTCGGCGATGAAGAAGTACGCGCTGGCCTCGATCTCTGGCCGCAGCCGCGTCCGCTCGACGCGCATCTCGACCGGGAAGTCGAGGCGCGAGATGAGCGACGTCACGGCGGCGCTCAGGCCGCCGTGCGTGAGAACGGACGGCAAGATGCCATGCGCGAGCTCGCGCAGCGCGGCGATCGCTTGCTCGGCCTGCTGGAGCGCGTCGGCGCGCAGCGACTCCTCGCGCTCCCGGTCCCCGCTCGCCTGCTGCGCGAGCTTGAGCGTGACGATCGTGTTGACCAGCCTCTGCTGAGCGCCGTCGTGCAGGTCCCGCACGACCTTGCGGCGTGCCTCGTCGCCAGCGGTGAGGACGCGAGCGCGCGACGCCTCGAGCTGGTCGCGGCTGTCCGCGTTCGCTATCGCCGTCCCGACCAGCTGCGCAAACTCGGCCAGGCGCTCCTCGGCATCGGCCGGCGGCAGCTCCCGCCCGTCCCAGCTCGCGGTGATCACCCCCCAAACCTCGCCTTCCAGCATGACCGGCGCGCCAACGGACGTGTTGACGTTCAAGCGACGGACGAGGTCGGCGATCGTGCCGCTGCCTTCCTCGCGGAAGTCGATGCGTGCCGAGCGGCCCGTGCGCAGCACGCGAGCGGTGACGCTGTCGCCGTCGGACGACAGGCGCAGCCCCGGGTACACGAGCGCCGGGTCCTGCCCGCGGTTGGCGAGGATCGAAACCTCGCGCGGGCTTTCCACGCGCTTCATCGCGACCTGCGCCGCCCCCAGCAGTTGGGCCACCTGCACGATCACGGCGTCGAAGACCTCGATCGGCGCGGCGCCTTCCGCGACCAGCGTCGCAACGCGGCGCAGGGCAGCCTGGACGTCGGCGAGGCGCTTCACGTCGTCGCGCGCCTGGGCGTTGGCGATCGCGGTGGCGGCGAGATCGGTGAACTGAGAGACGCGCTGCTCGGTGCCACGCGGAAACGGCTCGTCGTCGTAGCGCGCAACGATCGTCGCGCCCCACACGCGTCCCTTGACGACGATCGGGCAAGCGACCGCGGCGCGGACCCCATGCTCGCGCGCGTGTCGCGCCATCGTGCCGTCCGCGGTGGCAACGTCGTCGACGCGGACCGGACGCCGCTCGCGCAGGGCGCGCCCAACGACCCCGCTGCCGTCGACCGGCACGCTCTCGCCGACCTTCACGCGTGACGGGGGCCGTTCGCCGTGCACCGCCACGACCGTCGCCGTCTCCTCGTCGTCGTAGCGGACGACGACGGAGTCGAGCCCACCGCCGAGGATCCCCGCGACCTCCTCGGCGACCGTCGCGAACAGCTCCGCGGCCGGCGGCTCGTGGGCCACCTTCGTCGCGACGCGGCGGAGCGCCGCCTGCTCGTCTGCCAGCCGAGCGACCTCGACCCGCGCCTCGGAGTTGGCGATCGCGGCTGCCACGAGCTCGGTGAACTGGCCGAGCCGCGGCCCGGCGTCCGGCGCCAGCGAGTTGCCCACCTGCGCCGCCGCGATCATCGCGCCCCACAGCTTGCCCGCCACGATGATCGGGCCGCCAACCGACGCGCTGGTGCCGACGCGGTGCGCCTGATCCCCGATCGCCCCGGACCCGTAACGCTCGAAGTTGTCCAGCAGGCTCGGTCTGCCCGTCCGCGCCACCTGCGAGACGACGTTCATGCCGCCGATTGGGAGCCGCGCGCCGACTCTGACGCCCTCGGCGAACGTGCCCCAACAGGCCATGACCGTGGCGACGTCGTGCAGCTCGAACCGAACCAGCCCGGTGCTGCCGACGTCGAGCAGCGCTCCGAGCGCCGTGACGACCGTGTCGAAGACCTCGGCGGCCGGCGCGCCGTGGGCGACGAGCGTCGCGACGCGACGGAGCGCCGCCTGCTCGTCCGCCAGCCGGACAAGCTCCTCTTGGCTCGCGCCACTCGCGATCGCGGGCGTGACCAGCTCCGCGAACTCCGCCAGCCGCTCGTCGACGCGCTCTGCCAACGGCGTGCCTTGAGCGATGCCGACGTCGATCACGCCCCATGGCTTGCCGTCGACTGCGATCGGCGCCACGACCGCCGCCCCGATCCCAGCGTCGCGCTTCTTGGCCGAGAGCGGGCATCTGAGCTGCCAGAGGTCGGGCACGAGCACCGGGTTGCCGGCGCGCGCCGCTTGCGCCAGCGCGACCAGGTCAGGGTGCTCCCATGCCCAGTTGGAGCGAGCCGGAAAAGGGTTGGGCACGTTGCCCCACGTCCCCACGACGGTCGCGCTCCCGTTGCGCTCCCAGCGCCAGATGTGGACGAGCGTCGGCGGGACGACCGCGGCAACTTCCTCGGCTATCGCGGCGAAGACGTCGGACGGCGACGTCGCGGCGGCCGCGAGCGCGGCAACACGTCGCAGCGACGCCTGCTGCTCCGTGGAGCTGGTGCGCGCTGGGAGATCCGGGAACTCTGAAGGCACTGACAGTGAGTGTAGGAATGCGTGTCCGGATGGCCCGGTGCGGCGAAGATCTCCGCATGTGATCGAACGGGGAGCGAGGTAGCGGCATGACCGAGCGGACGATCCAGGTCAACGGCGTGGAGCTCTGCACTGAGCCGTTCGGCGATCCTCGAGGTCGGCCGCTGCTGCTCGTCCAGGGCCTCGGAGCGTCGATGCTGTGGTGGGACGAGGGCCTTTGCCGGACGCTGTCCGCGGCGGGGCGCTTCGTGATCCGCTACGACCACCGCGACACCGGCCGGTCGGTCACATACGAGCCGGGCCATCCCGGCTACACCGGCGCAGATCTGCTTGCGGACGCTGTCGGCGTGCTTGACGCCTACGGCATCTCGAGCGCACATGTCGTCGGCGTCTCAGCCGGTGGCGCCTTCGCGCAGCTGTTGGCGCTCAACTTCGCCGACCGCGTCCGCTCGCTCGTCTTGATCAGCACCTCGGCCGCGACGCCCGGCGACCGTGCCCTTCCAGCCCCGACCGATCAGCTCGGGCAATTCCTCTCGACCGCCACGGTCGACTGGTCGGACAGAGACTCGGTCGCCGACTACACGGTCGCCTACTCCAGAGTGCTCGCGGGAGACCAGCGCCCGTTCGACGAGGTTGGCATGCGCAAGCTCGTCAAGCACGACATCGAACGCGCCCGCGACTTCACCGCGAGCCGGAACCACGACCTGCTCACGGACGACGAGTCCCCGAGCGCACCGCTCTCCTCGATCACCGTCCCCACGCTCGTCATCCACGGCACCGCCGACCCTGTGTTCCCCATCGAGCACGGAGAGGCGCTCGCCGACGAGATCCCCGCCGCGAGGCTGCTGAGGCTGGACGGCGCCGGCCACGGAATCGACCCCGCCGACCGACAGAAGACCGCCGCCGCGATCATCGACCACACCGCCGCGGCCGATCGTGGCTGAGGTCCTTGAGAGCCATCGGTCGGCCGCCCGCCAGCTCCGACGCGCGCGTCATGGTCCATGTCGCCAGCTGTCAGCGATGCGATGTCGAGAAGGGCTGAGCGGCTCCGCTCATGAGGTGAGGGCCACGAGAGGCGAGGCCCACGACGCGAGGAGACCACCATGCCGAAGTACCTGCTGCTCAAGCACTACCGCGGCGGTCCGGAGCCGCATCACCCGTTCCCGCCGATGGACCAATGGGCGCCGGAGGACGTGGAGGCGCATATCGCCTTCCAGCGGCATGTCATCGAGCTGCTGAAGGAGAACGGCGAGTACGTCGATGCGCAGGCGCTCACGCCGACGCGCACCTGGGTGCGCTACGGCGGCCCCGACAGAGCGCCCGTCACCACCGACGGCCCGCTGCCTGAGACCAGCGACCTGGTCGCGGGCTGGTTCATGATCGACGTCGAGTCGCATGAGCGCGCACTCGAGGTCGCGGCGTACGTCTCCTCCGAGCCCGGCCCGCGGGGAGAGCCGCTGTACGAGTGGCTCGCCGTCCGCGAGGTCATGTCCTCCGCGCCGTCGCAGGAGTGACCGCGTGACCGGCGAGCCGACCCGACCGCTGGACGAGCGCGCGCTGCGCGCGCTCGTCCCGCGGGTGCTCGCCGGTCTGGTCCGGCGCGGCGAGGCGTTTGACGCCGCCGAGGACGCGCTGCAAGAGGCGCTGCTGGAAGCGCTGCGCGTCTGGCCCGAGCACCCGCCCCGCGACCCGGAGGCGTGGCTGGCGACGGTCGCGACCCGGCGACTCGTCGACGCCCGCCGCAGCGAGGCCGCTCGTCACCGTCGCGAGGAGGCGGCCGACGCAGAGCCGCGGCCCGCCCCGGCCGCCGAGGCGGGCGACGACACGCTGTTCCTGCTGTTCTGCTGCTGCCATCCGAAGCTCGCCCCCGCCTCGCAGGTGGCGCTGACGCTGCGCGCCGTCGGCGGCCTCACCACGCGGGAGATCGCCGACGCCTTCTACGTGCCGGAGGCAACGATGGCGCAGCGGATCAGCCGGGCCAAGAGAGCCCTGCGCGGGCGCCGCCTCGACCAGCCCGGCGACCTCGCCGTCGTGCTGCGCGTGCTGTATCTGGTCTACACGACCGGGCACACTGGCCCGCCCACCCGGGTCGACCTGGCCGGCGAGGCGATCCGCTTGGCCCGCCAGCTCACGCTCGCGACCGAGGAGCCGGAGGCGCGCGGGCTGCTCTCCCTGATGCTGCTCAGCCACGCCCGCCTTCCGGCGCGGCTCGACGCGCAGGGGCGCATCGTCACGCTCGACCGGCAAGACCGCCGCCTGTGGGACACGCGCGAGATCGCTGAAGGGGTCTGCGTCCTGCAGTCCGCGCTAGCGCTCCAGCGACCCGGGCCCTACCAAATCGAGGCCGCGATCGCCGCATTGCACGACGACGCGCAGAGCGCCGAAGAGACCGACTGGCCGCAGATCCTCGCCTGGTACGACGACCTCGTCGCGCTCACCGACGACCCGGGGCGCCACGACCCGGCCGCCGTGCTGGGCCGCGCGGTCGCGGTCGGCCACGTCCTCGCCCCTGCCGCCGGCCTGCGCGAGACCGACCGTCTGCGCGACGCGATCGGCGACCGCCACCGCTGGCACGCGGTGCGCGCCTACTTGCACGAGCTGGACGGCGACCTGCCCGCCGCCGGCGCGGCCTACGCCGAGGCCGCCGTCCGCGCCACGAACGTCGCCGAGCGCGACCATCTGATCCGCCAGGCTGCCCGCGCGCGGGCCGGCGACCGGTGACCCCGAACGCGGAATGTCTGGTCGACCGCCTGCCGGCGATCCCGTCCTATCCCTCTCCGGATCGGTCGAGGAACGTCAGACCCGGCGTCGCCAGCGTCGCGGCGCGGTCATCCGTCAAACAGGCTTCTCAGTCGCCCCGGGTCAGAGCGGTAGACCCTGATACCGAAGTCGAAGTGACCACGATCCTCGAAGTGACCACGATCCGCTCTCGGGCGAGGGAATACACGTGAAGGCCGGGCCCGATATCCCGATCGCCAGTCTCCGCGCCGACCTGCATGGCAGCGTGATCGTTCCGGAGGACCCCGGATACGACGACGCTCGCGGCGTCTTTTTCACCGGGCTCGACCGCCGGCCGGCGGCGGTCGTGCGCGTCGCCGATGCATCCGACGTCTCCCGCGTCGTCAACCTGGCGCGCGAGAACGGGGCCGAGCTTGCGGTGCGCAGCGGCGGTCACAGCCGCGCGGGGTACGGGACGTCCGAGGGCGGGATCGTCCTCGACCTCTCCGCGATGAACGGGGTCGAGATCGACGCCGAGGGCCGCACCGCCTGGGCGCAGACCGGCGCGAAGGCAGGCGACTACACCGAGGCGACCGGCGAACACGGCCTCGCCACCGGGCTTGGCGACACGGCCACGGTCGGGGTCGGCGGGATCACGCTGAGCGGCGGCCTCGGCTTCTTGGTGCGCAGGAACGGGCTCACGATCGATGACGTACTCGGCGCCGAGGTGGTCACCGCGGGCGGACAGATCCTCGAGGTCGACGAGGAGACCCACGCCGATCTCTTCTGGGCGCTTCGGGGCGGCGGCGGCAATTTCGGGGTCGCGACCCGGCTGCGGTTCCGGCTCCACGAGATCGACCGAGTCGTTGGTGGGTTGCTGGTGCTCCCGGCGAGCAATGGCGTGATGACCGGCTTGATCGACGCTGCAGATGCGGCACCCGAAGGGCTCTCGATGATCGCGAACGTCATCAAGGCCCCGCCGCTGCCCTTCATCCCCCCCGAGCAGCACGGCAAGCCCGTCGTGATGGCCTCGATGGTCTTCGCCGGCGATGCCGAAGCGGGCGCGCAGGCGATCGCGCCGATCCGCGCGCTCGCACCGCCGATCGCCGACATGGTCCACCCGATCCGGTACCGCGAGATGTACGAGGGCCCGCAGCACCCGCGGCCGGGGTTCGACACGGGGACGAACCTGCTTGTCAATCGCTTCACGTCCGAGGCGCCGGAGGCGATCCTCGAGCACCTCGCAACGTCCACCGCCCACATGGCCTACACCCAGCTCCGCGTTCTGGGCGGGGCGGTGGCGCGTGTCCCCGACCGTGCGACCGCGTTCGGGCATCGCGGGGCGAAGATGATGCTGAACGTCGCCGCGATGTACGCGAACCCGGACGAGGGCCCGGAGCACAAGGCCTGGGTCGATAGCCTGGCGACGGCGCTCTCAGACGGCACCGATGCGGCCTATGTCGGCTTCCTCGGCGACGACGGGGATCAGAGCCTCCGACGCGCCTATCCGCCAGCGACACTCGAGCGCCTCGCCGAGGTCAAGCGTCGCTATGACCCGGACGACCTCTTCCACCGCAACCTGAACGTCCACCCGGCCGTGAAGTGACCGGGCATCGTCCGAGTTCTTGGGCGAGCCGGATGCGGGCCATACGCCCCAGACCTTGGGCGGGAGCACGCCGTTTAGCGCCTCGACGGTCTGCCGCCGGCGATCGAGCTCGCTACCGGTTGGGTAGTCGACGGCTGAGCGACAGCAGTCGCTCGAGCGCCCCTTCGACCAGAGCCTCGTCAACGGTCGGCGTCGAAGGCGACCACGAGCGCGTCGTCCGATCGGCAGTGCGCTCCTTAGCCCGGTACTTCGCCACCGTCGCGGACATCCAAGCGATTGGCAAAACCCCCGGACACCGACCGGAGATCCGAGGGTAAAAGCGGGGGCGACGGGGGTCAAACTCGCGACCTCCGGCGTGACAGAGGTGCGGTCAAGGCCGGCGATTCGGCCGTGCGGCGCGACATCGGGAGTCGCGCGGTCACGTTCATGCTCGCATCGACATGTAGATCAGTGTGTGATTTTGCTTGTGATTCGACCGGTGATATCGTCGTGTCATGTCGATCACGCACCCGAGGCCCGATCTGGCGGCGCATCGGCGCGCCATCCAGGCCTCGTTCCCGGACGCCGCGGCGCAACTGCGCGAGCTGCTCGGAGCACGGCTGGTCGCCTACCTCGGCGGCGTAAGAGAGACCCGGGCGGTCAACCAGTGGGCCGACGGATCACGCGAGCCGAGCGAGGCAGTCCAGCAGCGCCTGCGCCTCGCGCTGCAGGTCGCGATCCCGATCGCCGACGCTGACTCGCCGCAGATCGCCCAGGCGTGGTTCCAGGGCCTCAACCCGCAGCTCGACGACCGCTCGCCCGCGCGACTGCTGCGCGACGGCGACCTCGACGAGATCGGGCCCGCCGTCATCGCCGCGGCACGCGCGTTCCTGATCGGCGGATGACCCCGCAAATCGCCGCGGCTTCGCCCGACGGCCAGATCCACCGCATCGGCCGAGCGCCCGACGCATGGGCCTGGCCCGACTGGGCCTACGCCGGAGAGGACGGCACGTTCGGCAATCGCTGGGACGACCCGAGCGGCGAGTACCGCGTGCTCTACGCCAGCAGCCAACGGCTCGGCGCCTATCTCGAGACGCTCGCCCGCTTCCGCCCCGACCCCGCGCTCCAAGCAGCGATGACCGAGATTGACGACGACCCAGACTTCCCAACAGCGCCCGCCGGCCTCGTTCCCGCAGGCTGGCGCGAACGCCGCTGCATCGGTTCCGCCCACCACTCAGGGCCGTTCGCCAACATCGGGCACTCGGACTCGATCGCCCACCTGCGCGCTGCGCTGGCGGCCGAGCTCGTCCACCACGGCCTTGACGACCTTGACGCCGGCGACCTCCGACGCCGCGCTCCCCGCCGCTTCACCCAAGCGATCTCGCGCTACGTCTTCGAGCATGGCCGCGACCGCGACGGCCGACCGTATGTCGGCATCGCCTATGCCTCGCGCCTTGGCGACGACCTCACCAATTGGGCGGTCTTCGAAGGCAGCGAGCCGCACGGCCAGACCACCGAGCCGATCGCGTGCAATGACCCCGACTTCGGTCGCGCGCTTGAGGTGAACGGGTTACGCCTTCGTCCGCGATTAGTACGGTGACGGCGGGATGCCCTCGCCGCCGGCACTCGTCAATGCAGTGCCAGCGGCCGCGACGCGCTAACGCCCGACACCGGCAGGCTGCCATGCGCGGTCGTTCCTGATCGGCAACTGGCGGCTCGCGATCGAAGAACGCGCCCGCAAGGACCTTCGCCGCCTCGACCGACCCCAGAAACACAAAAGCCCTGCCGAAGCAGGGCTTTCACGAGGCGGGAGCGACGGGACTCGAACCCGCGACCTCCGGCGTGACAGGCCGGCGCTCTAACCAACTGAGCTACGCCCCCTCGGGGCGAGGAAGTATGACAGGCGGCGTTGGGGGCCGCTTCGTGGGCGCGGGGCCCTGGAAACCGGACGGTGAGCGGTAGGCGGTCGACTGCTGGCTGGCTGGCCAGTAAGGTGAGGAACATGGCGGTCTCTGCACCCGAGCAGCTGCAAGGAAACCCGCTCAAGCGGATCCTGATCGACCTCAACGACGAGCGGCAGGCGAGCACTCCGTTCCCGCCTGGGCCAGGTGATTTCAACCTCCAGCGGACCTTCCGCTTCGTGCGCGACCCGCTCCCGGTGCTGCTTCCCGCCTACGCGCAGTACGGGCCGATCTTCAGCATGCGGATCTTCCACGGCCGCGTCGTCTTCATGCTCGGGCCTGAGGCGAACTACTACATCACCGTCTCGCACGCGAGCAACTTCCACTGGCGCGAGGGGAGCTTCGGCGACCTGATCCCGCTGCTGGGCGACGGGCTGCTGACGATCGACGGCGCCTACCACCGACGCGCGCGCCTGATCATGGTCCCCGCCTTCCATCGCGAGCGGATCGCGGCGACCGCCGCGACGATGATCACCGAGACGACACGGGCGCTCGATGGCTGGCAGGAAGGCCAGCGAATCGACGTCTACCGCTGGACCCGCGAGCTGGCGCTGCGGATCGCGATGCGCGCTCTCTTCGGCCTCGACCCCGACGAGGAGGGCGCTGGCAAGCGCGCCGCCGTCGAGTTCGAGCGGGCGCTCGCCTTCTACGGCACCGACCTCGCCGTCCGCGTGCTGCGCGGCCCGCGCACGCCGTGGGCCCGCATGCAGGCGGCACGCAGACTGCTCGACCAGATCGTCTATGGGGAAATCAGACGCCGCCGCCGCAACCCGGACCCCGAGCGCGCCGACGTGATGAGCATGCTGCTCGAGGCGCGCGACGAGGAGGGCAGAACGCTCTCCGACGAGGAGGTCCGCGACCAGGTGATGACGCTCCTCTTCGCCGGCCACGACACCACGACCTCGACGATCTCCTTCCTGCTCTACGAGCTTGCGCGTCATCCGGGAGCGCTCGCGCGCGTCTTCGCCGAGCAGGACCGCGTCTTGCCTGGCGGCCAGCTCCCGACTCCCGCCCAGCTGACGGGCGAGGCGCTGCCCGAGCTGGAGATGGTGCTCGACGAGACGCTGCGGCTCTACCCCGCCGCCTGGGTCGGCCCGCGCAAGGCGCTCGACGCGTTCGAGTTCAACGGCCACACCGTCCCGGCCGGCGCCTATGTCAACTACTCCTCGTGGGCCAGCCACCGCCTGCCCGACGTCTGGCCCGAGCCCGAGGCGTTCGTGCCTGAGCGGTTCGCGCCGGAGGCGAAGGCACGGCTGCCGAAGGGCGCCTACATACCGTTCGGCGGCGGCTCGCGCACCTGCATTGGGATGCGCTTCGGCCAGCAGGAGATCCGCACCATCGCGACCCTCCTGCTGCAGCGCCACCGTCTCGAGCTGTTCCCCGGCCGCACGATGACGGTCCGCCAGATGCCGACGCTCAGCCCGCGCGAGCCGCTGGAGATGATCGTGCGCGAGCGTGGCGTCCCGGCGGGCCTCGCCTGATACCCATCCGAGACTCGCACGGCACTGACGCGGGTAGCTCACTCCCGTACGTTTCGGATGGCACGTACGAGGGAGGATCGATGCACTCCGCTGAAACGACGGTCCACACCGCTGACGACCGGCCAGGCGGGCTCGGCCGACGGCAGGTCGAAACGCAGAGGTTGATGGCGACCGGTCTGATCGGTCACGCCACCGTGCGGGAGCTGCGCGACACCGAGGTGCTCGTCAACGACAACCCGTTGATCGAGTTCGAGCTGCTCGTGTCCGTCGAGGATCGCGGCCCGTACCTCGTCACGCACCGTCAGGTCGTCTCACGGCTCGTGCTGGCGAACTTCCAGCCGGGCACGTCGATCCCCGTCCGCGTCGACCCAGCCGACCCGGACCGCGTCCTGATCGGCTGAGCCGCCCGCCGCGTCCACCCCGCCCGCCGCGCCGCAGCCGGCGCAGAGGCTGACGCCTAGTAGTCGAAGAACCCGCGCCCCGTCTTGCGCCCCAGCCGCCCGGCGGCGACCATCCGCTTCATCAGCGGCGGCGGCGCGTACTCGTCGCGCTTGAACTCCTCGTACAGCGAGTTGCAGACGGCGTAGAGGACGTCGAGGCCGATGAAGTCGGCGAGCGTCAGCGGGCCCATCGGGTGGCTGGCGCCGAGCTTCATCGCCGTGTCGATGTCTTCCGGCGAGGCGAAGCCCTCCTCGTACATCCGCACCGCCGCCATCAGGTACGGCACGAGCAGCATGTTGACGATGAAGCCCGAGCGGTCTTTCGTCCGCACCGCCTGCTTGCCAAGCGCCTGCGCGAACGCCTCGGCGCGGGCGACCGTCTCCTCGCTCGTCTCCAGCGCGACGACGATCTCGACCAGCTTCATCACCGGCACCGGCGAGAAGAAGTGCAGCCCGAGCACGCGGTCAGGCCGGTCGGTCGCCGCGGCGAGCTGCGCGATCGGGATCGAGGAGGTGTTGGAGGCGATGATCGCCTCGGGCGCGAGCACCGCGTCGAGCCGCTCGAAGATCGCCGCCTTCACCGCCTCGTCCTCGACGACCGCCTCGATCGCGAGCTGCGCCTCGGAGAGGCGGTGGAACTCTCTCGTCCACTCGACCCGCCCGATCAGCGCGTCGCCTTCCTCGCGCGTCATCTTCCCGCCGGCAACGGCCCTCGCGACTGAGCTCTCGATCCGCTCGCGCGAGCGCGTCAGCGCCCCCTCGTCCAGCTCATGCACGAGCACGCGCGCGCCCGCGCGCGCGACCGACTCCGCGATGCCCGATCCCATGAAGCCAGCGCCGACGACGCCGACCGTCTGGATCCCGACTGCAGTCATCCAACGTTCCTCTCGAGTGCCAACCGCGGCACGCGGGCGGATGGGCGGTGCCGGGCTTGAACCGGCGACCTCTCGCTTGTAAGGCGAGTGCTCTACCAACTGAGCTAACCGCCCGCGTCCTCCGGGATGGTATCCGCGCGCCGCTGCGGACCCCTGGCTCAGGGCGGGTGCGACCGCCGCGAGGTGTGTCGGGCCCCACCCCCGGGCGCTCGACGCAACCAATACGATGCCCACCGTGAGCAGACGGCGTCAGATCAGATCCTGGTTGATGGACATGGACGGCGTGCTCGTCCACGAGGAGTCAGCGGTCCCCGGCGCCGACAGATTCCTGGCGACGCTGAGAGAGCGCGAGATCCCCTTCCTCGTGCTGACGAACAACTCGATCTACACGCGCCGCGACCTCGCCGCGCGCCTGCGCGCGAGCGGGATCGACATGCCCGAGGAGCGGATCTGGACGTCAGCCAACGCGATGGCCCAGTTCCTCCACGACCAGCGCCCGCACGGCTCGGCGTTCGTCATCGGCGAGGCCGGGCTGACGACCGCGCTGCACCAGAACGGCTACACGCTGACCGAGCGCGACCCCGACTACGTCGTGCTCGGCGAGACGCGCACCTACAGCTTCGAGCGCATCACGCAGGCGATCCGCCTGATCGAGCGCGGCGCCCGCTTCATCGCGACCAACCCGGACGCGACCGGGCCCTCGTTGCAGGGCCCGCTGCCAGCCACCGGCGCTGTCGCCGCGCTGATCAGCCGCGCGACCGGGATCGAGCCCTACTTCGTCGGCAAGCCCAACCCGCTGATGATGCGCTCGGCGCTCAACGCGATCGACGCCCACTCCGAGACGACCGCGATGATCGGCGACCGGATGGACACCGACGTCGTCGCCGGCCTCGAGGCGGGCCTTGAGACGATCCTCGTGCTGACCGGCGTGACGAGGCGCGAGGCGGCGGAGCGCTACCCGTTCCGCCCTACGCGCATCGTCAGATCGGTCGCCGACCTCGTCGCCGAGCTCGGCTGACGCTCAGTCCTCGACTGAGTCGGCGAACGCCCGCAGCGTCTCGCGCGCGCCGCCGATGACCGGCGCGCCGTGCGCCATCAGCAGCACGTCGAACTCAAGCGTGTCGCACAGCCGGCGGTAGGCGGCGGCCAGCCCGCGGCGAACGGCTGCGGGATCGTCGCCGAGCAGCGGGTCGGCGACAAATCTCAGCACGCCGTCGTCGGGGTCGCGCACGACGCCGTCCGCAACGGCGAGCGCGCCGGGGCCGATCGCGACGTGGACCGCGCTCTCGTCAGGGCACAGCACGCCGACCTCGTGCGCAACCAGCCCGGGCGCAAGCTCGTCGCCGGGCGCGAAGCCGGTGACGTGGAGCGGCGGGTCCTGCAGCTCCCACAGCCCTCTCTCGTTCGCGACGACGTCGCAGCCGAAGCGCTCGGCGAAGCGGGCGCTGTGACGGCGATGGTGGCGGTTGGTCAGCACGATCCGTCTCGGCTTCGGCAGGTCGCCGGAGAAGACCCCAAGGCCCTCGGCCGGGACCATCGGGTCGATCAGCGTGCGTGCGTCGACGCAATACGCGGAGTGGACCTGCTTGCCTATCGTCTCGCGCAGCGCGGTCCAGGTGAGCAGGCCGGGGATGATCTCGTCCATGCCCGACATCTTCCCTGCTGGGCGCAAGCTGATCCATCCAGCCCCGCGCCGCCCGCCTCCTCAGCCTGGCGTCGCGACGACGAGCCGCAGACCGGCGTCGTACGCATCGAGCGCGCGCAATTCGCCGTTGCGCGCGTCCCACGTGCCGTCGGCGAGGTCGCGCTCGAGGTCCTCGACGACGCGCGCGACGACGTCCGGCGGCATCCGCGCGAAGCCCGACGTCGCGGCGCGCGCGGAGGCGTCGAGCACACGCTCGGGATGGGCCCAGAAGGCGAGCAGCGTCCAGTCGGGCGTGTCGCGCTCGATCTCGACTGTCTCGATCCGGACGTGGCCGCCGAGCCATTCGACGAGCTGGTCGAGCCGCGGGAAGATCCGCTCGTTCAGCTCGGCCACTTCGGTCAGGTAGTCGCGCTCGAGCCACATCTCGCGCCCGACGGCGACATCGACAGTGAGGATCGCGACCGGCCCGCGCGCGACGCGACGGAGCTCGCGCACCCCGGCCTCCTGCTCCTCGTCCCAGTGGTGGACGGCGAGGACGGCCATCGCGGCGTCGACGGCACCGTCGATCAGCGGCAGCCGGCCAGCGCTGGCGAGGATCGCCGGGGCGCAGTCGTCGCCGCGCTGGGAGGCCATCACCGCGCTCGGCTCGACCGCGATCACGTGGCGGTCGCGCGGCTCGTACGAGCCAGTGCCGGCACCGACGTTGACCACCGAGCGAGCGTCGCCGACCGCAGCGTGCAGGCGCGCCGCGATCCGCGGGTCCTCGCGCCGCAGCTGAGCGTAGCCGTGGCCGATCGTGTCGTAGCGGGCGTGCGCCATCCGCAGATGATCCCCGACCGCGCCGCGTGGCGCGCCCGTCACGTCTCGGCGCGCAGCACGAACGAGGCGTGCATCGTCCCGTCCTCGCCCGCAAGCCAAGCGCGCTCGCCGCTGCGCAGAAGCGTCATCCCGCCGAGCGCCGGCGCGTGGTGCTCGGCCTCGGCGACGAGCCCGCCGCCGGCCGGCAGCTCCTGCCAGCCCTCCTCTATCGCCTGCCAGTACACGGAGTTGTTGACGTGGCCAGCGGGGTCGAGGTCGGCTGCCCGCAGCGGCCATGCGACCGCGCTTGCACTGGCGTCGGGCGGTGGCGCGGCATGTCTCAGCTTCGCGCGCACACGGCGGTCGCCGGCCGACTCGCCATAGATGCCAAGGAAGGCAAGCGGGCGCATCGGGCGCAGCGTCGCGGGGTCGAGCGAGACCCAGATCGTCGCGCCCTCGACAGCGGCGCCCGCGGAGCCGCGCACCTGCGTGCGACGCTCCGCCCAGAAGGTGCCGTAGCCGCTGCACGCGGTCTTCAGCTCAACCGTCTCGCCGAGCTGCGGGAAGCGCGTGACGCGCACCGTCGTGCGACGCACTATCCAGGCGGCCTCTTTGTCTATGCCGGCGTCGAGCACATCGGCATAGGCAACGTGCTGAAACCAGTCGACGATCGCGTCGAGGCGGGCGCGCCCCTCCGGCGTCACGTCGCGGATCCCGACGAGACGCTCGAGCGCATGCGCGCGCCCGACCGTCGGAAACGGCGGGATCTCCTGCGTCTCAGGAGCGCCGAGCGCGGCGCCCCCTTCGCCGACCCCCGCGCTCATGGGCGGGTCGTGGGGCCGCTTTGCAGTTCGGGGGGCCGGGAATCAAGAGCGCGCATCACCACTCCGATCAGTTCTATGCATGTCGAAGGGAAATCTACCCCTCGGACCCCGTTCCTACTGCACGGGGCTGATCAACGCAATGATCTGCTCACCTTCTTTGGGTGTATAAGCGCCAGGCCGGCGCGGCGCGGGCTCCCCGCCAGTCACCAGCGCAGCGCCTTCGCGACCCTCTTCGGCCGCAGCGCGCCGCGCTTGAGCGTCAACGTCAGCCTGGGCGCGGCGCGGCGCGGCGCAGCGTCGCTTGCGAGAGCTTCGCCTTTGCGCTGAGCACAAGGCGCTTGCCGGCAGGAATGCTGACCGTCGTCTTCGCGAGCGTCTTCATCGTCGCCTTGTGACCCTTGCGGGCCTTCGGCTTGCTCGTCACCGCGATCGCGACCGAGCAGGCTGGGCCTCTGCCCGGGCAGCTCGCCGCGTAGCCGAGCGACAGCCGGCCTCTCGCCAGCTTCGCGCTGCCGCTGCGGGCGATCGACGGGAGCGCGTAGGCCGCCGCTCTCGGCGTGCCAGTTCCTGTGCTGTGGTCGATTTGTCTATTCGTCGCTGGGGCCGAACCAGGGCCGGGAGTGGTGCCCGGGTCGCTCCCGCTGCCGGGATTGCCGTCGCCCGGTGTGTCGCCTGGCCTGTCTCCGCCGCCCGGGGTCTCGCCGCCACCGCCACCGCCACCGCCGCCGCCGCCCAGCGACGCCTCGGCCGCCGTGACGGCTGCGTCGAGCGCGGTCTGGCTCGGCTCGGTCGAGAGCACGAACGTCAGGCTCGCCGCGCCGACCGCGGGAACCGAGAGGTCGTAGGTGTCGATCAGCTCGTGGGCGTTGACGAAACGCATGCTGGTCGGCGCCACGCTGTAGGTGATCGCGCCGAGCCCGGACTCCAGGTCCGCGCCGTCAGGCGCGTCGTTCGTCGAGGAGCGCGCCTCGAGCGTGAACGGCCCGGCAGCGGGCGCGGTCACGAGCTCGCCCGTTGTGCGCGTGGCGTAGCCGGTGTCGCCGGGGAGGCGCCAGACGCGCGGCGCGACGACCCCGTAGGCGCCGTCGTGGAGGACGAGGCGGACGGTGTGCGGGCTGCCGTCGGTCGAGCTGATGGCCCACTCGCGCCGCAGCACGTCGCCGGCCGACGACATCGTCGTCGTCACGTCGAAGGAGACGCCGCTGCCGACGGTTCCCGGGCAGTCGAAGCCCGCCAACGGGTAGTAGGTCGGATCGCCCACCTGGCATGTCTGCACGGTGTCGTGCTCGTCGATGCGCGCGCCGCCGTCGCCGAGCGGCGTCGTGGTCGTGCTGACGGTGGGGACGTCGTAGTTGACGTACGGGACGTTGAGGCCGCCGGCGCTGGAATTCGCCCACAGCCCGCCGATCCAGGCGTTGACGCCGTCGACCTGCAACCCCATCGTGGTGTTCTGGCCGCTCGGGCTCGGCGAGGCCGGGTCGACCGCGAGCAGCTCGTTCGCGCGGCTGAAGACGGTCGCGTCGTCGGCGGGCGTCGCGCCGTTGAGGTGCGTCTCCGCAACCCCTTCGCCGCCGATCGAGGCGACGAGCCCGCCGGCCTCCGAGCTGGTCAGCACGGCCGCGTAGTCGTACTGGGCCCCTTGGCTGTTGCCGGTCGCGTAGAGGTGGGGCGTCAGTGTGACCCCGGCCTGCGCCGCCCCCGGAAGCGCGGCGAGCGCGACTGCCGCCGCCACGCCGCCGATCGCCGCCGCGCGGCGCCCGCTCGTCATGCTCATCTGTTCCCCGTCGCCTTTCTTCGCGGTCTATCGAAGCGACGAGGCTAGGCGCGCGCCGTGGCCCGCGATACGGGGCAGGGCCCCGTAGTTACAAGACGGTCACGGAGGTCGGGGGCGACCAGCCGCCCGACCGCCGCGACGATCAGCGCCGTTGCGCCTCGCGCCCGGCCTGATCGGCGCCGAAGCCGAGCAGCTTGTTGGCTCGCGCGTCGCGGGCGATCCGATCGACCCGCGCGCCCGCCAGCCGTGGCGCGAGAGCTCGGCCGCCGCAGCCTCCGCAGCACCGCGAGGACGACCGGCTGGTAATTCACCGTCGCCTCGCCGACCCGCTCTGCGAACGTCTGAGTCCACCGAGACCGAGCGTTGCTTGTCGGCAGCCCGGGATCGGCCGGGAGCTCGGCCGCTGTGGCATCGCCGCCTACCTCGAGCGCCGGGCCGTCTTCAGCAGCTAACCCGACGGGATCTGGCCGTTTACCATCGAGCCCATGGCTATCCAACGGATGGAGCACGTCGGGATCGTCGTCGACGACCTCGCGGCCGCGACGGCGTTCTTCGTCGAGCTTGGGCTCGTGCTGGAGGGCGAGGGAGCCGTCGAAGGCGGCTGGGTGGACCGTGTCGTGGGGCTGGAAGGCGTCCGGGCGGAGATCGTGATGTTGCAGACGCCGGACGGCAACAGCCGGCTCGAGCTGTCGAAGTTCCACTCGCCAGCACACCACGAGGGCGACCGGCACGCTTCAGCGAACGCGCCGGGGATCCGCCACATCCTGTTCGCCGTTGACGACATCGACGACGTCCTTGCGCGTCTGAGACCCCACGGCGCCGAGCTCGTCGGCGAGCTGGAGCGCTACGAGGACAAGTACCGGCTCTGCTACGTCCGCGGCCCGGAGGGCGTCATCATCGAGCTGGCGGAGCGGATCGAGAACGGCTGAGCGTCAAGCGTCGCCGCCTGCTCCCGGCCGGGAATCGCGCACCGGCCGGGCTAGTACCCCCAGGGGGAATCGAACCCCCGCTACCAGCGTGAAAGGCTGGCGTGCTAACCGCTACACCATGGGGGCGGGTGCGGAAGTAGGCATTGTAGATGGCAACGCCCTTTTCGCGATCGTGCGACCATGAAGGGGCGCGTCTAGCTCATCGGGTTAGAGCACCGGACTTTTAATCCGGCGGGCTGGGTTCGAGTCCCAGGGCGCGCATGCGGGACGGGCACGCGCGGCCCTGACACTCGTCAGGACGCCTTTGAGAGGCGGACGCCGTTGGCGCCCTCGGGCTCCAATATGCCCTTGCGCTTCAGCTGCGAGATCGTCGTGTGGACGGTCGGCTTGGCGATGTTGGTGATCTCGGCGACCTCGGCCGCTGAGATGCCCGGCCGCTCGCCGACGACCTTGAGGATCGCCTCACGGTTCGCTCCGCGCGGTGCGCGGCGCGACTTGCCACCAGCGTACGGCGCACGCGACGGCGTCGACGACGCCCCGCTGGACGCACGCGGACGGGCGGCGCGAGGAGCCGGAGCAACCGCGCGGGCTTCGCCATTCAGCGCGGTGAGAACGGCCTCGAGCTGGTCCTTCTCTTCGATCAGCGGCCGCAACTCTCTGAGCCGCTTCTCGATGTCACGTTGAATTTGCGCGACGAGATCTGCCATGTATGTGACTCCTGGTGAGGCGAGGGGGTCGGTGAAGGCTACCAATAGCGCCTGCTGTATTGAACCCCCATCATCCGGCACGTCGCGATGTGGCGTCGATCCGTCAGCAACTCGATTGCGTTGGGGACGCTCAAGAGTCCTTTAGCCGCCGACACAATCGCGGTCCAGCGCCTCCCGCAACGGGGCTGGGCGGCCGATGTGGAAGCCCTGTGCGTAGTCGACTCCGAGGCTGCGCAGCAGCGCAAGCGTCTGATCGTCTCCCACGTACTCGGCAATCGTCTCTTTGCCCATTCCACGGGCGATGTCAACCGCCGCGCGGATCAACAGCTGGTCTGTCTGATTGGTTGTGCACGACCGTACGAACTCGCCGTCGATCTTCAAGATGTCGAACGGGAGATGTTTCAAGTAGTAGAACGAGCCGAAGCCCGCGCCGAAGTCGTCCAAGGCGAAACGACAGCCGAGCTCAGCAAGGCGCTGGGCGAAATCTTGCGCCCTCGGAATATTGGCGACGGCGGTCGTCTCCGTCACTTCGAGGACGAGCTTTGCCGGGTCGACGTCGTTGGAGCGAAGCTCTCGCTCGATGATCGTCAACAGGTCGGGGTCGCCAGTCGAGGAGCCGGAGATGTTGACCTCGAACGTGAGCTCGCGCCCGCCGCGCCGTTGCTCACCCATGTGACGAATCGCGCGGGCGACGACCCAGCGGTCGATCTCCTGCATCAAGTCGAACCGCTCAGCGATCCCGATGAACGCCGCCGGCGGGATCACCTCTCCGCCGTCGTCGATCATCCGCAACAACAGCTCGTGCTGGCGGACGGCGCCGCTGCTGAGCTCGACGATCGGCTGCGCGTAGAGCGTGAAGCGATCCTCCGCGAGCGCCTCGCGGATCCGCTCAGCCCACGTGATGCGGGCCTTCATCCGTGAGGCGCCGCGCTCGTGCGAGGAGTACGTGGCGGCGCGGTCACGGCCCGCCTCCTTCGCGTCGTACATCGCCAGGTCGGCGTTGACGAGCACGTCCTCGGCGCTGGCCTTCTCGCTCTCGCCGAACAGCGCGATCCCGATGCTCGTCGTGATCGGCCGCCGCCGCCCCGCGGCCGTCAACACCGACTGCGCGCGCACCGCGCCGAGGATCGACTGCGCGACCGCCTCGGCCTCCGCGGTGCCGCCTCTGGGCATCAGCACCGCGAACTCGTCGCCGCCCAGCCGCGCGAGCACGTCGCTGTCACGCAGCCGCGTGCGCAACGTTTGCGCGACCTTCACGATCAGCTCGTCGCCGACGTTGTGCCCGAGCGTGTCGTTGATGTGCTTGAAGCGGTCGATGTCGAGCACGAGCGCCGCGCCCTCGGCTCCGTAGCGCTGTATGCGATGGATGTGCTGATTGAGCTCGCGCTCGAACGAGCGCCGGTTCAACAGCCCCGTGAGCGGGTCGTGATCGGCCATGTGCTGCAACTGGGCCTCGTAACGGACGCGCTCGCTGACATCCTGAATCTGGCCGAGGAAATGCTGCGGGCTGCCGTCGGGAGCGCGCACGAGCGTCGCGTGCACAGCGACCCAGACAACCTGGCCGACAACGTCGATGTAGCGCTTCTCCATCCAGTACGTGTGCTGCTCGCCGGACAGCAGGCCCTGCATCATCTCCTCGTCGCGCGCGACGTCGCTTGGATGGCTGAGGTCGGTGAAGCTGAGCTCCTCGAGCTCCTCGCGCGTGTAGCCAGTGAGCGCGCAGAGCGCGTCGTTGACCTGAATGAAGCGGCCTTCTAGATCGCTCAACGCCATCCCGATCGGCGCTGCCTCAAACGCGGTGCGGAAGCGCTGCTCGGCGGCGGCGATCCGCTCGACGCCCTCGCGCAGCGCGGCGTCAGAGGCGACGCGGTCGCTGACGTCGCGCACGATCGCCTGCCCCTCGACCATCGCGCCGGTCTCGGGGTCGTCGATGCGGCGCATCCGCGCCTCGACCCAGACCCAGCGCCCGTCGCGGTGCCGCAGGCGGCAGGTCATCGTTATCGTGCCGCCGTCGGCGCTGATCTGCTCACGCGCCGCGATCAGCTCCTCGCGGTCGTCTGGATGCGTGAACTCGCGCGGCATCCGCCCGGCGACCTCCTCGGGCTCGTAGCCGATCAGCTCACGCGTCGCGGGCGAGATGTACGTGATCGTCCCGTCGGGGTCGAAGACGAGGATCACGTCGGTCGCGTTGTCGGCCAGCAGGCGGTGGCGGCGCTCGGCGGCATGGCGCTGGGCCTCCGCGAGGTCGCGCTCGGCCATCCGCTCGTCGACGAGCTCGAGCGCGTAGCGCTCGCGCCGCGCCGCGCCCCATATCAGCAGTCCGACGGCGACCGTCAGGATCGTGCCGCAGATAAAGATCGTCCACGTCAGCCAGGAGCCCGGGTCGGGGCGCCCGACGGCGACGACCCAGCGCTGCCCCGCGATCGGAACGGCGGTCGTGCGGACCGAGCTCGCGGCGAGCGGCCTGCCGGCGATGACGACGCCTCCGGGCGACTTGATCGCGAAGGGGGTTCCGGCCGGGACCAGCGCGCCGATCGCAAAGCGCACCATCGCGACCGGGTAGATGCCGATCGAGAAGCCGACGGCGGCTGCACGACGTGCCGCGACCGTCGCGGGCGGCGTCCCGCCGCGGTAGACCGGCGCGGCGATGAGGACCGCGGGGTAGTCGCGCCCGACCGGCCTGACGACGCCGGTCGACTGCGGCGAGCCGCTCTCCATCGCGGCGCGCAGCATCGCGGCCTGCTGCGGGTCGCCGCCGAGGTCGATCGCTCCGGCCGCCACCTGGCCGCCCGCCGCTCCGAGGCCGGCGCCAGCGGCGTCGCGCAGCCAGAAGCGCTCTTGCCCCCGCGGCCCCTGCGCCGCCGTCCGCGTGACGTACCAGACCTCGCGAATGTTGTTCTCGGCGATCAGCCTGTCCGCGAGCAGGTGGAACTGCGTCTGCGGCTGTCGCGAGACCGACATGAGCGTCGCGACGTCGGCGAGGCGCTGGCTGTTCTCCAGCGCGAACGCGCCGAGCACCGCCGTCACGCGGTTGCTGACGCCACGCTGCTGTTGCACGGCGGTCGTGCGCCCGTGCTGGGCGGAAGCGAGCGCGCCGACGATCGTCGCGCAGGCCAGCAGCGCCACGACGAGCAACGCCGCGGGCGTGCGCAGACGTGGGGGCCTCACGAATCGGCTCCAAGGCGCCCGTCCACGCGCCGAGTTGAATGCTTGGGCGGCATTACCCCGGTCCTATCGGCACCTGGGGGCCGCGTCTGAAGCGCGGCAGCTCAGACAGCGGCGCGCACGGCGGCGAGCGCCTGCGCGCGCGTGGCGACGACCGGGAACAGCTCGTCGAGGCCCATCACGTTGAGGATCCGGGCGGTGCCGGCGCTCACGTTCACGATCGCGAGCCGGCGGCCCTGCGCCGCCAGCAGGCGCGCGGCGCGCAGCAGCGCCTGACAGCCGCTGGCGTCGACGAACGAGCAGTCGCTCAGGTCGACGACGACGTGGGCGGCCCGCTCGGGCGCGTCGGAGGCGTCGCGAAGCCGGTCGCGCAGCTCAGGCGCGGTGAAGAGGTCGAGCTCGCCGCGCACGCCGATCACGACGACGTCGCCGGGCTGGGGGCGCTCCTCGACGATGCCGAAGGCCGTCGGCGGGGCGTGCGTTTGACGTGGTTGCGTCATACCGGGAGACGGGCGGCGCGCGTGCCTGTGACCGAGAGTCCCGCCCGCGAGCCTCCGGCCGCCTATGCGTACCCCTGCAAGGGGGCGGGAAAACGGGCCTTGCGCGCCTGGTTCGGTCAGTGCTTGAAGTGACGGCGGCTGGTGAAGACCATCGCGGCGCCGGCCGCGTCGGCCGCAGCGATCACCTCGGGGTCGCGCACCGAGCCACCCGGCTGGATGATCGCAGTGACGCCGGCCGCGATCGCGGCCTCGGGCCCGTCGGGAAAGGGGAAGTAGGCGTCGGAGGCGAGCACCGAGCCCGTCAGCGACCCCTCGCGCGCCTTCTCGATCGCGAGCCTGACCGAGTCGACGCGGCTCATCTGCCCCGCGCCGATCCCGACGGAGGCGTTGTCTCTCGAAAGGACGATCGCGTTCGATCGGACGTGCTTGCAGACGCGCCAGGCGAACAGCAGCTCGCTCCACTCGGCGTCGGTCGGCTGGCGCTTGGACGCGACCGTCATCTCGGCGCGCTCCTGCGTGTCGAGGTCCCGGTCCTGCACGAGCAGGCCGCCGGCGACCTGCTTGAGGTCAGGCTCAGCGAGGTAGAGCGGCAGGTTCTCGTCGTCCTGCAGCACGCGCAGGTTTCTTCTGACAGAGAGGATCTCGAGCGCCTCGTCGGAGTAGCCCGGCGCGAACATCACCTCGATGAACTGTCTGACGAGCGCCTGCGCGAGCTCGGCGTCGACCGGGCGGTTGACGCAGACGACGCCGCCGAACGCCGACAGCGGGTCGCACTCGTAGGCGCGCTCATACGCTGCCAGCATCGTGTCGGCCGTCGCCACGCCGCACGGGTTGTTGTGCTTGACGATCACGCACGACGGGCCGTTGAACTCGCGCACGAGCATCCGCGCGCCGTTGAGGTCGAGCAGGTTGTTGAACGACAGCGGCTTGCCGCCAAGCTGGCGCACGTTGGAGAGCAGGTGCGTCGGCGAGCCGACCTGCGCGTAGTAGGCGGCGCGCTGGTGCGGGTTCTCGCCGTAGGAGAGGTCGGTGACCTTCTCGAAGGCGCGCACGAACAGCTGCGGGAAGTCGTCGCCGCGCTTCTCGGAGAACCAGCGTGTGATCGCCGTGTCGTAGCGGGCGGTATAGGCGAACGCCTCGGCCGCGAGCGACTCGCGCGTCGCGAGCGACAGCATCTGCTCGCCTGCGCGCAGCTCGTCGAGGATCGCGTCATAGCTCTCTGGCGAGACGACCGGCGCGGCGAAGGCGAAGTTCTTCGCAGCCGCGCGGATCATCGTAGGCCCGCCGATGTCGATGTTCTCGATCACCTCGGAGTCCGCGACCCCGCGGCGCGCGACGGTCTGCTCGAACGGGTAGAGGTTGACGCAGACGAGATCGACCAGCTCGACCTCGGCGTCTTGGGCGGCAGCCAGGTGGCTCTCGTCGTCGCGCACCGCGAGCAGGCCCGCGTAGAGCTTCGGGTGCAGCGTCTTGACGCGCCCGTCCATGATCTCGGGGAAGCCCGTGAAGTCGGTGATCGAGCGGTGCGGGATGCCGGCGTCGGCGAGCGCCCCGGCGGTGCCGCCGGTCGACACGATCTCGACGCCGAGGTCAGCGAGCCCGCGCGCGAAGTCGACGATCCCCGTCTTGTCGGAGACGGACAGCAGCGCGCGGCGCACCTGAACCTGGCCGGGTGCGGTCTTGCTCAGCGCGTTGGGAGTCTCTGTTCGTTCGGACACGGGGCAGAACGATAGGCGAAGCGCCTGCCCGACGACCGGCCGGTTATGGATCCAACGTGACCCGGCGCGGGCTCGCCGGGTCGGGACGCACTGCGCCACGGGCGATCAGGCGGATCGCCTCCGGCAGCAGCTCGTGCTCGACCGGGTGCAGCCGCGCCAGCACCTCGTCCGCGTCGCGCGCGTAGGGCAGCTCGACGGCGCGCTGGAGGATGATCGGCCCGGTGTCGACGCCCTCGTCGACGTAGTGGACGGTGACGCCGAAGACGCGCACGCCGTGCTCGATCGCCTGCTCGACGGCGCGCAGGCCGGGGAAGGCCGGAAGGAGCGCCGGGTGGACGTTGACGACCGCCTGCGGGAAGCGCGCGAGGAACTCCGGCGTCAGCAGCTCCATGTAGCCGGCGAGCACGACGAGACGGGCGCCGCTCTGCTCGATCCAGTCGGCCAGCGCGAGGTCGCGCGCGGCGCGGTCGGCGTGCTCAGCACGCGGGAAGGCGGCAGTCGCGACGCCGAGCGCCTGGGCGCGGGCGAGCGCGGGCGCGTCAGCCTTGTTGGAGCCGACGGCGACGACCTCGATCCCGTCGCGTCCGTGGACGCTGTCAAGGATCGCCTGCAGGTTGGAGCCGGCGCCGGAGGCGAGGACGGCGATGGGGAAGCGCTCAGCCATGTGCGGGAGCCAAGGTACCGTGACGCGCGCGCAACGTGCCGCGCGCCAGCAGCATGTCGATCCGCTCGGTCACCTGATCGCCGCGCAGGTGCGAGAAGGTCCCGTAAGCGGGCAGGCCGTCGTAGGAATGGCTCGCGATCTCGCGCGTGCGGCTGCCGCGCAGGATCGCGGTCGCGAGATGGCGGTCGACCGGCGGCTGCGCGCTCGCGACGAGGTGAACGATCGCCTCGTCGAGCTCGTTCGTGTCGACGGAGGGGCCACCGGACGGGAGGCCGGCACGACCGAAGCCGGCCAGCTCCCGCGAGCTCCCGCCGACAGACCGCGATGCCGACTCGAGGCCGTGGAACTCGCTATGCGAAGCACGTGCCCATGTGCGATCGCAGACGTCGCAGCACGGCACGCCGGGGTCGGTCTGCGGGGCGTTGCGGTCGCCGAAGTGGCGCAGCAGCGCCTTGCGGCGGCAACGGCGCTGCTCGACGAACGACCAGACCGCGCTGTAGTGCCGCCAGCGGATCTTCTGCGCCTCCCCTGCCGACGCTCTGCACGCCAGCAGCGCTCTGCGCTCCCATCTGCCGAGCAGCCGGCCGATCGCGCGGTCGGGCGGCGACGGCGCCGGCTGCAACAGCCCGGCGCGCGCGAGGTGGCCGACGATCGCGCGCGCCTGGTCGCGGTCGCACTGGGCGACGTCGGCGAGCGCGCCGAGCTCGACGTCGTAGCGGCCGCTGCCCTCCGCGGCGTGGCGCTCGAGTCTGCGGGCGATCGCGCCGAAGGCGCCGTCCTGCACCTCGGCGCGCTGGATGAAGAAGGCGTGCAGCCCCTTGTCGCGCGACTCGGCGAACAGCATGCAGCGGGCCGGCCTGCCGTCGCGCCCGGCGCGGCCGGCCTCCTGGTAGTACGCCTCGACCGACTGCGGCACGGTCGCGTGAAGCACGGTGCGCACGTCGGCCTTGTCGACCCCCATCCCGAAGGCGTTCGTCGCGACGACGATCGGCGTGTCGCCGGCCATGAACGCGCGCTGGACGGCGGCGCGGTGCTCGCGGTCGAGCCCCGCGTGGTAGACGGCGACGTCGAGCTCGAGCGCGCGGCCGAGCATCTTCGCGAGCTGCTCGCAGCCGTTGCGCGTGCCGGCGTAGACGATCGCAGGACGCGCGTCGAGGTCGTGCAGGACGCGCGCGATCCGCCGCTCGGCCTCGTCGCGCGAGCGGCACGGGACGACCGCGAAGGAGAGGTTAGGCCGGTCGAAGCCGGTCGTCACCCTCACCGGCTCAGCGAGGCCCAGCCGCGCGACGACGTCGTCGGCGACCTGCGGCGTGGCGGTCGCGGTCAGCGCCATGATCGCGCACGCTCTGAGGTAGCGCGCGGCGTCCGCAAGGCGGAAGTAGTCAGGCCGGAAGTCGTGGCCCCACTGCGACACGCAATGCGCCTCGTCGACGACGAAGAGGCCGATCCGCGCCTGCTGCATCTGCGCGACGAAGCCGGGTGAGGCGAAGCGCTCGGGCGCGACGTAGAGCAGCCGCAGCCGGCCGTCGAGCGCGCGTGCCAGCACGTCGCGGTTCTGCGCCGCCGTGCGCTGCGAGTTGAGCAGGCCGACGGCGTCGCCGGCGACTTTTTGCAGCCCCTCGACCTGGTCCTGCATCAGCGAGACGAGCGGCGAGACGACGATCGTCAGGTCGCCGCGCGCGAGCGCGGGGAGCTGGTAGCAGAGCGACTTGCCGGCGCCGGTCGGCATCACGACAAGCGCGTCGCGGCCCTCCAGCGCCGCGGCGACCGCCTGCTCCTGGCCCGGGCGGAAGTCGTCGAAGCCGAAGTGGCGGCGCAGCTCGGCGCGGGCGTCCATCGGGATGCGGTGCCCGCCCGCCCGACGTCGCCGTCAGGCCTTGACCAGCGGGAGACCGTGCTCGAACGCGTGCTTGTCCTGCTCGGTGGGCGCGCCCTCCAGCGGGTACTCGCCGCTGAAGCAGGCGTCGCAGTGGTCGGCGCGGTCGCCGCCGACGGCCTCGTAGACGCCGTCGAGCGAGAGGTAGTGGAGCGAGTCGGCGCCGAGCTCGGCGGCGATCTCCTCGGTGGCGCGGTTGTGCGCGACCATCTCCTCGCGGGTCGACATGTCGATCCCGTAGAAGCAGGGGTTGCGGATCGCGGGGGCGGTGATCCGCAGGTGGACCTCAAGCGCGCCGGCGTCGCGCAGCATCTGGATGATCTGGCGCGTCGTGTTGCCGCGCACGATCGAGTCGTCGACGACGACGAGGCGCTTGCCGTCGACGATCTCCCGCATCGGGTTGAACTTCAGTCTCAGGCCGTGCTTGCGCAGCTCCTGGCCCGGCTGGATGAACGTGCGCGCGACGTAGCGGTTCTTGACGAAGCCGTCGTCCTGCGGGATGCCGCTGGCACGCGCGAAGCCGCGCGCGGCCGGGGTGCCGGAGTCCGGCACCGCGATCACGAGGTCGGCGTCGGCCGGCGCTTCACGCGCGAGGATCTCGCCCATGCGGCCGCGCGCGGCCTGCAGCGAGGTGCCGTTCATGATCGAGTCGGGACGCGCGAAGTAGATGTACTCGAAGACGCAGAACGCCTTGCGCTCGCCCTCGACCGCCATCCGCGTCGAGATGCCGCCGTCGTCGATCGTCACGACCTCGCCGGGCAGGACCTCGCGCAGCACTCTCGCGCCGATGATGTCCAGCGCGCACGTCTCGGAGGCGACGCAGTAGCGCTCGCCGATCATGCCGAGCACGAGCGGGCGGATCCCCTGCGGGTCGCGGAAGGCGACGACCTTCTCGTTCGTCATCACGACCGTCGAGAAGGCGCCTCTGAGGTGCGGCAGCACGTCCGCGACGGCGTCCTCGAGCTTGTCGGCGGGATGCGTCGAGAGCAGCGCGGCGATGATCTCCGAGTCGGAGGTCGAGCGGAACGCGACGCCCTTCTCGCGCAGCTCGCTGTGCAGCTCGACGGCGTTCGTCAGGTTGCCGTTGTGGGCGAGCGCCAGCTCACGATGGTCGGAGCGATAGACCGGCTGCGCGTTCTCCCAAGCGGAGGAGCCGGTCGTCGAGTAGCGCACGTGGCCGAGCGCGAGGTCGCCGGGCAGCGAGCGCAGCTTCTGCTCGTCGAAGACCTGCGAGACGAGGCCGAGGTCGCGCAACGTCATGATGTTGCCGCCGATATCGGTGGTCGCGATCCCTGCGGACTCTTGTCCGCGATGTTGCAGCGCGTAGAGCGCGAAGTACGCGAGGCGGGCGACGTCGTGGCCGGGAGCGTAGATCCCGAACACGCCACATTCGTCGCGCGGTCCGTCGCGATCGGTGAGTTGATCAGTCATCGGCGAGGAGCGGGCGGGCCTTTGGAATCAAACGGCGACAACCCCGCAGCAGCCGCTGGGGTGAGAGTAGCAACGCGGGCGGCGATGGCCTTCGACGCTCACCGCCGGGCGGCGGTTGCGACCACCGCGACGGCCGCGCGGCTGCGGTTGCCGGCGGCGTCGATCACGGTCACGGCGAAGCGGTAGCGGGCCCCCGCGAGGCGCGGGCTGCGGACGCTGAAGCTGCCGCTGTCGCCGTGTTTCGCGGTCAGCGCCCGGGGTGCGCGGCAGCGGGCGCCGCGCCGGCCTCTCGGACAGCAGGAGAGGCGCGTGACGGTCGCGCTGGCGCGGTTCACGACGCTCGCGCGGTCACGGCCGCCCACGGTCAGCGTGCAGCGCTGTTCGGCGGTTCACGACGCTCGCGCGGTCACTGCCGCCCACGGTCAGCGTGCAGCGTTGTGCGGCGCAGCGTCAGTCGTCGAGGCGGACGGTGTCGTCGAGCGCGTCGGCGAGGCCGCGCTCGCGCGGGTCGCGGAGGCTGTCGAGCGACCACGCCAGCGTGCCGCCCTCGTGCTCGATCTCGAGCGCGTCGCCGCCGACCTCGCCGACGACCTTCACCGTCAGGTGGACGCCGTCGGGCGCCTTCAGCTCGGACAGCAGCTCACGCGGGCCCGACAGGACGAACGTCCCCGGCCCCTCGCCGAACAGCTGCACGTCGAGCGGCTTCGACTCGCGCTTGTGGCCGCCGACCGCGGCGAGGTCGACCTTCGCGCCGATCCCGCCCGCCAGCGCCGCCTCGGCGAGCGCGACCGCGAGGCCGCCCTCGGCGACGTCATGGGCCGAGCGGACGATCCCGTTGCGAACCGCGTCGCGCACCAGCTCGATCGCGCCGCGTAGCGCGGCGACGTTGCGCTCGGGCAGCCCGTCGGGCAGCGCCTCGCCGCGCAGCTTCGCCAGCTCAGAGCCAGGCAGCGACGGGGAGGCCGCGCGCACGACCGCGATCGCGTCGCCGGCGAGCGCGAAGCCGAGCCGCCCGGCGCGCGACGCGTCGGGCAGCCTTCCGACGAGGCCGACGACCGGCGTCGGGTAGATCGGCCCGCCGCCGCTCTCGTTGTAGAGCGAGACGTTGCCGCCGACGACCGGCGTGTCGAGCGCGCGGCAGGCGTCGGCCATGCCGCGGACCGACTCGGTCAGCTGCCACGCGACGTGCGGCTTCTCGGGGTTGCCGAAGTTGAGGCAGTTTGTCAGGCCCAACGGCTCGGCGCCGACGCAGGCGAGGTTGGCCGCGCACTCGAAGACGGCCTCGACCGTCCCGCGGTACGGGTCGGCGGCGACGCGGCGGCCGGAGCCGTCGATCGAGACCGCGATCGCGGCGCCGTCGGGCAGCAGCAGCACGGCCGCGTCGGCCTCGTCGGGCCGGCGCACGGTGCGCGACTGCACGAGCCAGTCGTACTGCTCGAAGACCGCCCTGCGCGAGGCGATGTTCGGCGCGCCGAGCAGCTCGGGCAGGATCGCCTGCACGTCGTCGTCGTCGGCTCGCAGCGTGCGCGGCGGCGCGGGATAGATCGGCTCGGTCGGCTTGACCGGGTCGAGGTCGTAGAGCGGGCAGTCGTCAACGAGCGCGATGACCGGCATGTCGCCGACGACGGCGCCGTTTTGGATGACGCGCAGGTGGCCGGAGTCGGTCACCTCGCCGATCGCGGTGGCGGTCGTCTCCCACTTCTCGCAGACGGCGAGGACCGCGTCGACCTTGCTCGGCTCCACGACGCAGAGCATCCGCTCCTGCGACTCGGAGACCATGATCTCGAACGGCTCCATCCCCGGCTCGCGCAGCGGCACGCGGTCGACGTGGATGTCCAGGCCGAGGCCGCCCTTGGAGGCCATCTCCGAGGAGGAGGAGGTGAGGCCGGCGGCGCCGAGGTCCTGCAACGACACGAGCAGCTCACGGTCGAGCAGCTCCAGCGAGCACTCGAGCAGCTTCTTCTCCGCGAACGGGTCGCCGATCTGGACGGTCGGGCGCTTGGCGGCGTCGTCCTCGCCAAGCTCGGCCGAGGCGAGCACCGAAGCGCCGCCGATGCCGTCGCGGCCGGTCAGCGCGCCGAACAGGATCAGCACGTTGCCGGGCCCGGTCGCCGCCGCGCGCGTGAGCCGGTCGTGGGGCGCGACGCCGAGCGCCATCGCGTTGACGAGGCAGTTCTGCTCGTACGCGGGCTCGAAGTAGATCTCGCCGCCGACGGTCGGCACGCCGATCGAGTTGCCGTAGTGGCCGATGCCGGCGACCGCGTGCTCGAGCAGGTAGCGCGAGCGCGTCCCGTCGGGCTCGCCGAAACGCAGCGAGTCGAGCACCGCGATCGGCCGCGCGCCGACCGCGAAGATGTCGCGCAGGATCCCGCCGACGCCGGTCGCCGCGCCCTGGAAGGGCTCGACGGCGCTGGGGTGGTTGTGCGACTCGACCTTGAACGCGACCGCGAGGCCGTCGCCGACGTCGACCGCGCCGGCGTTCTCGCCCGGGCCCATGAGCAGGTAGCGGCCCTCGGTCGGGAGCTGGCCCAGCAGCTTCTTGGAGTGCTTGTAGGCGCAGTGCTCCGACCACATCAGCGAGAACATCGACAGCTCGACCGGGCCGGGCTCGCGGCCCATCTTCTCGACGATCAGGTCGTACTCGGCGTCGGTCAGGCCGAGTGCGCGGTGGGCGGGGATGGCGGCGGGCTCAGACATGGGCAGCGAGGGAGTCACGGATCGAGGCGAACAGCGTCAGCCCGTCGACCGAGCCGGTCAGCGGGTCGACGGCATGCTCGGGATGGGGCATCAGGCCGAAGACGTTGCCGGCCTCGTTGGAGACGCCAGCGACGTCAGCAAGCGAGCCGTTGAAGTTCTGGCCCGGCGCGTAGCGCAGCAGCACCTGGCCGTTGGCCTCGACCTGCTCGTGCAACTGCTTGGGGGCGTACCAGCAGCCCGTCGTGTGCTTGGCCGGGATCGAGAGCGTCTCGCCCGGCTCGCAGGCGTTCGTGAAGACAGTGTCGGTGCGCTCGACGGTCAGGTCGACCTGGCGGCAGACGAAGCGCAGCGTGCTGTTCGGCAGCAGCGTGCCGGGCAGGAGGCCGGCTTCGCAGAGGATCTGGAAGCCGTTGCAGATGCCGAGCACCGGGCCGCCCTGCTTGGCGAAGTCGATCACCGACTCCATCAGCGGGGAGAAGCGGGCGATCGCGCCGACGCGCAGGTAGTCGCCGTAGGAGAAGCCGCCTGGGATGACGATCGCGTCGGCGCCCTTGAGGTCACGGTCGCCGTGCCAGAGGATCTCGGCGTTCGCGACGCGCTCGCAGGCGAGCTGCGCGTCGACCTCGTCACAGGTGCCGGGGAAGCGGAGGACGCCGAACTTCACGACGCGGGCGCAGCCTGCTCGACGGACACGATCTCGTAGTCCTCGATCAGCGGGTTCGCGAGCAGCTTGTCGCACATCGCGGGCAGCTGCGCGGGGTCCGCGACGTCCAGCTCGACGAGCCGGCCGACGTGGACCTGCGAGACGCCGTCGAACCCGAGCGCGGGCAGCGCCCGCTCGACCGCCTGGCCCTGCGGGTCGAGGATGCCGGCCTTCGGGCGGATCAGCACGCGCATCTTCATGGCTTGACGCGCTCCAGCCATGCGTCGAACGGCTCGCCGGAGATCAGCTCGTACGCCTCGAGGTATCTCGCGCGGGTGCGGTCGACGACCTCGTCGGGGATCGTCGGCGCGGGCGGGGTCTTGTCCCAGCCGCTGCCCGACGCCCAGTCGCGAACGATCTGCTTGTCGAAGCTCGGCTGGCCGTGGCCGACGGAATATCCGGCGCTCGGCCAGAAGCGCGAGGAGTCCGGCGTCAGCACCTCGTCGCCGAGCGTCAGCGTGCCGCTGGCGTCGCGGCCGAACTCGAACTTCGTGTCGGCGAGGATCACGCCGCGGTCGCGGGCGTGCTCGGCGGCGCGGGCGTAGACCTCGATCGACAGGTCGCGCACCTGCTCGGCAACGCCGCGGTCGCCGATCAGCTCGACCGTCGCCGCGAAGTCGATCGCCTCGTCGTGGCCGATCTCGGCCTTCGTGCTCGGCGTGTAGAGCGGCTGCGGCAGCTGCTCGGACTCCTGCAGGCCGGCGGGCAGCTCGAGGCCCGAGACCTTGCCGGTCGCGAGGTAGTCCTTCCAGCCGGAGCCGGTGATGTACCCGCGCACGACCGCCTCGACCGGCAGCATCGTCAGCTTCTTCACCACCAGCGCGCGGCCGCGCGCCTCGGCGGGGACGCCGTCGGTGGCGGAGATGAAGTGGTTGGGGACGATCGACGCGAGGCGCTCGAACCAGAAGACGGAGAGGGCGGTGAGCACCTTGCCCTTGTCCGGGATCGTGTTCGGGTGGACGACGTCATACGTCGAGATGCGGTCCGAGGCGACGAGCAACAGCGAGTCGCCGAGATCGTAGATCTCACGGACCTTGCCTCTTGCGACGAGGGGCAGCTCAGAGAGGGAGGTCACGTGGGGCGATGCTACCAGCGGGCCTCGACGAATAGCCGCGCCATCGGGCTGCTTCAGGCGCGCCGGTACTCCCTTCCACCAGCGTCTGAAAACCGTCCCCGCCCGGCACCCTCAGCTCGACCCTTTGTTGCGCCCGACGCGACCGCTATCCGCTCGACCGTCGCCGCCAAATCGTCTCCCTCACCCCAGCCGGCCGCCTAGGCGATCTCGTCGAGGCGGGCGAAGATGGCGTCGGCGTGGCGGGTGTAGTGGGCGTAGTCGAAGATCGCGTCGAGGTCGAGGCCGGCGGCGGCGGGCTCGGCGGCGATCAGCTGGCGCAGCGGGGTGCGGGTGTCCCAGGCCTGCTGGGCGGTGCGCTGGACGATCCGGTAGGCGTCGTCGCGGACCATGCCCTGCTGCTCGATCAGCGCGAGCAGGAGGCGCTGGGAGAAGAGCGCGCCGGAGGTGATGTCGAGGTTCTCGATCATCCGGTCGGCGTGGACGACGAGGCCGTCGACCACGCCC
The DNA here is from genome assembly GCA_036499225.1 of Conexibacter sp. Taxonomy (GTDB): domain Bacteria; phylum Actinomycetota; class Thermoleophilia; order Solirubrobacterales; family Solirubrobacteraceae; genus Conexibacter. Next base: position 40,963 of record DASYEC010000005.1, read on the forward strand.
GTCATGCGCGCCTGCAGGTAGTCGATCAAGATCGTCGAGTCAGGCAGGATCACGCGCTCGACGGAGGAATGGGAGATGTCGCGCTCGTGCCACAGCGCGACGTCCTCGACGGCCGCCTGGGCGTTGCCGCGCAGCACGCGCGCGAGGCCGGTGATTTGCTCCGTCTTGATCGGGTTTCTCTTGTGCGGCATCGCGCTCGAGCCCTTCTGGCCGGCCCGGAACGGCTCCTCGGCCTCGCGCACCTCGGTGCGCTGGAGGTGGCGGATCTCGGTCGCGAGCCGCTCAAGGCCGGCGCCGGCAAGCGAGATCGCCTGCAGCAGCTCGGCGTGGCGGTCGCGCGCGACGACCTGCGTGGAGACCGGCTCGCGGCCAAGCCCGAGCCGCGCGAGGACGCGCTCCTCGAAGGCCGGCGACGTCGCGGCGTAGGTCCCGACCGCGCCCGACAGCGCGCCGACCGCGACCTGCTCGAACGCCTGCTCGAGGCGCCGCGCGTTGCGGTGGGCCTCGAAGGCGAAGCCGGCGAGCACGATCCCGAAGGTCGTCGCCTCGGCGTGGACGCCGTGCGTGCGGCCGGCCATCACCGTCTGCTTGTGCTCGCGCGCCCGCCGCGCGATCGTCTCGACGAGCAGGTTGGCGCCCGGCACGATCACCTCGCCGGCGCGCTTGAGCTGCAGCCCGAGCGCGGTGTCGAGCACGTCGGAGGAGGTCAGGCCGTAGTGGATCCAGCGCCCGGCCTGCCCGGCTGACGCCGACAGCACGTCGACAAAGGCGGCGACGTCGTGGTCGGTCGTCTTCTCACGCTCGTTGACCGAATCGACCGTGAAGGTCGCGCCGCGAATCGCCTCGAGCTCCTCCGCCGTCGGCCCCTCCATCTCCTCACACGCCGCCACCTCGACGTCGCGCCAGGCGGTCATGCGGGCTTCGTCGGTCCAGAGTGCGCCCAGCTCCGGGCGGGTGTAGCGAGCGATCATGGCCTCGATGATCGCAAGCGGCGGGAGGCGACGCCCTCAGCGGCGCCCCTCCCGGGGAACGACAGCGCGACCGCGACGCGGCGGGGCGGGCGCACCGCCGCTCGTCGACGAGCGCTCAGGGCAGCGGCACGCGCAGCGTCGCCGTCGCGTCCGCATAGCCGTCGTGGGCGGCGGTCGCAGTCAGGCGCGCTCTTGCCGGAACGGCGAGCGTCACGGTGCCCTTGCCGCTCGTCGTCGCGTGCTTGCCGCTGAGCGAGACCTTCGCGTTGGCGACCGGGTCGCCGGCGTCGGTCACCCGCAGCTTGACGTGGGCGACCGGCGGGCCGTTCTTCTTCCCGCCCACGCTCGCTCTCGCGAGCTTGAGCGTCAGGCCGGCCTGCAGCTGCGTGTGCCACGTCTGGGCTCTCGAGGCGGCCGTGCCGAAGGCGCCGAGCAGGTCGAGCAAGCCGTCCTGCGCGTCGCCCGCGAGGTGGAAAACCGAGACGGTGCCCTTGCGCGCCGGGGTCGAGGTGACCGCGCCCCAGACAAGCCCGCCCGTGGTCGAGCGGCTCGCGTAGACGCGGTTGCCCGAGGACCAGAAAGCCCACAGGCGGCCCTGCTGCGTTGACGCGATGCCGACCGTCTTCACGCCTCTCGCAACGTTCGCGACCGTCGTCGACTTCTTCGCGCCGTACTGCCAGACGAGCACTCTTCTCGTCGAGGGGTAGCCGCCGGCATACGCGACGTACACGCCCGGCCGGCCCGAGCGGCCGACGATCGGCGTGTGCGCGAGCGAGTAGTCGGCCTGCTGCTGGCCGCCGTAGCTCGTCACGCTGCCCGGCATCAGCGACGGCGCGCCGATTGGCGCGCCGCTCGCCTGGTCGACCTGCTGGGCGAAGACGCCCACGTGGCCGGTCGCGTTCGACGACCACGCGACGACCATCCGGCCGTCGGCGCTGTCACGCGCGAGGCCCGGCGAGTAGCCACAGCAGGCCCAGCCAGCGGCCGACTGGAAGTTGCCATCGGCCGTCGCCGGGTCGAGGCCGGGATGGACGAACAGGCCGAAGGTCGTGCCGACGCCGATGAACGGCGTCGTGCCGTCGGAGCCGAACGCCACCTCGGGGTCGTCCGCGAAGCCGCCGTTCATCGTCGGTCTGACCGGCGCCGACCACGAGCCGCCGCCGTCGGCCGATCTCCACGCGGCGATCGAGTCGATCGCGTTCAGGTCGCTCGTCTGCGTCGCGCCGGCCGCCAGCAGCAGCGAGCCGTCGCCGGCACGCGCGAGCGACGGCGAGCCGATCCCGACCCAGCCCGAGGCGATCGTCTGCGCCGGCCGGGCCACGCCCTGCGGCGTGATCGTCGTCTGCATCAGGTCGTCCATCACGCTGTCGCCGGGCGTCTTGCGCGTCCAGGCGACGTGCAGGCTCCGGTCGTCGGCCCGCAGCAGGCCGACCTGGTCGATGTTGTCGCCGTCCGCCGAGGTGATCGGCGTCCACACGCCGGGTCTGCCGGCCTGCGCGAGCGTCGGCACGAGCAGCGGCGCGGCGGGCACGGCAAGCGCCGCGAGCGCGGCAGCGACGATGCAACGGCGGGCTGGCAACGGAACCTCCGTGATCCCCGATTCAAGAGAAGTGCGGCTGCGGCAGCGTACGACGCCGCGGCGTGGCGCGCCAGCGATTGGAGACCATGTCGCGACCCGGCCGAGACGGCCGGGTCACGCGAGGCGCGGCAGCTACGCCGCGAGGATGCGCGCGGCCAGCACGGCCGCGTTCTTGGCGTTGTCGACGCCGACGCAAGCGACCGGCACGCCGGGCGGCATCTGGGCGATCGACAGCAGCGCGTCGAGGCCGCCGCCGACCGACATGCTGCTCGTCAGCGGGACGCCGATCACCGGCAGGCCGGTGTGCGCGGCGACGACGCCTGGCAGCGCGGCCGCGAGGCCGGCGCCGGCGATCAGTACCTTCAGGCCGCGCGCCTGCGCGGTCTTCGCGTACTCGGCGACGGTGTCCGGGTTGCGGTGCGCCGACATGACGCGGACCTCGTTGGAGATCCCGCGCGCGTCGAGCTCGGCGGCGGCCTTCTCCATCACCGGCCGGTCGCTCTCTGAGCCCATCACGATGCCGACGAGCACACCGTCGGCCGTCAGCTCCTGCTCGAGCTGGGTGACGGCCTCGGTCGAAGCCGAGGTGGACGTCGAGGGGACGGCGGACAGCTCGTCGTTCATGCGGTGCTCCCGTTTCGGTCGACGGCGCGCAGCGCGATGTCGCGCCGCAGCTGCCGTCCGTCAAAGGCGATCGTGTCCGCCGCAGCATAGGCCGCGTCACGGGCGGCCGCCGCGCCGTCGCCCAGGGCGGTGACGTTCAGGACGCGCCCGCCGGCCGTCACGATCGCGCCGTCGTCGCGCCGCGCGGTGCCGGCGTGGGTCACCTCGACCGTCGCCGGGACCGCGTCGAGGCCGCTGATCGCGTCGCCCGTGCGCGGCGACTCCGGATACCCGGCGCTCGCGAGCACGAGCGTGACCGCCGTCTGCGGCGCCCACTCCAGCTCGGCGCCGGCGAGGCCGCCGTAGTGCGACGCGCCGACCAGCAGCTCGAGCAGGTCGGTACGCAGCCGCGGCAGGACCGCCTGCGTCTCGGGGTCGCCGAAGCGGGTGTTGTACTCGAGCACTCTCACGCCGTCCGCCGTCATCATCAGCCCCGCGTAGAGGACGCCGTGGAACGGCGTGCCGCGGCGCGCCAGCTCGTCGACGATCGGCTGATGGACCTGCGCCGCGAGCTCCAGCGCCCGCGCGCCGTCTATCCCCGGCACCGGCGAGTACGACCCCATGCCTCCGGTGTTCGGGCCCGCGTCGCCGTCGAAGATCCGCTTGTAGTCCTGCGCCGGCGCCATCGGGATCGCCCGCTCGCCATCGCACAGCGCCAGCAGCGACAGCTCCTCGCCGACGAGATGCTCCTCGACGACGACCTGCTGGGTGTCGTGGCGACGCTCGACGAGGAACGCCTCAAGCGCCTCGCGCGCCTCCTGCTCGTCGGCCGCGATGATCACGCCCTTGCCGGCAGCGAGGCCGTCGGCCTTGATCACGACCGGGTAGCGCTCGATCGCCGCCATCCCGTCGTCCACGGTCGTTACGACCGTGTGCGCGGCCGTCGGCACGCCAGCGGCCGCCATCACCTCCTTGGAGAAGGCCTTCGAGCCCTCCAAGCGCGCGCCCGCGGCGCGCGGCCCGAAGGCGGCGATGCCGGCGTCGGCGAGCGCGTCGACGATCCCGTCGACCAACGGCGCCTCCGGCCCGACGACGACGAAGTCGACCTCTTCGGCCAGCGCCACGGCGACGAGGCCGGCGACGTCGCCGACGCCGACCTCGAGCAGCCGCGCGTCGGCGGCGATGCCGGCGTTGCCGGGGGCGCACAGCAGCTCGGGCGACTGCGGCGAGCGCTTCAGCGCACGGACGATCGCGTGCTCGCGACCGCCGGCGCCGATGACGAGGACCTTCGGGCTCACGCGGGCCGTCGCGTGGTCGGGCAGGAGCGGCGAGCGGTCATCTACAGCGCCGAGATGAAGTCGTCGATCGGGATCGCGGTCAGCGTCTCGTACTGCACCGTTCCGCGCGAGCCGAGCTCGAGCGAGACGCGCGAGATCGTCTTCTCGTCCGGCGCCTCGACGACGTTCACGAAGTCGAAGCGACCGAGCGTCGCCCACTGCGCGAGCACCCTTGCGCCGAGCTGCTCGACCTCTCTGTTGATCTCGCGGATGCGCTGCGGGTTGTTCTTGATCGTCTGCGTGCCCTCAGGCGTGAGCTTGGAGAGCATGACGTACGTCGGCATGGCGTCCTCCCGTCCGTGTCGGTCCAATGGTCCGTCCCTGCCCTGCTTTCTATCCCACGGACGCGATCGGCGCCACCACGCCGCGCCGGCCGCGGGCACCCCCGCGCCATGTCCGACCGCACCGCATCGACAGCTCCTCACGAGCGTTTGTAGGCCATGATGGTCTCTGCAATGGCTCATCGAACGACCTTCGCGACCCGTCTGACAGCGTCCGCGCTGACCGTCGTGGCGCTCGCCGTCGGCAGCGGCGCGGCCGCCTCCGCCGCCGACGCGAAGGCGAGCATCAGGCTGACGCCGGGCTGCTTTCTCAGCAACGACTCCGGCCAGCTGACCGGCAGCGGCTTCGAGCCCAGCGCGACGTGGACGGCGAAGCTGTCGGGCACGCACGAGCTCGGCGGCGGCACAACCACCGCGGACGGCAGAATCCGTGCTCGCTTCACTGCGCCCTTCTACAACGGCACGCAGGGGACGCGCGAGCTGACGTTGTCGGTCACCGACGGCCCGAACGTCGCCTCGACGAAGTTCCTGATGTCGCCGCTGACCGCGAGCTTCTCGCCCCAGAGAGGCAACCCGGCGACGATGCGCGTGCGCTGGCGGGTGCTCGGCATCGGCCCCGACCGCGGCGTCTACGTTCACTACGTCCAGCCGAACGGGAAGCTGAAGCGGACGATCCGGATCGGCACCTCCGACGACGTCTGCGGCTCGCTCAAGACTGGCCCGATCGCGCTCTTCCCGTTCAAGTACTCGTTCGGGACGTGGACCTTCCAGGTCGACGCATCGCCCAGCTTCTCGACGGAGACGACCCCGCGTCTGGCGATCAGGTTCGTGGTCGCCAAGCCGACGAGAAGAGGCGGCAGAGCGCCGTCGGGCAGAACGCCGACGAAGAGAGAAGGCGACGCGAACAACGACTAGCGCGGGCGCTCCGCCCGCGCCTGCCGCTGCCGCTGTGCGCTAGACCGCCTGCAGCACGACGACGCAGTTCTGCCCGCCGAAGCCGAACGCGTTGACCGTCGCCGTACGGACGTCGCGCTCGCGCGCGACGTTCGGCACATAGTCGAGGTCGCAGTCGGGATCGGGCGTGTCGAGGTTGATCGTCGGCGGCACGACGCCGTCGCGGATCGCCAGCAGGCAGGTGATCGCCGACAGCGCCCCCGCCGCGCCGATCAGGTGGCCGACCATCGACTTCGGCGACGACACGACCAGCCTGTCAGCCACGTCGCCGAATGCTTGGCGCATCGCCAACGTCTCGACCCTGTCGTTGATCCGCGTCGAGGTGCCGTGGGCGCAGACGTAGTCGACCTGCTCCGGCGTCACGCCGCTGCGCTTCAGCGCGGTCGTGATCGCGCCGGCGGCGAAGCGGCCGCTGGGCTCGGGCGCGCTCATGTGGAAGCCGTCGGTCGTCAGCGCGCCGCCGGCGACCTTGCCGTAGACGCGCGCGCCGCGGGCCCGAGCGTGCTCGGCCGACTCGACGACCATCAGCACCGCGCCCTCGCCGAAGACGAAGCCGTCGCGGTCGGCGTCGAACGGGCGGCTGGCATGCTCGGGGTCGTCGTTGCGCTGCGAGACGGCGCCCATGTTCGACAGCCCGGCGAGCATCACCTGGGCGAAGCCGGCATCGGTCCCGCCCGCGATCACGACGTCGGCCTCGCCGCCGAGGATCAGCCGGCGCGCTTCCAACAGCGCCGCGTTGCCGCTCGCGCAGGCGAGCGCGCTCGCGCTGACGGGGCCGTGGACGCCGAGGTCCATCGCGACCTCGCACGCCGGCATGTTGAGGATCGTCGAGGCGACGTAGTAGGGGCTGACCTCTTGGTAGCCCGGCCCGCGCAGCGCGTCGACCGCCTCTTGGGACTCGGGCACGCCGGCAACGGCGCTGTTGACGATCACCGCGATGTTGGCGGCGTTCTGCTCGTCGATTTCCAGCCCGGAGTCGGCGACCGCCTCGCGCGCGGCGACGACCGCAAGCTGCGAGAAGCGCGCGGTGCGGCGGGTCTTCTTCTTGCCCAGATGCGGCTCGGGGTCGAAGCCCGTCACCTCGCCGGCGATCCGCGTCGGGAACCCCGAGGCGTCGAAGTGGGTGATCGGGCCGACGCCCGAACGGCCGGCGACGAGGCCCTTCCAGGTCTCCGGCGCGGTCAGGCCGAGCGGGGTGATCGCGCCCATCCCCGTGATCACGACGTCGCTCATGGGCGCTCGAAGAGGTTCGCGGCGTCGTCGGCGGGCGCCTGCTCACGCAGGCGGTAATGCAGCTTCTTGCCGGTTGCGGTCAACGGCAATTCCTCCACGAAACGGTAGGCGCGCGGCCGCTTGTAGCCGGCCAGCATCGGATGAGAATGGCAGTGCGCTTCAAGCTCGGCTGCAGTCAGCGCCGGGTCAGAGCGCACGACGTAGGCGACGACGAGCTCGCCCCACTGCGGGTCGGGCAGGCCGATCACGGCCGCGTCGGAGACGCCGGGATGGGCGTTGAGGATCTCCTCGACCTGAACGGGATGGACGTTCTCGCCGCCGGAGATGATCATGTCGTCCTTGCGGCCGACGATCGTGACGTACTCGTGCTCGTCCCAGGTCGCGAGGTCGCCGATGTAGAGCCAGCCGTCGCGGAAGCGCTCGGCCTGCTCGTCGGGCTTGTTGACGTACGCGTAGCCGGACTTGACCGAGCGCACGATCACCTCGCCGACCTCGCTGCCGTCCTTGGCGACGTGATCGTCGGGCGCGGCGAACCTGTCCTCGTAGATCCGCACGACGGCGACGTCGTCGTCGGTGCAGGCACGGCCGGCGCTGCCGGCGTGCTCGGGCAGGTCGGCGGGGCGCAGGAAGGTGTTCCAGAACGCCTCGCTGGTGCCGTAGCCGTTGAAAATCCGCGCACTCAGCAGCTCCTGGTAGCGCAGGCACGCCTCGCGCTCCAACGGCGCGCCCATCGTCACGATCCCGCTCAACGTCGAGAGGTCGCGCGGCTTGGCCGACTGCTCCTCGGCGAGCAGCTTGAGGTTGGTCGGCGCGCCGATCAGGAAGGTGAGGCCGTGCTCCTGGACCCAGTCGAGCACGGTCGCCGGGTCGAAGGCGCGCAGCGAGACCGCCTCCGCGCCGACGTAGAGGACCGGGTTGGGGCCGCCCGAGTAGAGGCCGCCGCGATGGAACCACGGCGTCATGTTCAGCGTGCGGTCCTCGGGCGCGAGCGGGAAGTGCATGATCACGTCGTGGGCGGAGAGCACCTCGACGAGCGCGTTGAGCGAGACGCCCTTCGGCATCCCGGTCGTGCCTGACGTGTAGAGCCGCGTCGTCTCGTCGTAGACGGTCATGCCGGCCGGCTCAGGCGCGCGCCCAGAGCCGTGGGCGAGCAGCTGCTCGAAACGCTCCGCGCCGGGCAGCGGCTCGGCGTCGTCGCCGACCATCACGACGAGCGCGGGCGCGTGCGTGGCAAGCGCGAGCGCGTCGCGCGCGATGCTGCTCAGCTCGGCGTCGTAGACGAAGACGCGCGGGCGGCTGTCGTCGAGCACGTGAGCGGTCTCGCCAGCGGCGAGGCGGAAGTTGAACGGCGCGGCGACGGCGCCGAGGCGCTGGGCGGCAAGCCACAGCAGCGCGAGCTCCGGGCCGTTGAGCAGCTGGAAGGCGACGACGTCGCCGACGCCGACCCCGCTCGCCGCCAGGCCGCTCGCGAGCCGCTCGACGTCAGCGCCGAGCTCGGCATACGTCCAGCGGCGGTCGCCGGCCGGGTCGTGCAGCGCCGGGCGGTCGCCGTAGCGGTGGACGTTGCGCTCAAACCCGGCGCGGTAGGTGAAGTGCTGCTCGAAGACGGCTCTGTACGCCGTCGAGTCGTACGAGTACTGCGCTCCCACGCTCACGCTGCGATCTGCTGAGGGAGCGTCGAACGGGGCCTGAACATCGGCGGCCAGGATAGCGGCCCGTCACGAAACGGACCGTCGTCGCGCCTACCGTCTGCCGCTGCGATGTCTCGTCTTCGCGGCGTGGCGCTCGCCTCTGTGGTGTCTCGCCGCTCTTCTTCTGGCTCTCGGCTTCGGTCTGATCGCCGCGAGTCTCGCCGTCGCGGGCGGGCCGAGGCGCCCGCTGCGGGTGATCGCATAGGCCGTCACTCTGCCGGCGTCGAAGGTCGGAACGGTGGCGTTGCGCGTCCGGCCAGCCTTGACCGGCCCCCGGCGCGCGGAAGCTCGCGACGACCGGCGCCGCCATCGGCCCGGCCTCGCTCTCGACGCGCGCGATCACTTGGCGAGTGCCGGCGGGGCCGTCGGAGAGCTGGAAGCGGATCGTGCCGCTGCCGTTGCCGCGCGCTCTGCCGATCCGCACGCCTCTCGCCTCGAAGAAGGCGACGCGCGCGCCGGGCGAAAACGCGGAAGTCGGGCGACTGCCCGGAAGGCTGCCCGGTCTGCACCGGCGGCGAGAACGTCTGACCGCCGTCGGTCGAGGTGCTGGCGAAGACGGCGAACTGCCCAGCGACGTTGCGGCTGTAGACCGAGACGAGCCGCTGCGGGTCGTTGTTGACGTCGGACTGCAGCAGCCCTGTCTCGGGAACCGGGCCGCCGCCGTCGGACCCGACGATCGTCTGCGGCGCGCCGGCGCAGGCGGTCGCGCCGAGCGGGATGCGGCAGACCTGCAGGTCGGACTGCTGGCTGGCGGTGACGTGCCACCACTGCGCGACGGTCGTCCCGTCCGGCAGCACGACGACGTGCGGGCTCCCCTCGCGGTCGGACGCCTGGCCGAGCGTCGGCACGAGCACCGGCGGGTTGGTCGGGTCGAAGCTGTTGGCCCGCGCGAGCGCCGGCTGCAACCCGAGCGCTGGGAGCTGTTCACAGCTCGATTCCAACCGGCGCCATCCTTGACGGCCCGCCGGAGCGGCGAGATCCTGAGCCGGCACGGTCGTAATCATCCTCATAAAGGAGGATCGTCGTGGGCCATTCAAGGCTGAGCAAGGCCAAGGGCGTCGTCGACCAGCTTGGGGGGCGGGCATGATCGGCGCGCTCCTCCTCGGCCTCGTCGCAGGGTTCATCGGGCGGGCATTGATCCCCAACGACGTCTTCTCGGGGATGCACGGGCCCGCTTCATGGGGCGTCTCGATCGTCCTCGGGCTGGTCGGCGCCTTCGTCGGCTATCTGATCTTCACGCGCCTGATCGGGATCGGCGACGACGACGCCTTCGATCTCGGCGGCATAGTCAGCGCGATCATCGGCGTCGTCATCGTCCTGCTGGTCGCCGGCTTCGTCGTCCGCCGGACGGGGTCCGGCGGGACGACCGCGAAGTCACAGACGACCTAGCAGCGCGCAGGGCCTGCGGTCGCGGCGGCGCTATGCCGCCGCGACCGGCCGCGCCGCGCGCTCGAAGACCAGCTCGCCGTCGACCGCGTCGACCTCGACGAGGTCGCCAGCGCTGAACTCGCCCTGCAGCAGCGCGAGCGCCAGCCTGTCGACGAGCCGCTTCTGGATCACGCGCTTGAGCGGGCGCGCGCCGTAGGTCGGGTCGTAGCCGAGGTTGCCGAGCAGCGTGCGCGCGTCGTCGGTCAGCTCGATGTCGATCTCCCGCTCGCGCACGCGCTTGACGAGCCGCGCGACCTGGATGTCGACGACCGCGCCGAGCTGGTCGCGCGACAGCGGCTGGAACTCGACGATGTCGTCGAGCCGGTTGATGAACTCCGGCTTGAAGTGGCCCTCCGCGCCGATGCGGCCCCCGGGGATGTTGGAGGTCATGATCAGCACGACGTTCTTGAAGTCGACCGTGCGGCCCTGGCCGTCGGTCAGGCGGCCGTCGTCCATCACCTGCAGCAGCGCGTTGAAGACGTCCGGGTGGGCCTTCTCGACCTCGTCGAGCAGCACGACGGAGTACGGCCGGCGGCGGACCGCCTCGGTCAGCTGGCCGCCCTCCTCGTAGCCGACGTAGCCGGGAGGCGCGCCGACCAGGCGCGAGACGGAGTGTCTCTCCATGTACTCGGACATGTCGAGCCGCACCATCGCGTCTTGGGAGTCGAACATGAACTCCGCGAGCGCGCGCGCCAGCTCCGTCTTGCCGACGCCGGTCGGGCCGAGGAAGAGGAAGGCGCCGATCGGCCGGTCGGGGTCCTGCAAGCCCGCGCGCGAGCGGCGCAGCGCGTTGGCGACCGCCTCAACCGCCTCGTCCTGCCCGATCACCCTTTGGTGCAGCCGCTCCTCCATGTGGACGAGCTTCTCGACCTCGCCCTCGAGCATGCGGTTGACGGGGATGCCGGTCCAGGTCGCGACGACCTCGGCGACGTCCTGCGCGTCGACGCGCTCCTTGAGGAACTGCGCGCCCTCTAGCGCGTCGGCGGACTCGCCGGAGGACTCGCGCGCCTCGGCCTCCGCGAGCTGCTTGACGAGCTCGGGGATCTCGCCGTAGCGCAGCTCGGCGGCGCGCTGCAGGTCGGCTCTGCGCTCGGCCTGCTCGGCCTCTATCCGCGCCTGCTCCAACCGCTCGCGCAGGCTCTTGACCGACTCGATCGCGGCCTTCTCGCGCTGCCATTGGGCCGTCATCGCGGCTGAGCGCTCTCTGAGGTCCGCGACCTCGCGCTCGATCGCCTCGCGCCGCGCGACGGAGGCGTCGTCGGTCTCCTTCTCGAGCGCCTGCAGCTCGATCTGCAGCTGCATGATGCGACGGTCGATCTCGTCGATCTCGGTCGGCTTGGAGTCGATCTCGATCCGCAGCCGCGAGGCCGACTCGTCGATCAGGTCGATCGCCTTGTCGGGCAGGAAGCGGTCGGAGATGTAGCGGTGCGACAGCGTCGCGGCGGCGATGATCGCCGAGTCCTGGATGTCGACCCCGTGGTGGACCTCGTAGCGCTGCTTGAGCCCGCGCAGGATCGCGATCGTGTCCTCGACGGACGGCTCGCCGACGAAGACCGGCTGGAAGCGGCGCTCCAGCGCGGCGTCTCTCTCGATGTGTCTGCGGTACTCGTCGAGCGTCGTGGCGCCGACGGCGCGCAGCTCCCCGCGCGCAAGCATCGGCTTCAGCAGGTTGGCGGCGTCGACCGCGCCCTCCGCGGCGCCCGCGCCGACGATCGTGTGCAGCTCGTCGATGAAGAGGATCACCTGGCCGTTGGCCTCCTGAACCTCCTTCAGCACCGCCTTCAGGCGGTCCTCGAACTCGCCGCGGTACTTCGCGCCGGCGATCAGGGAGCCGATGTCGAGCGAGACGACGCGGCGGTCGCGCAAGGTCTCGGGCACGTCGCCGGAGACGACGCGCTGGGCAAGGCCCTCGGCGATCGCGGTCTTGCCGACGCCCGGCTCGCCGATCAGCACCGGGTTGTTCTTCGTGCGGCGCGACAGCACCTGCACGACGCGGCGGATCTCGGTGTCGCGGCCGATGACCGGGTCGAGTCTGCCCTCGGCGGCGGCCGCCGTCAGGTCACGGCCGTACTTCTCCAGCGCCTGGTACTTGTCCTCGGGCGCTGTGTCGGTGACCTTGTGCGGCCCGCGCACCTCTCTGATCGCGGCCTCGAGGTTCTCGTGCGAGCCGCCCGTCGCGCGCAGGATCTCGCCGGCCTTCGAGTTGTGGCCGGAGAGCGACAGCAGCAGGTGCTCGGTCGACACGTACTCGTCGCCGAGCTGGCGCATCTCGTGCTCGGCGGCGCGCAGCACCTGCGCGAGCTCGGTCGAGGGGGCGCTGCCGCCGCTCGGGCCAGACATCTTCGGCAAGCCGTCGAGCGCGGCGTTGTCCTGGTTGCGGACGGAGGCCGGGTCGGCGCCGACCTTGCGCAGGACGGCGGGGACGATCGACTCGGGCTGCGTCAGCAGGACGGCGAGGAGATGCTCAGGCGTCGCCTGCGGGTTGCGCCGCTCCTCGGCAAGCCGCAGTGCGGCCTGAATCGCCTCCTGAGACTTGATCGTGAAGCGGTCGAGCTGCATGCGGCGGGTCCTCCTGAGAGTTGAAATCTAAGTCAGAGAGACTTAGATCATACAGGGTCGCCGTCCCGCTCGGAAGGGCGCTCCTCGTTGACTCTGAACGCTTTTCTGACCAGGACGACCGCCCCGCCGCGCACGTACGGGACGATCTCGGCGCGCAGCGAGCGGCGCAGCTCCTCCAGCCGCTCGACCTCCTGCTGCAGGTCACGCGCGCGGCGCTCCAGCCGGCGGACCTTCGAGCTGGCCGCCTCCAGCTGCTGCTCGAGCTCGAAGACGCGCTCGACGCCGGCGAGGTTCATCCCCAGCTCGGCCGTCATCTCCTGGATGCGGCGCAGCCGCTCGACGTCCTTGTGCGAGTAGAGGCGGGTGCCCTTCGGCGAGCGCTTCGGCGTGATCAGCCCGCGCTGCTCGTACATCCGCAGCGTCTGCGGGTGCATCTCGGCGAGCTCGGCGGCGACGGAGATCATGAAGACGCCGCGGTCATCGCTGACCTCGATCCGCGCCGTGGCGCGTATACGGCGCGGGCCGTTGCCGCTGCCGCTGTCCATGCCATCGCCGTTGGCGGCCATCAGGCTCGTGCCTCGGTGCGCCCCCGGAAGAGGCCGTTGCGCGGGTTGCCGTCCATCACCTTCGCGAGCTCGTCGACGGCCTTGCGCTGATCGGCCGTCAGCTCTCTCGGCAGCTCGATCGTGAAGCGGTAATGGATGTCGCCTCTGCCGGCGCCGCCGAGTCTCGGCGCGCCCTCGCCTCTCAGGCGCTGGACGGTGCCGTGTCTGGTGCCGGGCGCGACGCGCAGCTTCTTGGAGCCGTTCAACGTCGGCACCTCGACGGTCGCGCCGCGCAGCGCCTCGGGCACCGTCAGCGGCACCTCGACCTCGACGCGGTCGCCGACCTGTCTGAAGACCGGCGAGGAGGCGACCCTCGTGACGACGAACAGGTCGCCGGGGGGCCCGCCGTTCATGCCGGCCTCGCCCTTGCCGGCGATCCGCACGCGGCTGCCCTCGCGGACGCCCGCGGGGATGTTGACCTTCAGCCGCTTGATCGTGCGCCGCGAGCCAGCGCCGCCGCAGGTCGGGCACGGGTCCTCGATGATCGAGCCGCTGCCGCCACAGCGCGAGCACGGCTTGGAGATCGAGAAGACCCCCTGCGCCTGCGGCTCGACGCCACGGCCATGGCAGACCGGGCAGATCGTCGGCGCGGTGCCGGGTCTGGCGCCGCTGCCGTGACAGGTCTCGCAGGTCGTCGAGGTCGGCACCGCGAGCGACGTCTGCGTCCCCTCGACCGCCTGCTCGAAGCTGAGCGAGACCTCGGTCTCGAGGTCACGGCCGCGCTGGGCCCTCGGCCGTCCGGTCGTGCGCTGGCCCGCGCCGCCGGAGGCGCGGCCGCCACCCCCTCCACCCCCGAAGAGGTTGGAGAGGATGTCGCTGAAGCTGCCGCCGAAGGCGTTGGGGTCGAAGCCGCCGCCGGCCGGGCCGCCGGGCGCGAAGGGCCCGGTGCCACGGTCGTAGGCTCTGCGCTTCTCAGGGTCAGACAGGACGTCGTACGCCGCCGACACTTCCTTGAAGCGCTCCTCGGCTCTCGCGTCACCCTGGTTGGTGTCCGGGTGGTACTGCCGCGCGAGCTTGCGGTACGCCTTCTTGATCTCCTCGTCGCTGGCGTTCTTGCCGACCCCGAGGATGTTGTAGAGGTCGGGCTTCGTCGCTGCCATCTGCGCCCTTTCCTATGCTGCCACGACGACGCGAGCAGGACGAAGGACCATGCCGTCGAGGCGGTAGCCCTGCTGGTAGACCTCGACGACGGTGCCTGAAGCGGCGCCCTCGACCGGCTGCTGCGCCACCGCCTCGTGCTCCTGCGGGTCGAACTTCTCGCCGCGCGGCGAGAAGCGCTCGATCCCGACGCGCGCGAGCGCGGCGACGAGCTCGTCGTGGACGAGCTTGATGCCGGACGTCAGGTGGTGCTCGGGCTGGCCGTGGCCGGCCTCCTCGGGCGCCTCCGCAGCAGCGAGCGCGCGATCGAGGTTGTCGAGCGCGGGCAGCAGCTCCTTCGTCAGCTTGCCGATTCCGCGCAGCTCCGCGACGGAGACGTCCCGGGTCATGCGCTTGCGGAAGTTCTCGAAGTCGGCCTGCGTGCGCTGCGCGAGCGCGAGGTACTCGTCGGCCTTGGCCGCCTTGGCGACCAGCTCGTCGAGGTCGTTCACGACCTCAGCGCCCGCGCCCTCGGCTGCGTCCTCGGCGGCGCCGTGGACGCCGTCGAAGGTCTCCGCCTCAGGGGCGGCCGCTTGCTCAGCGGCCGCGTTGTGCTGGTTGTGCTGCTCGCCGCCCATTGTCATCTGCCCTCGTCCACGACCTCGGCGTCGACGACGTCCTCCTCCTCGGAGGCGTCCTCGCTGCCGGCGCCGTTGGCGGAGGCGCCGTCGCCGTCGGACTGCTGCTGCTCCTGGGCGCGCTGGTACATCGCCTCAGAGACCTTGTGGAACGCCGACTGCAGCGCGTCGGTCTTGGCCGTGATGTCGCCCGCGTCCTCGCCCTCGAGGCTCGCGCGGACCGCCTTGATCGCCGCCTCGATCTCCTCTCTGGAGGAGGCGTCGACGCCGTCGCCGAGGTCCTTCAGCTGGCGCTCGGCCTGGTAGGCGGCGTTCTCGCCGTTGTTGCGCGCCTCGGCCAGCTCCCGCGCTCTGCGGTCGTCCTCGGCATGCGACTCGGCGTCGTTGACCATCTGTCTGATCTCGTCGTCAGACAGCCCGGAGCCGGCCTTGATCTCGATCTTCTGCTCCTTGCCGGTGCCGAGGTCCTTCGCCGACACGGACAGGATGCCGTTCGCGTCGATGTCGAAGGCGACCTCGATCTGCGGCACGCCGCGCGGCGCCGGCGGGATGCCCGTCAGCTGGAACTTGCCGAGCGACTTGTTGTACTGCGCCATCTCGCGCTCGCCCTGGAGCACGTGGATCTCGACCGAGGGCTGGTTGTCCTCGGCAGTCGAGAAGACCTCCGACTTGCGCGTCGGGATCGTCGTGTTGCGCTCGATCAACTTCGTCATCACGCCGCCCTTGGTCTCGATGCCGAGGGTCAGCGGGGTCACGTCGAGCAGCAGGACGTCCTTGACGTCGCCGGCAAGCACGCCGGCCTGGATCGCGGCGCCGAGCGCGACGACCTCGTCCGGGTTGACGCCGCGGTGCGGCTCCTTGCCGGTCAGCTCCTTGACCTTCTCCTGGACGGCCGGCATGCGCGTCATGCCGCCGACCATCACGACGTGGTCGATCCCCTTGACGCCCTTGTCTCTGGCGTCGTCGAGCGCCTGGCGGACCGGCACGACGGTGCGGCCGAGCAGGTCGGCCGTCAGCTCGACGAGCTTGGCGCGCGAGAGGCGCGTGTCGAGGTGCTTGGGGCCGCTGGCGTCCGCCGTGATGAACGGCAGGTTGATCTGCGTCTCCTGCGTGGTGGAGAGCTCTATCTTCGCCTTCTCGGCGGCCTCGTAGAGGCGCTGCAGCGCCATCGGGTCAGCGGCCAGGTCGATCCCCTGGTCGCGCTTGAACTCGGCGACGAGCGAGTCGACGATCGCCTTGTCGAAGTTGTCGCCGCCGAGGTGGTTGTCACCCGCGGTCGACTTGACCTCGAAGACGCCGTCGCCGATCTCGAGCACCGACACGTCGAACGTGCCGCCGCCAAGGTCGAAGACGAGGATCGTCTGGTCGCTCTCCTTGTCGAGGCCATACGCGAGCGACGCGGCGGTCGGCTCGTTGATGATGCGCTTGACCTCGAGGCCGGCGATCTTGCCGGCGTCCTGCGTCGCCTGGCGCTGGTCGTCGTTGAAGTACGCCGGGACTGTGATGACCGCGCTGTCGACCGTCTCGCCGAGGTACGCCTCAGCGTCGGCCTTCAGCTTCTGGAGGATCATCGCGGAGACCTCCGGCGGCGAGTACTGCTTGCCGTCAGCCTCGACGCGCGCGTCGCCGCCGCTGCCCGCGACGACCCTGTACGGCACGATCGACTCCTCCTCGCGCACCTCGGCCTCCTTGCGGCCCATGAAGCGCTTGATCGAGAAGATCGTGTTCGTCGGATTCGTGACGGCCTGACGCCGCGCAACCGTGCCGACAAGCCGCTCGCCACCCTGCGTGAAGGCGACAACGGACGGCGTCGTGCGGCCGCCCTCGGCGTTCTCGATCACGGTCGGCTCGCCGCCCTCCAGGACGGCCATACAGGAATTGGTCGTTCCGAGGTCGATGCCGATCGTCTTGCCCATGCTGGAGCTCCTTCGGTGCTGCGGGGATAGCGAGAAAAAAATCTAAGCCGGAGGATAGTAGATGTCGATCGCTGGCGCGATCGATTCGAGAATCCGCTGGCGCCGATTCGCGGGGATGGCTATCCGTCGTACAGCCGGCGGCTCGGGCAGAGGCGTCTCAGCGCGCAGCTCGGACAGCCCGGTCTACGCGCATGGCAGGTGCGGCGGCCGTGGCGCAGCAGGTTGACGTGGAACTCGAGCTCCTCGCCGACCGGCGAGAGCGCCAGCATCTCGTCGTGCAGCTCCTCGAAGGGGGCGCCGGGGCGCAGGATGTGCAGCCGCATCCCGACGCGCGAGACGTGCGTGTCGACCGGCACGTCGCGCAGGCCGTAGGCGAACAGCAGCACGCATGCCGCCGTCTTGCGCCCGACGCCGGGCAGGCTCGTCAGGTAGCGCTGGCCCTCCGGCACGGTCGCCTCGCGCAGGAACGAGAGGTCGAGCGTGCCGCCGGTCTCCGGCGAGGCGTCGATCGCGCGCAGGATCTCCTGGATCCGTCTTGACTTGACCTTCGAGATCCCGCCGGGGCGGATCGCCTCCTCGACCTCCTCGTTCGGCGCGTCCATCACCGCCTCCCACGCGTCGAACCGCTCGCGCAGCCGCTCGTAGGCGACGTCGCGGTTGCGGTCGTTGGTCGACTGCGAGAGGACCGTCAGCACCAGCTCGTCAAGCGGCTGCTGATGCGGCGGCATCAGCGGGATCCCGTAGACCTCGCGCAGACGGTCGCGGATCGCGTGGACCCTGCGGCGCGTCGGCGCTCTCCACTCGCTGCGCGGGATCGTCGCGAGCTCTCTTCTGCCGCGCCTCGCCGTGCTCGCGTCGCGTGGCGGCCTAGCCAACTGCGGCCCACCGCTCGGTCGCGCGCGCGGCCTCGGCGACCGCGTCGGGCAGGGCGGCGGCAGCCGCGGCCGGGTACCAGCCGCTGAGCGCGAGGCGCGCGAGCAGCACGCCGGTCAGCGTGTCGCCGGCGCCCATCGTCGAGACGACCCTCGCGGGGACGCCTGGCACGTCGAGTCGCAGCTCGCCGCGCAGCATCGCCCCGCCGGCGCCGCGCGTCAGCACGACCATCCGCGCGCCGGCTTTCAGCAGCGCGCTCGCGGCGGCCTCGGGATCGGGCTCGCCGGTCATCAGCGCTGCCTCCTGCTCGGTCGCGCGCACGAGCAGCGCGCCGCGCACACAGGCGTTCGCGAACTTCTGCGCCTGCGAGCGCAGCTCCCAGCGGTTGAGGCGGATGTTCGGGTCGAAGACGACCGCCTTGCCGTCCTTCAGCGCCCGCTCGCGCAAGGCCAGCGCCAGCTCGCGCTCGTCGGGGTCGACGAGCACGTTGGTCGTCAAGAAGAGGCCGTCGCAGGCCGCGAGCGCGGCCTCGGCGCGACCGCCGAGCACGCCGGCGCGGGCGGCGTCGGCGGGCGCGGGGCCGTCCTCCTCGTCGGCGCCGGCAAGCGCGTGGACGACCGCGCGGGGGTCCTCGCCGTACAGCTCGTAGCGCGGCTCGCCGTCCCCGTCGCCGGCGACGAAGGCGATCCGCGTGCGGGCGCCCTCGGCGAGCGCGAACCAGCGCGTGTCGACGCCCTCGCGCTCCAGTCTGGCGCGCAGCCACTGTCCCCACGGATCGGCGCCAGCGCCGCCCGCGAGCGCGATCGCGGCGCCGTGACGGGCCGCCGTGATCGCGACGTTGGCGGCGACGCCGCCGGTCGCCGGCACGAACACGTCCGCCTCCGCGAGGTCGGCGATCGGCCGCTCGCAGATCAGGTCGACGAGCGCTTCCCCGAGGCAGAGAGCGGTCACGGGCGGCACGTTACCGCGTGGCCCCTATGCAGCGATGGTGCGGCTCAGCGGCGCGAGCAGCTCGTCGAAGCGTCGCTCGTAGGCATCGGCGATCCCGTCCGGCGTGGTGATCTCGATCGGCTCGCTGCGCATGGCGTGCTCCTTGTGGCATGGCGGTGGGAACGACGGTTGGACTTCAGCACGGCTGCTGACGGGCGGTGTCGCGATCGTGGCGAGGCAGTCAGCGGTGGCGCGCAGGCGCGCGGTGCGGGTAGGCTCGCGCACCGGTGCAGGTGAGCGAGCACACCGTCGAGGTCGGCGGCCAGCCGGTCTTCTGGCGGTCGGCGCCGTACGAGGGCGCCCCGGCGCTCTACATCCACGGCGTCCCGACCAGCTCGGACGACTGGGTGCCGTTCCTCCAGCGCGGCGGCGGGCTGGCGCCCGACCTGCTCGGCTTCGGCCGCTCGGGCAAGGGCGGGCAGCTCGACTACTCGCTGGAGGGGATCGCGGCGTTCGTCGAGCGCTACCTCGACCTCGTCGAGGTCGAGCGCGTGAAGCTCGTCGTGCACGACTGGGGCGCCGCGGCACTCGCCTTCGCGATCCGCCATCCCGAGCGCGTCGAGCGGCTCGTGATCTGCGACGCAGTGCCGCTGCTGCCGGGCTACAGATGGCACTCGCTCGCGCGATGGTGGCGGCGGCCGGTCGCTGGCGAGCTGGTGATGGGGCTGGCGTTCGAGCGCACGATGGCGCGATCGCTGCGAGATGCGTTCGCGGAGCCGGTGCCCGACTCGTTTGTGGCGTCCGCGTGGAGTCATTTCGACCAGGGGACGCAGCGCGCGATCCTGCGGCTGTACCGCAGCGCGCCCGAGGCGAGCCTCGCGGATGCGGGCGAGGGCCTTGAAGGCATCGCCTGTCCTGCGTTGGTAGTTTGGGGCGCGCTTGACCCCTACATCCCGCCTCGCTTCGCGACGGAATACGCGGCGAGGCTGCCGGATGCGGAGGTCGAGATCGTGCCGAACGCCGGACATTGGCCCTGGGTCGACAGGGCCGATCTGATTGGTCGCATTGTCGATTTCCTGGGCGAGACCTGACCCCCGTTTCCCCGTGCGCGCCCGCCGTGCGCTGCTCGCGCTCGCGCTGGTGCCCGGGCTTGGCTGGGCGCTCGCTGGCGGGCCGCTGACGAAGGCCGCGTCGGCGGCAGGGTTCGGGCCGGCCGTGCTGGCCGAGCTCAACCACGTGCGCCGCTCTCACCGCCTGCCGGCAGTCCACGTCGACCGGCGCATGAGCGCGACGGCCGCCGCCTACTCGCGCTCGATGGCGCGGCATGGCTTCTTCGCGCACGGCGCATGGGACGCTCGCGTCGCGCGCGCCTCCGGCGAGGCGCACGCGGTCGGCGAGACGCTCGGCTGGATGACCCGCGCGACGCCGCGCCGCGAGGCGGTCTCGATGGTCCATGGCTGGCTCAACTCCCCGCCCCACCGCGCGATCCTGCTCGACGGCCGCTTCCGCCGCATCGGCATCGGCCGTGGGGCGGGGCGCCTGGGCGGCGACGCCGCCGCGATCTACACGGTCGACTGGGCCTCGGCGCGCTGACGCGCATCGACCACCCGCGCGCGGCTCCGACCGCCGGCCAACCCTCTAGCCTTTAGCCGCGCATGGCGAGCGTGACCGCACCGCCGAGCGCGGGCCAGCGCGGGGCCCGACCGCCCCGCACGGCGGTCGCTGGCGTCCAGCGCAGCGTTTTTCTGCGCGCCGCGGCGCCAAGCCTGTTGGCTGCGGCGCTCGCCGTCGGCTATCTGATCTGGCAGCCGTTCAGCCTCGACCTCGCGGCCGCCGACTATCGCTCCTGGCTGTTCGGCCACGAGGGCCTCGCGGCCTACGACCTGCAGTGGTACGGCGGCCATCACATGCCGGCGTACAGCGTGCTCTACCCGCCGCTCGGCTGGCTGCTCGGGCCGCGGCTGCTCGGCGCGCTCAGCTGCGTCGCCGTCGCGGCGCTGTTCGGGAAGCTCGCGCGCGACCGCTACGGCAATGACGCGCTGCTCGGCTCGCTGTGGCTCGGCGCCGGCTCGGTGACGCTCGTGCTCAGCGGCCGGATCACCTTCGCGCTCGGCCTTGCCTTCGGCCTCGGCGCGCTGCTGGCGCTGGTCGCGAGCGAGCGCCGCGACGGCCGCTCGGCGGTGGAGCGCCACACGCTGCTCGTCTTCGCGCTCGTGCTCGCTGTCGCCGCTGCCCTCGGCAGCCCCGTCGCCGCCGTCTTCCTCGGCGTCGCGGCCGCCGCCTATGCGATCGCCTCGCCAGGGCTGCGCCGCCCGCGCGACCGACGCCCGTCGTCCGCCGGCCTCCCGGTCGCGCCGGCTGGCGCTCCTGCCTCGAGCCGCGTCGCGCCACCGCGTGCGCACGCGGCGGTCGCCGGGCTCACGAGCGCGGGCGCTGCCGCCCGCGACCGCCGCTTCCTCGCCGGACTCGCCCGCGCGAGCGCTGCGCTCGCCGGGCTCGCGACTGCGGGCGTTGCCGCCCGCGACCGCCGCTTCCTCGCCGGACTCGCTGTGGCGGGGGCAGCGGTGGTGCCGGTCGGGGTGCTGGCGGTGATGTTCCCGGAGGGCGGGACCGAGCCGTTCGTCTGGTCGGCGTACCTGCCGGTGCCGCTGCTCTGCGGGGTCGCGATCGTCGCCTTCCCACGAGAGGAGCGGACGCTGCGGATCGGGGCGCTGCTCTACGCGCTCGGGGCGACGGCCGCGTTCGTCGTCGCCACGCCGGTCGGCGGCAACATCGCCCGCCTCGGCGCGCTCTGCGCTGGCCCGATCTTCGCTCTCGCGCTGCGGCGCAGACGCACGTGGGTGCTCCTGCTGCTCGCGCTCCCGCTGTGCTACTGGCAGTGGACGGCGGCGCTCCACGACGTCGCGGCGACGCAGGGCCAGCCGAGCGTCAAGCAGGCCTATTACGCACCGCTGCTCGGCTTCCTCGACCGCGCCGATCCCGGCGAGACCGGCGGCCGCGTCGAGATCCCCTTCACGCGGACGCACTGGGAGACGCGCTGGGTCGCGCCGACGCACGCGCTCGCGCGCGGCTGGGAGCGCCAGGTCGACGCGCGCGTCAACAGCGTCTTCTACGACGGCACCCTCACGCCGGCGCGCTACGACGCCTGGCTGCACCGGAACGCGATCCGCTGGGTCGCCCTCCCCGACGCCCCGCTCGACCATTCCGCGCATGTCGAGGCGCACCTGATCGCCGCCGGCCAGCCGTTCCTGCGCGAGGTGTGGCACAGCGCCCACTGGCGCGTCTTCGAGGTTCGCGACGCGACGCCGCTGGCGAGCGCGCTCGGCGCGACGAGCGGTGGCGGCGCCCCAGCCGGCGCGAACGCTCCGGCCGGCGCGAGCGCCCCGGCCGCCGCCGTGCGCGTCACCGCGATTTCGACCCAGGACGTCACGCTCACCGCCGCCAAGCCCGGCCGCGTCCTCTTGCGCGCTGCCTGGACGCCGTACTGGCGCGTTGCGCAGGGCGATGCCTGTGTCGCGCCGGCGCCAGCGCCGCACGGAAGAGACGGCGGCGTACAGCAGACCGAGCTGCTCGTCCGCCGGGCCGGGACGATTCGCCTCGACACCGAGGTGTCGATCAACCGGATCGGCGCGCGCAGCCCGCGCTGCTCAAGATAGGATGCGTCTTTCCGCATGATTCGAACGCTTCGCAACCTCGAGCGGCGGGTGCTCCCACACGGTGTGGGAGATCTGGTCCGACAACTGCTGCTCTTCGCAATTGCGTATTACGCGTACCTGATCGTCCGCGGAGCAGTCGACGGGAAGGGCGCCGCCGCGGCCTGGAACGCGACGAAGGTGATCAACTTGGAGCACAGCCTCCACGTGTTCATCGAGCCGAGCGTCCAGTCGTGGACGGCGGGCAAGCACTGGCTCGCTGACTTCGCTGCGTGGTGGTACATCAACTGCCACTTCGTCATCACGACCAGCTCGCTCGTCTTCATCTACGTCTTCCGCAACGAGGCGTTCTACTTCGTGCGCAACATGTTCATGTGCGCGATGGGCTTCGCGCTGGTGGGCTACACCGTCTTCCCGACGGCGCCGCCGCGACTGATGCCGGAGTGGGGCTTCAGCGACACCGTCGCAGCGTTCACGCATGTGAGAACAGACGGAGGCGCTGTCAGCGCCCTGCTCAACCTCTACGCTGCCGTGCCGTCGATGCACGTCTGCTTCTCACTGATGATCGGCTGGACGCTGGCGCGCTTGGTCAAGCCCAAGCCGCTGAAGGTGTTCTGGTCGCTCTACCCCTTCCTCGTCACGTTCGTCGTCTTGGCGACCGGCAACCACTACGTCTTCGACGCGGCGCTCGGCGCGCTGACGGCCGGCGCCTCCGCGCTGCTGTCACAGCAGCTGCTCGCACGCTGGCGTCCGCAGGCGTGGTCGTTCCAACGCGCCGCCACGGCCGAGGCGACGGCCTGATATGTCGTCATCCCAATCTGGCGAACGCCGCCGCCGCGGCGGTGAGCCGCGCGCTCGCGGAGAGCTCTCGGAGAGCGTCCGCAACAAGCTGATCGAGTCGCGCCTGACGCCGAACGCGATCTCGCTGACCGGCCTGCTCGGCAACCTCGTCGCGGCCGTCCTCGTGTGGCAGAGATATTTCTTCCTCGCCGGGATCGCCTTCATCCTGGGCTCGGTCTGCGACACGATGGACGGGCGCTACTCGCGGATGTCGGGCAAGGGCACGCCGTTCGGCGCCTTCCTCGACTCGACGCTCGACCGCGTGGAAGAGGGAATCGTGCTGACCGCAGTCGCCTGGTACTTCTCCACGCGCGGCAACGACGTCGCGGTCGCGGCCGTCGTCGTCGCAGTGCTGTTCTCGCTGATGGTCTCCTACACGCGTGCCCGCGCCGAGGCGCTTGGCGTCGAGTGCAAGGTCGGGATCGCCAGCCGGCCGGTGCGCGTCGTGATCCTCGCGATTGGCCTGCTGTTCGCGAAGGGCGCGAGCATCGGCGACTTCGAGCTGCTCGCGCCGGCCGTCTACGTGCTCGCCGGGCTCGCCGTCTTCACCACTTTCCAACGCATCTTCCACGTGCGCAGACAGCTGTCACAGGCGGCGCCCTCAGGGCCTGCCTCGTGACCAAGGTGTAACCAGCGCCGTCCGTCGGGGTCCTTCCCGACAGCATCCTTCAGGAGGAACAACCCCAAGTGACCAACGCTTCCACAAACGGCGCGAGCCGCTATCAGGCCGACAAGGTCCGCGTCGCGATCATCGGCGTCGGGAACTGCGCCAACTCGTTCATCCAGGGCGTCCACTACTACAGAGACGCCGACCCGAACGAGCGGGTCCCCGGCCTGATGCACGTTGACCTCGGCGGCTACCACGTCCGCGACATCGAGTTCACGGCGGCGTTCGACATCGACGCCGAGAAGGTCGGCAAGGACCTCTCCGAGGCGATGTGGTCCGGCCAGAACGACACGATCAAGTTCGCCGACGTGCCGAGAGTCGGCGTCACGGTGCAACGCGGCATGACGCACGACGGCCTTGGCAAGTACCTGTCGATGAAGATCAGAAAGGCCGACGGCCCGACGGCCGACATCGTCCAGATCCTCAAGGACACGAAGACCGACGTCGTCGTCTCCTACCTGCCGGTCGGCTCTGAGCAGGCGACGAAGTGGTACGTCGAGCAGGTCATCGAAGCCGGTTGTGGCTTCGTCAACTGCATCCCGGTCTTCATCGCAAGCGAGGAGTACTGGGACAACCGCTTCAAGAGAGCGAACCTGCCGATCGTCGGCGACGACATCAAGTCGCAGGTCGGCGCGACGATCACGCACCGCAACCTCGCGCGCCTCTTCCATGAGCGCGGCGTCAAGCTCGAGCACACCTCGCAGCTCAACGTCGGCGGCAACATGGACTTCTACAACATGCTCGAGCGCGAGCGCTTGGAGTCGAAGAAGATCTCCAAGACGAACGCAGTGACCTCGGTTGCTGGCGTCGAGCTGCCCGCCAGAGACGTCCACGTCGGTCCCTCGGACTACGTGCCGTGGCTGACGGACCGCAAGTGGGCCCACATCCGCCTTGAGGGCAGAGCGTTCGGCGACGTCCCGCTGATCGCCGAGCTGAAGCTCGAGGTGTGGGACTCGCCGAACTCGGCCGGCATCGTCACCGACGCCGTGCGCTGCTGCAAGCTCGCGCTCAACCACGGCCTCGGCGGCCAGCTCGACGGGCCCAGCTCGTACTTGATGAAGTCGCCGCAGAACCAGCGTCCCGACGACGAGGCGCGCAACGACACTGAGACGTTCATCGCGCAGTACGGCAAGAAGCCCGGCACGACGCCGACCGGCGTCGCCGCGCCCGCCGAGAGCGGCGCGGACGCCTAAGCAGCACGCTTCACGCAGCGCCGCGCACAGCCGCGGCGCTGCCTCTCAGCCGCAACCGCAGCATCACGGCCCGCCCCGGCGGGCCGTTTTCATGTCCAGGCTTCGTCCTGGCGCGATTGCAATCGCTCCCTGTTGGCGATAACGATTGGCAGGAGGCGAGAGGTCGCAGTCGTGTCCGACCGCCGGTCGTGCCTTATCGAGGTCGGAGGGAGCGAGCGTGCAGAAGGTGCTGGCGGACAGATTGCGGCCCGGTAGAGCCGGGCTGCTGCGAGGTGCTGGGGCGGTAGCCGCGGCGCTCGCGGTCGCGGTGGGCGTTTCCGCCTGCGGCGGCAGCAGCGATGACAACACGACGACGAGCGCCGCGGCGCCGCCGGCGACGCAGGCCGAGACGACGGCGACGACGACGGAGACGCCGGCGACGACGCCGCCCGCCGACGTCGCGACGGGCTGGGAGCAGCCCAACGCCGACATCGCCGGGACGCGCAACGTGCAGAGCCAGATCGACTCGTCGTCGGTCGGCAGACTCGGCGTCGCGTGGACCGTGCCGATCAGAGGCGGCGGCGGCTTCGGCAACTACGCGACGACCCCGGTCGTCGTCGACGGCGTCGTCTACGAGCAGAACCTGACGTCCGACGTCCAGGCGATCGACTTCAGAACCGGCAGAGTGCTGTGGACGAAGTCCTACAACTCACCGAACGTCGGCCCGGACGGCGTCGCTGTCGACGACGGCAAGGTCTACGGCGCGACGGCGAGCTCCGCCTTCGCGCTGAGCGCCAAGACCGGCGAGCAGCTGTGGATGAGAAGACTCACGCGCAACGGCAGAGAAGGCACCGACATGGCGCCTGGCATCAACAACGGGACCGTCTACATCTCGACGGTGCCGGGCAACGGCAGAGGCTTCTACGCCGGGGACGGCCAGGCCGTCCTGTTCGCGATGGACGCCGCGACTGGCAGAGTGAAGTGGAAGTGGGACGAGGTCCCGAAGGACCTGTGGGGCAACGCGAGAGTCAACTCAGGCGGCGGGCAATGGCAGCCACCGACGTTCGACTCCGACGGCAACGTCTACCTCGACGTCGCCAACCCCGCGCCGTTCGTCGGCTCGAACTTCACGAGACCGAGCACGTCGCGCAGACTGTCGTTCGGCGGCTCGCGCCCGGGGCCGAACCTCTACACGGACTCCGTCGTCAAGCTCGAGCCGGCCACCGGCAGAATGCTGTGGCACTACCAGCTGACGCCGCATGACGTCTACGACTGGGACCTCAACAACCAGCCGCTGCTGACGACCGCGAACGGCAGACAGATCGTCATCTCCGCCGGCAAGGGCGGCCAGGCGATCGCCAACGACGCCGAGGACGGCAGCCTCCTGTGGCAGACGCCCGTCGGCAAGCACAACGGGCACGACAGAGACAACATCGCCGCGATGAGACGCGACTTCTCGAGACTCCCTGACCCCGCGAGCTCGTTCAAGGTCTTCCCCGGCGAGCTCGGCGGCGTCGAGACGCCGTACGCGACCGACGGGACGAACACCTACTTCCCCATCAACAACCTCGCCGGCATCGTCAGAAAGCAGGTCGAGGGCACCGACAACCCGACAAACGGAGACGGCGAGATCGTCGCGCTCGACAACGCGTCCGGCAGAGTCGTGTGGGACACGAGACTGCCGAGATCGGCCTATGGCGCGGCGACGGTCTCCAACGACCTCGTCTGGACGACGACGTTCGACGGGACGCTCTACGCGCTCAACACCAGAACCGGCGAGATCGCCTGGAGACAGAGACTGCCTGCCGGCACGAACGCGCCGGTCGCGATCCAGGACGACACCGTCCTGACCGCGGGCAGCTACCCGGCCGGCCCGGGCCAGAGAGCGGAGATCATCGCCTACCGCCTCGGGGCGAGGGGTGCTGCCTCGCAGAGAGCGCCGGCAAGAAGAGCCGCGGCCAGAAGCAACAGCGGTGGCGGCGGCGGCGCGGTCAGCGTCGCAGCCGGCAGAGCGGTCTTCTCGCAGAGCTGCGCCACCTGCCACACGCTGGCGGACGCCAACGCGAACGGCTCCGTCGGGCCGAACCTCGACCAGCTGAGACCTGACTTCGCCACGGTGCAGAGACAGGTCACCAACGGCGGCGGCGGGATGCCGGCGTTCGGCGGTCAGCTGTCGAGAGACCAGATCGACTCGGTCGCGAGATACGTCTCGACCGTCGCCGGCAGAGGCGGCGGGGGCGGCGGCGGCGGAGGCGGAACGCCGTAGACGCCGTTTCAGTGGGCCCGGCGCGCGTCGCCGGGCCTCCCATCGCGGGCGCGACAACGCCCCATGACAGCGGAGCCCGGCGCAACTCGCCGGGCTCCGGCCGTCTACCGGCCTCGATCGCGGATATCCTCACCGGCGTGCCAGAGCGCTTCGCGATCGCCCAGGTCACGCCCTACGCCTGGGAAGCGCGTCACGACGTCAACCGCGCGGTCGCGCGCGTCGCCGACGAGCTGGCCGCTCGCGGCCATCGCGTCGTGATCCTCGCGCCGTCGCAGTCGGGTGCGCTTGTGCGCGACTCGCGCAGAGCGATCCGTGCGGCGGGGGACAACCCGGCCGCGCTGCTGAACGGGACCGACGAGGGCATCCCACGAGTCCTCGGCGTCGGCGAGGTGCTGCCGTTCTCGCCCTCCAGACGCCGCGCGGTCGCGCTGCCGCTCGAGGTCACGCGGACGATCGAGCAGTTCTTCGCGCACGCCCCGCTCGACCTCACGCACGTCCATGAGCCGTTCGCGCCGAGCGCTGCCAGCGCCGCGCTGCGCCACTCGCGCGCGCTCAACGTCGGCACCTTCCACTCGACGACCGAGCGGGTCTTCTCGACGCAGGTCGCGCGGCGCGTCGTGGAGCTGTTCCTCGGCCGGCTCGACGCGCGCATAGCCAGCTACGACGCGACGCGCGAGCTGCTGCAGCGCTGGTTCCCCGCCGACTACCGCGTGATCATGCCCGGCGCCGACACGCCGCGCGCGGGGATCGCGCCGCGCGAGCAGGCCAGCGGCGCGGGCCCTGAGCTCGTGCTCGTCTGCGACGAGGAGCGCCCCGCGCTGCGGACCTTCCTTCGCGCGCTGCGCAGACTGCCGCTCGAGCAGCCGTGGCACGCAACCGTCTGGTCGCAGCGACCGCTGCAGGCCGCCGCGACGTTGCGGCGCGAGCTGCGCGAGCGAGTCGCCTTCACCGGCCCGGAGGAGGGCGAGCCGGGCGCTGTGCTCGCGCGCTCCGACGTCGTCGTGCGCGCCTCTGCCGGCGCGACGCCCGCGCCGGGCGGGCTGCTCGACGGGATAGCGGCCGGCGCTGTTCCGCTCGTCTCCCGCCTGCCCGTCTACGAGGAGCTGCTCGACGACGGCGCCCGCGGCCTGCTGTTCGAGCCCGGAGACGTCGACACGCTGACCGCACAGCTCAGCCGGCTGGTCGGCGACCCCGCGCTGCTGGCGCGCCTGCGCGACGGCGGCGACGGGCTGCGCGAGCAGCTCGGCTGGAGCCGCGTCGCGGACGACCTGGAGGATGTCTACGCCGGCCTCGTCGCACGCCGTCACGACGGCCGCGGAGACCCTGTGCTGCGCGTGAAGGTCGCCAGACGGAGGCTGATCGACGTCGACCTGCACATGCACACCGACCACTCGGGCGACTGCGCGACGCCGGTCGAGGTGCTGCTGGCGACCGCGAGAGCGAGAGGCCTCGGCGCGATCGCCGTCACCGACCACAACGAGATCTCCGGCGCGCTGGAAGCGCAGGCGAAGGCCAACGGGGTCAAGGTGATCGTCGGCGAAGAGGTCAAGACGAAGGACCAAGGCGAGGTGATCGGCCTCTTCCTCAGAGAGCTGATCCCCCGCGGGCTGACGCTGCAGGAGACGATCGCCGAGATCAAGCGCCAGGGCGGCCTCGTCTACGTCCCCCACCCGTTTGACCGGATGCACTCGGTGCCCGACTACGAGCACCTGCTCGCCGTGCTCGACGACGTCGACGCGATCGAGGTCTTCAACCCGCGGATCGCGATCCACGAGTTCAACGAGGAGGCGGTGCGCTTCGCGGCGAAGTACCGCGTCCCCGCCGGCGCCGGCAGCGACGCGCATGTCGCGCAGGGGCTCGGGTCGGTGCGGATCCGGATGCCTGACTTCGACGGGCCCGACGAGTTTATGGAGTCTCTGCGCGAGGCCGACATCGTCCGCACGCCGGCCAGCCTGCTGTACGTGCAAGCGCTGAAGTTCCTGCAAACGAAGGCGACACCGCCCTCTGCGCGCAGGGCCTCGCGCGAGCGGCGCGTGCGGCGGGCGGTTCGCAAGTCCTGATGCACGGGCAGGGAGAAGGTGTGGACGCGTCCAATCTTCCCCAGAGCATGCCCGTGACAACAGATGACGAGATCCGCGAGAAGTACCTTGAGCGCGCCATCCGCGAGCTGAACCAGCTCACGCGGGAGCTGCAGAGCTGCCCTCACTGCCCACGCGGAAGCCTGATGCCGGTGCTCGGCTCCGGCCACCCGCAGGCTGACGTCTTCATGATCAAGTACCAGCCGCGCCCCTCCGAGGTCGAGGAGGGGGTCGCCTTCTACGGGCGCGCTGGCGGAGCGTTGATGAAGTCGCTCAAGCGCCTGCAGATCGACCCGCTGGCGGTCTACGGAACGCTGTGCGTGAAGTGCCCGGTGACCGACCCGGCGCTCGCCGACCCGGCCTGCGTCGAGCGGGTGCTGGAGGAGCTCGCGATCGTCCAGCCGAAGATCGTCGTCGTGATGGGCGAGGACGCGCTCGCCGTCGTCAACGACCTGTCGATCCCGCTCTCGCGTGAGATCGACCAGCACCCGGGCGTGATCCAGCAGCTGACGCCGTCGATCGACGCGCTCTACGTGCCGAACATCGACGAGTCGCTCGACGAGGAGGGCGCCAAGCGCGCCTTCTGGCGCGCCTTCAAGTCGCTCGGCGACTGGTACGCCGACCTGCCGCCGTACTAGGCGCCAGGCCGGCGGTCGGCTGCCCCGGCCGCTACGGCAGCAGGACGATCTTGCCGAGCTTGCTGCCCGCGGCGAAGCGGTCGTAGGCGGCGGCTGCTTCGGCGAGCGGGTAGGTCTCCTGGACCGGAACGTCGATCGCGCGGGCGGCGACAGCCGGGAGCACGTTGCGCTCCACCGCGCGGGCCGTCAGCGCCTTCAGCTCAAGCGGGCGGGTGCGCAGGGTCGAGCCGTGGATGCGGGCGCGCTTGCGGGCGAGCAGGCCGAGGTTGACCTCGGCGTTGATGCCGCCGCCCATGCCGATCACCGCGATCCGACCGCCGACGTCGAGCGCCTCGAGGTTGGCCGGCATGTTCGGCGCGCCGACGAGCTCGAGGATCACGTCGAAGGGGCCGTGCTGCTCGAAGCCCTCGGGCGCGATCACGGTCGCGCCGAGCGCGGCGACGCGGTCGCGCAGCGCCTCGTTGCGAATGGTCGCGGTGACGCGTGCGCCGAGCGCGCGCCCGAGCTGGATTGCCGCCGTGCCGACGCCGCCAGCTCCCCCGTGGACGAGCAGCCGCTCGCCGACGCACAGCTCGGCCTGCGTGACGATCGCGTCGTGGGCGGTCGTGAACACCTCCGGGAAGCCGCCGGCTCTCGCCCAGTCGAGCGGCTCAGGCACCGGCATCAGCACGCGCTCGTGGACGACCGCGAGCTCCGCCTGGCCGCCGCCGCCGACGATCGCCATCACGCGGTCGCCGATCGCGAAGCGCTGCGCGTGCTCGCCGAGCCCGACGACCTCGCCGGCCAGCTCCAGGCCGGGGATGTCGGGGTGCGAGCCAGGCGGCGCCGCGTAGTAGCCGGCCTTCTGGATCATGTCGGCCCCGTTCAGCCCGGCCGCATGGACGCGGACGAGAACCTCGCCGACGCCGGGGACGGGATCGGGGTGCACTTCGACGACGATCGCTCTGTCGCGGATGGTGGCGGCGCGCATGGTGAGGAGGTCTCCAATGTGGTGGGGTGATGGAGGCTAGGGCGTCATCAGCGCGACGGGCAGGCCGAGGCCGGCGGAGCGGCGCAGGGAGGCGATGCGGCGGCCGGGCTGGACGGCTTCGCGCGCTTCGCTGGCGCCGTCGCCGAGCGTCGCGACGATCGCGTCGAGATCGGCGACGCGCAGCGCGATCCCCCAGAAGATCGCCGGCCGCGCGACGCCGCCGTCGCGCGCGACGACGCCCTCGGGCTCCTGTATGACCTCGAGGATCTCGGCGCCGAGGCGGAAGAACGCCTGGCGCGGCGCGCCGACCGGCGTCGGCTGCTCGCGGATGCGGCGCAGGTCGAGGCCAGCGGCCTGCAGCGCGGCGACGGTGCGGTCGAGGTGCGGAGAGACCGCGACGACGTGGTCGATCTCGCTGACGCCGTTGGGGTGAGTCGGCGGAGGGCCGCTGGGCGCGGGGGCGTTGGAGGCGGTCGTCGGCAGGCCGTCGAGGTCGGTGCAGGCGAGCTCGCGCAGCGACCAGCCGACAAGCCCCCGGCCAGCGTCACGGCCGGCGAAGCGCAGCACGACATCGCCGATCCGGCAGCTCCCGTCGCGCTCCAGGGTGAAGCCGAGCCGCGACCATGCCGCCCCCTCGTCCGCGATCGTCAACGCGTCGATCGTCACCATCGCTGCGATGCTAGCGGCGAGCCGCACGCCCGGCGCGGGGTCGCGCGCCAGGCGGGCGGTCGGGCCGTGTTACCTGCGGCCGGTCGGTCTGACGAGCACGACGAAGTTGCGCACGTTGCGATCGGTGCCGCGCTTGTTTCTCGCGACGATCACCAGGCGATAGGAACCCGGCTTGAGGCTGACCTTGCCGATCTGCTCGATGGCGGCCGCGTCCTGCGCCTGGGTCGCGTCGAGCGCCCGCCGCATGAACGCGATCGTGTGCTGACCGGCTCTCTCCTGTCGCTTGACCGACGTCAGCGTTCTCCAGTCGCGCGCCGGCGGGCTGCTGCCGGCCGGCAGCGGCTTCGGGCAGCGCGTCCACGGGTGCGCGAGCGGACGTGTCTGAATCGAGTACGTCACGGTCGCGGCCGCTGACAGCCTGTAGCGCGCGACGAGCTGCGGGAGCTTCCCGCCGACCGGCGTCGAGCAGCGCGGGCCGACGGTGTAGCTGGTCGTGCGCGGCGCCATCAGGCGGGGCGCTCTTCTCACGACCGGCTTCGGCTTCACGGTCGCGGGCTGCTGGGGTGCCGGCGGCCCGCTCGCCGGCGGCGTCTCGACCGGCGGCGCGGCCGCGACGACGACGTCGAAGCTGCCCGTTGCGACGTTGCCGTGTCTGTCGGTCGCGGTGCACGTGACGGTCGTCGTCCCGACCGGGAAGACGCCGCCGGAGGCCGGCGTGCACGTGACCGGGACGGAGCCGTCGGCGTCGTCGTTCGCGGTCGCTGTGAAGTCGACGACCGCCCCGTCGTCGCCGCTCGCGGTGACCGTCTGGGTCGAGGGCAGCGAGAGCGTCGGCGCTGTCTTGTCGAGGTTGAAGTTCGCCAGCTCCGCCCGCTCGGGGTCGGTCATGCAGTCGGTCGGCGGGTCCGCGACGATCGCCGCGGCGCGCTGCGCGGCGGCAGCCTGGTTCGCCTCGACGACGACGTAGTTGGCGATCGCTCTCGTCTCGCCGGGCTGCAGCGTGAGCTGGTAGTCCCACGTCGGGTTGTCGCTGCCGTCGGCGAAGGCGACGTCGCGCAGCCTCACGTCCGCCCCTGGCCCTTGCAGCACGTGAGCCAAGCGCGGGTCGCTGCTCGTCGTGCCCGAGAACGCCTGGAAGGTCCCGACCCAGGTGTCGTCGAGCCCTGCAGCGAGGTCGCCGCTTGAGCTGCCGGTGATCCGCGTGTTGGAGTCCGAGCCCAGGTTGCTCGCGGCGTACGCGGTCAGCGTCACCGGCGTGGTGCCAATGTTCTCGAAGACGTCGAGCGTCCGCTCGACCGGCGCGTCGGCGCCGACCCAGACGCTGCGCGACATCGTCACCGACGAGACTCCGTCGGTGACGAGCTGCGGCGCCATCTCGACCTCACGGTCGTCGCAGCCGTAGCCGCCGGCGCCGTTCTTGCTGTAGATCACGTAGTTCGGGTCGCCGGTCTGCGCCGGCCCGCTCGGCGCGTTGTCGCCGATGTGGACCGCGAGGGCGTTGTAGCCGTCGAACGCGTCGTTCAGCTGCGTGGCGGTCGTGCCGCCGCTGGCGGTGCTGACGTCAGTGCGCGACGCGGTCATGCTTGCTTCGGACATCGCGCCGCTCGCGCTGCTCGCGGTCGAGAAGGTGATCCCGGCGTTGACGAAGAAATTGACGCCGCCGCCGATCAGCATGCCGGAGCCCGTCCCCTGCAAGGTCGGGTCGAAGCCGTCGCCGGCGATCTGGGCGCGGGCGATCGTGCGCCCGCTCGGTCTGCTCGCGAGCGGTCCGGCGGGCTTCTCGGCGAGCGCCGGCGAAGCGGCAACCAGCGGCAGTGCGAGCGCGGCCACGACGGCCGCGGCTCGACGCGGCGCCCGCGCCGGCTCATGCGACGGCTCACGGCCGTCCTCTCCAACGATCTTCACGCGACTGTTCCTCCGACTCGGCATCCGTTCCAGCGCAGGAAGACTACGCACCGAACGGTGTACGGTGCCGTGCGCCGGCTCTCACGCGATCGCGATGCGCTCGACCAGGCCGCCGGTCGAGGCGTCGACGGCAGGCGACACGGTGTCGCGCAGGACGGCAACCGCGATCACCTCGCCCGACGCCGCAAGCAGCTCGAGCTCGGCGACCACCGCGCCACGCGCAAGGTCGATCACGAACAGCGCCTGGCGCAGCGGCTCGTCCGAGCCGGCGATCGGCGCGTCGCCGTAGGGCGAGCCATCCGGCAGCCGCGAGCAGCCGAGCACGGCGAAGCGCCCGTGCACGTCGAGGCCGCGCGCGATGCCGGGCACGCGCGCGACGACCTCGTGGGAGCCAGTCGCCGGGTCGAGCGCCAGCAGCTCGCCGGTGCCGCCGGCCGCGACGAGCAGGCCGTGCTCGGTGACGCGCGGCGAGTGCGGCAGCGACAGCCCGGCGGCGACGGTCTCGCCGCTGCGCGCGTCGAGCAGCACGCCGCCGTCGGCGAGTTCCGCGCTCCATCCGCCCAGGTCGTCGGTCGCGGCGGCGCAAGCGACGTAGGCGAGCTCGCCGTCCTCCAGCGCGAGGCCGGTGACACGGCAGCGGTCGCCGCCGCTGAGGGCGGAAACGAACGGCGGCTTCCACACGGCGGTGAAGCTGAGGCGCGGAGAGACGGTCGCGACGCAGTTGCAGACCGCGCTCGTGAAGAGCGGGCGACCGTGCGTGTCGACGGCGATGTCGTAGCTGCCCAGGAAGCCGGTCGTGACGGCCGACTGAGCGAGGTAGCGGCGGTCGTGGCCGTCGTCGGCCCGCGTCCCCGGCAGCAGCGAGTCCTCCAGCCGCAGCAGCTGCCAGTCGGAGGCGAGCAGCAGCGTGCGGGGCGATGGCGCGGCCAGCCCGGCGGCCGCGGAGAAGCGATGCTCGCGCACGTCGAGCCGCTCGCCGCGCCGGCCGATGAGCATCAGGCGGTCGCCGGTCGTGATCGCGAGCGCAGCCGACTGCTCGGCGAGCCATGGGACGAAGCCAGGCGAGGCCGCGACGTTGAACGGCTGCAGCTCGAACGGGCCGCGCGGGGCCTCGCCCTCGGCCCACTCCCCTTCGACGTTCACAACACCCCTTCGAGCGCGTCGAAGCGGATCGCCTCGGCGATCTCGCCGCCGACCAGGCCGAGCGCCTGTGGGCGCCGCACGCCCGGCAGCGCGATCACCTCGAACAGCTCGCGGACCGGTCCGTCGATCGTCAGCCAGGCGGCGATCGCGCCGTCGCGCAGGTCGATCGCGAACAGGCCGAGGCAGGCCGGCTCGCCGGCCTGCAGCAGCCGCTCGTCGAGCGGCAGTCCGGCGTAGAGGTCGCCGTGACGCGGCCGCGAGGTGCCGACGACCGCGTAGTCGCCGACGAAGCAGAGGCCGCGCGCGAAGCCGGGGACGAAGGCGACCGGCTCGAAGCGGCCGCTGGCGAGGTCGATCGTGCCGAGCTCGCCGGTGCCGGCGTTCGCGAGCCAGAGGCGGTCGCGATACCAGCGCGGCGAGTGCGGCATCGAGAGGCCGCAGGCGACGATCTCGTCCGTCGCGATGTCGATCACGAGCCCGCCGTCGCGGCGATGGCGCCGCCAGCCGTCGACGTCGGTCGCCTGGCCGACAGCGGTCGCGTAGCGGGCGCGCCCGTCGCGGACCGCCACGCCGTTGAGGTGACAGCGGTCGTTGGGCTGCGGGCCGGGCAGGAACGAAGGCCACCAGACCGGCGCGAAGCTCGCGTCGTCGCGCGGCTCGGCGAGGCACCCGAAGCGCGTGTTGACGAACAGCACGCGGCCGTCGTCCTCGACCGCGAGGTCGTGGGTGTTGAGATAGCCAGTCGCCGAGCAATGCCGGGGGATGAAGCGGCGGTCGTAGCCGGCCTCGGTCAGCTCGCCGGGACGCAGGTCGTTCTCCAGCCGCCAGAGGTGGTGGCGCGTGCCGAGGTAGAGCGTCTGCGTGTCCACCTGCGCGAGGCCCATGCACTTGTCGAACGTCCGCTCGAAGACCGACAGAGCGCCGTCGGCGTCGAGGCCGACGAGGAACAGCTTGGCCGGCGGCGTCGCGAAGACGAGGCTCGTCCGCTGCTCGGCGAGCCATCCCTCAAAGCCGTCGGAGATCGCGATCTCCGGCTCGATCCGCTCAGTCGTCTCCACGGCGCGCGATCCTGCCAGATCGCTTGGCACGGCGCCGCGCCCATAGGAGCGCAGGACCCGCAGGTGACAAACGCGCCCGGCTCACGAATGGAAGGCCGACCTAGCGATGGACCTACGGCGGAGACGTTCGCCGCCGCTCTGCAGGCGCTGGGGCGCTACGAGCCGAGGCCCGAGCCCACACGTGGCTGGCTGTCCGCGATCGCGTGCAACAAGCTGCTCGAAGCGCAGCGCCTCGGGCACGCGGACGGCCGTGTGCGGCGAGCGCTCAGCATGACCCGCTGGAGCTGGCCGAGGCCGGCTATGAGCGGATCGAGGCGCTCGGCGACCGGACCGCGCTCGACCTGCTCAAGGGGCGGCGCCTCGCGGCGCCGCCCCTCCTTACCACTTGATCGCTGAAGCTGCGTCAGCTTCTTGCGTGCTTCTTGGCCGCTTTTCTCGACCCCTTCTTCGTCGCTCTGTGCGACTTCTTGCCGCTTCTCTTGTGCTTTCTCGCCGCTCTTCTGTGCGACGCGGCCTTCCCGCAGCCAGCGACCGTCACCGTCTGGTTGCGGGTGACCTTCTTGCCGCTCTGCGCGGTGAACGCGAGTTTGGCGACCGACGCCTTTCTGACACTGGCGTCGCAGAGGTTTCTGACCGTGCCCACCGGCGCGTTTCTGCCGGACACGAGGTCGAGTCTGAACGACGTGATCGGAACGTCCGGCACCGCGTCGAACGTCGTGCGGACCGTCAGGTCCTTCGGGATCGTGATCTTGCCCGCCAGGTCGATGTCGACCAGGCTGGCATCACCCTGACCACGCAGTCTCACCATCATGTCCGGCAGGCTCCGCCCGTTTCTGACCAAGAAGATTCTCCCGACCAGCGGGTCTCTCAACAGCGGCGTGATCGCTGTCGCCGTGCCGACCTGGACGGGACACGCGTCCGCCTGGTACTGCGCCGGCGAGCAGGAGTTTCTGACGTTCACGACATTGAGCTCGGCGTTCAACGTTCTCGGCAGATCGACGTCCACCACTCTGTTGTTCGCCTGGCCGTTGGTCATCGACAACGTCACGCTCAACGGCGTCGTCACACCCTTCTTGGTGTGCCCTCTCGAGCCGGCCCGCAATGTCATTCTCGGCGAGAACGGCAATGCCGCACACCCCGCCACCTGAAAGTGGTTGTCGACGTTCCGCACGGTCCCGCTCGTCGACGCGATGCTTCCGCTGACCCGCATGCTCGAGCAGTTGCTGGGATTGAACATGAACCCGGGGCGGTCGATGTTGATGCTCACCGTCCGAACCTGCAATGGGATGCCCTGCAAGATCGTCGGCATCGAGTCTGACTGCACGTGCAGCGCCGCCGTGGAGCGGTCCACAGACAGAGCCGCTCGCACAACGACAGTTCCGAGGTCGAACGGTCCGGCCACCGCAGGCACGACGATCGAGAGCCCGAACGGCGCCCCCTTGTATGCCCCGGTGATAAACGCCTTCCCGGGGAGGTAGTACGGCTGGTCGCCGGGGCCGGCTGCCGTCGTCACGCTCCCGATCTGCGATGACCCGTCGCAGGCTCCTGTCGCCGCCAGGGCATCCGGGCAGAGAGGAACGCTCGCGATGCGCCCGAGCAGGCCCGGAGGCATGTCGATTGCTATGTCGCTCAGCTCTTGCTCAGCGTCGTCGCGCGAGAACGTGAGCGAAAACGTCGCGTCGCCGCCCGCAGCCAAGCTCGTGGTTCCCGCGTTGAAGCTGGGCGAGAATCCGCGGTTCCCACACGGTGCTCCGCTTCCGTCGGCCGAGACGTGGAACGTGTCGCTGACCACGACCGGGGCACTGCTGCTCCACGGGGTGAGCTCGGCCGTCGTCGTCTTGGGGCCGCAGTCGACCGGCATCGACAGCGCGGCAGTGTCGCCGCCGTCAAACCGCAAGTCGAACTGGGAGAACGGGAGTTGAGGGTTGTTGTCGAACGTCGTCACGACCTGACCCGTCACCGGATCGGGCTCAACCTTGCCGGGGAGCTTCAGGACAACCCCCGGCCCTCTCGCCACGAGGTAAAGCGCGAGGGTCGTTCCAAAGGGGTTGTCGGTCTGCTTCGCGAGGTAGATCGATCCTTGGAGCGGATCTGCCAACAACGGCGTATCAATAACGATATGTCCGAGGTTCGACGCCGCAGGACAGGTGGGCTCGGTCACGTCGTCGAGCTCGATCTGGCTGGGCGCGCAGGCTTGAAGACCGCGCGCGCCAGATGGCGAGACCACGACGCCCTTCGGAAGGGTGACCACGGCCTTGCGCAGCGGAGGCACCGCGAGCCCGTCGGGGTTGTCGTCTTGCGGGACGCGGATGCGGACGAGCAGCCCAGACGGCTTACCGGCCGCGGCCCGATCCGGTTGGACTTCGATGCTCGGCTCAAATCTGAGCTTCTCGCATCTATCGGCGCCGGCAGGCGTCCCGTCGGGCAGATGCGAGACAAATGCACCGGTCTGGACGTCGCTCGGGTTCTGCCACGAGTACGTTGAAACGGTGCTCGTCAGCGGACCCGCGGCGCAGTCGCTTGGAAGCGTGATGAACGGCGTCCGCGGTGCGTGAGCGGGGCAGGGCATGGACCCGCCGTCGTTGCACAGTCCGCCCGCGAGCAGGCTGCCTCGCATCGCATCGTGTGATGGATCAGCGGGGACGCCCCAGAGCGTCACCTGCGCTCCAATGACCGGCAACGCTTGAGCGATATTGTCGATGTCGATCGCCAATCCATAGCCATCGCCGCGGCCTCGAAGACGCGCATTGAGATGCACGACGTTCTGGTAGAGGTTAAAGCCGAATTGCGCGGGCATGTTCGGGGGCGGGACGAGGTTGTAGATGGCGACGGGGAAGTCCCCGCTTGAGGATGTATGCACAGTCGCGACGCCAACTTGCGTCGAGTCCGGGCACGTACCGGCGAACCCCGCGCCGAGTTGCTCAGCTGTGCATTTCGGCGTAGTGGTCGGATCGCCCAGCAGGCCGACCGGAAGGTTCACCGAGATGTCACGGACCGTGCCGTCAGGAACTGGCATGCCGTCCGCGTCCGTCGTCGTACTCGTTTGGAGATCCATTGAAACGTCGGCATGGGCCCCCGCCTGCGTCACGGGCGCGCCCTGAGGCGTGCTTGCCTGACCGTCGAATCTCACAATCGAGAACGCCGAGCTCGTGGTCGACGAGAGAACGATCACGGCGACCGCTAACACGCTGCAAAACACGATCGATCTCATCGTGAGCCTTGCGCGCAGCCCGACGAACCGTCGCTGGCTCGTGGCACGGCTCGCCTCCCAAGTCGACTGCTCAACTGTGTGCGGTTGATGCATGGCGTTCATCGCTTGGTCCTCAGGCTCGCGGACACCGTTCTTATCGACGAGGCCCCCGTGGCGGGCTTGTAGGTCACCTTCGCCTTCACATTGATTCGATGTCTCCGCTTCAGCGCTCTCGTGCCGGCTCTGTTGAAGCGCACGAGCACGCGGATGGTCCCGGGCTTTCTCGCTGCGATTCGTGTGGGGCTCAGCAATCTCGCTGCCACCCTGACGCTGCCGGCCGCTGGAACCTTCACCCAGACCACCAGCCCGTTGGCCCCAAGTCGGCGTCTCGTGACGCGTGCCGCTCCGGGCGCCGTTCTCGGCTGTTTCGTGTCGTCGTTGGGCTGCCGCGCATCGAACGTGGACCCGGTGACAACGTTGGGCAACATAGGGTTCGCCGGGCCCAGCGTTCGGCAGTCGACGCCCGTGCACGCATCACGCTGCGACGGCGGGTTTTGGGAGCCGATGCCCCCGCCAACGCG
This sequence comes from Conexibacter sp., assembly GCA_036499225.1. Taxonomy (GTDB): domain Bacteria; phylum Actinomycetota; class Thermoleophilia; order Solirubrobacterales; family Solirubrobacteraceae; genus Conexibacter. Next base: position 80,468 of record DASYEC010000005.1, read on the forward strand.
CGCGTCGTACACGTCTGTGTTGCCATCAACGTCCTGGCTCACCAGTTGCTGGCGGGTGCTGAAGAAGACATCACCGCCGGACTCACCGGTATCGACGAAATGCGCTTCGAAGTTTCTGTCTCCCGGCGAGATCAACTCGACCGCGCCGTCGCTGTACTCGTAGACGTCGTACCTGTTGTTCGTGTCTCCGGGGACTAACGCGTCAGGCGTATCGAAGAAGACGCCGCTGTCGATCGCTGCCCGGGCGTAATAGTCGCTCGCGACCGGAGCTACGCTCCCCGCTTGGCCGCCGACGATCGCGGTTCCGCGCCCCTGTGTGCCGTCGGCAATACACGACACGCACGTCACGTCTTGTCTGAGCGCGTCGTACACGAAGACCATGCCGCATCGACTGTCGGAGCGGTTCGCCAGACATGCTGGGCTGACGTTGTCGTAGCCGGGGAGCGGCGTGACCGACAGGAACGCGAAATACCGGCCGTCTGGGCTGACGGATGGCGCCTGCTGAGCTGGCTGATCGGCCGTGACGTCCAGCGTTGCGACATGCGAAAGCACACCATCGTGATTCACATAGATGTTCCGCTGGCCCTCGACACCGCCTGGCGCGATGTCACCCTGCGCCGCAAAATACACGTAGTCGCCTGACTGGCTCATCCCCAACAACACCTCGGCTCTCGCCTCGTTCAGGTTCGACGGGTCGTTGGGAGCGCCAAGGTCACTCAGCCTTCTCGTTGTCGTGTCGTACATGTACATGGTGGCGTAGCCATTCGCGCGAGACCCGTCTGTCAGTCTCGCGCCTGATGCGAACACGACCTTGGTTCCGTCAGCGCTCGCGGCCTGGAACTGACCTGGCACTGAAACCGTCGGATCGTCGCCCGTTCTCTGCGACGCAGAGATCGGAACCGACTCGGTGCCGTCCACCCGCATGAAGATCGCGTTGTCACTCCAGCGCGTGAAGAAGATGCGGCTCCCGTCCGCCGACATGACGTTAGGACTGTGTGCCAAGCCGTCAGCTCGGCCCGCGACGCCGCCGGCCGGGTCGACCGTCGAGCCTCCGGGGTTGTAGTTCACAAGACGGAGCCCGTCAGACGCGCTCCACTCGTAGGTGTTGCGCACCCCAGTCGGCGCGTCGGCCGTGAGCGGCACATCGACGGTGAAGACGATTCGGCTGAAGTCCGAGGTGCCGCCGTAGACGAAACTGCCCTCAGTGCCATCGGTCAACGCCCGGAAGCGAGCGCTGTGATCGTGCGCGATCAGAACGATGTCGCCCGTGAGGTTGTTCTTGATGTAGAGGTTGCCGTCGCCCTCGACCGCCCCGGGGGCGAGCGCCACGCGGCTCCCGAAGACCGTGTGCGTGAGATCAGCCGAGTTCGCGAACAACGTGTAGACGCGCAATGACGTGTACGGTCCCTGCGGCGAGTTCAGACTGGCAGTGCGCCAATCGACTGGATCCCCTCCGCGCCGCGACAGGAAGTAGCCATACAGGGTCGCCGAGTCCGCGCCAGCAAAGCCGCCGCTGGAGCTGAACGCGAGCGACTGTCCATCCGGCGCCGCCTGATGGGTCGCGCTAAGCGAGGCCCCGTCCGACGCCACACCTGTAACCAACACGTCGGCGTCGTCTTTCGCGACGGGCGACACCATCTCGTATCCTCGCCCGCTCGCCGCTGTCGCCACTGGAGCAGACGCCCCAAGCGCAACTACGGTGAGACACGCGACAGTCGCCGCGCAGGCGCCCACGGCTCCTCGCCGAAGCATGCAACCTCCTCCTCGCTCTCGCTCTCGTTCCTGCCGCGACAACTAAGACAGGTCGCCACGACAGCGCCTAGATCATAAACGGATATGTTTGCCGACGTCAAGCGATGACCCGACTTTGTGGCTGTCGATCTATCGGGGAATGGAATCGTGGCGTACGGGACATGCATGCCGATCGACCCCCTTCGAGACGGCGTCGCGTATCCGTGGTGTGGTCCGAACGCGCAGCGCGCCGGCGCCAAATCAGCCGCCTGCCAATGCCCCGTAGCGATTTCGCGCCGATCCGTCGCCCGGCGCCGTCAACGGAAGAGGCTAGCCCTCATTACGGGTTGGCGTCCCGCTCACGCCCGGACTCATGTTGTACCCTTTAGAGGTCTCCTCACGCAATAGCCGGACAACGCGTTCAGCACGATTCTCGTGACTCTCAGGCCTTGTGCTGTGCTGAAGTGAGCAGGCGTTACGGTGAAGACTGTGACTAGATTCAGCGACACCGTTCTCGCGATCGGAATTAGTGCGGGTCAGCGGGCCGCCGAGGTAGTAGTCTCAGCCAAGAGCGGCTCGAAGGTGGACGTCATCTATCGGAATGGCAAAACACAATTCCGACACGGGCTGTGTTGCCGGAGTCATCTGCTCGCAACGTAATCTGGTTCGTCAAGTTCGCCGTCTGCGTCACGGTGAATCCGAGCGCACAACTAGAGAAATGCGACCTGGCGGGCGCCGTCGTGACGCTCAAGCCGCCCGCCCCAATCACGCCACCGACGCTCGACCAGTCCCATGTGATCCGCGGTGTCGTGCCGGTAGTCTATATGCGGCCCATGGCACCGATTGCGGTTAATCTCGTCGTCACCGGTAGGACGCTTAACGCAGACTCGCAGACAACTAAAACCGAAGAACACCAGTAGCGAGGCGACGCTACGAAAACCGTCCGAAGTGAACTCATCGTTTTCCCCTTCCTTGGATGATCAGGTCATCGCCCACGCCCACGTCTTTGTTTGTCGCAGGCGTTTACCTGACATGGCGCCAACGCACAGCGGGCAGGAGCCAAAGGCCCCCGCCCGCCGCCAAGCTGCAGCGATTGTGCGCTGCTCCGTCACCTGACCCGCGTCAGCCGGGCAGGCAAACCTTATTAGAGTAGCGTCCCGCTCACAGCCGGGCTCAGGCTGTAATTGGCCGCGAACCGCGAGAGGTCGCCGAGCGCAACAGCCGGGCACAGCGTGTTCGTCACGACTCTGGTGACTCTCAGGCCTAGCGTGCTACCGAACTGTGCGGCCGATATGCCGTTGACTGTGACTAGCGCCGGCGGCGTCGTTGCCGTGGTCGGTATTAGCGCCGACTGCGTTCCACCAAGGTAGAACTCGCAACCGAGGGCCGCCTTCAGGTGAACGCCATCGGTTGGGACGGTAAACACGATGCCGATACCGGTTATCTGGCCGCCAGTTAGTAGCGCCGTGATCTGGTTCGTCCAGTTCGCCGTCTGCGTCACGGCGATACCGAGCGTACAACTGCTGAAGAGGGCCCCACCGGTCGAGATGACGCTCGAGCCGTCCGCCGCGATCGCGTCGGTGATGCTCGAGCTGCCGCACGTGATCTGTGTCGTCGTTCCGGTGCTCTCTATGAGGCTCGTGGCACCGCTTGCCGTCGCTCTCGTCGTCACGGGTAGGATGCTCAGCGCGGCCATCGCAGACGAACTAAAAGCGAAGAACGCCAGGACAGAGGCGACGCCGAGGAGCAAGGTTCGAAGTGAACGCATCATTTGTTCCTTCCTTTTTGATCATTAGGCCATGGCCATTCCAAAGCATGCGACCCACGGTCGCATCGCCACCCCCCTTGCTCGACGCCACGAGTCGGCCATGAAGCAGCGCATCGAGATGTGATGCACTGAGTTTCCACTATAGACACTCAGTTTTCTCGTGTCAAGGTCGACGGCGCCCGTAGCTGGACCAGATGACCGCCCCGCCCTCAGCCCGAACAGGCGCCCTGAGCCATCACCGAGGTTGCTATGAACCTTCGTTCAGCTTATAGTCGCAGGGCTGTTGCCACGTGCCAGTTTCGCTACCGGCGGGCCAATCTCAATTTTCTGAAATGCGGATAACGACGATCAGCCACCCAAGACTTGTCAACTGCAACTACCGCTCTTATCAGCCGCTGATGGCGCTCGAGCGGGAGGGCCACACGATCACCGTCAACAGAATCGACGGTCCTCGATATCGCGAGTCCGACCTGTTTGCGTCTGACGTCGTTCACATCCACCGTTATGCCGATGACGAGGTCCGCCAGCTCGTAGCACGCCTCCGCGCAAGCGGCATCGGGATCGTCTGGGACAACGACGACGACGAGTCCACGACTCCAAGAGGAAACCGGCTGCACCGCGAGAAGGCGTCTGGACTCAACGCCATGCGTACGGCTCGAGCCATCCGCGAGATCGTGCAACTTGCTGACGTGGTGACGACTCCCAGCGTCCACCTCGCCGACCAGTACACACGTTTGGGCGCCCGGGACGTGCGCGTTCTCGAGAACTATGTGGCGGACCACTACCTCCGCTGCCACTCGCGCCCGCATTCCGGCGTGGTGGTCGGCTGGCTCGCCGGGAAGGAACACAAAGCCGACTACGAAGGCCTCGGATTGGAGAGCACGTTTCGACGACTCCTGGCGGAGCGGCCGAACGTCAGCATCACCAGTATAGGACTCGGACTTGGACTCCAGTCTGAGCGATATAAGCATATCGACATGCTCCGGTGGATGACGGACCTGGCCCCAGGGATCGCTGAGTTTGACATCGGGATCGCGCCGCTGATCGACGTCCCGTTCAATCGCGCGCGATCCAACATCAAGGTTAAGGAATATGCCGCGGTCGGGGTTCCGTGGCTTGCATCTCCGATAGGCCCGTACGCACGCCTCGGCCAAGCGGAGGGCGGTCGCCTGGTCAAAGACGACGAATGGCTCGATTCGATCTTTGCGCTCGTCGACGACGAGCGGAGGCGCCGCCGTTTGGCGAAGCGTTGTCGGAAGTGGGTGAAGGCCGAAACAGTGAGCCGGAACGCGCATCGTTGGCACGAGGTCTTCGAGCACGCCGCTTCCATCGCGAAATCCAGGCTTCATGCCTAACGAGATCCCCCGACGTTCGATGCACATCGCCGTCGTCGCGGACCTCGAGACGGTGAACGCGCAATACCGCGCTGTGTTGCCGATGGAAGAGCTTCGACGCCGTGGACACGTCATCGAGTTCGCCACCCCTCGCCAGGTGTTGCAGAGTTTTCGCCATCGAAGAAAGCCGGACGTCGTCCTCATCCACCGCTACGTCGGTCCAGACGCTCGGGTTCTCACCGCGCAGGCACGAGCAGCCTCCGTCGGAGTCGTGTGGGACAACGACGACGACATAGGCGCCATTCCCAGAGGATCGGCGCACCATGCCCGGTTCGGAAGCGTTGCGCTTCGAGATGTGGAGCGAGGCGTTGACACAATGGCGAAGGACGCACATGTCGTCACGACGCCGAGCGGCTACCTCGCCGAGAAGTATCGAGCGATGGGGGCACGGAACGTCCACGTGTTGGAGAATTATCTTCCACGCCACTTTTGCCAGGTGGCGCGCTCCTCCCACTCTGGGATCGTAGTGGTATGGGTCGCCGGGCTCGAGCATCAGATCGACCATCAGCGACTGAGATTGCAGCGAACGCTCGAGCGGCTCCTCGACGTTCACGCCGATGTCCAGCTTCTCAGCATTGGCCTGGGTTTAGGCATTGACAGCGTCCGCTATCGCCGTATGCGCGGCGTCGATCATGAGAACCTCGCGCGTGGCCTCGGGACGTGCGACATCGGCATCGCGCCCCTCGTCGACATACCTTGGAATCGCGCTCGCTCGAACGTGAAGGTAAAGGAGTACGCCGCAGCGGGACTGGCGTGGCTCGCGTCGCCCGTGACGCCGTATGAATCGCTCGGTGAGCGAGAAGGTGGGCGACTCGTCGCCGACGGTGAATGGTTTTCAGAGCTCAGTCGGCTGGTAGTCGACGCCCGAGGTCGTCGCAAGCTCGCGCGGCGAGCTTCGAAATGGGCCGCACGCCAAACAATCGAGCAACACGCCGTCCTTTGGCTTAGTGCTTTCAGCGAAGCCATGGCAGCCGCCAGACCCGCGCCGCTCATGCCGTCGTAGGCGCGATCCTGACGACTCCGCTGCAAGCGCGCCCCAAAAGCACGACTTGACAACCGCTCTTTCTGGCGCATATTGTGACTCTGCTTCGCGGTTCATCGGGGTCCGGACCAAGCGAGCGCGTCAGCGCGCGCACGATCACTCACGCGCATAAGTGAAGTCGCGAGGCACTCTTTGTTACTCGGACGACGAGAAAGGCAGTACATATGAGGCGAAAGAATCGTCTTGTCGGGGCGATGGTTGCTGTGATGGCGGTGGGAACGCTGTCGCTCTCCTCCTCCGCGTCAGCCGCATTTCCTAATTTCAGCGGCTGCCCACGATCACAATCGATCTACTGTCTCGACATTCAGTCGACGACCGGGAGCATGACGATAAAGGGGTTTACGGTTCCGCTCGGCGCCTCGATCGAGATTCGCGGCGGCATCGGAGATGACGGCGCAGGCGGCGCTAGATTTGTCCCGCCGAGCGGGACTAACGGCTTCTTCGCGAAGCCTGTTGAGGTTCCCGGCGGCATCCTCGGGATCGACCTCCCGATCTCGCTCAACGACGTCGAGGCGACGGCTCAGCTCGCTGGGCCGGCCAGCTCGCTCAGAGTTGATCCGACGACCCTGACGGTGAGAATGCCGCTCAAGCTGACGCTCTCGAACCCGTTGATTGGCCCGGCGTGCCGCATCGGCACCGACAGCGACCCCGCCTGGGTGACGCTGATCGTGGGGAGCACCGCTCCACCGCCCCCAAACAGATCGATCTCGGGTGTGGTCGGAACGGACTCCTCCCCCGCCCCGGGCACTGAGGTCCTGTCTGGCAACCGCAACGTTGACAACTCGTTCTCGATTCCAGGTGCGTCCCTCTGCGGTCTCGGCCTCGGACTCTTCAACACAATCATCGACGCCAAACTCAAGCTCCCGTCCTCGGGCGGGAACAACACCCTGATTGTCAACAACAACCTGGCGCTGCAGGTAGCCTAGGTGTAGCTCGCGACGGGTTGCTCCTCCGATCCTCCCTGGAGGGTGGTGGTCCTCGTGGCCGCCACCGCCAAGGAGGACACCGGATGACGTGTGCGCGCTAACGCCCCACTGCGCCCGGGGCGCGAGACGATGGTCCGGGGCCAGGGATCGAGCAGGCGCCGACCGCAGAGGCTGCGCAACTGGCCGGAGTGACCGGCCGCACCTGCTCGAAATGGCTGTCGCGCTACCGCCGAAGGTTATGCTGGTTTGACTGATCGGCCTCCCGCCGCGCTCGTGGTCGTCAGTCGCAACCGGCGAGCAGGCGGTTCAGCTAATCGTCGGCCGTTGGGGGCGCGCGCGGGCTCACCCGGCCGGAGATCTCCGCAACGACGACAAAGCCGCCACGCCGCGCTGCGGCAGGGTAAAGCGGCGGCGCACCAGGGCCAGCGGCCGTCGTGACCGAGCCGATCAACGACTCCGCGTCGCGGGTGCCGTCGGCCGCGAGCGCGTCACCGCACAGCGTGGGGTTGGAGACCCGCTCAAGGAGGCCCATCAGCAGGTCGACCCCGATGCTGCTGAGCTCCTGGTCGGCGTCGTTACGCCCGAACGTCGGCTGGAGTCGCCACGACCGTTGACGCCTGATCAAGCGGGTCGCTCACTACCGCGCGCCCTCTGTCCCGGTCCCGGGGCCCCGGCCGCGCAGGGGCGGTTCGCCCAGCGTCAGATGAGCGCGGCCGAGGCGGTGGGGCGTCAGGCGCGCTCGAGCAGCGCGACGCACTCGATGTGCGGCGTCTGCGGGAACATGTCGACCGGGCGCACGCGGCGCAGGACGTAGCCGGCCTCGACGAGCTGGGCGGCGTTCGGCGCGAGCGTCGTCGGGTTGCAGGAGATGTAGACGACGCGCTTGGGCGAGGCGTCGATGATCCGTCTGACGACCTTTTGCGAGAGGCCGGCGCGCGGCGGGTCGACGACGACCACGTCCGGCGAGCCGGCCTTCGCGACGAGCTCTCTCAGCGCGGTGCGGACGTCGCCGGCGAAGAAGCGGGCGTTGTCGATCTCGTTGAGCCTCGCGTTCGCGATCGCGTCGGCGATCGCCGGCTCGACGATCTCCAAGCCCCACAGCTCGCCGGCGCGCGGCGCCATCGTCAGGCCGATCGTGCCGATGCCGCAGTAGAGGTCGTAGAGCCGTTCGAAGCCCGCCAGCGAGGCGTACTCGGTGCCGAGCGCGTAGAGCTTCTCGGCCATCTCGGTGTTGACCTGGAAGAAGGCGTGCGGGGAGACGCGGAACGTCATCCCGTTGAGCTCTTCCTCGAGGTAGTCGGTGCCCGAGATGAGCGTCGTCAGGCCGCTCGTCGTCGTCTCGCCAAGGCCGTCGTACTGGGTCCACAGCAGGCCGTCGCAGTCGATCGCGTCGGCGAACGCCTGCTCGTCGAGTCTGCCCGGCATCGTCACGAGGCGGACCTGGACCTGGCCCGTGCGGCGCCCCTCGCGCACGACGCAGTTGCGCAGGAAGCCGCGCTGGGTGCGACGGTCATACGCGGTCAGACCCTGCTCGCGGCAGAACGTGAGCACCTGGTCGCGGACCTTGTTGCCACGCTCGGAGGCGAGCAGGCAGTCGTCGATCTGAACGATTCTGTCCCACTCGCCGGGCGCGTGGAAGCCGAAGATCAGCTCGCCTCTCTCGGCCGTCCCCTCGGTCCCGAACGAGTACTCGAGCTTGTTGCGGTAGCGCCACGTCTCGACTGCCGGGACGATCGGCTCGAGCTCGAAGCCGCCGAGCTTGCCAAGGCGGCGCAGCGCGTCGTCGACCTGGCGCTCCTTGATTGCGAGCTGCATCTCGTACGGCAGGATCTGCCACGGCGCGCCGGGATGCTTGGCGAGCGGCTCGATCCGGTCGGGGCTGGCCTGCAGCACCTCGCTGACGATCGCCTCGCCGTAGTCGCGCTTGGTCTTCGTCACCTTCACGCGGACGCGGTCGCCGGGGATCGCGCCCTGCACGAACAGCACGTACCCCTCGTGCCGCGCAACGCCGTTGCCGCCGAACGCGAGGTCGTCGATCGTGACGTCCAGCTCGGCGAAACGGGCCGGGCGCTGCTTGCGGGGTGTGGTGGGAGGCGTGCTCATCGAGCCGCTTAGGATGGCAGGGTCATGGACCTCGATGCGTATCGCCGCCAAGCAGAGCGGTTTCTCGCCGAGATCGGCGAGGCCTATTACGACCACTACGCGGGCCTGCGGGAGGAGTTCGAGGTCGACGCGATCTACGCCCGGCACAGCTCCCTCTTCTCGTTCGACGCGGTGGGGCGGCTGCGGGAGCTGGGGGCTGCGGCAGGCGCGCGCGGGGGCGGCGGGGGCGGCGACTGCGGCGCGGGCGGCGGCCGGGCCGCGGGCGGCGGCTGGGGCGCGGGCGGCGGCTGGGGCGCGGGCGGAGGCTGGGGCGCGGGCGGAGGCTGGGGCGCGGGCGGCGCTGTCGACGAGGCGCGGCGGCTGCGGATGCTGCTCGACTTCGCGGTCGAGGGATGCATCGGGCTGGCGACGGCCCACGAGGCGGAGGAGCTGGCGCTGCGGGAGTCGGGGCTGCGGCTCGACGTCGGCGGGCAGGCGCTCGGCTTTCGCGAGTCGGCGGTCGCGCAGTCCAACGAGCCCGAGCGCGCGCGGCGGGCGGAGATCGAAGCGGCGCGGCTGGAGCTGACTGCCGTGGAGCTCAACCCGCTGCACGGCGCGGTCCTCGAGCGGACGCACGAGCTCGCGCGCGAGCTCGGCTGGGAGAGTTACCGCGCGATGTGCGCCGAGCTGAAGGGCTTCGACCTCGACCGACTCGCGCGCGAGGCCGACGGCTTCCTGCGCGCGACCGACGACGCCTACGCCGCTGTGCTCGACGGACCTCTGCGCGCGACCGTCGGCGTCGGGCTCGACGAGCTGACGCGCGCCGACCTGCCCTGGTTCTTTCGCGCGCCCGAGCAGGACGGCGCCTTCCCGGCGCCGCGGCTGCTCGACGCGCTGCGCACGACGCTCGCCGGCATGGGCCTCGACGCGAGAGCCGGCGGGCGCGTGCTGCTCGACGTCGAGCCACGGCCGCGCAAGTCGCCGCGCGCCTTCTGCGTCGCGGTCCGCACCCCGCAGGACGTGCGGCTCGTCGTCGCGCCGGTCGGCGGACGCGACGACTACGTCGCCCTGCTGCACGAGAGCGGCCATGCGCAGCACTTCGCGCATGTCGATCCCGCGCTCGCGTTCGAGTACCGCCATCTCGGCGACAACGCCGTCACCGAGGCGTTCGCCTTCCTCTTCGACCGCCTCACCGAAAACCCCGTCTGGCTGCGCGACCGTCTCGGCGTCGACGATCCCGACGGCGCCCTCGCCGCCCACGCGCGCGCCTCCCGCCTCCTCTACCTGCGCCGCTACTGCGCCAAGCTCGCGTATGAGCTGGTGGTGCATGTGTCGGGCGAGGCGCGCGCCGGCCTCGCCGACCTCTACGCCAGCGAGCTGTCGCGCGCGACCGGGGTGGCGTGGCCGCGCGAGAGCCATCTCGCCGACATGGACGACGGCTTCTACGTCGCCGCCTACTTGCGCGCGTGGACGTTGGAGACCCATCTGCGGCGGTGGCTGGTCCAGCGCTTCGGGCCGGCGTGGTTCGCCTCGCCCGCAGCGGGCGCGGCGTTGCGCCAGCTGTGGGCCGAGGGCCAGCGGCTCAGCGGTGAGGAGCTGCTCCGCGAGCTGACCGGCGAGCAGCTCGACCTTGGCGTGCTCGTCGCCGACCTCCGGCTTGCTGGCTAGACCGCACACCGTCCGTGCCATTGCTGCGGCTCGGCCGCTGAGCCGCGCGACGCGAGCGTGCAGTCGATGAGCGAGTCATCGCAATCAACGCCACCGTTGACCGATGGCTGCAACTGGCACCGTGCGCTTCGAGGTGCGGGCGCCGTTCGCGACCCGCCGGCTCCTGCCTGCGAGCAGCTTGTCGTCACCGCCGGCGTAGACGCGCTCGGCGCGGCGCTCAAGCGGCGCCGCGCACGAGCAGCGGCCGCGCTGGGCGGCCGCTGCGCGCACGGGCAGCGGCCGCGCTGGGCGGCCGCTGCGAAGGGGAATCGCTTAGCTCAGCGCTCTGTTGACAGCGCGGCGGGCCTTGTCGGCGCTCTGTATCAGGCGGTCGACCGACTCCGTGCGGCGCGACTTCGTGCTGCGCTCCTCGAGCTTGCGCGACAGCGCTTCGAGCTGGT
>DASYEC010000006.1:0-8341 GCA_036499225.1 Conexibacter sp.
CGCCCGGCTGTCGCGCCGCGAGGCCGCCCGCTATCGCCGGCTCGAGCTCGGCTTCGTGCGCCAGCAGCTCGACATGCTCGAGGGCGCCTCGGCGCTCGACAACGCGATCCTCAAGCTGCTCGACGCGCGCGTCGGCTGGCGCCAGGCGCGGCGGCAGGTCGCGCCGCTGCTCGACTCGCTTGGCCTCGGCGCCCGGCTGCACCAGCGCGCGGAAGACCTCTCGATCGGCGAGCGCCAGCGCGTGCTGATCGCACGGGCGCTGTCGACGAGACCGCGCCTCGTGCTCGCCGACGAGCCGACCGGCAGCCTCGACAGCGAGCGCAGCCGCGAGGTGCTGACGCTGCTGACCACGCTCTGTCGCGAGCACGGCGTCGCGATGCTGCTCGTCACGCACGATCCTCAGGCCGCCGCCTATGCGACCCGCGTGCACACGCTGCGCGACGGGCGGCTGCATGACGAGGCGCCGGGGCTGGGGGCGAGCGGTGCCGCCGCCGAGGGCGCCGCCGCGCTGGGCGCAGGGCCAGGCCCTGCGCCGGGGCTGGGGGCGAGCGGCGCCGCCGCCGAGGGCGCCGCCTCGCTGGGCGCAGGGCCAGGCCCCGCCGGCGCGGCGACGGCCGCCGGCCCGGCCTGAGCGGCGTGCGCCTCGCGAACGTCATCCACCTCTACCGCATCCGCCTGCGGCAGCGGCTCGTGCACGAGTCGCTGGCGCTGGTCGGGATCGCGGTCGGGGTGGCGCTGATGTTCGCGGCGCTCGTCGCGAGCTCGAGCTTGAACGGGTCGGTCAACCAGCTGACGAGCGGGATCGTCGGGCAGGCGCGGCTGCAGCTGGCCGGGCGCAGCCCCGACGGGCTCGACGCGGCGCTGCTGCCACAAGTCCGCGCGCTGCCGGGCGTCAAGGACGCCGCGCCGATCCTCGAGGAACGCGCGATCGTGCGCGGGCCCGACGGCAGCGCCCCGGTTCTGCTGCTCGGCGGCGATCCCCGCTTCGTCGCGCTCGGCGGATCGCTGCTGCAATCGCTGTCGAGCAGCGAGCTCGCGAAGCAGCAGGCGATCGCGCTGCCGGCGCCGATCGCACGCGAGGTCGGCGCCGGCGTCGCGAGCCGGGTGCGAATCGTCACCGGCGCGGCGACCTTCCCGACGACCGTCGGCGCGCAGCTGAGCGATGACGAGATCGGCAGCCTCGTCAACAGCCCTGTTGCACTCGCGCCGCTCGCCTACGTCCAGCAGCTGACTGCCCTGCCCAACCGCGTGACGCGGATCTTCGTGCAGCCGAGACCCGGTCAGGACGCGCGCGTCAGAGCGGGCCTGCAACGGCTCGCCGCCGGCCGCCTCGACGTGCTGCCGGGCGAGCACGACGGGAAGGTCTTCGCCCAAGCCGCGCTGCCGACCAACCAGTCGACCGCGCTGTTCAGCGTCTTCGCCGCCCTCGTCGGCTTCCTCTTCGCTGTCAGCGCGGTGCTGCTGACCGTCCCACAGCGGCGGCGCTTCATCGCCGACCTGCGGATCTGCGGCCACACGCCCGCGGTCGTCGCCGAGGTGATGGCCTTCGACGCGCTGGTGCTCGGCGCCGCGGGCGCCGCGCTCGGCCTGCTCGTCGGCGACCAGCTCTCGCGCCACCTCTTCACGAGCGTGCCGGGCTACCTCGCGTGGGCCTTTCCGATCGGCTCCGAGCGGGTCGTCGCCTGGTCGTCAATCGCGATCCCGGCCGTCGCCGGCGTGCTCGCCGCGGGCGCCGCCGTGCTCGCGCCGATCCGCGAGATCTTCGCCCGCCGCCCCGCCCAGCACGCGCGACTTCGCGACCCGCGCCGCACCGCTGCGGCGCTCGTCGTCGGCGGTGCCAGCTGCCTGATCGTCTGCACGCTCGTGCTGCTGCTCGCGCCTTCCGCGGCGCTCGGCGGGATGGCGCTGCTGACCGTCGCGCTGCTGCTTCTGCTGCCCGTGCTGCTCTACCTCGGGATCGAAGGGCTCGCTTGGCTCGGGCGTTTCGTGCGCAGCGCGATCCCAGCGATCGCGGCGATGGAGCTGCGCTCGCGCGCCTCGCGCACGCGCATGTTCTCGCTCGCGGCGACCGGCGCCGTCGCGGTCTTCGCGTCGGTCGCGATCGGCGGCGCCCACGCCGACCTGCAGCGCGGGCTCGACGCCTCCGTGCGCGGGATAGACGCCGACGCCGACCTGTTCGTCAGCTTCCCCGGCGTGCCGAACGCCTTCGGGACGACGCCCTTCCACGTCGCGGCCGGGACGCTGGAGCGGGTCGAGCAGGTCGCTGGCGTCGCCGCGGTCAGACCCGGCCGTGCTGGCTTCCTCGACGTCGGGGCGCGGCGGCTGTGGGTGCTCGCCCCGCCGCGCGACGCGCGCGTGCCGCTGCCGGCAAGCCAGCTCGTCGCGGGCGACGTCGCGACCGCGACGAGACGGATCCGCGACGGCGGCTGGGTCGCGCTGTCGCAGGCGGTCGCAGACGATTTGCACGTCGGCGTCGGCGACCGCGTCGCGCTGCCGACGCCGGTCCCGACGACGTTGCGCGTCGCGGCGCTGACGACGAACATCGGCTGGGCGCCAGGCGCGATGATCCTCAATGCCGACGACTACGCGCGGGCATGGGGGAGCGAGGAGCCGAGCGCGCTGCTGATCGACACGACACCGGGAGCGTCGCCCGCGGCGGTCAAGCGGGGCGTTGACGCGGCGCTCGCCACCACCTCCGCCGCCGTCGAGACGCGCGCCGAGCGGATGGACGTCCACTACGCCGCCTCCCGCCAAGGCCTCCAGCGGCTCTCGCAGATCTTGGCCTTGGTCCTCGTCGCGGCGATCTTGGCGATGGCGATCGCGATGGGCGGGGTGGTCTGGCAGCGGCGGCCGTCGCTGGGCAGCCTGAAGGTCGACGGCTTCACGGAGGGCGAGCTGTGGCGCGGGCTGCTGTTGGAGAGCGCGGTGCTGCTCGGCGGCGGCTGCCTGATAGGCGCGCTCTTCGGCCTCGGCGGGCAGGTCTTGCTCGACCGCACGCTGCGCGCCGTGACCGGCTTCCCGGTCTTCTATGCGCCGGCGATCGGGACTGCCGCCGCGATCTTCGCGCTCGTCCTGCTCGCGGCGTTGGCGATCCTCGCCGTGCCGGGCCGGATCGCGGTGAACGTCCGCCCCGCGAGCGGCGCCGCGGGATAAGCGCGAGCCGTCCTCGCTCATGCCGGGGAGGAGCAGCGCGGCGACGCCGCGATCGACCACGTCGCCGAGCGCCTTGTCGAGATGTCGAACGGCTGCATCTGCTGCACGCTGCGCGAAGACCTGCTCGTCGAGGTCGCGCGGCTGGCGAAAGAGGGCCGCTTCGACCACGTGCTGATCGAGTCGAGCGGGATCTCTGAGCCGATGCCAGTCGCCGAGACCTTCACCTTCGCCGACGAAGCGGGCGAGACCCTTGGCGACGTCGCGCTCCTGGACACGATGGTCACCGTGATCGACGCCTCGACCTTCCTGGAGGAGTGCGACACGGTCGACGACCTCAGCCAGCGCGGGATCGGCCTCGGCGACGAGGACGAGCGCGCGATCGTCGACCTGCTCGTCGACCAGGTCGAGTTCTGCGACGTCGCCGTCGTCAACAAGTCCGACCTCGCCGACGAGCAGACGCTCGAGCGGATCGAGGCGGTCGTCCACGCGCTCAACCCCTCCGCGCGGATCGTGCGCGCCCGCAACGCCGAGGTCCCGCTCGACCAGATCCTCGACACCGGCTTGTTCGACCCAGACCGCGCCGAGCAGGCGGCGGGCTGGCTGCAGGTCGCGCGCGGCGAGGAGCAGCCCGAGATGGAGGAGTACGGCATCTCGTCGTTCGCCTTCCGCGCGCGCGTCCCGTTCCATCCGCAGCGCTTGTGGGAGCGGTTGAACGCGTCGTGGGACGGGGTGCTGCGGGCGAAGGGCTTCTTCTGGCTGGCAACCCGCCACGACATCGCCGGCGAGTGGTCGCAGGCCGGCAAGGTGCTGACCGTTGGCGCCGCGGGCGACTGGCTCGCCGCGTTCGGGCCCGAGGAGCTGGCCGCGTCGCCAGAGCTGGTCGAGATCGCTGCCGACCTGTGGCAGGAGCCGTGGGGCGACCGCCGCCAGGAGCTCGTCTTCATCGGCACCGGCCTCGACCGGGAGGCGATCGAGGCCGACCTCTCAACGTGCCTGTTGACGGAGGCCGAGCTGGCCGTCGGGCCCTCGGGCTGGACGCTGCTTGACGACCCGTTCGGGGAGTGGCAGCGGATCGAGCACGACCACGAGGAAGAGCACGAGGCCGCCTAGCACCCCAGTGCCCGCAGCCGCAGCCGGCGGCCCCCGCCGCCGGCTGCGAGCTGCGTCCCCCGCCGACGCTAGGCCAGCGTGAACTGCCCGACGAGCCGCTCGAGCTCCTCGGCCGTGCGGGCGAGCTCCTGCGCAGAGGCGGCGATCTGCTGGGTGGAGGCGCTCGTCTGCTGCGTCGAGGCGGAGACCTGCTCGGTCGAGGCCGAGGACTGCTCGGCGACGGCGACGACCTCGGACATGTTCTCGTCCATGTGGGAGGCGCGCTCGGCGATCTCGCCGACCGCCATCGCGATCTGCTCGATGCGCGTGTTCATGTCCTCGACGCTCGACCCGATGCGCGTGAACGCGGCCCCGGCCTGCTCGACCGTCTCGGCGCCGTGCTGCGTCTGGCGCGCGCCGTCCTCGACGACGTCCACGGCACGCCCGGTCTCGGACTGGATCTCGGCGATCAGGCCCGAGATCGACGCCGCCGCCTGCTGCGACTCCTCGGCGAGCTTGCGGACTTCCTCGGCGACGACGGCGAAGCCGCGCCCCTGCTCGCCGGCGCGGGCCGCCTCGATCGCGGCGTTGAGCGCGAGCAGGTTGGTCTGCTCGGCGATGCCGGTGATCGTCGCGACGATCCCGCCGATCTGCTCGGACTTGGCGCCCAGCTGGCGGATCGCGCCGGTCACCTCAGAGGAGGACTCGCGAACCGCGTTCATCGCGTCGGTCGCCTGCTGGATCGTCTCCGCTCCCTCCTCGGCAACGGCGCGCGCCTGCTCGGCGGCACGGGCCGTCTGCTCTGCGTTGTCGGCTGACTTCTGCGTCGCGTCGACGACCTCGAGCGTCAGCTCGCGCGCTGTCCCGACGGTGCGCACCTGGCGCTCGGCGCCGGCTGCGACCTCGCCGACCGCCGCGGCGATCTCGCCGACGGCGCGGCCCGACTCCTCGGAGGTCGTCGCCATCTGCTGTGAGGCCGAGGCGACCGCCTGCGTCTCGCGCGAGATCTGCTGGAGCATGCTCGCGACGCGCTCGCGCATCGCGTTGTAGCTCGTGATCGAGGTCTGCGTGCGCCCGAGCATCGCGTTGAAGATCGTCGCCAGGCGGCCCGGCTCGCGACCCTCCTCGACCTCGATCGGCGTCGTCACCGCGCCGACGGCGACGGTCAGGTCGCCGGAGGCGATCGCCGCCAGCGCCGTGTCGAGGTCCGTCAAGCATTGCCGGTCGAGCGACTCCATCCGCTCGATCAGCGCCTCCAGCGACGACTGGTCGCCGAGCGCTCCGCGCAGCTCGACCGACATCTCGCGGAACGCCTGCCCAAGCGCGTCGCGCTCGGACTTCGGCAGCACCTCGACCGACAGGTCGCCCGACGCGATCCGCCTCGCCGCCTGCGCCATCTCCTCGAGGTAGGCGATCATCTCTCTGAAGGCGGCCGCCGTCTGGCCGATCTCGTCGCGCGACTTGACCTCGACCGTCTGCTGCACGTCGCCCTTCGCGATCCCGCGCGCGGCGCGCATCATCTGGTTGATGCCACCGGCGATCTGCCGTGACAGCGCCATCGCCATCGCCATCGCGACGAGCGCGGCGGCAGCAGCGAGGACGATCAGCAGCGTGCGGGAGGAGCGGGCGGTCGACGCAGCGGCGGCCAGCTCCTCCTGCGTCGTCGCAGCCTGCGGCAGCCGGATCGCGTCGATCGCCGCCGTCAGGTCTCCGTTCGCTGCTCTCAGCGCGGCGGGGCTCGCGAGCGCGCCGACCGCCGGGCCGATCTGGCCGTTGTCGGCGAGCGCCCTGACGGGCTTGACCGCCGCCAGGTAGGCGTTCCAGACGGACTGGACGGTTCTCCAGTGCTCCTCCTGCGGCGGGATCGAGACCGACTTCGCAAGGCCGTCCTGCAGGTTTCTCTGCACCAGCGCGAGGTCGGCGGCCATCTCGGTCAGCGAGCCTCTGCCGTCGTCGCCGCGCTGACGCGCGCCGACGTACTGCGACAGGTCGCTCTGGTACCCGTACATCGCGTTCGTCGTCGACATCAGCGACTGGACGCGCGGGATGATGCTCGTGCCGAGGTCGTCGGTCGAGCCGCGCACGCTGTCGACCTTCACGACGCCGACGACGGCGATCGCGATCAGCATCGCGACGACGATGAAGAACCCCCCGAGGAGCTTCATTCGGATGCTAAGTCTCACACTGCCCTCCTGGATCGAATTATGTGAGCGCTGGTTGCGGTGTGACGGTGGCCTCCTGCCACTCGTGCTCAGGCACTTGATCGACGCTGCACAGGCGACCTGAAGGGTTCAGATGAGATTTCACACAGTGAATCAGCCTGCAAATAGACACTTTCCGCCGTAAACGGCCCCGAACAGTGTCAGAGTGCTGACGCGCCATAACCGCCGAAGGCGCTTGTGGTGCCCAAAGACGCCCGCGCGCCCGCTTCGCGCGAGCGCAGTTGCGTGGCTAGAGTGCCGAGCGTGGACCCCCAGGCAGCGACGCCGAGAATCCTGGACGTGCCCGAGCAGGCGCGCTTCGAGATCCGCCTCGGCGACGAGCTCGCCGGCTTCGCCGAATACGAGCGCGAGGCGCGGCGGATCGCCTTCACGCACACGGAAGTCGAGGCGCGCTTCGAGGGGCGCGGGCTCGGCAGCCAGCTGATCGCCGCCGCGCTGGACAGCGCCCGCCAGGAGGGCGTCGCGGTGCGGCCGTTCTGCCCGTTCGTGCGCGAGTACATCGCCAGTCATCCCGCCTACCAGGACCTCGTGCCAGAGCAGGAGCGCGAGCGGTTCGGCCTTGCGCCGGACGCCGCGTCGAGACCGCCACCGAGACCGGGAGCCTGAGATGCAAGACGAACCGACGGACCCGACCGACCCCACCGGCGTCACGATCGAGGAGCGCTACTTCACGCGGCCCGCACCGGTGCGCGAGATCCCGGAGCATAGTGTCGAGCCGCGCGTCGCGCTCGCCCACCTGAAGTCGGAGATGCTGCTCGACGGCGACCCGGCGAAGAACCTCGCGACCTTCGTGACGACGACGATGGAGCCCGAGGCCCGCGCGGTCATCGAGGAGAACCTCCACCGCAACTGGATCGACCACGCCGAGTACCCGCGCACGGCCGAGATCGCCAACCGCTGCGTGCGGATGCTCCACCACCTCTTCCACGGCGACGAATGCCCGGAGGTCCCCGGCACCGCGACCGCCGGCTCCTCCGAAGCCGTGATGCTGGGGGCGCTGGCGATGAAGTGGCGCTGGAAGAACGCGCGCAGAGCGGCCGGCAAGCCCGACGACCGGCCCAACCTCGTCTACGGCGCCGACGTCCATGTCGTGTGGGACAAGTTCTGCCGCTACTTCGACGTCGAGCCGCGCCAGGTCAACCTCGCGAAGGGCCGCACGACCGTCAGCCCCGAGGACCTCGCGCCGCAGATCGACGAGAACACGATCGGCGTCGTCGCCGTCGTCGGCACGACCTTCACGGGCGAGTGCGACGACGTCGCCGGGATCGACGCGCTGCTGACTGAGCTGCGCGGCAGAGGGCTTGACGTGCCGATGCACGTCGACGCGGCCAGCGGCGGCTTCGTCTTCCCCTTCAGCAGACCGGAGTTCGCGTGGGACTTCCGGCTGGAGTCGGTCAAGTCGATCAACGTCTCGGGCCACAAGTTCGGCCTCGTCTACCCGGGCGTCGGCTGGCTCGTCTTCCGTGACGGCCATCAGCTCCCGGAGCAGCTCGTCTTCTACGAGGACTACCTCGGCGAGCGCGACGCGACCTTCACGCTCAACTTCTCCGGCAGCTCGTCGTTCATCCTCGCGCAGTACTACAACCTCATCCGCTACGGGCGCGAGGGCTACGCCTCGCTTGTGCGCGCGATGGACAGAAACGCATTGTCGCTGGCGGAGCGGCTTGGGGAGCAGGACGCGCTCGAGCTGCTCGGCGGCGAGCCACGGCTGCCGCTCGTGATCGCACGAGTCCGCCCCGAGGAGCGCTTCACCGGCACCGACCTCGTCGGCGAGCTCGCCCAGCGGCGCGGCTGGCTGGTCCCCGCCTACCAGCTGCCGCCTGACAACGAGGACCAGCAGATCATCCGCATCCTCGTGAAGGTCAACCAGTCACGCG
>DASYEC010000007.1:0-32551 GCA_036499225.1 Conexibacter sp.
ACCAGAAGGTGACGATTGCAGGGTGCAGTCGGACAGTGCCCGAGAAGAGAACCGCCCGACACAGCAGAGGCTCGGAGGGCAGAAGAGACAGAACGACACACACGAGATCGCGCAAGTAGCGGCTCCTTGCTCGTGGCGTGCCCGTCGGCTCCGCCGACGGGCATTTCCACGGCGACGATAAAACCTAGAGAGAACGAGGGCGGGCGTCGACTTTGGCGCCCGCCCTTCGTTTAGCTGTGGACCGGTGCGAGTGTGCTCTCCCGCGCCTGTGAGAGCACGCGCTCCCATCGCTTCACCTGGTTGGAGATCGACTGGTCGCGCGCAAAGCGGACCGCCTTCTTGGTGCGCTTCGCGCGCAGCCGGCCGTCCCGGGCGAGCTCGACGATCGCCTCTTCCCAGCCGCTGTCGGAGACCAGCGCACCGCCTTCGGAGGGCCCGAGGCCGGCATATGGTCCGAAATCAGAGGCGAGCCAGGGCAGGCCACCGGCGGCGTACTCCTTGACCTTCACATTCGACTTCGACGCGTTGAACTCCGTCGCAGCGAGCGGCGCGATGCCGATGTCGAAAGCGGATAGTGCCTCGGTGAGCTTGGCGAAGTCGACCGATCTGATGTGACGGTAGCGGGCGTGCGCGAAGCCGAGGTTGAGGCCGATCGACGCGAACTCTAAGCCCGGCTCGCGTTCGAGCAGGCTCAGCAGACGACCGCTCAGGTTCAGCTGCTCGAGGTCCAAGCGGTGCTCGCGAGCCGCCGTCCAGCAGACGACGGTGGTGTCGCGCGGATCCCTCTGCCGTGAGACGAGGAACTCGTGTGGCAGGTAGTTCTCGATGACAGCGACGAATCGCGCCCCGTACGCCCTGTAATGCTCCGCGAGACCGGCGCTGGGCGTCGTGACGACATCCGCGAGGCCGACCATCGCTCTGATGTGCTTGAGGATGCGCTCGCCTCTGAGGCCACCGAGGTTTCGGTATTCCGAATGTCCTTTTGTGATGCCTGTCAGCAAGTCGTCGTTGTCCCAGACGAGTGCGACACCGTTTTCACGTAAATAGGTCGCGGCCCGCACTGCCGTGGCGTCGAAATGGCGATACATGACGACGACGTCGCGGTCGAGCAGTTTGGAGAGGTCTCGCGGGACGTCTGTCTCAGCGAGGTACAGCACGTCGTGCCCTCGCTCGTGGAGTTCTCGTGCCGGAACATAACCGCGATAACGCGCGTTGACGGACTCGAACGCAAGCCAACCGATTCTCATCGCCTTAGCATCTCAGGACAACTCGTGCCCCGCAAATCGAAAATCACAGCCCGTTCTTCACTAAACCGAAGAACGACGTGAGATCCCGAAAGCTCGTACCGGGTTGTCGCGCACCGGGCGTTCGGCTAGACTCACTCCGTGTTGATCTGGCTGTCTCGCCAGACGAACACATGGTCGCCTGCCTCGTGGGCAGGGTGAAGGGGAAAGGGGGTCGCACCGAAGACTATTAAGTCTCGGACGTGCTGTGTCGTGGCCAAACGCCGCGGCTCACTTTGTTGGATTGTCTATCTGTGTGTGTAACTTTCTAAGGAGCAATAATGCATAAGTTCCGTGCGCTGCTCGTGGCGGTTGTTGCCGTCGCTGCGGCTGGTTTCGCCTCTGCTAACGCTAGTGCAGCCATTTCCCCGGGTGGCGCGATAACGGCCTCGTTCCCGGCAGGCGGCCTCACGTTCGCAACGCCGTTCTCGACGACGAGCTGCGCGATCAGCTTCTCGGGTACCGCTAACGCGACGACGAACGCGGTCTCGGTCACGAGCGCGACGATCACCCCGGATCCCTGCGCCGGCATCGCGTACAGATTCCTACTGCCGTGGAGCGGTAGCGCTTCTGTCTCGGGGACCACGGCGAGCATCACCATCAACGACGTTGCTGTCCAGGCGACGATAGGCGGCATCATAAGCTGCCTATTCTCCGGCAGAATCACGCTGACCGGCACGAACGGCGCTGGCACGATCAACGCGCCCTCCGGCACGCTGACCAGCAGCTGCGGCAACGCCGTCGTCGGCGGCACGGGCGGCACGCTCTCACCGGCTCAGACCGTCTCCTGAGCTAGCCTCACGCGGATGAGACGCTGATCACAAGGTCAGCGGTCTCAAAGAGGTAACGCAAGTGAGTGCCCGCCAGGTCTGGTGGGCACTCTGCGTTGGAGCTGTGTCAAGCTACGAGACGACCTGCTCGGGTGTCAATATTATTCCGCCGGCGCGCCAATCGTCACGGCCGCGGATGGCGCGTTGATCTATTCCTCCTAGGTTGTCGAATCTGTGATGAAAAGTGTGTGAGCCAAGGCGTGTTGCCATGGCCTATGCGAGACTTAGCGATCCCGCATACGACCTCCTTTGTGCGTCGTCACAACACGACAAGCGACGGCGCGCTGTTCCGGCGACGCCGAATCAGCACGGGTACAGCAACTGACTCCTGACTGCCCCTGGGAGCACCGCTGTCGGTTGACAGCGACCTTACGAGATCCGTAGGATCGCTGTACCGAGTTCTAGGTCGCAGGTTGGCGTGGCTTCACGCTGTGGGGGCTCGGCGAAAACTGTGGGGTCAATCGCGCACGCGGCGTGGGTTACGTAGCCGTGCTCGGATGGCTTTGTCCAAGTAAGAGGGGATGGGCGAATGTCAGGTCGTAAGCGAGCTCTGGGAATTGGCGCGGCGATCGCGGCGGCGACGACGATCGGCGTCAGCGCGTCGGCGGAGGCCGCGTTCCCGAACTTCTCGGGGTGCAACCAGTCGATCACGGACTTCGGTGGATGCCTGAACATTCAATCGCGGTCGGGCAGCCTCGACATCAAGGGCTTCACGGTCCCGCTCGGCGACTCGATCGAGGTCCGCGGTTCGGTGACGCAGCCCGACGCGGGCTTCAGATTCACTGCGGCGAGAGGAACGAGCGGCTTCATAGCAAGACCGATCCAGGTGCCGGGCGGGATCCTCGGGATCGACTTCCCGATCCCGGGCAACGCCGTCACGGCGACGGCGGTGTTGGCCGGCTCGCCCTCTGACATCAGAGTCGACTTGCCGACTATCAGTCTCTCTCTCCCAATCAAGCTCGAGCTGCAGAATCCGCTGATCGGGCCGCTCTGCCGGATCGGCACCGACAGCAACCCCGTGCATCTCAACCTGATCACCGGGACGACGAACCCGGCACCGCCGAACAGACCGATCACCGGTGCCATCGGGACGTCGAACATCTCGGCGACAGGCATCACGATCACTGGCAACGTGAACGTTGACAACGGGTTTGCGATTCCGGGCGCGTCGAACTGCGGCCTCGGGATCGGCCTGATCAACACGCTGATCGACGCGAAGCTGAAGCTCCCGTCGGCGGGCGGGAATAACACGATGATCTCGACCAACGACGTCGCGCTTGGCGTCCCGGCGCCGTAAGGAGACGGTCTGAGGCGCTCGCCGGTGCGTGAGCATCACCAGCTGGCCCCAAAGGGCTGTGGTGGGCTCCCGGCTCGCCGCAAGCAGTGGTAGTCGGGAGCCGTTCTGATGCCTCGCCGTTGCTCGCAAGAGATGGGTGAGCGGGAGGGCGGCGCGCTCGTCGCCGACACTGAACGGGCGCAGGCGCTGAGCGAGCTGATCGACGATGTGTGCCTTCGCCGAGCGCGGCGTTCAAGTCGGGGCAGCGGGCTCCGCTTGCGACGCCGCCGAACTGTGGGCAGACAACCGTCGACGCTGACTTCACTTCATGGTCAGGGGCGACGGCGCATCGGTCGACTCCCGTCACGATCGACTGCCCCGGCATCTCCGGGTTTGCACCGTCGTTCGAGGCCGGCGTCCTCGCGCCGACGGCAGGCAGCAGCTCGCCGTTCCTTGTGCGGATCAACCGGCGTGACGGCCAGCAGTACATGGACGGGTTGTCGCTCACGCTTCCGCCCGGTCTTACGGCCCAGCTGGCTGGCGTGCCGCAGTGCCCCGAGGCGAACGCCGCGGCAGGCAGCTGCCCCGAGACGAGCCGCGTCGGCACGGCGACCGTCGGGTCCGGCCCGGGCAGCAACCCGTACTACCTCACCGGCGGCGTTTACCTGACCGGTCCGTACGGAGGGGCACCGATAGGCCTCGCGGTGGCAGTGCGCGCGGTCGCGGGACCGTTCGATCTCGGTACCGTGATCGTGCGGCAGGCCGTCTTCGTGGACCACGTCGACGCGCACGTGACCGTTGTCAGCGATCCGCTGCCGACAATTCTGAAGGGCGTGCCGCTGCGGCTTCGGAGTCTGAACATAGACGTCGATCGACCGGGCTTCATGGTCAGCCCGACGTCGTGCTCGGCAAAGACAGCGGGAGGCACGCTCCACGCCGTCGACGGTCAGACCAGCGCGGTGTCGGC
The DNA here is from genome assembly GCA_036499225.1 of Conexibacter sp. Lineage (GTDB taxonomy): Bacteria > Actinomycetota > Thermoleophilia > Solirubrobacterales > Solirubrobacteraceae > Conexibacter. The sequence goes on from DASYEC010000007.1 coordinate 4,357, forward strand.
GAGATTCGCCGTCGCCGGATGCGCGGGCCTGCCGTTCTCGCCGAGAATGACATTGCGGGCCGGCTCGAGAGGGCATACGAAGCGTGGGGTGACGACGCCGTTGAGCGTGACGTTGTCGATGACCAACGGCCAGGCGAACAACAGAGTGGTGGACGTCGATCTGCCGAGAACGTTGAACGCCGAGCTCAATGTCGTGAACGTCAGAAACTCGTGCTCGCCGGCGCAGTACCAGGCGGATGCATGTCCCCTCCAGGTCGGCACGGCGACAGCGATCACGCCACTGCTGAGAGACCCGCTGATCGGGAAGATCTTCCTGGTCAGAAACGGCCGGAGCCTTCCGGACATGATGGTGAGACTGCGTGGGCAGGGCGATGCCAGCCTCGTCGACATCGACCTGCAGGGCAAGATCACGATCCCGAAGGACCTGACGGTGCGCACGACGTTCGACGCGGTGCCGGACGTTCCGATCACGTCGTTCAGACTCGACCTCGTGTCTGGCAGAAACGCCCCGGTCGGCACGGTCAGAAACCTCTGCGACGCCAGAGTGAGAAAGGCGTCCGTCGCCAAACTCGCGTTCACTGGGCAGAGCGGCAAGAAGGTCACCCGCAACCAGAAGGTCACGATCGCTGGCTGCGGCAAGGCCTCCGCGCACAGAAGAGCGGCGAGAAAGCACAAGAGAAGCGGCAAGAAGTCGCATAGAGCGACGAAGAAGGGGTCGAGAAGGGCGGCCAAGAAGCACGCCAGAAGCTAACGCAGCTTCGGTGATCTAGCTGGGAGATGAGGGGCGGCGCTGCGAGGCGCCGCCCCTTTTGTGTGGCCGACCCTTTGTGCGGCGTCAACCGACTGATGGGTTGGAATCAGGTTAGGTTCTGCCTGAATCTTGACAAACCGATCTGGATTCTGAGAGGGTCCTCATATGAGGAGAGACCCCAGCGGGTCGCTGGCGTCGTTGCGCGGTCGCAACCGCGCGAGGGTCGTCGACGAGCTGCGGCGAGCTGGTTTGATCAGTCGGGCAGAGCTCGCTCGGCGGACTGGGTTGTCGCGCTCGACCGTATCGACCCTCGTCGCTGAACTGCAATCGCGCGGCCTGGTCGCCGAGCGGGAGGTCGATGGAGCGGGGCCGCAGGGCGGGCGGCCGCCGGTGCTGCTCGGCCTCGAGCGGGCCGCCGGCGCCGTGCTCGGGATCGATTTCGGCAAGCGCCACGTGCGCGTCATCGTTGCGGACCTCGCACATACCGTCCTCGCCGACGTCGAGCGCGCGACCGCCACCGAGCAGAGCGCGGAGGAGGGGTTCGACGCCGCGATCGGGCTCGTCTACCGCGCGCTGGACGAGGCGCGCGTCTCGCAGTCGGAGCTGATCGGCGCGGGGATGGGCGTGCCCGGCCCGATCGACGTGGCGACAGGTGAGGTCGGCTCCTCGGCGATCCTGCCGGGCTGGGTCGGCGTCCGGCCTGAAGCGGCGATGGCGACCCGCCTCGGGATGCCCGTCACGATCGAGAACGACGCCAACCTCGGCGCGCTCGCCGAGCTGACCTGGGGCGCCGGGCGCGACACGGCCGACTTCGTCTACATCAAGGTCTCGAGCGGGATCGGCGGCGGCCTTGTGCTTGGCGGCAACCTCTACACGGGCGCGGGCGGGATCGCGGGCGAGATCGGCCACTCGATGGTCGACGAGCGCGGCGCGGTCTGCCGCTGCGGCAACCGCGGCTGCCTGGAGACCGTCGCCTCGACGCGCCAGATTCGCGACCTGCTGAAAACTGCGCGCGGGACCGAGCCGACGATCGAAGAAGTGATCGCCGACGCCGCGGCCGGCGACCGCGCGTCGCAGCGGGTCATAGCTGACGCCGCGCGCGCGATCGGCGCGGTCGTCGCGCAAGTCTGCAACGTCCTCAACCCGGAGAAGGTGATCGTCGGTGGAGATCTCAGTGCTGCCGGCGACGTGCTGCTCGACCCGCTGCGCGACGAAGTGGTGCGCCATGCCGTGCCCGCCGCGAGCAACAACGTCGAGATCGTGCCGGGAGTCTTGGGGCGGCGCGCCGAAGTGCTCGGCGCCGCCGCGCTTGTTCTTCGTGACGCGAACGGATTCGCGTTGAGAACGCCGGGGGAGGCGACGCAAGAAGCCGGGTAAATCAACGTGCAGGAGGAGGAACGAATGGCCAGCAGGTACGTCCGCACCCTTTCGCTCGCCGCAGCAGCGGCGCTCAGCGTGGGTGTTCTCGCAGCATGCGGTAGCTCAAACGACAACGGCAGCACCTCGACGTCCGGCGGCGCCGGCGCGAGCACGACGTCAACAGGCGGTAGCAGCACAAGCGGCACGATCGCGTTGTTGCTGCCTGAGAACAAGACGGCTCGTTACGAGTCGCAGGACAAGCCGCTGTTTGAGGCAAAGCTCAGATCGCTCTGCCCGAACTGCAGAATCATCTACTCAAACGCAGAGCAGGACGCCTCCAAGCAGCAGGCACAGGCAGAGGCGGCGATCACCAACGGCGCGAGAGTGCTCGTGCTCGACCCGGTCGACGGCAGAGCAGCCGCGGCGATCGTCGCGCGGGCGAAGCAGTCGGGTGTCGGCGTGGTCGCGTATGACCGCGCGATCGAGGGTGCTGACGTCGATTACTACATCTCGTTCGACAACGAGCAGGTCGGCAGACTGCAGGCCACCTCGCTGGTCAACGACCTCAGAAGAACCGGCAGAACGAGCGGCTCGCTCGTGATGATCAACGGGGCGCCGACCGATCCCAACGCCGCGCTGTTCAAGAGAGGCGCTCACAGCGTCATCGACAGCAGCCCGTACAGAATCGGCAAGGAGTACGACACGCCGGACTGGTCGCCTGATGAGGCGCAGACCGAGATGGAGCAGGCGATCACCGCGCTCGGCAGAGAGGGCTTCGTCGGCGTCTACGCCGCCAACGACGGCACGGCCGGCGGCGCGATCGCAGCGATGAGATCCAACGGCGTCGACCCCTCGACGCGCCCGACCACCGGTCAGGACGCTGAGCTCGCGGGCATTCAGCGGATCGTCGCGGGCGATCAGTACATGACGGTTTACAAGGCGATCAAGCCCGAGGCCGAGGACGCCGCGCAACTCTCGTACGACCTGCTCGGCGGTAACTCCAACAGTGACCTCGTCAACCAGAGAGTCAGCAACGGCACCAAGGACGTGCCGTCGGTGATCCTCACGCCCGTCGCCGTCACGGCGAACAACATCAGAGACACCGTCGTCAGAGACGGTTTCTGGACGGTCAACCAGATCTGCACCTCGGCCTACGCCGCGGACTGCAGAAGAATCGGCCTCGACTAAGGGCGCCGAGACCGGGGAGGGAACACGATGAACGGATGCCTGACATGACCGCGACCGCGACAACCTCGTCGACGAGGACCTCGACGCCGCTGCTTGAGCTGAGGAACGTCAGCAAGAGCTTCGGCGCCGTGCAAGCGCTCTCCGGCGTGGACTTCGACGTCCATGCCGGGCAGGTCGTCGGCCTCGTCGGTGACAACGGCGCCGGCAAGTCGACGCTCGTGAAGGTCATGTCGGGCATCCACCTGCCCGACACCGGCACGTACATGTTCGAAGGGTCCGAGCGCCGTGTGCACGGGCCCAACGACCCGGCTGGCTTCGGCGTCGCGACCGTCTACCAGGACCTTGCCCTGGCCGACAACCTCGACGTCGTCGCCAACCTCTTCATTGGCCGCGAGATGATCTCCAGAGGGCCGGCTCGGCTCGTGCGCGAGCTGGACGAGCCGGCGATGGAGAAGCGCTCGACCGAGCTGCTGAAAACGTTCTCGATCAACATCCCGTCGCTGCGCTCCGAGGTCGGGATGATGTCGGGCGGGCAGCGGCAGTCGATCGCGATCGCCCGCTCGCTTGTGGGCGACGCGAAGGTCGTGCTGCTCGACGAGCCGACCGCCGCGCTCGGCGTCGCCCAGACGGCGCAGGTGCTCGCGCTCGTCAGACGTCTGCGCGAACAGGGCCTCGGCGTCGTCGTCATCTCGCACAACCTCGCCGACGTCTTCGAGGTCTGCGACCGCATCTTCGTGATGCGGCTTGGCAGAAAGGCCGGCATGTACAAGACCGCCGACACGACGCCGGAGGAGATCGTCGGCGCGATCACCGGCGGCAAAGGGACCGTCAGAACCCAGGCCCAGACGGCCTCGGCCGTTGTCGGCGCGAACGAGGAGGGGGCCCAATGAGCGCCACCGCCACGACTGAGACCCAGCCGACGCCATCGGCGCCGGGCGGCCGGACGCCCAGCCGCGCCCAAGAGCTGATGCAGCGGTTCACCGCCGGCGAGCTCGGCTCGCTGCAGGTGATCCTCGCGCTGATCCTCATCTGGGCGGTCTTTCAGATCGCCAACGACCGCTTCCTTAGCTCGACCAACCTCGTCAACCTCGCGCTGCAAATCGCCGGCATCGGCATGATCTCCGTCGGCGTTGTGATGGTCTTGCTGCTCGGCGAGATCGATCTGTCGGTCGGCATCGTCTCTGGGCTGTGCGCCGCGATCATGGCGGTGCTGAACGTTCAGCACGGTTGGAACCCGTACATCGCGATCGCCGCGGCGATCGCCGCAGGAGCGGCGATCGGGGTCTTCCAAGGGACGGTGGTAACCGCCTTCGGGATCCCTTCGTTCGTCGTCACGCTCGCCGGCCTGATCGGCTGGCAGGGCGTGCTGCTGTGGGTCCTCGGCGAGACGGGCACCGTCAACATCACCGACTCGGTGATCACCGGCCTCGCCGGCACCTTCTACAGAGGCGCGACCGCGTGGATCATGGGCGCGGTCGTCGTCGGATTGTTCGCGCTCGCCTGTCTCGATGCCCGCCGACGGCGGGTGAAGGCGGGCGTGCCGGCGGCGGCGCCGGTGATCGTTGGCGCGCGGGTGCTCGGCGTCGCGATCGTCACCTTCGGCGTCATCTACGTGCTCACGCGCGACCGCGGCGTGCCGCTTGCGCTGTTGATCCTCGTCGGCGCGGTCGTGCTGTTCGACTACGTCGTGCGGCGAACGCGCTTCGGCCGACACGTGCTGGCGGTCGGCGGCAACGAGGAGGCCGCGCGCCGCGCCGGCATCCGCGTCAGACGGATCAGGGTCGCGGTCTTCATGTTCTCGGGCGCGCTGGCGGCCTGCGGCGGCATCATCCTCGCCTCGCGCCTGCTCGCGGTCAATCAGGCATCCGGCGGCAGCGACCTGCTGCTGCTCGCGATCGCCGGCCCCGTGATCGCCGGCACGTCGCTCTTCGGCGGCCGCGGCACTGTCTGGTCGGCACTGCTCGGCGCGCTCGTGATCGGCTCGATCTCCAACGGCATGGACCTGCTCGCCTTCCCGTCCTCGACGAAGGACATAGTCACCGGCGCGGTCCTGCTCGCCGCGGTCGTGATCGACGCGGCGGCGCGCAGCCGGCGCAAGCAGATGGGGCGGGTGTAGCTGGAAGGGCGCGGGCGCGAGTCGGCGCCCGCGCTCGCTTCGCGACGCCGAGCGCACGGCATCGGGCGGCCCAGGCGCAGCGCGCCCGCCGCTCTTGCTCAGCTGCTGCTGAGCGGCAAGATGAAGACGGCGACCGCGACGAATTGGAAGGCCGCGGCGATGATCACGAGCGCGTGGAAGACCTCGTGGTAGCCGAACACTCTCGGCACGGGGTCCGGTCGCCTCTTCGCGTAGATCACCGCGCCGACCGTGTAACAGAGGCCGCCGGTCATGATCAGCACGGTCGGCAGCACGCCGAGCTCCGAGATGATCTTCGGCAGCGCGATGATGCCGACCCAGCCGAGCGCGACGTAGCTGGCGGCCTTCAGCATTCTCGGCGCGTCGATCCACGCGAGGTTGAGCGCCGTGCCGACGATCGCGCCGCCCCAGGCGACGCACAGCAGGACCGTGCCGAGCGTCCCGCCGACCACCAGCAAGGCGATCGGCGTCGCGCTGCCCGCCATGAAGACGTAGATCATCGAATGGTCGAGCCGGCGCATCCAGCGGCGCACGTCCGGGCGCCACGTGATCCGGTGGTATATGGCGCTGACGCCGAACAGCCCAACGAGCGTGATCGCGTAGACGATCGCGACCGCGGTCGCCTCGCCGCCGTCCGCCCTCCAAATAAGGAACGCGCCAGCGAGCACGGCGACGAACGCCGCCCACTGATGTAAGACGCCCCGCAGCTTCGGCCGCTTCTTGGCCAGCTCGCGCCATTCGACGCGGACCGTCTCGATCAAGTCGTCGCGCACGGGATGCATCGTAACCGGCTGGCGGGTGCGGCTCATGGATTTCCGATTCCCGGCTTTGGCGGCGATCGAACCGGATGGAGCGGCGAGGACGCGCGCCCGTGCACAGGCGCGCGGCCCGCTCCGCGCCCCCGTTGCCTAGGCGGCGCTTGCTTCCAGCCGACGCGCGAGCGCTGCCAAGTGCTTCGCGCCGGTGCCGCAGCAACCGCCGAGGATGGGGATGTCGAAGTCGATTCCGAGTCTGTGCATCGCCTCGCCGAAGACCTCGGGCGGGTCGGTCTCCTCGTGCTCGAGCGCGACGAGCTGCTCAGGCGTGAGCGGCGAGCCGTTCGCCTTCACCTCCCGCAGCCGGCCGGCGCCGCGTGCCGAGGCGACGTGGAGGATCTCCAGCGCGGTGCGTGCGACGCTCGGGTGGACGCACGAGATCGAGTAGTGGGTCGGCGCCGGCATGACGGCATCGTCGATCCGGTCGATCGCGTCATGCAGGTGGGTGCCGTCGAGGATCCGGCCGCGCTCGTCGAGCACGAAGCTGACCGCGTAGGGCAGGCCGGTCGCCGCCATCGCGATCGCGGCGCCGTGCGCCTCCTCGATTGAGGGGAAGGTCGGGGCGAACAGCAGGTCGACGCCGGCCTCGGCGAGCGCCTGCGCCTGCTCGACGTGGTACTGCGCGGCGGCGAGGTGGTTGAGGCAGTCCGACGGGCGGTACGCGTCGCCGTAGGGCCCGATCACGCCGGCGATGTAGACCGGGTCGTGGTCTCCTGCTGCGCGGATCTCGCTGAGGAAGGCGACCGCCTCGGAGTTCAAACGCCGCACGGTCTCGGCGCCGCCACGGCCGGCGCGCTCGACGTAGCGCCGGCTCGCGCGGAAGGTCGGCGTGCCGATGATCGCCGGGAGGCGATGGGCCCAGGCGACGTCGACGTACGTCGCGTAGACCTCGCGCAGCGCGTCGCGCCCGCGCCGCTGGTCGAGCAGCGCCGCGACCTGGATGTCTGGGTCAAGCTCGATCTCCGTCTCGAACATGATCCGCGTCTCAATCCCGGCGTCGGCGAGGATCGCGGTCCCAGACTCGATCAAGTCCGTGATCATGCGCGCCAGCATCCCACACCTACGAGCAGAGCACCACCCGTTCTGTGGTGTATTCAGCCCGTTGTAAATTGGACGGGTGGATGGTGGCGCGTCGGGGCCGCCGATGCGGCCGCCGCGCGACGCCGTTGCGTCAGCTATCCAGCCCGAAGCGGTGGGCGACGGCGGCGGCTTGGGTGCGCGAGCGGACGTCGAGCTTGGCGAGGATGCGGGAGACGTGGACGCTGGCAGTCTTCTCGGCCATGTAGAGGGTCGTGCCGATCTCGCGGTTGGTCGCGCCGCCAGCGACGAGCGCGAGCACCTGCAGCTCGCGCGGGGTGAGGCCGAACGGGACCTCGCTCGCCGCGCCGTCGGTCGCTGCGGGGCCGGGCGAGGGAGCGGCCTGCCCCTCTATCTCCAGGCGCGCGCGTGCGGCCAGCGCCTCGAGCTCGCGCTGCAGCCAGCTCGCGCCGATCGCGCGCGCCGTCGCGCAGGCCGCGCGCACGGCCGCGGTCGCTCGCTCGCGGTCGCCGAGCGCGACCGCCGCCTCAGCCAGCCGCCAGCGGGCGTACGCGGCGCGCAGCGGTCGCTCGAGCGCGTCCCAGCCGGTCGCCGCCGCCTCCCACAGCTCCGGGTCGTCCTCGTCGCGGGCACGGGCCGCCTCGGCCTCGGCCGCCGTCAGCTCAGCGCGCAGCGGAGCGCGCTCGAGCCCGGCGCCGGCCTCGACGCGCGCGAGCAGCAGCTCGCTGCGCAGAGTCGCCTCGCGCTCGCCCTCCGCGTCGTCGCGGTCACGCGCGCGCTGGGCGGCGTCGGCCTCGACGCGCATGCCGACAGCGGAGACGCCGGTCACCTGTGTGATGTCGTCGGAGCAGAACTCGATCCGGTCGAGCGCGTCGTCGACCGCCGCGCGCGCCGCCGGCAGGTTGCCCTCGCGCCGTTCCAGCTCCGCGACGAGCGTGCCGAGCGGGCCGAGGAACTGCGGCTCGCTCGAGTCGCGCGCCGCGCGGGCCGTCGCGTCGAGCTCGCGCCGAGCGGCCACGCTGTCGCCGAGCACGAGCGCGAGCTCCGCCTGGCGCAGATGGCGATGCAGCAGGGTCGTGCCGTAGTGGCGGCGGTCGAGCCCGTCGAGCGCGCGTCTGGCGGTCGCGACCTCGCCGAGCGCGAGCGCGTATTGCGAGGAGTCGAGCGTCAGCCAGTCCATCTGCCGGCCGAGGCCGCCGAGCTCGTCGAGGCCGCGGTGCGAGGTCTCCAGCGCCTCGCGCGTGCGGCCGGTCGCGTGCAGCGTGTCGGCGAGGTTGGCGTACGAGGTCCCGATCTCGTCGAGCAGACCTCGGGAGCGTGCGATCGCGAGCGCCTCGCGCAGCCGTGCCTCGCCGGCCTCGGCGTCGCCCAGGCCGACCAGCGAGATCCCGAGCGCGTTGCGCACGCGCGCGGCGACCGCATGGTCGCCGACCTCCTCGGCCAGCGCCAGCGTCTCCTCAGCCAGCTCGACCGCCTCGCGGTAACGCGCCTGCAGCATCCGCACGCGCGCCTTCGCGGCGACCAGCGCCAGCCGCTCGCGGCTGCGCTCGTCGGGATCGAGCAACGCGAGCGCGCGGTCGATCGTCGCGGTCGCCTCGTCGGGCCGGTTGAGATGCCATTGGGCGCGCGCAAGCCGCTCCAGCAGCACCGCCGCCTTGCGCGGCTGCTCTTGCTCGGAGACCTGTGAGAGCGCCCGCCGCAGCAGCGCCTCCTGGCGCTGGTAGTCGCCGTCGCCGTCGGCTGCATGCGCCGCGCGCGCAAGCAGGTCGACGCGGTTGCAGCCGGCCGGATGCTGCTCCTCGGGGACGCGCTCCCACAGCTCCAGCGCGCGCTCCAGCAACGCCGCCGCCTCGCCGAAGGCGTTGACCCGCTCGGCGGCCGACGCGGCGCGCAGGCTCGCCGCGAGCGCGGCTGGCTGGTCGCCGGCATGCAGCCAGTGGTGGGCGACCTCGGCAGCGAGGTGGGCGTCGGGGCAGTCATCACCGACGATCCGCTCCTCCATCGCGCGCGCGAGCGTGCGGTGCAGGCCGGTCCGCTCGCCCGGCAGCAGGTCGTCGTGCAGCACCTCGCGCAGCAGCGCGTGACGGAAGCGGTAGCGGTCGTCCTCGCCCGCGACGACGATGTGGCTGGCGACCGCCTCGCGCAGCGCCTCGCCCAGCTCGCGCTCGTCCAGCGCGCTCGTCGCGACCAGCAACTCGTGGTCCATCGGCGTGCCGACGAGCAGCCGCAGCAGCTCCTGCGTGGAGGGCGACAGGCGCTCGATCCGCACCATCAAGGCGTCGCGCAACGTCGGCGGCAGCGCGCCGCGGCCGTCGAGGCCGGCGGCGAGGATCTCCTCGGTGAAAAGCGGGTTGCCCTCGCTGCGCACGAGCACGCGCTCGACCAGGCCGGCGTCGGGCTGGGAGCCGAGCAGCTCGGCGAGCTGCTCGCTCAGCTCCTCGCGCGTGAGCGGCGGGAGCGCGATCCGCTGCGTGCTCGGGTCGCGCTCGAGCTCGGCCAGCAGCGGGCGCAGCGGGTGGCGGCGATGCAGCTCGTCGGAGCGGTAGGTCGCGACGACGGCGACGTGCTCGGTGCAGAGCGTGCGCGCGAGGAACGTGATGAAGCTGCGCGTCGAGCGGTCGGCCCAGTGGAGGTCCTCGATCACGAGCAGGACGGGCGCCTCCTCGCCGAGGCGGTCCAGCAGCTCGAGCAGCGCCTCGAACAGGCGGCTCTGCGCGGCTCCGTCGGCCTCGCCGCGCGGGCCGCCAAGCGACGGCAGGATCGCGCCGAGCGCGATGCGCAGCTGGTCGGGCAGCGCGGCAAGCGCGGGGTCGCCGTCGCGCACGAGCTGGCGCAGCGCGCCGACAAGCGGCGCATACGGCAGCTCGCCCTCGCCCAGCTCGACGCAGTCGCCGCTGAGCACGCGCGCGCCGGATTCCCGTGCGCTGCGCATCAGCTCGCTCGCCAGGCGCGACTTGCCGACCCCCGACTCGCCCGCCACGAACGCGAGCGCGGGGCGTCCGTCCGCCGCGCCGGCGAGCACGGCTTCCAGCTCAGCGAGCTGAGTGGCGCGGCCGACGAGCCGCGCGCTGGTCATCCGCGTCGTCGTCGCCATCGCGTCCATGGTGGCATGCCCGACCCGGGTGGTGCGCCCGGCGCGCGCACGCTGACCTGAATTGAATCCCTGCTAGCGTCGCCACACCCGTGAGCGAGGCGAGCCCCAAGGCCGACGTCGAGCGCTGGCTGGCGCGGCGCACGTACCACTCCGACGCGTATCCGATCGCGCGCCTGGTCCAGCTGCGCCAAGCGGCTGTCGAGGACGATGCGCACGCGCCACCGACCGTGAGCGTCGTGCTGCCCGCGCGCGAGGTGGCGGAGACGATCGGGCCGATCCTCGACGCGCTGGCGCCGCTGCACGAGGCCGGCGTCGTCGATGAGCTTGTCGTCGTCGACGCCGCCTCGTCTGACGGCACTGCGGCGGTCGCCGCTTCGCATGGCGGGCGGGTCGTGCAGGAGTCCGAGCTGCTCCCTGAGCTCGGGCCCGCGCGCGGGAAGGGCGACGCGCTGTGGCGCTCGCTGGCGGCGACGCACGGCGAGATCGTCGTGTTCATCGACGCCGACACCGAGGACTTCGACGACCGCTTCGTCCGCGGCCTGCTCGGGCCGCTGTTGCAGGAGCCGGCGGTCGCGTTCGTCAAGGGCGCCTTCCGGCGCCCGTTCAAGCTCGGCGACACGACGCTGCCGGAGGGCGGCGGCCGCGTCACGGAGCTGGTCGCGCGCCCGCTGCTGAACCTCCACGTGCCGGAGCTTGCCGGCTTCGTGCAGCCGCTCGCGGGCGAGTTCGCCGCACGCCGCTCGCTGCTGGAGGAGCTGCCGTTCCCGGTCGGCTACGGCGTCGAGATCGCGACGCTGATCGACGCGCTGCGGCTTGCTGGCCTCGACGCGCTCGCGCAGGTCGACCTCGGTGTGCGCCAGAACCGTCACCAGTCGCTGCGCGCGCTGAGCGCGATGGCGTATGCCGTGCTGATCGCGGCGGAGCGACGGGCGCACGGCGACGACGACGCCGGGGACGGAGACGGAGACGGCGGCGCTCTACGCCATGCGGCCAGCGATCCCGGGCCGATCGCCTTCCCGATCGACGGTCGGCTCGAGCGCCGCGCGGTCGCGGTTCAGGAGCGTCCGCCGATGCGGACGCTCAGGCCAATCTCGTGAAGATCCTGTAAAGGGGCGTCAAGCGCGGGCCTTGGCAGCTCGATCCTTGGAGGTGTGACGGTCGCTAAGCCGCAAGAGAGCGTCTTGATATTCCGCGCGTCGCTGCTCGAACCACGGAGAGACGACGAGAAGGGGTTCGCGGATGAGGGCACCGCGCAGGAGTTGCACGATCACCAGCAAGCGGCCAAGTCGCCCGTTGCCGTCCGAGAAGGGATGCAGGGACTCAAACTGGTAGTGGGCCATTGCCGCGACAACCACACTCGGGGCCTCCGGCGGCGAGCTCGTCCATTCGAGCAGCGACTCGACTCCAGCGCGAAGCTGGTCGCCTGGTGGAGGAGGGACAAAGCGAGCCTGATCGAGGCTGCACCCTGGCGGTCCGATGATGACGATGCGGTCGCGAATGCCACCGGCATCAGCCAGTTCGCTGCGGTTTGCTGTACGAGTGCCCGTTGCAGTTCGCTAAGCATGCCAACCGTCATTGGCCGTCCCTCGGGCCAAGTGAAGGCGAGTTCTGCCATGTCCTCGAAGTTCAGGACTTCGCGAAGGTCGGACGCCTGCGGCCTGCGCCGGGGTCGTTCTCGGCGTCTGGTGGACGCGCATCGGCTGCTCGTCCGGCTCGGCCATCGCCGGCGCTCAGCCAGCCGTGTCGGTTGTGTCGCTGGTGTCGTCAGTCGTGGTCGTGGGCGTCGTCGCGTCCGTGGCGGAGAGGTCGGACGGGCTCGACGCCGCGAGCGTGTCGGGCGTGACGCCCGCGTCGATCGCGTTGAAGAAGGCGTCGGCGATCGGCGCGGCGTCGGTGCCGCCCGAGGTCCCTCTCTCGAGCAGCACGGCGACGGCGATGTCGTCGCGGTAGGCGACGAACCAGGCGTGCGTCGCGGGCGGGTCGGCGTTGCCGTACTCTGCCGTCCCGCTCTTGCCGTGCGGCTCGCCGGCGAGGCCCGCGAGCGCGGTCCCCGTGCCGGAGGTGATCACCTGGCGGGTGAGGTCGCGCAGCTGGTCGACGACCGCTGGCGTGAGCGGCGTGCCTCTGGCTCTCGGCTCGTCGGCGACGAGCCGTGGCGGGCGCCAGCTGCCATCGGCGACGGCGGCGATCACGCCGGCCATCCCGAGCGGGCTGGCGAGCACGCGGTCCTGCCCGATCATCGCGGCCGCGGTCGCGGCGACGTCTCTGGGCTCGGGCACCTGGCCGCCGTACGCAGGAACTGGCAGGTCGGGTCTTGAGCCGAGGCCGAACGCTCTGCCGGCCTGCGGAAGCGAGCCGGCGTCGAGTCTGTTGGCGAACTGGACGAAGGCGGTGTTGCACGACTGCGCGAACGCGTCGGCGAACGTCTCCTCGCCGTTGCCCTCGGCCTCGAAGTTCTTGAACGCGCGCCCGCCGACGTTGACGGTCGTCGGGCAGTCGACGGTCGCGTCCGGTCTCGTCAGGCCCTGCGTCAGCAGCGCGTCCGTCGTGACGATCTTGAAGGTCGAGCCCGGCGGGTAGCGGCCCTCCAGCGCGCGGTCGAAGCTTTCGTCGATCGGGCGGTTGGCGACCGCGAGCACGTTGCCGGTCGACGGCTCAACCGCGACCAGCGCAGCCTTCGCGTCGCTGTCGCCGAGCGCCTGCTCGGCCGCCGCCTGGTCGTTGGCGTCGAGCGTCGTTCTGAGGTCCGCCGCTCTTCTGCCGCGGACGGTCATCAGCGTTCTGCGCGGGACGCCGTTGACGCGGATCACGACGGCGCGGCGCGGTCTGCCGGCGAGCTGGCCCTGGTAGGCGGCCTCAAGGCCCCACTGTCCGCCGATGTCGCCAACGTCATAGCCGGGGCCAAGCCTTCTCAGCTGCTCAGCGGTGAGCTCGCGCACGTCGCCGAGAACCTGGCGGCCGAACGAGCGCGTCGGCGCGAGCTCGGCGGTCGCGTCGAGCACCTTCACGCCGGGGATCGCGGTGATCGTGCCCGAGATCGCGTCGTAGTCGGCCGGGCGCAGCGTGATCGCCTCGACGAACTGGCCTCTGCGCGCGCTGCTGAGCTGCTGCTCGAACGGTCTCGGGTCGATCCCGACGGCGCTGCCGATCGCCTGCGCGACCGTCGCCGGGTCGTCGCCGTCGCCAGCGACCGCGCCGACGCGCTTGACCGGCTCCTCCTGCACGAGCGGGGCGCCGTTGCGGTCGAGGATCCGACCGCGCTGCTGGGTCGTACGGACGGTGCCCAGGCGCGCGCCCGGTCTCAGCTGCGGATGGACGACCGTCGGCGCCCACGCAACCGCCCAGCCGTCGTCGGGCATGTCGCGCAGCCCGACGCGCGTCGTGTACGCGAACGTGCCTATCTCCGGGACGTCCCAGCTGATGCGCACGCTCGCGCTCGCGCGGCCCTCGCCGGTCTCGGTCACGTCGCCGGCCTGCGTCGCTCTCAGCGTCGCGCCGTCGAGGCCGGCGCGGTTCGCCCTCAGCGCGGCGACCGCGCGCGTCGGCTGGTCGGTCAGTCTCGCCGCGGACGCGTCGGCGCCTCTGCTCCAGTCGGTCAAGAAGGCGTCAAGACGCTTAGAGGGCGTGTTGTCGCCCTCGCCTCTCAACAGCTCGACGCCTGCGATCACGAGGATCAGCGCTATGCCAAGGCTGAGCGCGGCGAGCGCAGCGGCTCGCGCTCCGCGCGACGGCGCTCTCTGGCGCCCGCTCGGGTGCAGCGGCGGGCGGTCGCGCGGGTGTGCCGGCGGACGCCTGGGCGGCGTCCGCGACAGGCGCGTTCTTCTTGACGGTGGGTCGCCCACGTATGCAGGCTAAATGATCGACGGGAGCTAACCGGTTTTCGGGGCCCGTCGGCGCGGACGCCGCCGGAGCGCGTTACTCGCCCAGCGCCGTGCGCAAGTCGTTGACGGTCTCGCGCAGCTCGGCCAGCTCGCGCTCCAGGGTCGCGATGCGGGCTTCGACGCCGGAGTCGAGCGGGGCGGGGACGGGTGGCGCTGATGCGGCGGCGGGCGGCGGGGGCGCCAGCGTCGGCGCTGGCGCCGTCGCGGCGGCGTGCGCCGGCTGGGCGACTGGCTGTGGGCTGATCGCCTGCACGGGGCCGGTCGCGACTGGCTCGGCCGTCTCGCCGCCGAGCAGTTGCTGGTAGCGCTCCTCCTTCTGCCCGGGCCGCCGCGCGAGCCGCACGGCTAGATCGCGCTCGGCGAGCCGCTCGAGCGTCGCCTGCACCGCAGCGAGGTCGCCGAAGGAATGGAGCCGCTCGCTGCGCTGCTTCAGCTCGCCGGGCGTTTGCGGGCCGCGCAGCATCAGCACCGCCAGCAGCGAGATCTCGTCGGGCGAGAGGCCAAGCGCCTCGTCGAGCAGGTGCCGGTATTTAGCGGCGCGGCTGCCGTGGCCGCTGGTGAGGCGCGTCCAGCCGCGGCGGTAGAGGTGCTGAAGCGCGTCGCGGATGACGGCCTCGTCGTACTGCACGACGGGGTCGCGGTTGGTCGACTGGTTGCAGGCGAGGCGCAGCGCGTTGAGCGAGAGGGGATAGGCGTCCGGCGTGGTCCGCTGCTTCTCGATCAGGCAGCCGAGCACGCGGATCTCGACGGCGTCCGGTTCCATGCGCGGGAGACTACGCCAGCGCGCCCACGTGCTTTGCAGCGCGTGCCGCCGCGGAGCCGGTCGCGCGCCGCGACACGCCCGCGGCGCGCGATCGGTAGCGTTCCCTCTCCATGGCTCGACGCGTCCTTCCCCTTGCGCTCCTGGCGACGATCGTGCTCGGCGGCTGCGGTTACGGCACCGCCGCCAGACTCAGCTCCGACCAGCAGCAGGCGCGGGTCCAGTTCATCAAGAGCCATGGCGACTTCGACGACCACGAGCTGTCGAGACTGTGCCCCGGGCTCTACCCGAGCGACTTCAACACCAACACGGACGCCGGGTACCCGAAGGAAGACAGCGGCCGCACGCCCCCGAGAGTGACGCAGGCCGACAGAGCGCAGGCGGCCGCGGCCGGGTGCGACCTCCCGCAGCCCAAGTAACGAGGCGCCGAAGATGAGCGACGCGACCACGATCCAACGCCTCGCCGACCTGCTCGTCGGCTTCGGCGCCAATGTGCAGCCGGGCCAGATCGTCGCGGTCAGCTCCGAGATCGGCAAGGAGCCGCTGACGCGCGCGATCGCCGCGAGCGCCTACCGCCACGGCGCGAGCTTCGTCGACGTCGTCTACGCCGACATGCACGTCCGCCGCGCGCGGATCGAGTTCGGCGACGACGCGGCGCTGGAGACGGTGCCCTCGTGGATCGGCGAGCGGATCCTCAGACTCGGCGACCAGCACTGTGCGCGGATCGCGCTGACCGGGCCGGTCGAGCCGGGGCTGCTGAGAGACCTCGACCCGTCGCGGGTCGGACGCGACAAGTCGCAGGCGCTGCGGGAGGTCGGCAAGGTCATCAACGAGCGCACGACCAACTGGACGATCGGGCCGTGCCCGACGCCAGGCTGGGCCGCGCTCGTCCATCCTGAGCTGGAGCCCGACGCGGCGCTCGCAAAGCTGTGGGAAGAGATCGTCCACGTCTGCCGCCTCGACGAGGCCGACCCGGTCGCCGCCTGGCGTGAGCGGATGGCGACGCTCTCCGGGGTTGCCGAGAGGCTGACCGCCGCCGGCTTCGACGCGCTCCACTTCGAGGGGCCGGGGACCGACTTGACGGTCGGCCTGCTGCCGAGCTCGAGCTTCATCAGCGCTGCGTTCGAGACGATCGACGGGCTCAGACACGCGCCGAACCTGCCTTCCGAAGAGGTCTTCACGACGCCCGACCCGGAGCGGACTGAGGGCTACGTGACCGCGACGAAGCCGTTGCTCGTCGGCGGTACGACGATCACCGGCCTGAGAGTGCGCTTCGAAGGCGGCCGCGCGGTCGCGATCGACGCCGACGAGGGCGCCGGCACGCTGCGCGAGCTGACCCGTCAGGACGACAACGGCGTTCGCCTCGGCGAGGTCGCGCTGGTCGACCGCGAGGGCCGCATCGGCCCGCTCGGCACGGTCTTCTACGACACCCTGCTCGACGAGAACGCCGCGAGCCACATCGCGCTCGGCAACGGCTTCGCCTTTGCCGTCGGCGGCGACGACGTCGCGCGCATGAACACCAGCGTGATCCACATCGACTTCATGATCGGCGGCAACGACGTCGACGTGACCGGGATCACCACCGCCGGCGAGCGCGTTCAAGTGCTGCGCGGCGGCACCTGGCAGCTCTGACGACGGCGCCGCGGGCCCACCGCACGCCGCGCGTCTGCGCCCTGTACCCTTCCCTGGCCGCACATGCACGGAGAGGTGCCGGAGCGGTTGAACGGGCACGACTGGAAATCGTGTGACGGGGGTGACTTCGTCCGAGGGTTCGAATCCCTCCCTCTCCGCTTTGCGCTGGTGAATTCCCGCGGGCGTCCCGGCTCCGTTCAGGGGGAGCAGACGGGGCCGGGACGCCACAGCGCGGTTGGTCGGCGCGCTCAGCGCGCTCCGTCGTGGGGGTTCGACGGAGCGGCGGCGTCGCCCTGGATCGCCGACTTCGTGCGCGCCGACGGTGGCGACGCTAGCCGAGTTCCGGCGCGCCGCCAATGGCGATGGCGTCCGCCGTACGGCTGGCGATATCGGTCAACGAGGGGTGTGGGATCTGGCGAAGGGCACGCTGGTCGCGCCGGCAGGCGGCGGACCTTCGGGCGTGTCCGCGCGTGTCCGGGCGAGCGGCGCCGCCGTCAGCGCGCTCAGGTCAGCGCGGAACCCTGCGCTGGAGCGCGCGCTCGATCCGCTCGACGCGGATCCGCAGCTCGCCGAGCTCGCGCTCGAGCCGGTCGGACTGCGGGTTGGCCGCGCTCTGAGCGAGGCGGGCGATCGTCGCCTCGCGGATGTATTGCGCGGTGGCGACTCGGTCGCGCTCGCAAACCTCCTTGAGGAGTCTCCAGGTCTCCCTGGGGAAGCGGACGGTCGTCGTGTGCACGGGTTCACGCTAAAGCGTGAACCGTCGCTCTGACGGGGAAATGGTGACCGATGGCGCCTGCCGTACGACAGGCGCTATCGCTCTACGCGATTTCTTTGCGAACCCTGCGTGGCGGTCCCGAAAACGTGGTCCCAGAAGGGGGCGCTGACGCCGTAGCCCTTGTCGTGCTCCTTGAAGTGGTGGCGCATGTGCAGCTCGTGCAGCTTGCGCGGCACCCACGCCGTCGGCTTGCGGCCGCCCGGCAGGTGGTGCATGTAGTAATGGAGCATGTCGTAGGCGAGGTAGCCGGCCCAGAAGCCGGCTGACGCGGCGTACGCCTGCGGCGTGCCGAGCACGACCGCGAACAGCAGCAAGAAGAGCGCGGCGAGCGGGACGCTGACCGATGGCGGCATCACGAGCCGCAGCGGGTCGTTCGGGTGGTCGTGGTGGACCCCGTGGATGATCCAGTGCAGTCGCGCGCCGATCCCTCTGTCGGGCTCGAAGTGGAAGACGATCCGGTGCAGCCAGTACTCCGTCAGCGTCCAGAAGAGGTAGCCGCCGAGCGCGAACAGCGGCACCTGCCAGACGGCCAGCTGGCTGAAGGAGACGACCAGCGCGACGACAATCGCCGGGCCGAAGATGAACAGCGGGACGCTCCAGTGGACCCGTGAGAGCTTGTCGAGCAGGTTCGAGTCGAACATGCGCGGTGACGCTCTGAGGACGTCGGCGCGTCTCATGCCGGTCAGCTCTTCGCGCGTGGGATAACTCGCCATGATTCCGCTCCTTTCGTCGCCTGGGGGATCGCAGCGGATGAGCGCGCCCCCACGATATCGCGCTGCCGCGGACGGTCCGCCCTTGCCTGCGGGCCCGCGGCCGGCGTAGGATCGGAACATGCGCGTTTCTCGAACGGCTCTCAAGGCGGCGGCGACCACGGCGGCCACAGCGGCCGCCGCCCTGCTCGTGCTCGCGCCGAGTGCCGGCGCGACGACGCGGGTCGCCGTCACCGGCGCGGTCACGCCCGCGATCACCGGCTTCCCGACGACCCCCCAGAACGTCAAGCTGACGATGGAGGGCCGCGTCATCGGCGACGACATCGACGGGGTGTTCCCGGCGACGTCGACGAAGATCGTCCTCTCCTTCACACACGGCGCGCGCGTCAACGGCGCGCTCTTCCCGAGCTGCGACCCGAGAAGACTGCGGCTGAAGCGCCTCGCGCCGGGCTCGTGCCCGAAGGGGTCGAAGATCGGCAGCGGCTGGGCGTACGGCACGTCGATCTCGGTGACGACGAGACTGGCGATGAACGTCTACAACGGCGCGGGCGGGAAAACGATGATCTTCACGTTCCAGGCCGTCCGGCCCGTGAACATCGACGACCTGATCGTCGCCCCGTTCGAGCACCTGCACGGCAATCACGACTACGGCTTCCGCATCACGCTGCCGGTGCCGCCGAGCCTGCAAGAGCTCTCACCCGGGCTCGTCACCTCCTTGCGCCAGTTCAGGGCAACCGTCGGCGGCACAACGGTCACGGTGAGAGACCACGGCCGCAAGGTGAGACGCGGCTTCATCGAGGCGATGACCTGTCCGCCGGGCGCGCTCGTGATCACACACGGCGTCTTCAGCTTCCGCGACGCCCCCGACGCGACCGACGACGCCTACCTCGGCTGCGGCGTCGCGCCTCCGTTCCCGCCTGACTTCCCCTCGCCACAGCTCGGCTCGAGCTGAGCGCGGGGTGAGGGGCCGCTCGGCTCACGCCGCAAGAGAGGCCGCCGACCCGATAGCAAAGGTTGTGGTCTGTCCGCGCTCGACGCGCTTCAGTCGATCGACGCTCCCGCCGATAGGCTCCGAAGATGCGGACAGTGGTCACCGGAGGCGCAGGCTTTATCGGATCGAACCTCGTTGACGCGCTCGTCGCGCGAGGCGACGACGTCACGGTGATCGACGACATATCGACCGGCCGGCGCGAGAACCTCGAGCAGGCGCTCGCCACCGGTGCGACGTTGCACGAGCTGAGCGTCGTCGACGCGCAGGGGCTGCGCGACGCGATCGCCTTGGCAGAGCCTGAGGTCGTCTTCCATCTGGCCGCGCAGATCGACGTGCGCCGCTCGGTCGCCGACCCCGGCATCGACGCCCGCGTCAACGTCGAGGGCACGGTCAACGTGCTCGAAGCGGCGCGGCTGGCGGGCGCGCAACGCGTCGTCTACTCCTCGACCGGCGGCGCGATCTACGGCGACAGCGAACGGGTGCCGACCGGCGAGGACGCCCCGACGCGGCCGCTGTCGCCCTATGGCCAGGCGAAGCACGCGGGCGAGGGCTACTGCGCGCTCTACCGCCAGCTGCACGGCCTGGAGACGGTCGTGCTGCGCTACGCGAACGTCTACGGCCCGCGGCAGGACCCGCTCGGCGAGGGCGGCGTGATCGCGATCTTCTGCGGGAAGCTGAGCGACCACGGGCAGCCGACCGTCTTCGGCGACGGGCGCCAGACGCGCGACTACGTCCACGTCGCAGACGTTGTGCGCGCCAACCTGCTTGCGGCCGACGCGCCCGCCCAGACGGCGGGCCCCTTCAACATCGGCAGCGGTATCGAGACGTCGGTGCTCGAGCTGGTCGACGCCTTTCGCGAGATCGGCGGCAACAGCTTCGAGCCGCAGTTCGCGCCCAGCCGGGCAGGCGAGGTGTTGCGCAGCTGCCTGTCGGCACGCCGGGCGCGCGAGCAGTTGGGCTGGGAGGCGTCGATCAGCCTTCCCGAAGGCATCCGCGGCACCCTCGCTCACGTCGAGTCGAGCCGCCAGCCGTTCAGCGGCTGAACGCCGCGACCGACCTCCTGGCCCATTGGCCATGACGGGGCTGTCATCGAAGATGGCCTCCGCTCCCAGGACGAGGACGAGGAGGGGTTTCGTGCGCAGCTCGAGGACAGGACGTGCAAGTCGTGCAGCGGCCCGGACAGCGCCGTGTGCGGTCGTGCTCGGCTGTTCGTTGGCGGTGATCCCCGTCGTTGCCGTCGCGGCCGCTCAAGCGCCGCCGCTGCCCGGTCCGCCGCCCGGCGCCGACACCGGCCTGCCGCTCCCGCCGGCACCTGGCCAGGCGGCGCCGCCGCGCGTCGACGGCGGCGCCAGCGCGATTCCGACGAGCGTGCCAGGGCCGGCGCTCGCAACCGGAAGCGCGCCGGTCGCCAGCTCGGGCCGGGTCTCCTTCTCGCTCGTCTGCCGCGGACGCGGCAGAGTCGACCTCGCGGTGCCGGCGCTCAGCGCCCGCGCGGCGGCGATCCCCTTCGCGTGCGCGCGCGGGCACGCGCGCGTGAGCATGCGGTTGAGAACGCGCACTGCCCGCAGCGTCCGCGCGCATGGGATGACGATCGGACGGCTGCGCTTGAAGCAAGGCGGCACGAGCACGGTGCTGACGGTTGCGCTGACCGGCCCGCGCCAGCCTGCCGGCGGCGCTGGCGTCTGGAGCGACGGGGGCCTGCAGTGCAGCTCGCCGACCTCGTCGCAGGCCTACCTCGTCGCGCCGAACTTCACCGTCTCGCCGGTCACGACGATCTCGATGCGGCCGTGGGTCGCATGGTGGACCGCGACGAGCGGCTGGCACTGGCTCGGCCTGCGCGGGCGCAACGTCAGCTCGTGGACGAACCTGACTGGAACGCCGACCGGGATCGCCGAGTGGCGCGACGCCAACGGCGCCTTCAACCCGTGGACGTGGGGCCCGATATCGGTGCCCGCCGGGCAGGGGGTTCAGGCGGTCGGCGTCTTCGAGGCGCTCTACTGGTACGGCGGTCGGCCGACGCGGGTCTGGCGCTACACGACCTCGTTCCTCGCCTCGCAGCCGATCGGCTCCTACTGCGCGTTCCCATGACGTGAGCGCACCGGACGCCACGCCGGCGTTCCCCGCGCTGGCGCGGCCAACGCCCTCAGACGAGGTCGTCGCGGACGGCGCGGACGGCCGCCTGGATGCGGTTGGCGACCTGCAGCTTCACGAGGATCGTCGAGATGTGGTTCTTGACCGTGTGCGGGCTGATGAACAGCTCCGCCGCGATCGCGCTGTTGCTGGCGCCGCCAGCGACCAGCCGCAGCACCTCGCGCTCGCGCGCGGACAGCTCGTCGGCCGGCGGCATCCCCGGCGCGCTGCGCCCCTCGGTCCGAATCCTCGTCATCAGCGACGCGGCGACCCGCGGCGACAGCACCGCCTCGCCGGCCGCGACGGCGCGCACGCCGGATGCCAGCGTGTCGACGGCGGTCTCCTTCAGCAGATAGCCACGGCCGCCGGCGAGGATCGCGTCGGTCAGGTCGGCCTCGGCGTCGGAGACGGTCACGACGAGCACCGCCGTGCGCGGGCTGCGCTCGCTGATCAGCCGGATCGCCTCGACGCCGGACATGTCCGGCAGGCCGAGGTCGACGACCGCGACGTCGGGGCGATGATGCTCGACGAGCCGCACGCCGTCGCCAGCGGTCGACGCCTCGCCGAGCACGGGGATCGCCGCCTCCTCGAGCAGCTCGCGCAGGCCCGCGCGGAAGAGCGCATGGTCGTCGACGATGACGGTGCGCGGCGCGGCGGGGATCACGCGTGACCTGCTCCGACCAGCCGTACGGCCGCCTCGCGGTCATCGACGCCGAGGCGACGGGTCGTCTCGGAGATGTGGCGGCGGACGGTGACGGGGGAGATCCCCAGCCGTCTGGCGATCTCGCGCGTGCTGAGCCCGCGTCGCAGCAGCTCGAGCACGACCGCCTCGCGTTGCGGAAGCACGACCGAGCTGCCGTGGGCGCCGCGCACGCGGCGCTCGCCGCTGCGCATCTGCAGCTCCTCGACGAGCCGCGCGGTCAGCGTCCGGGGCAGCGGCGCCTCGCCGCCGAGCGCGCCGCGGACCGCGCGCACGAGCGGGCCGGGCTCGATCTCCTTCGGCAGATAGCCCGCGGCGCCGGCGCGCAGCGCGGCGAGCGGGTCTTCGTCGGGGCGCGAGCCGCCGAGCGCGATCACGCGGCTGCGCGGGCAGGCGACGACGAGGCCGGCGACCGCGGCGACACCGCCGCCGGGCAGCTCGATGTCGACGAGGCAGACGTCGGCCGCGCACGCGCGCCCCGCGGTAATCGCGGCAGGCGCGTCAGCGGCCTCGGCGACGACGCGCATGCCGGCGCTCTGCAGCGCGATCCGCACGCCCAGGCGCGTCGCGGGCACGTGGTCGGCAAGCAGGACCCGCGGCGCTGCTGCGCTCACGGCAGCACCACCACGACTTCGGTCCCCTCGCCGCGGCGCGAGCTGACGGCGAAGCGGCCGCCGAGCAGCTCGGTGCGCTCGCGCATCGTGATGAGGCCCCATCTGCGGCGGCCGCTGAGGGGCGGGGCGCTGTCCTGCCCGCTGCCGAGCGACGAGACGGCGGGAGCCGGCGCAGGGGCGTCGGGCGCGACGTCGAAGCCTGCGCCGTCGTCGGCGACCCGCAACGTCAGCTCACGCCGCTCGCCGCTGCGCAGCCGCACGCGCACGCGTCGCGCGGACCCGTGCGCGGCCGCGTTGGAGAGCGCCTCGCTGAGGATCCGCACGATCGCGGCACCGCGCTCGGGCTCGGCGGCAACGGTCGCCGCGATGTCGCGCTCGACGACCACGTCGCAGCGTTCCTCGAAGCTCGCGATCGTCCGCTCGGCCAGCTCGGCGAGCGGCGCCTGCTGCTCGTCGCGCAGCCCGTCGACTGCGCGCCGCAGCTCTAGCAGCGCTCGCTGCGCGGCCGCCTCGAGGTTGCTCACGAGCTGCTCTTCGCCAGGGCGCGGAGCGAGCCGCCGCAGCTGGCCGGCGAGGAAGGCGACCTCCTGCGCGGCGCCGTCATGCAGCTCGCGCGCGATCGCGAGACGCTGCGCGGCAAGCGCCGCCGCGGCTGTCTGACGCGTGCGAGAGGCGGGCGTGCGACGTGCAAGCCGGTGCCGTGTGTGCGGCGGACGCAGCGCTCCGGCGTAGGCGCCGGTGCGCCGCCGTTGCTTCCTGCGTGTCCGACTTGTCCTACCACCGAGCACTCGTCGTGCCATGACGGGGGCTTTCCTTGGACGTAGGCTTCATGGCGCGTTTCGCGCACAATCCGTGCCAGCCGGCAAAGGTCGGCTGGGTTGCGCGAACCGTAGCGCAGCGACCACCAGTTTCGGGAGCTTTGGGTGGATAGACACGCGATCCATACCGTTGTTCAGAGACTGAACACCAGATGGGGCACGCGGCCCATTGGGCTTTGGCAGGCAAGCCAGCAGACTGGACGCCGAGCGATGAGGACGCCCGGCAGAGGACGTCGGGGACCGCGGAGGTGAACGCACGCCATGGAAGCCAGGACGGTTGAAGGGACGGGCGGAGGAGATCAGCGGGCTGAGGTGCGAGAGCGCCGGCGCAAGGGCGCGTGGCTGCGTGGCAGCGGCCGCGCGACCGCTGCCGGCCACCGCGACGCGCAAGAGCTCGAGGCTGAGCTCGCGCTGCTGAGGGAAGAGAACGCGCAGCTGAAGCTGCGGCTGCATCGCATCGACGACCGCCCGTTGGGCGAGCGTATGCGCGAGCTGGGCGGGTTCGGCACAGCGCCGGCCGGCGCCGACGAGCAGGCGACGTGGGAGCTGCTCGCCGAATGCCAGCTGCTGCGCGGCACGCTGGTCGAGGCCTGCCGCGACGTCGAGCTGGCAATGGTCGAGATGCAGCGGAGGCTCGAGGCGCTGGCTCCGTCCGGCGCGAGTGACGGCGTGGTCGTGCCCGCCGGGACGGCGATGGAGGCCGTCGACGCGCGGGAGCCGGTGTGAGTGGCCGGCGCGCGCCGACGATCCTGCTGAGCACCGAAGGGACCTATCCCTTCGCCGTCGGCGGCGTAAGCGCGTGGTGTCACGTCGTTGTCGGGGGTTTGAGCGACTACCGCTGGGAGGTCGTTCCGATCCACGCCGGCGCTGTCAGACCGGCGTACGCCTACGAGCTTCCACCGAACGCGAGGCTGGCCGGGCGGATCGACCTGTGGTCCGAGCGCCTGCCACGCCACGTCCGCACCGGCAGACACCGGCGTGCGACGTGGCCGCGGCTACCGGCGATCCTCGCGCGCACCCTGATGGGGTGGCGGCGTGACCCGATCGCGCTCGTCGATGCGCTCGCCTGGTGCCGAACGCATGCCGAGGCTGTGCGCCCGACCTTCCGCTCGCTGGAGGCGTGGGAGCTGTTCATCGTCGCGCTCGAGCGCGTCGTCGCCGAGCGCCATCCCGACTCAGGGCCGCCGCCGGAGCTCGACGCCGTCGACGCGGCGTCGCTCTACCAGCGGCTTTACTGGGTCGCGCGCACGGCGGCCGAGCCGACTCCGCCGTGTGACCTGCTGCACGTGACGGCGGCTGGCTGGGCTGCGATCCCAGCGCTCGTCCACCAACGGCTGTACGGGACGCCGATGCTGCTGACCGAGCATGGCGTCTACGTACGCGAGGCCTATCTTGCGGCGGCGCGCTCCCAGCTCGGGGCTGGCGAGCGCTTCCTCTCCACGCGGCTGGCGCGCGGGCTCAGCCTCGCCGCATACGGCGCTGCCGACGCGATCGCCCCGGTGACCGAGGCGAACGCGGCGTGGGAGGTCGGCCTGGGCGTCGACGCCAACAAGGTCTGCGTGATCCACAACGGCATCCCGGCACCGCTCGAGTGCGACGCGCCTCCCGGCCAAGCGCTGGTCGTCTCGGTCGGACGGATCGACCCGTTGAAGGACATCCAGACGATGCTGCGCGTCGCCGCCGAGGTCTGCCGCCGGATGCCACAGGCGCGCTTCGAGCACTGGGGCCCGCCGACGAGAGGCCAGGAGCCCTATGCGCGCGCATGCGAGCAGCTGCGGCGCCAGCTCGGGCTCGGCGAGCGGTTCATGTTCATGGGCCCGACGACCACTCCCGACGCGGTCCTGCGCCGCGCCGACGTGGTGCTGCTGACGAGCATCTCGGAGGGGATGCCGATGGCGATCTTGGAGGCGATGGCCCAGGGGCGCGCCGTCGTCGCGACCGGCGTCGGCGGCGTTCCCGACGTGCTGCGCGGCTGCGGCGTCGTCGTCCCCTCAGGCGACGTGGAGGGGCTGGCGACAGGCGTCACGACGCTGTTGCGCGACCGCGACTTCGCCGCACGCCTGGGCCGTCACGCCTTCGACCGCGCCTGCGAGCGCTACACGCAGTCGCTCTGCATCGACCGCTACCGCACGCTGTTCGACGACCTGATCTCGTACACGCCCACGCCCAAGCTTGAGCCGGCGGCGGCATGAGACTCGCGGTCGCAGGCGGCGGCGAGACCGAGTCGAGCGCAGCGGGCGCGGTGATCCAGGCGCGGCTCGGGCGACCACCGCAGGACGCGCTGGAGGCGGCGGTCGTGCTCGAGGCATGGGGCGGGCTGCCGGCGGCGGCGGCGCTGCGCGCGGGGCCGCGCGTGCTGTCGTCGAAGATGCTGCCGAGCCGGCCGCAGCGGTGGCGCTCCGACGACCAGGAGGGCCGTCGCGCGGTGCTCGCCGAGGGGATCGGGCTGCTTGTCGCGATTCTCTCGATCGCGGCGCTCGCCGGGCCGCTCTCCGACGAGCTCGGCAACGCGACGTTCGAGCGCGCCCTGCGGGTCGCGCTCCCGCTGACGCTCGCGCTGCAGTGGGCGCTGCGCAGCCGCTACCTCGGGCGCCGTTCGGGGATCGCGTGCCTCGGTGGCGACTGGGTCGCGGTCTGCGCGATCGCGCTCGCGATCGCCGGTGGGCTGGTCGCGATCCCGGGCTGGGGCGCAGTTGCTGCGATGCTCGCCGCCGTCTGGGTCGGCGGGACCGTGCTCGCGCGCCGTGGCTGGGGCCTGGCCTACGCGGGCCTGCTGGTGCTCGCGACGGTCGGGATGCTCGTCGGCCTGCCGGCGGTCGAGACGCTCGCCGCGCTGACCGGCGTCACGCTGCTCGGCGTCGTGATCGCGGTCAGGACCGCGAGAGTGACCGGGCTGGCGATGCCCGGAACCGTCGGGCGGGCGCTTGCCGCCGGCGCGATCGGCGCGCTGCTCGGGATCCTGCTGATCGGCGACCCGAGCCTCGGCTGGGGGATCCACGGCGCCTTCCCGGCGCTCGCGCTGGTCCCCTCCGTCGTCGGCAGCTTCTGGGGCGGCTACCACCTGTGGCAGTTCCACGACGAGGTCCCGCGGCGAATGCGCGGCGTCGAGCTGTCACGCGCGAGCGCGACGATGGCGCGCGGCCCGGCGACCGACATCGTGCTCGCTGCGCTCGCGCGGCTCGTCGGCATCACGCTCGCGCTGTCGCTCGTCGTCGCGTTCATAGGCGAGTGGACGGAGGGGACCGACTCGGCCAGCCTGTTCGTCGGCTTCGGCTGCGCGGCGCTCGTCTGCCTCTTCGTCAGCCTGCTCGAGTCGCTCGGCTGCGTGCGCTGGGCGATGACCTGCGCGATCGTCAGCGTCGCCGTCGAGCTGGTCGTCGCGCACGTGCTGCAGCCGCCGGTCGCTGGCGCTGGCCTGATCGCGGGCGGGACGGTTGGCACGGTGCTTGCGATCGCGCCGCTGGTGGGGCTGCTGCGCTCGCCCGGGCGGGTGCTCGCGACGACCTTGTGGATCCGCTGAGGCCGTCCTGCCACGGGCGGGCGGCCGGCCGCGGGCGGGCGGCCGGCCGGCCTCAGCCACCGGCGCCGACGCGCTCGTCAACAGGTCTGTCGCCAGGCGCCAAGGCTGAGCTGCTTGCGCATCGCGCTGACGCCGAGGCGGCGCGTGTCGGAGCAGAACGAGGACGTCGCGAGCGCGTACTCGGCGTCGAAGACGGCCTTGCCGGCGCGCAGGAAGGGCCGTGTGCTCGCGCACTCGTGGTACTGAGCGCACTGCTCCAGGACGGCGAAGTCGAACGACGGCGCGAGCGCCGTGGCCTGCTCGAGATCGTTCTTGAGCGCGACCGCGAGGCCGTGCTGGTGCGCGATGCGCGCGATCCAGCGGTTGAACCTGAGCTGGTCCTTCGCGCTGAGCGGGACGCCCGTGTGGGTGGTGAAGCCGTCGACGTTGTCGGGCTCGACGGCGTCGAAGCCCTTGCGCGCGCACATCGCGATCCGCGCCCGCAGCGGCGGCGCGAGCTGGCGGAGGCGGCGGATGTCGAGCCAGCGCTCGCCGGGCCAGCCGTTGTCGGCGCCGCGCGTCGAGGCGGGGAAGCGGTTGCGGTCGGGCCGCCAGTTCTCCCACGTGCCGGCGTCGATGTAACAGACGACGTAGCGGCCGGCGTGATGGAGCCGGGCGACGGTCGCCTTCGAGGTGTCGAAGCCGTCGACGTCGTAAACGCGCGCGTTGACGGACGTGTCGAGGCGGCCGTCGAGCTGCCACTGCCAAGAGGCGTGCGCGGGCGGGTGCGCGATCGTGGCGGCTGTCACCAACGCCATCAACGCGGCGATCATGACGGCACTCCCGCGGGAGCGGGGAGGTGAGGCAGGCGGTCGAGGTCGAGCACGCTGACGGCCGGGCGAAAGCCCTCGGCCAGCGACTGCTCCAGCGCTTCCCGCGCGCCGTCGGAGCCGGGCTCGGCGTAGTCGAGCGTGAAGACCGGCAGGCCGCCGTCGCGCAGTTGCCGCAGCCCGCGCACCAGCTCGAGCGTCTCCCGCTCAGGCGAGCGCGTGTAGGCCTCGCGCCCCTCGTCCCAGCGCCAGAAGACGTCCTCATGCGCGATCGCGTCGAGCGGCAGGCGCTCGGCGACGACCAGCCCGTTCTGGCCGACCAGCAGGAGCCGCGGCGCCGCGGCGCGCAGGCCGTCGACGAGCGCGACGAGGCCGTCGCGCAGCGCGGGATGGTCCTCAGCGACGTCGAGGTTGTCGAGATAGAGCCCGTCGAAGCCGGCTGCCTGCAGGGCGGCGGCCTGTTCGGCCATCAGCTG
>DASYEC010000008.1:0-79800 GCA_036499225.1 Conexibacter sp.
GGAACGCACTTCCGCATCATGAGAGCGATCAGACGCGCATCGGGCGTGATGGCCTCATGAGCAAGCTCAAGAGCACCATCCCCACCCCCGGCCCGGTCTCCCGCCGCGCGTTCCTCGGCGGCACCGGCGCACTCGTCGTCACCGTCGCCGCGCCACGCGTCCTCGGAGGCCCCGCCGACGCCGACGCATACCCGACGCCGAGACCGAGAAAGAAGGAGTTCATGCCCCCGACCGAGGGGGCTGACGTCTTCGCCGTCGACTCGTGGGTGCGCGTCGGCGGGGACGGCAGGGTCGCGGTCTCCACCGGCAAGGTCGAGCTCGGCACCGGCACGCTGACGCTGACGGCGCAGATCGCGGCCGACGAGCTCGACGTCGGCATCGACCAGATCGAGATGGTCGAGGCGGACACGAGCCGCACGGTCGACCAGGGGCAAACGGCCGGCAGCCAGACGACGAAGACGCAGTGGAACGAGGGCGGCCTGCGCCTCGCCGCTGCGCAGGCGAAGCAAATCCTGCTCGGCATGGCGGCGACAAAGCTCAAGGTCCCGGCCAACCAGCTCACCGTCACCAACGGCGTCGTCGGGATCAGAGGCACGACCTCGGGCCCGACCGTCTCCTACGCCGAGCTGATCGGCGACAGAAGATTCGACGCCAGAGTCAGCCCAAGAGTCCAGCCCAAGACGATCGATCAGTACCAGCTGATCGGCCACTCGGTCCCGCGGATCGACATCCCGGGCAAGGTCACGGGCAGGTTCATGTTCGTCCAGGACGTCGTCCTGCCGGGCATGCTGCACGCGCGGATCGTCCGCCAGCCGGTCCCGGACGCGAGACTGCTGCACGTCGACACGAACGTCAGCCCCTACCCGGGCGTCGTGAAGATCGTCACGATCGGCAACCGCGTCGGCGTCGTCGCGCACACCGAGCAACAGGCGATCAACGCCGCCGCGAGACTCAGACCGCAGTGGCAGATCCCGCCGCTCAGAGACGAGGCGAGCCTGTTCGACGACATCGTCGCCGCGGCGCCTGACACGAGACGCGTGCTGGTCGAGACGCTCGTCGACGAGGGCGGCGTCGAGGGCGTGATCGCGAGAGCGCCGAAGCAGGTCAGCGCGAGATACGAGTACCCGTACCAGCTGCACGGGACGCTCGGCGCTGCCTGCGCGGTCGCCGACGTGCAGAGCGACAGAGCAACGGTCTGGTCGCCGACCCAGGGCGTCTTCCCGCTGCGCGACGCGATGACGACGCTGCTGAGAATGAGACCGGAGCAGGTCCGCGTGATCTACGTGGAGGGCTCGGGCTGTTACGGCCTCAACGCGTCGGACTCGGTCTCGTTCGACGCCGCGATGATGTCCGCGGCGGTGTTGAGACCGGTGCGCGTGCAGTACATGCGCGCCGACGACCACACCGGCGAGAACTACGGCCAGGCGATGGTGATCCAGGCCTCGGCCGGCCTCTCCGACGACGGCAGAATCCTCGCCTGGGACCACAAGAGCTACACCGCCAGCCGCGGCGGCCGCCCGGCCCCGCCCGGCAACACCGTCGCCGGCGGCGCGGCCGGCTTCCCGCCGGAGCCCAACGCGCCGTCGCCGCCGCCGGAGCCGCCGCTCGGGCCCGACAGCTCGAACGCCGTGACC
This sequence comes from Conexibacter sp., assembly GCA_036499225.1. Taxonomy (GTDB): domain Bacteria; phylum Actinomycetota; class Thermoleophilia; order Solirubrobacterales; family Solirubrobacteraceae; genus Conexibacter. The sequence continues at coordinate 1,635 of DASYEC010000008.1, forward strand.
TCTTACGCGCTCCCGCACAACCGCGTCACCGTGTACACGGTGCCTTCGCGCTTCTACACCGGCCCGCTGCGCTCGCCGCAGCGGATCCAGAACACGTTCGCGAACGAGTCGTTCGTCGACGAGCTGGCCGCCGCCGCGAGAGCCGACCCGGTCAGCTTCCGGCTCGCCCATATCCCCGACCCGCGCCTCGCCGACGTGCTCAGAACGTCGGCGAAGATGGCGAGCTGGAAGCCGGGGCCGGCGCACACCGGCAACAAGCGCCAAGGCGGCATGCTGCACGGCCGCGGCGTCGCGGCGATGCAGTACGAGGGCACGGAGGCGTACGCCAGCGTGGTGCTCGACCTGACGGTCGACCCGAGCAGCGGCGCAGTCCAGGTCAAGAGAGTCTGGGCGGCGCAGGACTGCGGCATCGCGGTCAACCCCAACGGCATGGAGGCGCAAGCCCAGGGCTGCTGCATCCAGGGCATCTCGCGCGCGCTGAAGGAAGCGGTGAGATGGAGCGCCAACCAGGTCGACTCGGTTGACTGGATCTCGTACCCGATCGCGACGTTCTCGGACATGCCCGACTCGTTCGAGCTCAAGATCATCGACCGCCCGGACGTGACGCCGGTCGGCGCCGGCGAGGTCGTCATCACGACGATGATCGCCGCGGTCGCGAACGCGATCTACGACGCGACCGGCGCCCGCGTGCGCCAAGTCCCGTTCACGCCGGACAAGGTGATGGCCGCGCTCAAGTCGGTCTAGCCCTGGTCGGTCGGGCACCCGTCCCGCACTCAGGGTGCCGTGGAGGCTCGGAGCCCCGCCTTTTGCGGGGCTCCGTCCTGGACTGAGGGCGCCGTAAACGACCGGAGCCCCGCCTTGCGCGGGGCTCCGGTCGTCAGGGGGCGTTGAACGCGGCCGCTACGGACGGGCGTCTCTCGTGAACTCGTCGACGAGCTCGGTAAAGAGCCGGTCGGGATCCGCGACGCCCTCGTCCTCCAGCAGCGCCGCCGTGCTTGGCGCGACGTGCTCGGGCTCGCCAGCCAGCAGCAACGCGACGCCTGCGATCGCCGCCGTCGCGACGAGGTGCAGGAGGACCACTGCCCCGAGGATCCACCAGCTGCCCGTGACCAAGGACACGACTGCCGCCGCGGTCAGCACCGTGGCGAAGGCCGACAGGACGTAGACGCTGTTCTCGATCATCACGCGCACGAGCGCGATGTGTCTCCGGTGACGCCCGTGGGCCGGGTCCGGGGATCCGATCGGAACGTCCACCGCGTCGCGTCCGACTGCCTCGCGCAGCTCTTGCGTCAAAAGCTCGTTCGCTTCTTGGGAGAGGCTCGGGTCGTGGGCCTCGACGGACCGATGCTCAAGGCTCGGCTCGTCGGCTCCCCGTTCGTGTCGTTCCATCATGCCTCCAAAATCCGAGTAATTCGTGCCGCTTGCGAAGGATTGGGCGCCACCCCGACAGTCAGGGTAACTTGCGTACTTGGTCTGTCAAGTCCAGTCTCGCACCGGCTCGGGGAGATCGTTTGACGCCTTCCGATCAGGATCCATACGGAGATACGGCGTACGCGCCACGGTTTGCAACATCAGCCATCTGGACGATAGAGTCCCGTCCCGTCCAGGGGCGCGCGACCCTCTCATCGATGCCAGCCCTCCCGGACGCACCTGTGCATCCGATGCAGCCTCCGTTGCTCAACCGTCTCCTCTCGGCCGACCCGCAGGACGTCGGCTGCCGGGGAGCGAGCGCCGTCCTCCACGTCTACGTCGACGCGGTCGTCACAGGCAGGTCGCGCGGATTCGCCTTCGCGGGCGTCATCGCCCATCTGGACGCGTGCAGCCAATGCAACCAGGACTTTGAGGCGCTGCACGACGCAGTTGCACGGCAAAGCCCATCACGTCGATACGAAGGAGCAGTTTGAACATGCCGCACATCAGACTCGAGCAGATCGATCGCAGCGGAGCATTGCGCGAGCTCGCCGAAGACGCCGGCGCGCTTGACCTCACGGGCACCCGCCGTCAGATGCTGCGCCGCGCCGGAGTCGTAGGAGCCGGCTTCGTCGCTGGCGGCGTCCTGTTCAACGGCCTGCTGTCGCCCGCCGAGGCGGCGACGATCACCTGGACGCACAAGCGCTCCAAGGCGAACGACGGCAAGATCGCCAACTACGCCTTGACGCTCGAGCACCTGGAGGCGGCGTTCTACAAGCGGGCCGCTGAGGGCGGCGCGCTGACTGACCCCGACGTCCTGCAGTTCGCAAAGACAGTCGGCAGCCACGAGCAGGCACACGTCAAGGCGTTCGAGAAGCTGCTCGGCAAGTCGGCCGTCAAGTCGCCGACGTTCGACTTCGGCAACGCCGTGACCGACCAAAACACCTTCCTCCAGACGTCCGCCGCCATCGAGCCGGTCGGCACCGCCGCCTTCGCCGGCGCCGCGCCGTTCATCTCCCAGACCTCGGTGCTCGAGGCCGCGCTGTCGATCCACTCGGTCGAGGCCAACCACGCCGCGTGGATCCTCGCGCTGCTGAAGTACAAGTTCGGCGGCAGAGCCTCGCCCGCGCCGAACGCATTCAACCCAGCCTTCTCAGAGAAGAAGGTGCTGGGCATCGTCGGCAAGACCGGCTTCATCAAGCGCTAGGCGCCAAAACGCGCGGACGTGGTCGAGCGCCATGTCGAGCGCGATCTCCAACGATCTAACGGACAACCACGAACCTACCGTTAGATCGTGGAGCGACCATGCCGCCTAGGACTTTTCAGTCCTCTTGTTTGTCACCGATCCAATATGGTTGGGCGACGGCGGCACGTTCGAGGACTCATCAGACCACAGTGCGAGCGACGGCTCGACGCGTCGGCCGCTGTCTAGACGCGTCGAGGCCGGCCCGCTCATCGACCAGAAAGGCATACGCATGCCTGTTACCGAACCAGTGCTCACCGGCCCGATGGCTGGTCGCACCGTCAGATCCGGCGGCGGATCCAGCGCCGAGCTGAAGATCGCCGGCGAGCAGGCCGGCGGCGACTGGGCCGTCGTGGAGTGGCGCGTGCGCGCTGGCGACGAGCCGCCGATCCACACGCACACGCGCGAGGACGAGACGCTGTACGTCCTGGAGGGCAAGATCACCGCGTTCGTCGGCGACCAGCGGATCGACGTCGAAGCCGGCTCCTACGCCGCGCTCCCGAAGGGCGTCCCGCACGGCCTGACCGTCCAGGGCGAGGAGGCCCGCTTGCTCGTCACGCTCGAGCCAGCCGGCGCCGAGTACCTGTTCGTGCCGCGCGAGGGCAACGACGCCGACGGAGACCCCGCCACCTTCGGGATAGAGATCCACGGCCCCGCCCCCACCGCCTAAGCGACGAGCGCCCGCCGGCGTGCCGCCCGCACAGCGCGGGCACACGCCGGCGTCGCGCGAGCACGCCCCGCGCTCGACGTCGCGCTACTCCTCAGCGCAAAAGCTCTTGACCTGGGAGAGCGCCATGTCGAGCGCGATCGTCAGCGGCCCGTTGTCGCGCACCACGCGCGCAAGCAGATAGCCGCCCTGCAGCGCTGCCATGATCCCCGTCGCCAGCTTCTCGGGCTCCACGTCGGCGCGCAGCGCGCCGACGGCCCCCATCCGCCGCAGCCCGTCGGCCAACAGCCTCTCCCATTCCTCGAACTGCTCCACCATCGCGGGGCAGTCCTCGTCACGGTCCGCCGGCTCGCTGGAACGTGCCCCGAGGCGCGCGGCTCTGCCGAGCAGGTCCTGCTGGACGACGCAGTCGCGCCAGCGTTCAAGTCTCTGGAACGAGTCGAGACGTTGGAGCTGCTGGCGATAGGGTCCGAGCAGCTCACAAGCCTGGAGGGCGATGACCTCGTGCACGAGCGCGTCCTTGTTCGCAAAGTTGGATAGAGCGGCGACGTGGTCGCTGCAACGACGAGCGGAGCCCTTCAAGCGCCGCTGGTGGACGCCGCTCAATTCGCGATCGGCCTGCCTTCGTTAGCGAGATGCGCGCGCCGTGGGAGCGCCGCCGAAGTTGACGGGCCACGTGCACGAGCGCAAGCAGGCTGTCGTAAGCCTATCGGGACTACATAGTCCAAGCACTCTACCCCGGACCGTCGTCGCATATCTGCGACTTGCTCGCTCGGCAGCGCGCGCCCTCGACCGACGCCCCCGTCCAGGGGGCCGTAACGGTCGACTCGCTCGCTCGGCAGCGCGCCCTCGGCCGACGCCCCCGGTCCAGGGGGCCGTTCCGGACGGCGGGCGTGGCCTGAGCGGCGTATCAGGCCGCGTACGACTTGACGTGGTCGATCGCCATGTCGAGCGCGACCTCCATCGGCGTCCCGTTGCGCGCCATCTGGGCGAGCAGGTAGCCGCCTTGCAGCGCGGCCATCGTGCCGGTGGCCAGCGTCACGGGGTCCGCGTCCGGCCGCAGCTCGCCGGATGCACGCATCCGCTCAAAGCCGTCGACGAGGAGCCCCTCCCACGTCATGAAGTTGTCTTGCAGCAGGACGCGCGCTTCCTCGTCGGTGTCGGCGAGCTCGCTGACGAGCGAGCCGAGCGCGCACCCGTAGGCCCCTCTTATCAGCGACGTGCGCTGCACCACCGCGTCGCGCCAGCGCTCAAGCCCGCGGATCGAGGAGAGCCGCTGAAGCTGCTGGCCATGGTGATCGAGCACGGCGCGCGCCTGGAGCGAGATCACCTCGTGGACAAGCGCCTCTTTATCCGGAAAGTGGTGATACAGCTGTGACTTGCTGGTGGCGCTTGCCGCGCGAACCTCGTCCAGCGTCGTCGCTGCGACGCCCTTGGCCCGGATCAGCTCGGCCGCGGCCTCGAGGATCCGGGCGCGCGTCGCGGCGCCGCGTGACGTCAGGCGTCGAGGCTTGGTCGCGGTTTCGCTCTCAGACACACTTCAAGGCTAGCGCCAAACCCGTCTCGACGGGGCAGCATGGACTGGACAGTCCGCCGCCCGACGGCCTGGGCCGTGCCCGGCAACCCCGTCACGCTCGCTGGACGGCGAGCGGTCGGGGCTCGCCGTCTCCGCGTCACTACGCGCGAACCCGGACGATCGTCTTTCCCTTGACCCGCTCGGTCGGGTTGAAGGCGGCGACGGAGTCGTCGAGCGTCGCGACGTTGCCGACGACCGACCGCAGTCGTCCGTCCCGCACCCGCTCGACGACCTCGCTCAGCTGGGCCCGATCGGAGACGACGACGAAGTCGATCGCCAAGCCCTCGGCGGGGCGAGCTTCGGGCGGGCCCGCGATGGTCACGAGCGTTCCTCCGGCGCGAACCAGGCCCGCGGACCGCTTTCCGATGTCGCCGCCGATGACGTCGAACACCAGATCGACGCCGGTGACGTCCTCGAGCGAGTCGTTGTCGAGGTCGACGAACTCCTGCGCGCCGAAGTCGAGCGCCGTCTGACGATCGCGAGCGCGCCCGGTGCCGATGACGTAGGCGCCGGCCTCGCGTGCGAGCTGCGCCACCATCGATCCGACGCCGCCGGCGGCCCCGTGCACGAGGACGCTCTGCCCCGCCTGAAGGCGGCCGTGCTCGAACAGCCCCTGCCACGCGGTGAGGCCTGAGATCGGCAGGCTTGCGCCCACCGTGAAGTCGACGTCGCCCGGCAGCGGCGCGAGGTTGCGCGCCTCGACCGCCGCGTACTCCGCAAGGGTGCCGTCGCGCGTCCAGTCCGCGATGCCGAACACCCGCTGGCCCACCGACAGCCCCGTCGTGCCATAGCCGAGAGCGCTGACCACCCCAGCCAGCTCGTGGCCAGGAATCGACGGCGTCCGGTCGCGGCCGAGGCGATCGGTCCAGGCCGAGGGCCACGACAGCTCGCCCGGAGTGAACCCCGACGCGTACACCTGAACGACGACGTCATTCAACGCCGCGGCCGGCTCGGGCCGCTCCACCAGCTTCATCCCGGCCGTTCCCGCGGCCTCGTCAGTCACGACAATCGCCTTCATCGGGCACCTCCTGTGTATCCAGTCATCGCCTACACGGCATTTCGGCTCACCGGGACGAGCCGTGCCCTACCCCAGCCTGCCCGTCGTAGGCGCGGCTACGCAAATCGCACGCTCAGCCGAACAGCTCGGGATCGGGCGGATCCGGGTCCTGCAGTCGCACGACGCTGCTGACGCGATAGACGACGACGTCGCTGGGCCGGCCCAGCAGCTGGCCGACGCGCGCGCGGTAGCGAAGGTAGTGCGGGGTCGCGTAGTGCGCGCGCAGCGCCGCCTCGTCCTTGTAGGACGACAGCACCACCAGGTCGCCCGGCTCCTCGCCGCCAAGGACTCGGAATGCGCGACAGCCCGGCTCCTCGCGCGATGCGCTCGCGAGCTCCGCAAGCAGCTCGTCGAGCTCAGCGCGGCGAGCGGCCTGTCCGTGAAGCGTCGCCTCCAGTATCAGGCTGAGATCGCTCATGCGGAGCCGGACGATACTGGATCTAGGACCAGATAGTCCCTTCTGAGGCGATCAGTCGAGAGCCTCACCCGCGGCAGACGTGTATCCCGCGCACTCGCGCCCGAGAGCAACTGGACGCGAAAGAACCTTCAGCTTCGTTGCTGTTCGCCAGTCGCCGACTACCTCATTCGGCTCAGACACGCGTCGAATTTGGCGCGTGCGCATACCGTACGGTGTACGGTTGCCGGTCCCATGAATCGCTCTCCACGACGCCTTGCGACGGTCGCCGCACTCGCCGCGCTCACAACCGTACTCCTGTCACCTCTCGCGACGGTGGATGCCGCGACGCCTCACCGTCACATGATGTCGGTCAAGGCTGTCACCGTGAACGGCCCGAACGCACCGGTGACGATCACCGTGCGCGTGGCCGCGAAGGCGACGCTGCGCACGAGGGTGAACGGGAGAGCGGTGCGGGGGGACTTCGACCAGGTCGGGCGTCGGCGGGTCGGTCATCTGACGGCGCACGACGGGCTGCGCCCCGGCGTCAACCGCGTGCGGCTGCGCGCTCGCGTGCCGGGCGGCAGAGCCAGCATGGTGATGCTGACGGTCCGTCTGCCGCACGCCCACGCGATCGCCGACGCCGGGCGCGACCGCTCGACCACGCCCGGCGAGCCGGTGCGGCTGAGCGCCGGCCCCAGCTCCGACGAGGGCGGGACGCACGCGGTGACGAGCCGCCGCTGGGAGGTCGTCTCAGCCGAGCCTGAGCGCGACCGCGCGACGTTGACGGGCGCGACGACCGCCCACGCGACGCTCGCGACGCGCAGACCAGGCGTCTACACCGTGCGGCTGACCGTCCGCGGCGCCGACGGGCACGTCGTCTCCTACGACACGACGCAGGTCACGGTCGCGCCCGACGACCCGCCGGCGGGCGTGCCGATCGAGACGCTCGCCGACCGCCCCGACGGGCAGATCGTGATCGACGGGAAGCCGTTCGGCGACACGGCCGACCGCAACGGGATCCACATCGTGGCGATCGAGCGCGCCACGCGCACGCCGGTCCAAACCGGCACCACTCCGCGCCACGGCGGCGGGATCGCGCAGCTCTCGCAGATCGTCAAGACGTGGGACCAGGACAGCAGATACATGGTGATCGTGAGCGGCGCGAAGGACATCAGCGCGGGCGAGCTCGGCGCTTTCCAGACGCTCCTCGACCAGCTCGGCGGGCCGGCCCTGTCGGCGGAGGACCGTGCGTCGCTGACCGCCGGGCGCGGCTTTTCGGTGATCGGCGTGCCCGGCACCCCGCGCGGCTCGGCGTGGGCCTCGTTCGGCGCGAGAGGCGATGGCGTCCGCGGCGACATGAGAGGGATGCTGCGGCCCAACGGCGTCACCGGCGACTACGACTTCGTCGCGCCGCGACAGCCGAGCTTCAACACGTGGAGCGAGCATTTCGAAAGAGGCAGAGCGACGCGCATCAACACGATCGAGGCCAACGGCGAGTACTACAACAAGGAGGGCCTGCCCAACGGCACGACGGCTGGCTTCCACATGCTGGTGCTCGACGACGCCCTGAGAGCGGTGGCCGAGCGGACCGCCGGCACGTCCTCCGTGAGCGAGCAGAGAAACCTGCGAGCGGACCTCGACGACTTCGCGCGCGACTATCCGGGCGACCTGCTGATCATGCAGAGCATCGGGCAGGTCAAGGGCAGCTCGTGGGAGTGGGAATGGTCGGTCGACAAGCTCGTCGACTGGGGCGCCAACCGCATCCTGCTCAACGCGCTCGACGGAGACGCGAAGAGCACCTACACGTTCGTCGGGCGGATCGGCGGCGGCGTGGCGCCAGTCGAGTCGAGCGGCAAGACCGGCCAAGCGGGCCAGGTCTCCGGCGCGTTCGCGCGCGGGCACGACTGGCGGTGGGCACCGAGCGTCTTCGACGTCAACGGCGCGATGAACGACGAGCTGCTCGAAGTGCTGAACCAGCCGGCGCAGGCGTTCACGCCCTTCCCGACCGCCGGCGAGCGCGCTGCCGAGCAGTACATCGCGCAGCAGCTGAGACTGTGCCCAAGAGACGACGCCAGATGCGACCGCCATCCTTCCCTTCGTTACTACTACTGGCACGCGTACTCGGTCAACTGGACGGGCAAGGAGTCCGAGCTCGCGAACGTGAGAATGCCGAGAACGGAGGCGACGTTCACGGCTGCGCAGCTCGACGCGGCGCGCGACACGCTGGCGCCCGAGGTCGCTGACGTCGCGAACGTCAAGAACTACGTCGACAACCTGCGGCGGCCGTTCTCCGAAGGCTCGGCCGGCGGGCTGGCTGACATCACGAAGATGTCCTCCGACCTCGTCGCCGACCTCAACCCGCCGCCGGCCGACGACACGGTCTCCAGAGTCTTCTCCTACATCGGCCAGATCGCCTCCGGCGGCGCCGGGATCGCCGAGGAGGTCGAGAAGCTCACCCAGTACCGGTCGTACTTCAGCGGGGTCGGCACGGCGATGTCCGTCGTCGCGTACCTGACCGAGCCCAGAGGCCGGCCCGTGCTCGGCGACGACGTGAAGGCGAAGGCCGCCGACCTGGGCCCGGCGCTCGTCACGAAGCTTCGCGACGCGCAGTCGGCGATGACGAACATCGGCCTGCTGATCGTCAGCGACAGAGCCAAGCTCGCCGCCGCGGGCGCCGCGATCGACAGCGACTGGGTGCTGCCCGCCGACCCTGGCAAGGCGACTGCTGAGGTGCAGCTGCAGACGAGACGCTGGATCGCGCTGACGCTCGCGCCGGTCGCCTACCCCTACCTTGTCCGCACGACGCCGCCCGGCCGCGGCGGAGGCGTCGCGTTCGCGCAGGACATCGTGTGCAAGATCCCCAGCATCCACGTGCGCGGCGCGTACGACTTCGAGAAGCCGTTCCCCTACCAGCCGAACGAGACGCAGCTGCGCGGCATCATCGACTTCGACCACGACGGCACGCCGGTCGAGCCGGACTTCTTCTTCGCCCGCAGCTTCGACATGGATCACCAGCCATATCCGACGGCTCGCTTCGCCAACCAGCTGTTCAGATCGCCGAGCGACCCCACCGAGCCCGGCCTCGGCATCCCGAGACTGGAGTTCTTCACGCCGCGAACCTTCTCGGGCCGCACCCGCGTCGCCAACCAGCTCGACGTCTACTGCGGGAACCGGGACCTGTTCTGAGCGTCGGGGAGCGCTGAGGCGCGCACAGAAAACCGCCGCGTGCGGTCATGGCTCGGCGGGCGTGCGGCGCGGCCGCCTATGCCTCGGACGCGGCCGTCAGCTTCGCCACCTCGTCGTCGCTCAGTCTCAGCTCGGCGACTGGAAGCAGGTCGGCGAGCTGCTCGGGCGTGCGGGCGCTCGCGATCGGGGCGACGACGGTCGGCTGCGCGAGCAGCCACGCGAGCGCGACGGCGGCGACCGGGACCTCGTGCGTGGCGGCGAGCTCGTCGAGCGCCTTCAGCACGGCCGGGCCGCTGGGCTGCTGGAGGTAGGCGCCCGCGCGCTCGGCGCGCGCGCTGTCGACTTCGGGCCCGCCAGGACGGTACTTCCCGGCGAGGAAGCCGCGCGCAAGGCCGAAGTACGGCACAACCGGCAGGCGCTCGCGCTCGGCGAGCTGCTGCAGCGGCCCCTCGAACTCGTCGCGATCCATCAAGTTGTAGTGCGGCTGGAGCGCGACAGGCCGCGCGAAGCCCTCGCGGTCACAGACCGCGAGCAGCTGCTCGAGCCGCTCTGCGCTGTAGTTGGACACCGCGATGTAGCGCGCCTTGCCCGCTCTCACGAGCGCGTCGAACGCCTCCAGCGTCTCCTCCAACGGCGTCGCCGGATCGTCTCTGTGGGCGTAGTACAGGTCGATCTGCTCGATGCCCAGACGGCCCAGCGAGGCCTCCGCGGACTGTCGGATCGTCTCTCCTCTCAGCCCGTCGTTCCAGCCGGCCTTCGTCGCGACGACGAGGCGGTCGCGGGCATCGCCGCGGGCCGCGAGCCACTTGCCGATGATCGTTTCTGACTCGCCGCCACCGTAGACGTTCGCGGTGTCGAGGAAGTTGCCGCCAGCCGCGGTGTACGCGTCAAGGACAGCGAACGCCTGCGGCTCGTCCGCGGTCCAGCCGAACACGTTGGTGCCAAGGCTGAGCGGAAAGACATCAAGGTTTGTTGAGTGCAAACTCGTCATCTGGCGAAACTAGCAATCGCCGTATTGGCCAACGCCAACCGTGCACGGATTGACGCCCGGACGCGCTCGTTCTCCCTACGCCGCGCGGGGATGCGTGCACGAGTGCCGATGGGGTGCGCGCCAGCTTGCGCGCGCTTCGCGGCGGGGAGAGCATCCGTCTACAACGACGACGCCGATGCGGCTGCCGTCGCGACACCAGCGAACAGGAGCTACCGAGATGGTGATGGCTACCGACTATCCGTTCCTCGAGGTCTTCTGGACGATGCTCGTCTTCTTCGCCTGGGTCGTGTGGATCTGGATGATGGTCGTGATCCTCAGCGACGTCTTCCGGCGGCGTGACATCGGCGGCTGGAAGAAGGCCGCGTGGTGCGCGTTCATGATCGTGCTGCCGTTCGTCGGCGTGCTGACGTACCTGATCGTCCAGCACGACGGCCTCAACCGCCGCAACGTCGAGCAGGCAGAAACGATGCAGCGGCAAACGGACGAGCACATCCGCGCGGTCGCTGGCCACAGCGGCGGCGGCAACGGCAACGGCGCGGTCTCAGAGATCGAGAAGGCCGAGAGCCTGCTCGCGAGAGGCACGATCACGAGAGGCGAGTTCGAGGCGATCAAGTCGCGAGCGCTGGCGGCACACTGAGCCGCGGGAACGGAAGGGGATCGGAGCGATGCCCTCGCCTCGCGGACCGCGACGGGCCGTCACGAAGACGTGAGCGGCAATCCTCTGGCCTGCTCCGCGCGCACCAGCGGCAGCCCGTGGGGCGAGCCAGGTCGCGTCGCGAGCACCTGGAAGACGCTGATGTCGCTGTCCTCGAATGCGAGCGCCGAGGCGATGATGTAGAGGCGCCAGACGCGCTCTCGCTCCTCCCCGACCTCGGCGACGATGCCCGCGCGCTCGGCGACGAGGTTGGCGGCCCAGCGGCGCAACGTCAGGCCGTAGTGCTCGCGCAGCGACTCGACGGTCGCGCGGCTCCAGCCCCGCCTCCTGCAGCGCGGAGAGTATGACCGGCAGGCGCGGCAGCTCGCCGTCGGGGAAGACGTATCGCTGGATCAGCGACTTCTCCCCCGCCGACTCGGAGAACAGCTGCGCGATCCCGTGGTTGAGCAGCAGGCCGCCCGGCCGCAGCAGCCGGGCGAGCGTCGCGGCGTAGGCCGGCAGCTGGGCGATCCCGACGTGCTCGACCATCCCGACGCTGGCGATCTTGTCGTAGGGCCCGTCTGCGACCTGCCGGTAGTCGGCGACGCGGATCTCGATCCGGTCGGCCAGGCCGGCCTCCCTCACACGCTCGCGCGCGAGCGCTGCCTGCTGCTCGGAGAGCGTGATGCCCACGCCGCGCACACCGTGTCGCTCGGCCGCATGGATCAGCAGGGCGCCCCAGCCACAGCCGACGTCGAGCAGCCGCTCGTCGGGCTGCAGACGGAGCTTCGCGCAGATCAGCTCGAGCTTGCGCTCCTGCGCCGCTTCGAGCGTCTCGTCCGCAGCGGCGAAGTAGGCGCAGGAGTAGACGAGCGACGGACCGAGCAGGCGGCGATAGAAGGCGTTGGAGACGTCGTAGTGGTGCTGGACGACGGTGCGGTCGCGGTCGCGCGAGTGCTTGGCGCCGGCGGGACGCAGCTCGCTGGCGGGGATCCGCGGGCGGCGAAGCACGTCGCGGCCGCCGAGCAGGAGAGCGGCGGCGAGGCCGAGGGCGACGTCTCTGCGCCCGACCTCCAGCCCGCCGAAGCGGGCGCGCTGGGCGAGCAGGTCCTCGATCTCCCCGTCGAAGTCGAGGTCGCCGAGCACGAAGGCGCGGACGAGGCCGAGCTGGTTGGGCTCGTGCAGCAGATGGCCGATCGCGGCCCGGCGGACCAGCACCGTCCCGATCGACGGCTGCTCGCCGGCCGGCAGCGACGACCCGTCCCAGAAGGCGACCGCGAACGGCAGGCGCCGTAACCGCCCGCCGGCGATGCGCCCGAGGACTGCTGAGGTGATGCGTGCCGCGCTGACCATCGCCGGAGAATAGGCGAATGCCGATCACCGACCCGACCTGCTGGAAGATCGAGCGGATCGCGCTTCCCGTCGTGCTTTGCGCGGGCGGGAGATCGAGCGTCGCCGACGATGTGACCGCTGCCGTCTGACGAGAAACGCGTTCGCGGCGTTAATTCAGGTGTGCGCTTTCACTGCGGCGGCGATGTCGAACCGCTGGTTCCACGGCGTCGCGTGCTGGGCGTCCAGCAGCGCCCGGGTCGTGTCGCCGACGGCGACGCGGAACGGCCCGTCGGGATCGTCGACGGCGTCGGCGATCGCCGCGGCGATCTCTTCCACCGTCAGCGGCGAGGAGCGCAGCGCGGTCAACGCCTGCAGCGCCGGCGCATAGGGGTCCTCCTCCAGCGGCGGGCCGGCGACGGGCGGGCTCGTCGCGCCGACGGTGTTGGCCGGGCCCGGCTCGATCATCGTGACCTTGATGCCGAACGCGGCGGTCTCGGCCGCCAGCGTCTCGCCGATCGCCTCCACCGCCCACTTGCTGGCCGCATATGCGCCCCGCATCGGCACAGCGACGCGGCCGACGAAGCTGGAGACGAAGACGATGTGGCCGGCTCGGCGCTCGCGCATCGCCGGCAGCAACGCCTGCGTCACCCGCAGCGTGCCCGCCGTGTTGACCGAGAAGACCCGCTCGAGATCCTCGGTCGGCAACGACTCAATCGACGCGCGGTGTGCCATCCCGGCGTTCGAGATCAGGGTGTCGACCTCGCCTGCCGCGGCGATCGCGGCGTCCACCGAAGCCTGGTCGACGACGTCGAGCTGCAGCCGCTGCGCCACCTCGAGGTCGTCGAGGTCGCGGGGGTTTCGGGCGGTCGCGATGACCCGGTGGCCGCGCCGGGCCAGCTCGACGGCGGTGGCGCGGCCGATGCCCTGCGAGGCGCCTGTGATGAGGACGGTCGACATGGTGGGTTGTCTCCTTCGGCCCGAGCGGGTTATGACAGGCGTCATAGTAGCAGTCGACTATGTCACCTGTCATAGAATCAGGCCGGAAGGCGCTACAGTCAACGTGTGACGACCACGACGACCGACGGCCCGCGCGAGCGCATCCTCTTAGCCGCGTCGCGCCTCCTGCGCACCCGCGGTTACGGGGCCACCAGCCTGCGCGACATCGTCAAAGCGGCGGACGCTCCCCGCGGCTCCCTCCAGCACTACTTCCCAGGCGGCAAGGACCAGATCGTCTTCGAGGCGATGACGGTCGGCATATCCCAGGTCGATCAGATGATCGCGGAGGCTTTCCGTCGCACCAGCGGCGCGGAGGCAGCGGTCCGCTGGTTCTTCGTCCAGAGCGCCGAAGAGATGGAGCGGCGTGAGTTCGAGGCGGGTTGCCCGGTGGCGCTCGTGGCGCTGGAGCATGCCGGCAGCGACGACGAGATCGCACAGCTCGGCCGTCGCTCGCTCAACGGCTGGATCGAGCGGTTCGCCGCCCACCTTCGGGAAGCTGGCATCGACCCTCGCGCGGCGCGGCGCCTCGGGGCAACGATCGTCAACCAGTACGAGGGGGCGCTGATCCTCTCCCGGGTCGGCCATGACGTCGAGCCGCTGCGCAATGCGGGCAACGCCATGCGCCGGCTTGTTGCCGACGCGCGCTGAGCCTCGTCGCCTTCAGCTTGCTTGGCCGCCGGCCGGCCGGTCAATCGCGTTTGACGGCGTCCTTGACCTTGTCGGTGGCGTCGCTGACCTTCTCCTTGACCGAGCCGCTCGTCCGGTCGACCTTGCCCTCACGCTTCAGGCTCTTGTCGCCCGTGAGGTCGCCAGCGGCCTCCTTGACTCTGCCTTTCGCCTTATCGACGTTGCCTTCGGCCATGGTGTTCCTCCATTCGCCCGGCGCGTTCGAGTGGACGAGGCTGCACGTGGTTGATCCTCGTCATTGCCGGTACCACGAACGTTCCCGCGCCGTCGCGCATAAAACGGCCCAAGCGCGGATGCCGGCGGTAGCTAGGAAACGCGGCGCGTGCCCGCGCGCGAGACGGCTGGTGCCGCGGGCGTCAGCCCTCTTCGCCTTCCTCCAACTCGCGCTGATCGGGCTGCTCGACGATCGGCAGGCTCGCGCTCAGCCGTTGGACCCGCTGGATCATCGGGATGCTCGGCCAGCGGTCCGCGGCGATCTTGTCCAGCAGCACGTCGACGTAGTCAGAGACCATCTCGGGCGTCAGGACCTCTTCGAGCATCGACATGTGCGTAGCGCTCGGATAGCGGTCCTCGCGCACCTTCTCGATCAACACCTGGGCGATCTCTGCCCGGGCTTCGTCGCGGGTCATCTCCGTCTCCTTTCGTCGTTGGCTGCCGCCACGGCCCGTCGTCGTTCAAAGAAGCCGGCCGAGCGGACCGAGGTCGAGGTTGAGGTCGTCGTCGTCGAGCCCGAAGACCTCTTTGAGCTCTTCCATCCGCGACTCGAGCGCCATCAGCGCTCGGCCGAGCCGCTCGACCGTCTCGTCGTCGAGCGTGCCGCTCTCGACGCGCCGGAGCGCCTGGCGCTCCATCAGCTGCCGCAGCAGCTCGACGACGGTCAGGACGAGCTGGGCGAGCCCGCGCTCGACGTCCTCGGGCTCGGCGCGCACGCGGCGCGAGAGGGCGTCGTCGAGATGCGCGACCTTGCTCGCGAACGGATCGAGGTCAACGGGCGTGTTGAGGATTTTGTCCGCGGGGCTGCTCAACGCTCCTCCTCCACAAACGAGTACGGCGGCCACGGGCCGGTGCAGAGCACGGCAAGCTCGTCGGAGCGCTGCTCGCTGCGGGCGACCTCGCGCTGGACCGCCTCCACGGCGCTTGGCTCGACGAGGTAGGCGGCGCGCAGCAGCTCGCGCGGCTGGCGCAACAGCAAGAGCCGGCGCTCGCGGGACAGCGCTGTGAGGCGCCGGTCGAGCTCATCGGCAAGCCGGCCGGCTTCGCCGCGCTCACGCAGCTTCGCGAGCAGATAGTCGCGGCCGCTCGACCGAGCCGCCTCTGCGTGCTCCGGCTCGGCCGCGCCGAGGCGCATCGCCCGCACCCCCACCTCGACGCGCCCGTGCACGCACGCGAGCCGCGCGAGGAAGCGCTCGCGCCGGTCGCGCAGCAGCTCGTGCACCGCCTGCTCAGTCTCGAGCGAGCTGCCGAAGCGCGCCGGCAGGACGCCACCGGCGTCGCCCCCGGCGAGCTGCTCGACGACGCGCGCGTGGGCGATCATCGACTCCGCGGCTGGCTCGCGGAGGTCATGCTCGTGGTCGCTGACGACGGCGGTCAGCGGCCCCTCGACAACGGCCCGCGGCTCCGCGCCGGCAACGCCAGCCGCCGGCAGCGGCAGCGCCTCCGCGGGCTGGTCGCAGATCCCGTAGAGCCAGATCATCTCGCGCTCATCGCGGGCAGCGTCAAGCCCATCTCCTCCGCGGTCGCGACCGAGGTCACGAGCGCGCGCAGGCTGACGTAGACGAGGTCGACGTCGGCGAGCGCGAGCGTCAGGTCGCCGCCGATCACGACGCCGCCGGCGAGCAGCCGGTCGACGAGGTCGACGAGCGCCACGTCGCGCTGGCGCAGGAGCTCGTCAGACAACCCGCTCCTCCTCCGGCGCGCCGACGAAGTGATAGGGCGGCCACGGGCCGGTCAGCTGCAGCGCGAGCCCGTCGGCTGCCGCCGCGGACGCGAGCTGCTCGAACAGCGCCGCGAACCGGTCGCCCGCATCACGCGGCACGAGGTAAGAGCCGTTCAGCACCATCTCGGCGTCACTGCCCGTCAGGCTGCGCCCATGCGGGCGGCTCAGCACCGCCGCCGCCGCCTGGCTCGCAAGCCGCGCGTGCAGCTCGGCGACAGCTGCGTCGACCGACTCACGGGTGCGCTCCCGCTCTTCGCGCTCTCTGCGCCGGCGCGCGAGGTACTCGGTGCCAGACCGTGCCGTCTCACGGCCCGCCGCGCCCGCCGCGCCCGCCCGGCCGACCGCGCCCCCACGGCCCGCCGCGCCCGCCCGGCCCGCCGCGCCCCCACGGCCCGCCGCGTCCGCCGCGCCCGCCGCGCCCGCGCCTGGCCCCGCCGCGAGCGTCGCCTTGACCCCCCATTCCGCCATCCCCCGCACGCGATCCAGCGTGCGCTCAAGGCCGGCTGCGTCGTGCGCGATCATGCCGCGAATCGCGTCGGGGCCGCTGTACAGCGTGCACATCCGGAATGGGACGACGTCTGCGCCAGCGCGCAACGCCGCCTCCAGCACGCCGTCGTGCGCGCGGGCGAGCGCGGCGAGCGTCTCGATCTGCTCCAGCCGCGCCGGCAGCGCGCGCTCGTCGAACTCCACGCGCGGCACCTCGCTCGCGAGCGCCGCCAACGTGCCGCGCTCGACGAGCGCGACGGGCGCGCCGTCGACCCCGTCGACGTGAGGGAGCGTTGGCGCGGCGCGTGTGTCGAGCACGCCGTAGACCCATGTCAACGTGTCCGTTGACTTAGCCATCGCGACGGGCCCGCGTGCGCTGCTCGTCTGGCGGCCGCTCCAGCTCCGGCTCGTCGTCGGCCGTGGCAGCGGGCGTTCCGCCGTCGGTTTGCCCGGCATCCAGCTGGGAAAGCCGCCGCTCCATCCGGTCCAGCCGCTCCCGCAGCCGCTCGTTCTCGTCGACGAGCTCGCGCGAGTCCCGCGACAGCGCCGGGTCGGACTCCCACCAGTCGATCCCCATTTCCTTCGCCTTGTCGACGGAGGCGACGAGCAGGCGCAGCTTGATCGTCAGCAGCTCGATGTCGAGCAGGTTGATCTGGATGTCGCCCGCGATCACGATCCCTTTGTCGAGCACGCGCTCGAGCACGTCCGCGAGCGAGTCGGCAGGCGGGTGCCCCGCCATGCCGCGCTGCGTCGAGCCGGTCGGGTACGAGGCCATCTCAACCCATTCTTCCGTCGGCCGCGGAGCGCGGATAGCGGCGCGTTCTGTGGAAGCCGACGACCTCGCCGTCGTCGGAGAGGCGCACCTCGTAGCTGGCGAGCACGTCCATCGTGTCAGGGACCCGCTCCAGCTCGCGCACCTCGACCGTCACCCGCCATGTGCCGTCGTCGTCTCTCTCGATGCCGGAAACCGACTCGACCGGGAGGCCGACCAGGTCGGCCATCTCCTCGATCGCTGCTGTCACGAGCTCGCGGGGCTTCACGTCAGCCGGCCCCCCCTTCCCGCGCGCGCTGCACGATCAGCTGGTCGAGCAGCTCGCCGTAGCGCTCCTGGAACTGCTCGTCGGTGATCTCTCCGGTCGCGCGGGCCGCTTCCAGCTCGGCGAGCGCCCGCTCGGGAGAGCGCGCTTGCGCGAGCTCGCGGTCAGCCTCTTCCGCGATCACCTCAGCGACCCATGCGACGCCGCGAACCGGCGCCAACGGCAGCGTGAGCAGCCCGGTGATGAGGCCCATCAGGCAGCCTCCGAGGACTCAAGCGCACGATCGGAGAACGAGTACGGCGGCAGCGGCCCGACGTAGCGGAAGCCGAGACGCAGCTCGTGCGCGGCGGCGAGGCCGCGGACGACGTCGTCGAGCGCGGGGCGCTTGCGGCGCTCGACCAGCACCTGTGCGTTGACGGCCTCGCGCTCACCGGCCGGAGCGGTCAGGCGGATGTCGCGCACATGCGCCATCAATGGCTCGACGAGGGCTCGCTGATCGCGCTCGCGCTGCTGCTCGACCGCCTCGGCAACGTCGCGGCCGAGGGCGATCCGCTCCGCCTGCGTGCGCTCGACCGGCTCTTGCGAGAGCTCGTCGGCGCGGCGCTTGAGCTCGGGGCGGCGAGCGAGCGCCTCGCGCAGCAGCGCGTCCTCGGCGTAGTACGCCTTGACCGACATCTGGACGCAGCCGTCGAGCCGCTCGAGGATCTCCTCGAGCCGGTCGGCATAGCGTTCGAGCAGCTCTCGCTGGACCTCCTCGTCGGAGTCGATCACGACGCCGAATCGCATCGGGACGACGGTCTGTCGCGCGAGCAGCTCGGAGAGGACGCGCTCGTGCGCCTCCGCGTCAGCGCGCGTCGCCTCGTTCCAGCCGGTCGGGACGTCGCTGACAGCCGCCGCGAGTGCGCCGTGCACTACGAAGCGGACCTCGCCCGCATGCTCCTGCCCGACGCCGAGCCGAGCTTGAGCGGAGGCGTCGGCGGCCTGCGGTGGGACGGGTGGGGCGGGCACGACGCCGTACACGTACGTCGACGTGGTGTCATGGCCCGCCCGGGTCTCGTCGCGGCTCGTCATTCGTCGCGCTCCCGCTCCCGCCGTCTGCGGCGCGGCCGCTCGCGCGCCGGCTCGCGCTCCTCCTCCTCGTCGTCGGAGGAGAAGACCTCGCCGAGCTTCTCGCCGGCAGCGTCGAGCACGCCTCTCGTCTTGCTGCTCGCCGCGCCCGAGGTGATGTCCTGCATCAGCTCCGGCAGGCCCTCGCGCTTGTCGTCGTCGATGTTGAGGCGGCCGACCGCCTCGGCGAAGCGCAAGTAGGTGTCGACGCTCGCCACGACGATCCGCGCGTCGATCGTAAGCAGCTCGATGCCGACGAGCGAGACGCGCACGTAGACGTCGATCACGAGCCCCTTGTCGAGGATCAGGTCGAGGACGTCGGCCAGGCCGCTCGGCGACGGCCCGCCCATGTAACGGTTTTGCGATTGCGAGACCGCCATCGCTCAGCCCCTGCGGCTCGAGGAGGCGGGCGCGCGGCGTCTGGACGACGCGGACGAACGCGACCGGCGTGCCGGTCTGCGTGCGGGCCGCCGCTCCTCCTCCGGCTCTTCCTCTTCCTCTTCCTCTTCCTCCTCCTCGACGTCGGCCTCGCCGACGGGCTCCTCCTCTTCCTCCTCGTCTTCCTTCTCCTCGGGCTCTTCCTCGTCCTCGTAGGCCTCGGGCTCCTCTTCGCCTTCGACCTCTTCCTCTTCCTCCTCGTCGCTGCGGGCCTCGGGCTCCTCCTCGCCCTCCTCACGTTCGCCGCCGTCCTCCTCGCTGACGACCTCGCCCTCCTCGATCTCGCCGCGCCACGCTCCGGTCGCCTCGTCCTCCATCTCGACGAACGCCTTGAAGCGCATGAGGTCGGATCTCAGCGCGCGGCGTGAGATCCGCATGCCCGAGGCGGTCTTCTCGAACAGGCCGTGCGGCTGGAAGTCGAACGTGACGTAGATGCGGGTCAGGCGGTCGCTCAACCGGTGGAAGGTGACGACGCCGACGCTCTCCGGGCCGCCCTTGCTGCGCCAAGCGATCCGCTCGTTCGGTCTCTGGTCGGTGATCTCGGCCTCCCACGAGCGGCGGACCCCCCAGATGTTCTCGTGCCACATCAGCGTCGTCTCGTCGCGCTGCTCGATGCGCTCGACGCGATGCATGAATCTGGGCCAGTCCTCGAACTGCGTGAACTGGTCGTAGGCGGTTTCGATGTCAACGCCGACGTCGACGAACTCCTGCACGGGCAGGCGACGGCCGCGGCCGGTACCGGTTGGGCCGCCTCCGTTCTCGCCCTTGCCGCCGCCCCCACCGCCGGCGATGCCGCCGATTCTGCTCGCGACGCCGCCGACTGCCTCGGCAATGCCGCCGCCCTTGGAGGCGACGCCTCTCATCAGGCCGCCAGCGCCGCCGGCCTCCTCAATCCTCGGGATGACGTTTCTCTTGACCAGCGAGGGCCCCTGCGAAACCGCGTACTTGGCCGCTGATCTCGTGGCGCTGCGCATCACCGGCTTGAGCACCTCGAGCGCCGCCTCGCGAAAGGCGTCTTTGAGCTCGTCGGTGATCATGCTGACGGTGCCCTGCGCCGCTCCGGCGGCGTCCTTCCCGTTCTCCGCCGCGCCGCCGACGGTCTCCTGCGCGCCCTCTCCGGCGCTCGTCGCGGTCTCCTGCACGTCGGCGCCGCCCTGCTCGACATCCTCTGGCAGGCTTCTGCTGGCTCTCCGAGCCGACTCGCTAACTTCTGGCATGAGCGCACCTCCAGGTGCAGTGGACGATTCAGCTCAGCCGTTCACGTTTACGGCGGCCGAGACCCAGCACGTACCCGCGTGCACCCGCCACAACGCTAGATTCGGCGTGAAGTTGGCATACACGCACAAGGATGAGTTTAGCGCCGGGACGCGCGGTTGTCACGTAATAGTCACTACTTCGGTTACTAATAATTCTAATTATCGACTACGCGCCAACTCTGAGCGTTTCTGAACCTTCGGCGGGGTAGCTAGAAGCCGATGTCCGACTATGTTGCCGAGGCAGTCGAGCAGCGGCTCGAGCAAGGCGAGGCTACGCGGCTGCGCGCGCTTGGCACGGCGGTGATCGTCGGGTTCGGCGCCGCGATGCTGGCGTACCGGCTGCTTCGCAACAACAACGCAGGCAAGCACGACGAGGGCGGTTGAACTTCGACCAAGGAGCGCCGATGGCTGAGGCAGCCTCTAGCAGCGCCGCGGCGAGCAGAGCGGGCGTTGACCAGCAGGGCGAGAGCCGGTCCCGCTCGCCGCTGGAGAGCGGCAAGGGACGGACCGCGATCGACGACAGCGTGGTGACGAAGGTGGCAAGCGTCGCGGCGCGCGAGGTGCGAGGCGTTCACGAGCTCGGTGGCGGCGTCGCCCGTGCGCTGGGGTCCGTGACACAGCGCGTCGGCGTCACCGACGAGCGCGAACAGGGAGTCTCGGTGGAGGTCGGCGAGCGTGAGGCTGCGGTCGACTTGAGCGTCGTGATCGACTTTGGCGAGTCGATTCCGCGTGTCACCGAGGCAATCCGCGAGAACGTCATCAGACGGATCGAGGGCATCACGGGCCTGACGGTCACCGAGGTCAACGTCAGTGTCAACGACCTCTATTTCCCGGGTGACGACAGGTCCGAGCCTGCGCGAGTCCAGTAGGGATGCGCGGCGATGAGCCAGGCAGCCGCCCCGGCGCCGGGCCAGCCGGCACATGACCCGTCCGACCGCGTCCGCCTGGCACGGGTAGCGCTCGACGCCGCGATCGCTGTGCCGAAGGTCGTGCGCGGCGAGGCGGGTCGAGACGTGCAGCGCGTGACGGTGGACGGCGGGGAGCGCCTCGAGGGCGTCCTCGCGATCGCGCAGCCGGACGGGCGCTACGGCATCGAGCTGCGCCTCGTGGCCCAGCTCGTGCCGCTGCACGCGCTCGCCGAGGACGTTCGCGCCAAGGTCCGCGGCGCTGCTGCGCGCGCGGGGCTTGAGCGCTCGCTCGGCGAGGTCAACATCGAGTTCGCGGGCTTGCTCACCGCTGAGGAGCGCGCGGCCGCGGCACGTGCCGCGCAGGCCACGGCACTTGCCGCCCAGGCAAGCGCCGATCGCTTGCCGCCCAACGATCGAGGAGACGGCCGGTGATCCCCCTGGCTCGCGTGCTCGTGCGCCTCGTCTCGTTCGTCCTGCTGGTGCTGCTCGCGCTCGGCGGGCTCGCGCTTGCGGTCTTCAGCATCGACGCCGGGACGACCGGGCCGAGCCTCGCGCGGCTTGCGTCGCTCCTGCAGCTCGACGAGGTGCGAAACGCGGTCGGCGACTGGCTTGGCCGCATGGAGGCCGACGGGCCGATCGCGCTCATCGCCGCGCTGTGCGGCCTCGGGGCCGTGCTCGCTGGCCTGGTGCTGCTCGTGGGGCTGCTGGTTCCGCGACGCGAGCGGCTCATCGTCGTGTCGCGCGACGGCGAGGGCGAGCTGGCGGTGCGTCGACGGCCGCTCGCTCAGGTCGCGCAGGCGCTGGCCGAGCAGGTCAGAGGCGTCACCGAGGCGCGCGCCAAGGCCCGTCCCGGGCGTCGCGCTGGCGGGCGCTTGCGCATGCGGGTGACGCGCGGCCCCTCCGCCGACCCGCACGGCGTCCACGACGAGGTCGCAGGACGGCTGGGCGAGTTGACCGAGCCGTTGGGGATCGCAACCCGCGTCGAGGTGACGCGGCCTCGGGCAAGGGTCGAGTAGATGCTGCGGCAACGGCTGCGCGAGAACGTGTCCCCCGTCGTCGTCGTCGGGCGCTTGATCACGTTCCTGTTCGCGCTCGCGCTCGTTTGGTATGGCGCGATGACGGTCCTGCTCGCGGTCAAAGCGTCCCCCGCGACGGTGAACTCGATCAGCGGCTACCGCACCGCGTTCGACTGGCTCGCTGGCCTGCGCCCCAGCGACGTGGACGGTCCGCCGGCGCGCCCGATCATCGCGGGCGCCGGCCTGCTCGCCTTCTTCCTCTTCGGGTACCTCGCCTACAAGGAGCTCCCACGGCCACGCTTCACGCGCCGCGACCTTGCGCTCGCGACAGACGAGCTTGGCGAGGTCCGCGTCGAGCCTCGCGCGATCGAGCGGCTCGCCGAGACTGCTGCGCAACAGGACCCGTCGGTCACCAGTGCGACGGGCCGCTACGGCGACAACGACCTCGCGATCTCCATCACCGTGCGTCGCGCCCGCCACATGTCGTCAACGCTCCACGACGCTCGGCAGCGCGTGATCGACGCGCTCCGCCAGCACGAGCTGCCAGCGGGGAGCGTCAACGTGACGCTGACGCACTACGACCGCCGGCACAGAAGGGAACTCACCTGATGAACCGCAAACCGTTCCTCGCGCTCCTCGGCTTCCTCTTCGTCGCCGCTTGGATCGCCCTCAGCTTCGGCGACGCCGTCCTCTGCCTCGTCGGCGCGGCGATCTTCTATGCGATCGGCGCAGTGCTCGAAGGGCAGATCGACCTTGGAGAGATGCAGTCCCGCATGCGCAGCCAGCAACGCAGCTGACGCGCGCGGACGAACAGCGCGTGGCGCACACGATCGGGGGGTACCTGTGGGTCGCAACCGAGCCGTCAGCAATTCGAGGAAGCAGGCTGGCGGCTCACCACCTGAACTCAGGAGGCCTCCATGCTGTGGCTCATCCTCGGCATCGTGCTGCTCGTGATCGCGATCGCTGGCGGCGTGATCATCCACCCGATCGTCTTCGCGCTCGCGATCCTCGCGTTCGTGATGTTCCTGTCGGGCTGGCGCGGCCGGGGCGCCGCGGTCTGACGGCAGGCGCCCGGTGGCGGCGCCGCCCGGCGCGCGCCACGCGAGGCTGACCAGCCGCACAGAGCGGCGGCGCGCCCCCGGCCCCCGGGCGCGCCGCTCAAGCTCTCTGCGTGTCTGAACGACGGCTGGGCACAGCCCCGACGACAGTCGCGCTCGTCGCCTCTTCCTAGACAGCAAGCCTCAGCGTCAAACAAGCCTCAGGGTCAAGTGAGCCTCAGGGTCAAGCGAGCCTCAGCGTCAACGCCTTCACCGCACCGATCGCCTCGGGCCGGGTCGGCAGCGCGATGAAGGCCGCCTCGGCGATCTCGACGTCTTCGGGATCTGCGTCTGTCTCGGTTTCGAGCCGCGTGATCCAGCGCTCGACCGCGCGCTCGTAGCGCGGGTCGCCTTCGCGCGCCATCAGCTCGACGATCCGCAGCGCGTCGGTCAATCTCACGGAGCCCATCTGCTTCGCGATGTTCTCGACACGCCGAAGCGGCCCCGTCTCGAGGGCTTGGGCGAATACGGGGTACGGGACGGAGCCAGAACCGGACACGAACGTATGTTCGCATGCCCGTACACCGCCTATAGGCGGAGTCCGTCGCCCCCACGAGGCAGTCGCTGCCCGGCACTGGCCCCTACTGCCGCGGCGGAGCCGCTTCCCATGCTTGCGCCGAGCGGTCGCTCTCGGCGAGCAGGTCCGCCAACTCGAAGCTGGGCTGGGTGCCGAACTCCGCGAACAGGCGCAGCTCGAAAGCGCGATAGCGCCGCGCGGCGCGGCTCAGCCGTCCCTGCCGAACCCACAGCGCGAGCAGCTGCCGGTGGACCTCGTTGTCAAAGGGCTCCAGCTGGGCGAGCCGCTCGAGATAGCCGGCCGCGGCGGCAGGGTCGTCGGCGTGCAGGTCGCTGAGCACGCGCAGCGGCCCTTCGACCAGCGTGCGCAAGCGCTCGCGCTCGTCGAGCGCCCATGTCGCGTATGGGTCGTCGGCGAGGAAGTCTCCGCGATAGAGCGCGAGCGCCCGCTCGAACCGCTCTGCCGCGAGGCTCCTTCTGCCGTCAGCGAGCGCCGCCATGCCGCGGGTCGTTTCCGACTCGAACTCGTCCGCGTCGATCCAGACGCCGTCGAGGTCGAGCGTGTAGCCGCCGCGCCGGGCGACGACGACACGAGCCGGCGCGTGCCGCTGCCGTCCCGGCTCCAGCCGTTCGCGTAGCGCGTGCACGAGCTGGCGGACGGTGTTCGCGGCGGCGGTGCGCGGGTTGGGCCACAGCGCCTCCGCGATCTCGTCGGTCGCGACAACGCGGTGGCGCTCGCAGATCAGCAGCTTCAGCAGCTGTCCCGCCCGCTGTTCCAGCCAGCCGCCGGTCAGCGACTGATGGGCGGTCTCCACCCGCGTGCGCCCGAGCGTGTAGATGCGCAGCCTCGGCGGCGCGTCTGCTGCGCGCGAGGAGACGTCGCCCGCGGAGCGCACGTGGAAGAGGACGCGCGAGGCGTTCGCGTCGAGCGGCACGGCGAGCACCGAGACGCTGCGGCCGCTGCCCGGCAAGTCGAGCCGCAGCTCCGTCGGGCGCGGGCGGGCGGCGACCGCGGTCTCGGTGATGCAGCGTCCTTCCAGCGTCCCGCCGGGCAAGTGGCAGCCGAACAGCTCGCAGCAGCGCACGCCGGCGGCGGGCTCGTCGGCCCCGGCCATCTCGGCCAGCGCCCGGTTCCACGCCATGATCGCCCCGCTCGGGGCTGCCACCGCGATGCCGTCGGGGAAGCGCTCGAAGACGTCCGTCAGCAGCTCCGGCCGCTCGTGAACGCGGCGCACGCTCTTCCTGGCCGTGACGCCGGTGCGTTCTCCTTGCTCGGCCTCGTGCCGCGGGCGCACAGTCCTCCAAGATCGATGCGCATCGACCAACCTCGCAAGCGCCCGCTCTGGGCCGTCCGTTGAGGCGGGCGGCCGTGGCAACCGATGCCCAACCACGGACGCGGCTGCGAACCCGGCGCATTGCTGTCCGAAACACACTAACCCTCAGCAGATCACACCAACGCGCCTGTTTCTGTTCGTCGCGTTTTCCTTCCGCTTTCTTTCTCTGACCCGGGGTCGCCCATAAACCCACCGTCCTAATCCTCATCTAACTCGGTCACCTAACTTCAGCTAACCGCGCTTCTCCACGCTTGCGCTGCACGTTCACATCTTCTTCACATCACAGGTCGACACGACGCTCGACCGTGCGCCGACGCACAACAGGGACTGGAGACGCACCATGGACGAGATCGGCAGGAGCGCTGGCAAGATCGGCGGAGGACCACGGGACGGGAGCCAGGTGCAGCTGTCCGCCGCGGGCGAGCAGGAAGAGCTGAACGCGCTGTACGTCCGCTACCGGCGCGAGGTCTACCGCCACGCCCGCAGGATCGTCGCGAGCCACGACGACGCCGAGGACGTGACGCAGCAGGTCTTCCTCAAGCTCACGACGCGCGTCGGCCGCTATGACACCAGCCGGGCCGAGTTCTCCGCCTGGATGCGGCGCGCGGCGCGCAACGCGGCGATCGACTATCTCCGGCGCGACCGGCTCAGGCTCTGCGCGGGAACGGTCGACGAGGAGATGCGGTCCCAGAGCGTCGACCTGGACCGCGGGACCACGCTGCGGGAGGCGATCGAGTGCCTGCCAAGCGGGCAACGGGACGTGCTCCTGCTGCGCGACGTCGCCGGGCTGACGCCGACGGAGGTCGCCAGACGGCTCGGCAAGTCGCGCGGCGCCGTCAACACCTGTCACCACCGTGCGCGTGTCGCCGTGCGGCGCACGCTCGAGTCGCAAGGGTCGACGCCTGCGACGCATACGGTCGGGAGCTGCAGCTGAGCAGGCAGCCGCTATGCCGACTCCCAGCCCTCGCTCAACCGAGCTCGAGCCGGCCGGGCTGGCGCGCCACCCGGTCGTCACCGTGATCGACGTCAGCGCGCCGTGGGCGCGCCGGGCGACTGCCATCCTCGAGCGCCACGACCCGGACGCGCAGGTGCGTTGGGCGCGCTCGCCCGAGGAGGCGTTCGACACGCCCGACCGCCCACCCGACGTGCTGCTGCTGTCGCACCGCCCAGGCAGCGCCTCCGCCTCCACCATCCGGCGGATCCGCCGCCGCAGCATGGGCGCCGCGATCGTCGTGGCCGTAGTCGGGCTGGCCGAGAACGAGCTCGGCGGGCTGGTCGCGGCCGGCGCCGACGGGCTCGTGCTCGACGCCGAGCTCAAGTCGAACCTCATGCTCGTCGTGCAGTCGGTCCTGTCGGGCCAGATCTCCGTCCCGCGGCGCGTCCGCCACGCGATCGAGCCGCCCGCGCTGTCGCATCGCGAGAAGCAGATCGTCGCGCTCGTCGTCTCGGGGCGGACGAACGCCGAGATCGCCCGCCGCCTCTGCCTCGGCGAGAGCACGGTGAAGAGCCACCTCTCGTCGGCGTTCCGGCGGCTGGGAGTGAGCTCGCGGCGCGAGGCCGCGGCGACCGTGCTCAACGACGAGCGGCTGCGCCGGGACGTGCTGATGACGCTTCGCCGCAGCCCCGGCGCGGCGGACGGAGCTGCGCCAGGAGTATGAAAATCGGACCCCAACGCGGCATAGCCGCGCCGCCCGTGCCGTTTCTCCTGCACCGCCCGTGGTTTGGCGAAGGAGGGACCATGGAGGATCGCGTGGCAGGCTCGAGTGCCGGGCCAGGCAAAGACAGGACGGTCAGCGCCGTGATCCCGACGTTGAACGAGGAGCGCAACGTCGGGTGGGTGCTGTCGCGGCTGCCGGAGTGCGTCGACGAGGTGCTCGTGATCGACGGCCGCTCGACCGACGAGACGATCGCAGTGGCGCTGCGGACGCGCCCCGATGCGCAGGTCGTCCGCGAGACGATCCCCGGCAAGGGCGCTGCGCTCCGGCGCGGTTTCGCCCACGCGCGCGGCGACCTGATCGTGATGCTCGACGCTGACGGCAGCATGGACCCGGCCGAGATCGTCCGCTACGTCGCGATGCTGGACGAGGGCTACGACCTGGTGAAAGGCTCGCGCTTCCTGCCGCAGGGCGGGACGACCGACATCAGCCGCGTCCGCAGTTGGGGCAACCTCGCGCTGCTCGCGGTCGCGAACGGCTTGTTCGGCTGCGCCTTCACCGAGCTTTGCTACGGCTTCGTCGGGTTGCGCCGCGCGGCGCTGCGGCGCTTGGCGCTGACGGCCAACGGCTTCGAGATCGAGGCTGAGATCGTCACGAAGGCGCTGCGAGCGGGCCTGCGCATCGCGGAGGTGCCGAGCTTCGAGGCCGAGCGCCGCTCCGGGGTCTCGCACCTTCGCACCTTCCGCGACGGCGGCCGTGTGCTGCGCCAGATCGTCGCCGCGCGCCTCGACGCGCGGCCCGCTGACGTCGAGCTCGACGAGGAAGAGCTCGCGCGCGTGGCGGTGGCGACCGGTGGGATCGCCGCCTCGGTGCAACGGCCATGACGACGGTCTCGATCGTTGTCTGCTGCTTCGCCGACGACCGCTGGTCCTCGCTTGTCGCGGCGGTGCGCTCGGCGTGGCAGCAGACGCTCACGCCGTGCGAGGTGGTCGTCGTCGTCGACCACAACGCTGGCCTGCTGGCGCGCGCCCGCCGCGAGTTGACGGACGCCGACGTCGTCGAGAACGTGCACCCGCGCGGCTTGTCGGGAGCCCGCAACAGCGGGATCGCGGCGTCGCACGGCGAGGTCGTCGCCTTCCTCGACGACGACGCGGTCGCGCAGCCCGACTGGCTCGAGCGGCTGGCGGCGCCCTACCGCGACCCGCGCGTCGCCGGCGTCGGCGGGACGATCGAGCCGAACTGGCTGGCTGGCCGCCCGGCCGGCTTCCCGACGGAGTTCGAGTGGGTCGTCGGCTGCACCTACCGAGGGACGCCGACCGCTGCCGCGCCCGTGCGCAACATGATCGGCGCCAACATGTCGTTCCGCCGCGAGGTGTTCGAGCGGGTCGGCACGTTTCGCGACGGGATCGGGCGCGTCGGGCGGCTGCCGACCGGTTGCGAGGAGACCGAGCTGTGCATCCGCGCGCGGCAGCGCCTGCCCGAGACCGTCTTCCTGTTCGAGCCGAGCGCGCGTGTCGCGCATGCCGTGCCGCCGGCGCGGGCGACGTGGAGCTACTTCTGCGCGCGCTGCTACGCCGAGGGGCGCTCGAAGGCGCAGGTCTCCTCAGCGGCCGGCCGGCACGACGGGCTCGCGACCGAGCGGGCGTACGTCCAGCGCACGTTGCCGGCGGGGGCGCTGAGGGGCGTCGGCGATGCCGTGCGCGGCGACGCGAGCGGAATCGTGCGCAGCGCGGCGATCGTCGCGGGTCTCACCGCGACGACGCTCGGATACGCGTTTGCGTCGCTGCGGCTGAGCGTCGCCGAGCGGTCAGCGGGACGCAGCCTCGTCAACGAGAGCGTCGCCGAGCGGGCAGCGAGACGCAGCGTCGTCAACGAGAGCGTCGCCGAACGGTCAGCAGGACGCAGCGTCGTCAACGAGAGCGTTGACCAGGCTGGCGTGGGCGCCGAGTCGCGAGCGGCCGCCCGGCCGCCGCTGGCCAGCCGTCCGGATGCGGGCGCGACGCAGGCGACGCCAGACCCCGAAGCCGCCTCGATGCGCTTCACCGTCGTCATCCCCACCTGCGGGCGCGAAGACCGCCTGCCCGCCTGCCTCGACTCGATCCTCGCCAGCAGCCATGCCGGCTTCGAGGTCGTCGTCGTCGACAACGCGCCGCAGACCGGCGCGACCCGCAGGCTGCTCGCCGAGCGCCGTGCCGACAAGCGCATCCGCAGGGTCGCCGAGCCGCGTCGGGGCACGGCCGCCGCGCGAGCGGCCGGCCTCGCCGAAGCGCGCGAGCCGTACGTGGTGTTCGTGGACGACGACGTGATCGTCGACCGTGGGTGGCTGGCCGCGATCGCGCGCGCGTTCACCGCCGTCCCCGACGTCAGCGCCGTCACGGGGCTGGTCCTGCCACGCGAGCTGGACACGCCCGCGCAGCGGTGGCTCGAACAGTTCGGCGGCTTCGGGAAGGGCTCGCGGCGGCTGGTCTTCGACCTCGGCGAGCACCGTCATCCCGACCCGCTCTACCCGTACGCGCCGGGCGCATACGGGAGCGGCGCGAGCATGGCCTTTCGCACGCAGGCGCTGCGCGAGCTCGGCGGCTGCGACACGCGGCTGTCGACCGGAGGCGAGGACCTCGACCTCTTCCTGAAGGTGGTCCTCG
The DNA here is from genome assembly GCA_036499225.1 of Conexibacter sp. GTDB lineage: Bacteria > Actinomycetota > Thermoleophilia > Solirubrobacterales > Solirubrobacteraceae > Conexibacter. The sequence continues at coordinate 31,239 of DASYEC010000008.1, forward strand.
GCGGGCAGCGGCTCGTCTACGAGCCCGCGGCGATCGTCTGGCACCGGCACCCGCCAGAGCTGAGGAGCCTGCGCGCGACGATGTTCCGCTACGGCGCCGGGCTGGCCGCGGTGATGACGAAGTGGCTGCTGAGCGACCCGCGGATCGCGCTCGAGATCGTGCGGCGGCTGCCGCATGCGCTGCGGCTGGCGCTCGACCCCGGCAGCCGGAAGAACGCCGGCAAGCAGCCCGGTTATCCGCGCCACCTGACGTGGGTCGAGCGCGGCGGAATGCTGTGCGGCCCGTTCCTGTACGCGGCGGCAGCATGGAGAGCGAGGCGGGAGCGATGACCTCCGGCACGGGCGCGGCGAGCGGAGCCCGCACCCGCTTCCCGATCCTGCTCTACCACCGCATCCGCGCGGCCGGCGAGCCGGTCGACCGCTTCGACGTAACGCTCGACGCGTTCCGCGAGCAGATGCGCCTCGTCGCCTCGTGCGGCCGTAAGGCGCAGACCGTCAGCGAGCTGATCGGGCGGCGCCACTCGCTCGCGGGCGATGTCGTCGCGGTGACCTTCGACGACGGGACCGCCGACTTCTATCACCACGCCTGGCCCGTCTTGCGCGCGCACGGCCTGCCGGTCACGCTCTACGTCACGAGCGCGCTGGTCGACGGCCGGCACGAGGGCGCCGAGATGCTCAGCTGGCAGCAGCTCGAGGAGCTGGCCGCCGAGGGCGTCGAGATCGGCGCGCACGGCCACCGGCATCTGCCGCTCGACATGCTCTCGATCGAGCGCGCCGCGTTGGAGCTGGTCAACAGCCGGCTCGCCTTGCAGGACCGCCTGCGGCGGCCGGTGACGAGCTTCGCCTTTCCGCACGGCTACCACACGGCTGCGGTCAAGCAACTGCTGCCGCGCGTCGGCTACCGCTCGGCCTGCGCGGTCAAGAACCGCCTCAGCCACCCGCACGACGACCGCTACGCGCTCAGCCGGATGACCGTCGGGACGGCCACCTCGCCGGAGCGGTTCGAAGCGCTGCTGCACGGACGCGGCGCGGCCGTCGCGTGGGACGGCGAGCGCCTGCGCACGCGCATGTGGCGCGCCTATCGCCATACGCGAGCGCGGATGCCGAACGAGCAGTAGATGGTGGCGATGAAGGAGCTCGCGGTGACGGTCGAGACGCGCCGGCGCCGGCGCGTCCCGTGGGCGAACGCGCGACTGGCGAGCTGGGCGGTCCCGCCGAGCTGCGCGCTCGTCGGCGGCATCGCGCTCGCGCGCGGCGACCCCGACGCGGTCGGCGACCTCGGCTTGATCAGCGCGATCCCGCTTGTGGTCTTCGCCTGCCTGGGGCTGCTCTCGGCCAGCTTCGTGCTCGTGCTGCGGGCGACGCCGCTGCGCCGCTCGCTGTTGGCGGCGCACGTGCTCGTGCTGCTCCTGCTGCTGCACGGCGCGCCCTCGCTGCTCGAGCAGGAGCCGCGCTTCGCGACGGCGTGGCTGCACGCCGGCTTCGTCGACCAGATCGCCCAAACGGGCCAGACGCTGCCGGGGCTCGACGCGCGCTTCAACTGGCCGGGCTTCTTCGCCGGCGCCGCCGTGCTGCTGCGCGGAATCGGGATCGACGACCCGGCCCAGGTCCTGCGCTGGGCACCGCTCCTCTTCGTCCTGCTCGCCCTCGCACCCGTCTACCTGATCGCCTCGAGCTTCACGCGCGACGCGCGCATCCCGTGGCTTGCGCTGTGGCTGTTCGTGCCCGCGGACTGGGTCGGCCAGGACTACTTCTCGCCGCAGGCGCTCGGCTTCACGCTCTTCCTCGCCTTCATGGTCGTGCTGCTGCGCTGGTTCGGGCCGGCGCGGCAAGCGCTGGCCGTGAGGACGCGGCCAAGCCTGGCGGCGGAGTCAAGCAGCCGCGCGTCCCCGACGGCGCCCGCGCAGGCGGGGCTGATCGCGCTGTTGATGCTCCTGTACGGCGCGATGGTGTGGAGCCACCAGCTGACGCCGTACTTCGCGGTCGCGGCGACGACCGCGCTCGTGCTGCTCGGCGCTTGCCGGATGCGCACGCTGCCCCTGCTGCTCGCGGTGATCGCGATCGCGTTCGTCAGCTACCTCGCCGTTCCATACTGGTCAGGGCACCTGGGCGACATCTTCGGCGGCGTCGGCAAGCTCGGCTCGACGGTCTCCTCGAACGTCGCCGACCGCGTGGCCGTCGCGAGCGGGACCTACCAGTGGGTGCCGCGGACGCGGATCTTGATGACGGTCGCGGTGTGGGCGCTGACGTTGCTCGGAGCCGGCATGTTGTGGTGGCACGGTCGCCGCGTCCTGCCGCTGCTCTCGCTGGTCGTCGTGCCGTACTCGGTGCTGGCGCTGCAGTCCTACGGGGGCGAGGTCCTGCTGCGCGCCTACATCTTCGCGCTGCCGTTCGCGGCCGTGCTGATGGGGACGGCGCTCGTGCGCGTCGTCGACGTCAACGTCAACGTTGCCGCAGCGGTCGTCCTCCCGCTGCTCACGCTCGTGCTCTGCGCCGGCTTCTACGTCGCCCGCTTTGGCAACGAGGCGTTCGAGATGGTGCGCCCGGGCGAGGTCGCGGCGCTCAAGCAGCTGTACCGCAGCGCCCCGCCCGGCGCGACCTTCGCCAGCCTCGACTCCAACGTGCCGTGGCGCTTCACCGGGATCGAGCGCTACGACTACGCCACGCTTCCGATCGGGCCGCGCGCCCCGACCGGGGGCTACCTCGAGCGCGTTCGCCGCCTGCTGGCGGGCAACCCCGACGGCGGCTACCTCGTCATCACGCATGGCCAGATCGAGTCGGCGCGGCTCGTGCGGGGCGTTCCGCCACGACAGGTCGTGGAGCTCGAGCGGCGGCTCGACAGAGATCCCGGCTTCACGCCCGTCTACCGCGACCGCGACGCGCGCGTGTACCGCTTCGTCGATCCCGCAGGAGTCGTCCATGCCCGCTAGCGGGATACGAGCGCATGGCGCGGTCGCGAGCGTGCGCGTCGCACCGCTGCTCGCCGCCAGCTGCCTGGTGTCGGTCGCGCTGCTGGCAGCGCCGGTCCCTGCAGGCGTGCGCGCGCTCGTCGCACTGCCGACCGTGTTGCTCGTGCCCGGCCTTTGCGTGATGCGCCGGGTGCCGGTGCGCGAGCCGCTCGTCGACCTCGCGCTCGCCGTTCCGGTCAGCGCGGCGCTGATCGTCGCCGTGGCACAGGCGGCGCTCTACCTCGGGGCCTGGCACCCGCGCGCGGCGCTTGTCGTGCTGCTGTTGGCGAGCGCCGCGTCGCTCACGAGCGATCCGCGGTCGTGGCGACGGCGTCGACGACGGGGAGGCGCGAGATGACGGCGACGCTGCTGACGTCGTCGGCGAGCGGCGCCGTCGTGCTCGCGCTGCTGCTGTTCGTGCTGCTGCGCCGGGTCGCGGGCGAGGCGAGCGGCCGCTCGCCAGCCGGCGACGGCTGGGCCGTCGCGCTGCTGTCGGCGGTCTTCGTCGCGGCCGTCGTCGCGCGCTTCATCCACGGCTGACGACGCGGTGGCCGCCCGTCACCCGCGGAAGCCGACGACCGCCTTCACGCCGCGCCGCAGCTGATTCTCTGCCGGGGTCAGCGGCCAGCGCTCGAAGCGGTAGCCGTGGACGTGGCGCTCCTCGGCGCCGAAGCCGCGCTTGAAGCGCGCCAGCGACGATCCCTCGGCCGACTCGCCGAGGTGGTAGAACCGCCGGCCGGTCCGACAGGCATGCTCGATCGCGGACACGTGCAGCAGCTCGTTCGCTCCCGTCCCGGCCGCGACGTCGCGGTCCATCGCACCGCGCCAGTAAGTGGCGTTGATGCCGCGCGAGAGGACGACGATCGCCGCCGCCGGCTCGCCGCCGCGCCACGCGACGCCGATCCGGCAGGCCGGCCCGAGGCGCGCGGCGACGAGCGCGAACTTCCGCGCCGGGTCGCGCCGCGCAGCCCGCCACAGCGCCAGCCGAGGAGGCTCGTGCTGCTGGCGCGCCCAGCGCACGACCGACGCGCGATAGAGCGCGTCGAAGACCGGCACGAGCGCGCCGCTGTCGTCCCACTCGACCGTCAGGCGGCGCTCGCCCTTGCGCTGCCACGAGCGGACTTTGCGGTCGAACCGTCTCGTCCAGACGTGCTCGAACCCGCCGGCGAGGTCGAGCGTCTGCTCCATGTGCAGCGTGCGCGTCGCCGGCTCGCGCACCGCCGCCGACCACAAGGCGTGCGCCGCCGGGCTCGGGCGCACGGCGGTCCGCAGCGCCCGCCGGCCGGCGAGGTCGCGCACGATCGCGGCAACGTCGTCCGCGGACACGGGGTCGGCGCTCAGGACCCCGCCGGCGCTCCAGCCAAACGGCAGCGATGCCTCGACCGCGAAGGCGGCCGGCACCCCGCGCAGGCGCGCGAGCGGCAGCACAAGCAGACGGCCGTCGTCGGCTCGATAGGCGCGCGTCGCGTCCCCATAGCGGCCGACCGCGCAAACGCAGTCGAGCCAGGTCGGCGTCTGCGAGACGAGCGCGGCGCCGGCGTCAGCAGCGAGCGCCGCATGCCAGCCCGCCCGCGCCGCCGTGCCCGTCGCCTCGAGCCTCACAGGGCCCCCAGCACCGCGTTGACGTTCCTTGCCTGCCACGCGCGGTACGCCCAGTCGGCCGAGTGGGCGTGCTGGCGCGCATGGAGCGCGACATGGCGCAGCCAATAGAGCAGCACGGCGACGCGATAGGTCGGCAGCCCGCCTGGCGGCCACTCGCCCCAGCGGTCGAGGATCTCGAGCTCCGTCGGCGTCAGGCCCGGCGCTTCGAGCTCGCGGCGGACCACCTCGCCGAGCGGCTCGTCATGCAGCAGCCGGCGCGTGTAAAGCAGCAGATGCATCGGGTCGTGCATCGGCAGGTCGACGGGATCGGCGGCATCCCAGTCGACGATCCCGTGGACGGACGAGCCGTCGGGCGAGAACAGGACGTTCCCCGGCCAGTAGTCGCCGTGGACCCAGCTCGTGACAAGCGAGCGGCCGATGACAGCGTCGTGCAGCTCGTCGCGCAGCCGCCGCGCGCGGGCTCGAAAGCGGGCCGGGATGCCTCCACCGGCGCGCGCGAGGTCGTCGAGCCGCCCGTCGACCCACCGCTCGGCGAGGCGGTCGTCGCCGACGACCGTCGTCGCAGTCTGGTCGTGCAACGTGTAGATCGTCGCCGCGGCCGCCTCGATCATCTTCCGGCGCAGCCGCGGGCTCGTCAGATGCTCGACCAGCTCGCGCCCGTCGAGCCGCTTGTCGATGCGGTACGGCTGGCCCAGCACGGTGCCCGAAGCGAGCGGCCGCGGAACGACCGAGCGCAGGCTCGCGATCCGCTTGTCGGCGTCGAGCCGCGCCAGCGTCTCGCCCTCGCGCGCGACCGCGTCGGCGCCCTCCTCGGTCCCCGGCAGCTTCGCGACCGCGTGCGGTGGTGCGCCGTCGCGCGCGAGCAGGACGATCGCGGTGCCGGTCGAAGTCAGCCGCGCGTCGGTGATGACGGAGCCGGCGACAGCCGGCTCGCGCTCGGCGATGCGCGGGAGGAGAGCGCACGCGTCGGCCAGCGCGCGACGTTCGAGCGCGGCGCGCCGCGCGGGCGTGGAGCGGCCGGCAGCGCGGCGCAGCCCCGCGCCGCGCGTCGGCCGCTGCCAGCGGCTCGCCTGCGCCGACCAGACGAGCGACGTCACGTCAGCGCGCACGGCGCCACGGCCGCGCGACGCGTCGACGAGCTTCACGGCCGGGGCCGAGTCGGCCAGGCCACGGTAGACCGCGCGCTCAGCCTCGAGCTCGTCTGGCGGGTTCTCCTGCTTGCGCCTGTACGCGACCTTGCCTGGGACGTCGAGCACGACGGCGACATCGGGCGCCGGCACCGCGTGGCGCAAGAACCAGAAGTACGGTCGCTTGAGCGCCAGCAGCGGCGGTCTTGCCGGCAGCGCCGCCTCGTAGACGTAGCGGTCGAAGACGACAAGGCGCCCGCGGAAGCGGTGGTATTGCGCGACCAGGTGGCGTCGCCAGATCCGCAGCGGGCGCATCGCGGCCGCGCGCAGCGACCCGCCGCCGCCCTCCGCCGCGCTCCACAGCCCCATGTAGACGATCCGCGCGTCGAACGGGAAGGCATGGCGCAGCGCGGCGGCGACGGTCGACTTGCCGACGCCGTTGGGCCCGACGAGCGCGACGCTGACGCCGATCCGTCGCGGGAGCAGGAGCGGCCGGCGGGCAATCGAGCCAGCGCGCCGCCCCAGCTGCCGGGCTCGCTCGACGGGCGGCCGGCGCTGCAGCTGGCGTGCGAGCTCGTCGCCGAGCCGCTCGGCCTGATCCCAGCGGCGCTCGAGCACCGCCGAGGTGAACGCGGTCGCCGCCGTTCCGGCGACGAGCGGGCGCCCAGCATGCCCGGCCGCGGCCGGCGCCAGCTCGACGAGCCGCTCGCGGTAGCGCGGCGGCACGCCGCCCTTGTCGAGCAGGCAGTGCGCGGCAAGCAGCCAGAAGGCGTCGTCGTCCGCCGGCACGGCGATCCCCGCGCGCACGTGCCGGCGGGCGAGCACGCGCTCGGCGGCGTCCTGAGCGCTCGCCGCGCTCGGGCCGAAGGGGACGGTCGTCACGACGTCAAGCACGACCCAGCGATCGGACCGGCGGTCGTAGAGGGTGAGGATCATGTTCGGCGGCGACTCCCAGCCCGGCAGCGCGACGAAGGCAAGCGCCCGCGCGACGCGCTGGAAGGCATCGGCGTCCGTCGGCGAGACGAGCAGGTCGACGTCGCCGCTCGGCGCCGCCAGGTCCTTCGGATAGCGCAGCAGCACCCAGTCGAGCTGCTGCGCGGTGATCGCCGTGAACAAGCGCCGCAGCGGCGCAACCGCCGTATCGAGCGTTTGGCTGCTCACCGTGGCTCGCTCCTCATCGTCCGCCACAGCCATGGCGCCAGCGCGACCGCGACCGCGAGCTGGGCGGTCAGCCACGCGACTCCGACGCCGTTGACGCCCATCCCCGGCGACAGCGCGAGCGTCAGCGACAGCACGATCACGCTCAGCGCCGCCTGCGTCGCGACGACGCGCCAGACCCGCCGGTGCACCCGCATGACCGACATGTAGACGATGTTCAGCATCCGCGCCAGCGACCCGAGCGCGAGCAGCCGCAGGAGCGCGGTCGAGGCGTTGGCGTACTCGTGGCCGAGCGCCTGTGTGAAGTAAGGCGCCCCCAGCTCGATCACGATCACGGCCGGCACGAGCAGCTGCGCGCTGCGGCGGACGATGCGGCGCGTGTACTCCGCCAGCCGCGCCTCGTCGTGGGCCCCTTCGACGAGCAGCGAGGTCGCGAGGTTCACCGACACGAGGTCGACCGCCGCGATCACGACGTACGCAACGTAGAACTCCGCGTTCGCCCGCGCGCCGAGAGTCGCGACGATCACGAGCGGCAGCGCGGTCGTGTAGCTCTGGAGGAAGAGCCCGCCGACGTAGTCGACCGCGACGAAGCGGCGGATGCTGGCGAACGAGAAGGCGCCGGCGGGCGCGTCGGACGAGGCGCGAGCCCGCAACACCCGGCGGTAGATGAGCAGGTTGACGGGGACGATCGCGAGCAGCATCGGGATCGTCCACGAGGCGAAGATCCCGCCGCTCACGAAGACGGCCGCGAACGCGAACAGCAGCACCAGCTTGACGAGGCCGAACAGCGCGTTCTCGACCGGCACCCAGGAGGCTCGTCGCAGCGCCGTCAGCACCCCGTCCTGCAGCGCGAAGACCGACCACAGCGCGACGCCGACGACGAACGCGACGGCCATCACGGGCCCGGTGAACAGGGTCGCCAGGCTCTCCGACACGAGCGGCGCGAGGACAACGAAACCGATCCCGAGCGCGGCGCTCAACGCGACGCTCGCGGCGTAGACGGAGGTGATCAGCCGGCCCGTCTCGCGCCCTGCCGTCGGCACGAACCGCCCGAGCGAGAAGAACATGTTCATCTGCGCGAAGTTCGACAGCATCAGCATCGTCGAGATCGCTGCCGACTGGACGCCGAGGACGTGCTCGGGGTAGGTGCGCGCCGCGACGATCCAGTAGGCGATGCCGAAGCCGGAGGCGGCGATCGTGCTGACGATCAGCGCGTTGGCCGACCGCAGCAGCGGGTCGCCCGCGCGCCCGCCGGGGACGCGACGGATCGCCGCCCCCGCCACGCCGAGGAGCGTGCCTGGGCTCCGCAGCACCAGCGTCGTCCCACGCCTCGGCATGTAGAGGTAAACGCTGCTCGGGCCCTCGCGATTACGCCCGTGCCGGCGGGCCTGCGCCGCGGCGCGCGAGATGGCGCGGGTTGACGCACCATGCGTGGCCGCACTGGTGCTCCAGCGAGGCCCCCGGCGGGAGCGGATGGGCGGTCAGCTCCCACGCCGTCTCGCACGCCGGACAGCCGCCGTAGACGCCTTGGCCGACGGCGTCCGTCGCGCCAAGCCACTGCCAGCAGTCGTCGGGGCCGGCGACGCGGACGTTGCGCCAGAAACGGCGTCGGCGCTCGTACTGGCGCACGAGCCCCACGAGGCTCATCCGCTGCGCGCTCCGCGATAGGCGTAGGCGACCACCCAGTCGACCTCCATGTCGACCCGTCGTGGGGTGCTGGCGTCCGGGCACGGCGCGAAGCGGTCGCCGCAGGTCCCAGCCTGCGTCTGGAGCGCGAGCTCCATCGGCTGGTCGGGCACGTGCTCGCTGCGCACGGTCGCCCAGCGTTTCCCGTCGAGTGTGTAGACAAGCTTGCCGGGCGTCCACTCGACGCCCATCACATGCCAGCGCGTGAAGTCGCCCCGGACCGAGCGCTGGATGATGTCGTCGTCGGAGCCGTGATGAAGGGTGGCGGTCATCCGGTTGCGGGCGCCGCTCGTCCCGCCGTTCTCGGCGAAGTCGATCTCCGGCGGCCAGACGTCTGCGACCGGCCACAGCAAAACCGCACCGAGGACGCCTCTGCCGCCGTCGAGGCGGAAGCGGACGAGGTACTTGCCGTACGTCTGCTTCAGCGCGCGCGGGTTGGCGACGCCACCAGACACCCAGCGCCCGTCGAAGCGCGGGTCGCGGTAGGCCTCCAGCCGTAGGGCCCCGTCTCTGACGGTGACATGGGACGGGTCCCACCAGCCGCCGGGGTCGCCCTGCGGCTGGCCGCGGTAGCGGCTCCATGAACCGCGGTCGAGCCCCTTCGTGAACTCGTCGGCGAAGACACGGTGCCAGTGCGGCGGACTGCCCTTGGGAGGGCGATCTGGCGAGGCCGGCTCGCGGCCGGCGGCGGCGAGCGCCGTCGCGCCGCCGACGAGCACGAGCAGCAGCACCGCGATCGCCCAGCGCTTCCGTCTCGAGTCAGCGGCTCGCGCGAAACCAGAGAGCACCAGAGGCAGCGTAGCGCTGCCGATTGGTGTGATTCCGGCGTGTTCCGGATCGCGCCTCCGTGGCGGCCATCGCCCTAGGTGCACGAGGAGCCGGCGTGACGCGCGACCGCAGCAGGGTGGCGCTTCCTTTCGTGTCGCCGATCAACACGGTTGGGGTCGACGGCATCTTCGGGGAATCATCAGAGAGCACAGTGCGGCGACGGCTCGACGCGTCAGCCGCTGTCGAGAAGCGTCGAGACCGGCCCGCTCATCGACCAGAAAGGCACACGCATGCCCGTTACCGAACCAGTGCTCACCGGCCCGATGGCTGGTCGCACCGTCAGATACGGCGGCGGATCGAGCGCCGAGCTGAAGATCGCCGGCGAGCAGGACGGCGGCGACTGGGCCGTCGTCGAGTGGCGCGTGCACGCCGGCGACGAGCCGCCGATCCACACGCACACGCGTGAAGACGAGACCTTGTACGTCCTGGAGGGCAAGATCACCGCGTTCGTCGGCGACCAGCGGATCGACGTCGAAGCCGGCTCCTATGCCGCGCTCCCGAAGGGCGTCCCGCACGGCCTGACAGTGCACGGCGAGGAGGTCCGGCTGCTCGTCACGCTCGAGCCGGCCGGCGCCGAGTACTTCTTCGTGCCGCGCGAAGGCAACGACGCCGACGGCGACCCCGCCACCTTCGGGATAGAGATCCACGGCCCCGCCCCCACCGCCTGAGCGACAACCGCCCGCCGGCGTGCCGCCCGCACGGCGCGGGCACACGCCGGCGTCGCGCGAGCACGCCCCGCCCCCTCGACGTCGCGCTGCGCCTCGGCGCAAACGCTCCAGCGCCGCTCGGAAGGCCGGGACGGCGCCTAACTCGTACTTTCTGGTGCTATAAGGCTTCCGTGCCCAATTACGAAGGCGATCAACGGCGCGACCCTCGGAGGTGAGCGACCCATGTCATTGCCGGTTCCCGACTGGACCTGTTCAAGATGCGGGGCCAGAGAGATATGGGAGATCGTGAGAGTGACGGAGCCGGACCCGGCGCGCGCAAGAGCCGCCGCGGGCCGCCCGATCCCCTCCATCGACTACACGTGCTCGACGTGCGGCGCGACAGAGACATGGCAGCCAGTTCCAGCGCACGTCGCGCGTAGACACTGACCCAGCTGCTCGCTGCAAGACAGCCGTTCTCATCCTCGACGCTCAGAGCGTCGCTACCGCCGGAGAGCTCGGTCGGCGCGACGATGAGGCCAAAGCCCGTGAGCGCGGCATCCTCCCGCGCGAGGCCGCCGCGTCCGGGTCTTTAGTCGGGGGCGGCTTTCACGTCGGCGATCGTCACGTCCCGTGTTTCGAGCGTGAAGCGCCCGAGCCAGCGCGTCGCGGCGCCGTCGCAGGCGTCATGTTCACGCATGAGGAGGTCGCCTGACCGGCGCCGGTCTCCGCGCTGCATCGGGCTTGATTGCGGCTGACCGCCCTTCCGGCGCCGGCGCCGCGGCGCAGAAACCGACTGTCCGCCGGCGAGCCGCTTCCTGCTTGTCGATAGAGTCACAGGTGTTTATAGTGGCCGAGGAGAGGTCGCGCAGTCCAGCCCGCTTTTAGGGGCTGGCGTTGTGGTGCGTGGAGAGTGAGCAGGTCGCTGTCCGAGCTAAAGGCTCGCGGGCGGCCCGTGCCGAGAGAGACGTCTGAATTCGCCTCGGGGCCGCGAAGGGAGACGTGGTGGATACCCGATCGAGGTGAGGTTCGATGAGTCCGGAGAATTCACGTCGCATGAGCAAAGAGCGCGATACGCGTCACCCTGTGGCGCGGCGAGCGATCGGATTCGCGCTCGCGGCCGCGGCGTGCGGCGCGTGCCTGGCCCCCGCGGCGGCGCAGGCGCTGCCCGATGGGCGCGTGTACGAGCAGGTCTCGCCCGTGGATAAAACGGGGTGGGACATCGGCAACCCGTCAACGGGCAACTCCACCGTTCAGGTCTCGGCGGGCGGCGAGCATGTCGCGTACCAGTCGGGCGGGGCGTTCGCCGGCTCGCCAGTGTCACGGCTGAACAACTACTACGCGGCCGCGCGTGGCGCCGACGGTTGGACGACCACCCCGTTGAGTCCGCCCTCGCAGCCGGCGCGGGGCGGGCAGGTCCAGGGTGGGCCGAACGTCTACGGCGTCTCGAGCGACTTCAGCTCGTCGCTCGTCATGAGCGACGTGGAGTTGGCGCCGGGGGCGATCCCGGGTGAGGGCAATCTCTACCTTCGCGACATTTCGTCGGGCAGATACACGCTCATCGTCACCACGCCGGACTACTTGGGCCTTCTGTTCGCGGGCGCGCTGCCGATCGGCGCGACGCCCGACTACAGCCGTGTGGTGTTCCAGACGCCGTTCCCCTTGACGCCGGACGCCGCGGATACGGTGAATCAGGGAATCCTGCACGCGCCGAACATCTACGAGTGGGCTGACGGGCGGATTCGCTTGGTGAACGTGCTCCCCGACGGCAGCGTGGATCCCGGCGGCGCTTCAGCCGACACGTCGTTCGGCGGAGGTGAGCGCGCGGTGTCGGCGGACGGGCGTCGGATCTTCTTCTCCTCGCCGTCGCCCTTCTTCGGGGGCGCCACGGACAACGCCGAGCTGTATATGCGCTCCGACGGCACGACGACCACGGACATCTCCGCCTCTCAACGCGGAACGCCAGATCCGGCGGTTCGTCGGCCCGTGATCTTTCAGGCGGCGACAGCAGACGGCTCTCAGGTGTTCTTCACGAGCTCGAACAAGCTCACCGATGACGCGACTGCAGACGCGGTCAACTCGGGAGCGGACCTGTATCGCTACGACGTGAGCGACCGGAGGCTGACTGACCTGACGGTCACGTCGAACCCCGGTGGCGCGCGGGTCTCGGGCGTGCTGGGGGTGAGTGCTGACGGCTCGTACCTCTACTTCGTCGCGTTCGGCTCGCTCACCGAGGACGCGCCGCCGGAGACGGGAGAGTCGACCGTCAACAACGTCTACGTCTTGCATGACGGCCATCTCTCGTTTGTCGAGAGCGAGACGAACGTCGGCGACGCCAGCCTGATCGGCTTCCAGCGCAACGCGTTCGCAATCAGCCCGAGCGGGCGCTACTTCGAGCGCCTCACCGCGCTGAGACTGACCAACTACGACAACGACGGCAGAGCTGAGCTGTACCTGCACGACGCTGAGCATCCCTCCAGCGGCATGGTGTGCGTGTCGTGCAACCCGTCGGGCAAGCCGAGCGGTGACGCGGCAGTGGTCGGCACTGGGGACGGCAACAACCCGAGAATCAGCAACGCCTTCCCGCGCACGATGTTCGACGACGGCACGGTCGTCTTCCAGACCGCTGACGGGCTGGTGCCGACCGATGCGAACGGCATGGCCGACGTCTACGAGTACAAGGACGGCCAAGCTCAGCTGATCTCAGGCGGCAACCAGGCGAACGAGAGCCTGCTGGTCGGAGCCAGCGACGATGCGAAGGACATCCTCTTCCTGACGCGCGATCGGCTCATCCCAGCCGATCAGGACGCGCTGGTCGACCTCTACGACGCCCACGTCGGAGGCGGCTTCCCAGAGGGCGGCGCCGACGTCGCGCCGTGCTCCGGTGACGGCTGTCAAGCGCCGCCGACGCCGCCGCCGGCGCTTCCGATCGCGGCTTCGATCGTGTTCTCGGGCGCCGGCAACGCGGTCCCGGGGGCAACGCCCTCCGCGCCGCCAAAGGTAAAGGCGACGGCGAGAGCGGTGAAGGGGCCGAAGCTCTCGGTTCAAACACGAGTGGGGACGGCCGGGACGTTGCGCGTCTCGGGCGCCTCGACCATTGCGCTCAAACGTGCGGTCGGCAAGGCCGGCACGTACAAGCTCACCGTGTCGTTGACAGCGAAGGCCCGCCGCGCGCTGGCGAAGCACAAGCGGCTGCGGGTTCGCTTCCGCGTCGCCTTCACCTCGAGAGCGGGCGCTGCCTCCTCAGCGGTGGTGGCGGTCACCGTGAAACAGCCGCCGAGCAGAGCGCATACGCCGAAGAGAACGCACAAGGCCGGGCACCGGTGATCGGCATGAACCAGGAGATCGCACGCATGAGGACCGCTCGAGACGCGGCACGCAGCAAGCGGGCCGCTGTCAGCGTCGCGTTGATCGCGCTCGCTGTAGCCGTTTGCTGCCTGGCTGGCGCGGTCGTGCCGGCGGGCGCCTGGGCGCAAATCTCGATCACGAGCTTTGACGGCTCGGTCAACAACCCCGACGGGTCGCCCGCGACCCAGGCAGGCGCGCACCCCGACGCGACGACGAGCTTCACGTTCGCGACGCGCCAAGTGGACGGGAGCGCCAACGTGGTCGAGGACCCCAAGGACGTCACCATCGACCTCCCACGTGGGCTCGTCGGCAACCCGCAGGCAACGTCGAAATGCGAGCCGGCCCAGCTTGCGCCGAACTCCTGGGGCTGCCCGGACGCCTCCCAGGTCGGGTTCGTCAGACTCGCGCTCACCGCGCAACCGGCCCCGGACCCGTTCGAGCTCTATCTCCCGCTCTACAACATGGACCCGCCGCCCGGGATGCCCGGGCAGTTCGCGTTCAACTTCAACGGACAAATTATCCGGCTCAACGCACGTGTTGACCCAGCTCGTGGGTACGCGATCTCGTTGGACGTCAAAAACATCTCCTCGGGCATCGGCGTCGCCGCGACGTCCGCCACGCTGTGGGGCGTCCCCGGTGACCCGAGTCACGACGGGCAGCGCGGCGTCTGCCTCGGCGTCATTGATCCGACACCCGTCTCGCCCGGCTGCCCAAGCGGCGGGGCGCCGCGGACGCCGTTCCTCACCAACCCCACCGACTGCTCCACCGGGCCGGTGACGACGACAATGACGGCGACCTCGTGGCAGGACCCCTCCGCCGTTTCGACGAAGAGCTTTGTCAGCCACGACAACGGCATGCCCACGAGACAGATCGGCCCTGACGGCTGCGACCGGCTCCAGTTCGCTCCGACGTTGAAGTTCACTCCGACGAGCTCCACCGCCGGCCAGCCATCGGGCGCGACGGTGGACCTCCAGGTCCCGCAGAACGACAACCCTGACGGCGTCGCGTCCGCGACGCTCAGGAAGGCCGTCGTCAGACTGCCACAAGGGGTCGCGGTCTCGCCCTCGGCGGCGGACGGGCTCGACGCCTGCGGAGTCGATCAGATCGCGCTCGGCTCGGCCGCTGCCCCGACCTGTCCGGACGCGTCCAAGATCGGCACTGTCAGTATCGACACGCCGCTGCTTGGCTCGCCGCTGACCGGCTCGGTCTACCTCGCCAGACAGACGCCCGACCGGCTGCTGAAGATCTATCTCGTCGCCTCCGGCGACGGGGTCACGATCAAGCTGCCGGGCGACATCGACGCCGACCACGACACCGGTCAGGTGACCGCGACGTTCGACAACAACCCACAGCTGCCGTTCAGCGCGTTGCACATCGCGTTCAACGGCGGGCCGCGGGCGCCGCTGTCCAGCCCCTCGACATGTGGCACGTACACGACGACCAGCGAGATGACCGCATGGAGCGGACAGGTCGTCGACTCGTCCAGCTCGTTCACGATCGACCATGGCGCCGGCGGCGGCCCGTGCCAGCCGCTCGGCTTCGCGCCGTCGTTCGCGGCAGGCACCGCCAACCCGGCCGGCGGCCAGGACAGCTCGTTCTCGCTCACGTTCGGGCGCAACGACGGGGACCAGGCGTTGCGCGACATCAGCGTCGCGATGCCGAAGGGCCTGCTGGGCCGGATCGCGCAAGTGCCGCTGTGCCCGTCCGCGGCCGCCGCGAACGGGACGTGTGACCCGGGCACGCAGATCGGGACGGTGACGACCGCCGCCGGGCCGGGCAGCGACCCGTTCTACCTGCCGGGCAAGGTCTTCCTGACCGACAGCTACAACGGGCAGCCCTACGGCCTCGCGATCGTCGTCCCCGCCGTCGCGGGGCCGTTCGACCTCGGGACCGTCGTGGTGCGCGCGTCGATCGCGGTCGACCACGCGGACGCGTCGTTGCGGATCGCGTCGGGACCGCTGCCATCGAACCTGATGGGCATCCCGCTGCAGATCCGCACGGTCAGCGTGAACATCGACCGGCCGGGCTTCATCTTCAACCCGACCAACTGCACGCCCACACAGGTCGGCGCGACGATCGACTCCCAGCAAGGAGCGACCGCGAACGTCTCCTCGCGCTTCCAGGCCGGCAACTGCGCCACGCTGCCGTTCGTGCCGAGAATGACGCTGAGAGTCGGCGCCAGAGGTCACACGAAGGCGAAAACGACAACGCCAGTGAGCGTGACGCTGTCGATGTCGAACGGCCAGGCGAACAACAGAGTGGTGGACGTTGATCTGCCGAGAACGTTGAACGCTGAGCTCAATGTCGTGAACGTCAGAAACTCCTGCTCGCCCGCGCAGTACCAGGCGGACTCTTGCCCGCTGCAGGTCGGCACGGCGACGGCGGTCACGCCGCTGCTGCGTGATCCGCTGGTCGGGAAGGTCTTCCTGGTCAGAAACGGGCGGAGACTGCCGGACATGATGGTGAGACTGCGTGGTCAGGGTGATGCCAGCCTGGTCGACATCGACCTGACGGGCAAGATCACGATCCCGAAGGACCTGACGGTCCGCACCACGTTCGACACGGTGCCTGACGTTCCGATCACGACGTTCAGACTCAACCTCGTGTCCGGCAGAAACGCGCCCGTCGGCACGGTCAGAAACCTCTGCATGAAGAGCACGAGAAGAGCGAGCGTCGCGAAGCTCACCTTCACCGCGCAGAGCGGCAAGAAGATCAGACGCAACCAGACCCTGACCGTCTCAGGATGCGCCAGAACCGTGCCCGAGAAGAGAGCGACGAGAAAGCACAGACGACCCTCCAAGCAGCACCGCTCGCACAGACGAGCCCACAAAACACCCACGAAGGGGCACCACAAGACCGCGAACCGCTAGCCAGGGGCCAACGCCGGCGCAGCCCCGAGGCGCGGCAGCGCCCGGCCCCTCCCGGGCCGGCACGCCCCTCACCACGTCGACGGCCAGGCGAGCTCCCGCCTGTCCGTCGGCCGCCAGCACGCACCGAACCGCCCGCGCCCGCCGCGACCACCGACGCGGGAACCCCGTTCGCAAGCGAGCTGGCTCAGCGGCCCCCCCAGCCGAGACCCCCCTCTCAGGCTGGGGGCGCCGCTTTCCCCCAATTAGCCGGGCCCCAGCGACGGGGCGCTGGTTCGCCTGCTCCGGAAGCCGCCCTCCGATCGCGTGACTGTCGTCGTCTACTGACAGGCGGTCGCTCACGTCGGTCCCTGGACAACCAGGCCCGAGCCTTCGCTGTCGGCCCTCGCGGCGCAGCGGCCGCGAGCGCCGGACGATCTGCCGCGACGGGACTGTGGGAGGAGGCGTGCGCGGGCAGAACTCCGCGCCCGCGGAACTGTGGCCGTACCTTCGATCAGCGAGCCTGCGCAGCGGTCATAACTGGGGAACGATGGCGGTGGCAGCGACGCAGAGCCAGATGCCGTCGCGCTTCTGGTACACGTCGGTGTAGAGAGATTCTTCGTTCGCTCCGGTGGCGAGCACTGTGAACGTGCTGGTGGCGTGGATCAGGGCAACGTCGCTGAGGATGCGGACCCTGGCCTCGCGCACAGCGAGATCCTTGAACGGGCGCGGCTTCGCGATGAAATCGAGGAACTCGGCGCGGTTGCGGGTGACGCCTGGGAGCTGCATGATGAAGTCTTCGGCGAGTATCTGCTTAAAGCGCTCAACATCGTTGGTCTGGTCGAAGTGGTTGAAGTCAAGGTTGAGCTGCTCGAGGATCGCCACGTCTTCTTCGTTGGACTGCTTGGTCTCGGTCATGTACTGCTCCTTCGTCTGTGTGGTTCTGATGCTTCAGGCGTCCGGCGGCCTTCTTCTTTCTGCCCTCACCGCCGCGGGATCAGACAGACCCTGCCTCGTTCTGGCATTCCGCTCGGTGGTTCTCGTGCTCGCCGCGCTGCGGATCGCGATGGCGGTTCCTCAGCGAGGCGCCGAACGCCGCTGTTCGGCGAACCACGCGTCGAAGTCGGTCGTCCCGATCAGGGCCCCTGGGCCGGTCGTCATCACGTCGCCGGCGACCTGGCCGCCGAAGTAGCCGGCATCCGGATCGCCGACGACCGTTCGTTCGTCGCCGGTCGCCGCGAGCAAGCGGCGGGCCCAGGCATCGATCCCCAGCGTCTCGGGCCCGCCCATCTCGACGCGGCCGCGCGGCGCACCGAGCGCGAGCTCGGCCAGAGTCGCGGCGACGTTGGCGGCGGCGACGGGCTGCATCGCCGCTGTCGGGACGCGGACGGTGTCGCCCGAGGCGCTCGACTCGACGATCGCGGAGAGGAACTCGAAGAACTGCGTCGCCCGCAGGATCGTCCACGGCACGCCGCCGGCCTCGGCCTCCGCTTCCTGCGCGACCTTCGCCGCCAGGTGGATATTCCCGGGCACGCGCTCGGCGCCGACGATCGAGAGCACGACGTGGTGGCGGGCGCCCGCCGTGTGCTCGGCCGCGAGCTGGTTGCGCGTCGAGCGCGTGAAGAACTCCAGCGCTCTGTCTCGGACCGGTGAGTTGGAGACGTCGACGACAGCGTCAGCGCCCGCCATCGCCTCGGCGAGCCCGGCGCCGGTGATCGTGTCGACGCCCGTGCTGGGCGACGCCGCCACCGCGTCGTGGCCACCCGATGCGAGCAGGTCGACGACCTTCGCTCCGACCAGCCCGGTGCCTCCGACGACGACGATTCTCATGCTGTTCCTCCGTTCGCCCGCCCGTGGTCCCGCAAGCAGCGGCCCCTACTGAAGCTGCGCCATTCTCGGCTCAGTCCGATCCGCGGGCGCATCTTCGGAAGCAGGCGAATTGGGCGTGCCACGCACGTACAGGTACCAGTACGACAGCGCGACGAACAGGAACGCCCCGACGAAGTTGCCGAGGAAGGCGAAGGCCCAGTTCTTCAGCGCGTCGCCCCAGTCGATGCCGGGGACGTGGGCGAATATCGCCGCGGGGAGGAAGAACATGTTCGCCACGACGTGGTCGAAGCCCATCGCGACGAACGCCATGATCGGGAAGAAGATCGCGAGGATCTTGCCCGCGACGTCGTCCGCCGACAGCGCCATCCAGACGGCGAGGCAGACGAGCCAGTTGCAGCCGACGGCGCGCAGGAAGATCTGCCAGTCGGACTCTCTCACGCCCTTGCCGATCGCGATCGTGCTCAGGCGCGCGAGGTCGTCGGGCGTCGTGATCACGCCGGTCTTGACCGCCAGGAAGTAGGCGACGAACAGCGAGCCGGCCAGGTTCCCGACCAAGACGAAGAAGAGGTTGAACGCGACTCGACCGACTCTCACCTTTCGGTTGAGCGCGCCGAGCGGGACGAACGCCATGTTGCCGGTCAGCAGCTCTGATCCGGCGATGACGACGAGGACGAGGCCGAGCGTGAAGACCCCGCCGGTGATGAGCGTTTGGATGCCGCCCCAGACTCTGGGGTCTAGGCCAGCGGATGTGACGACCGCGAGGAGGCCGGCGAACGCGATGTACGCGCCGGCGAGGAAGCCGGCGACGAGCAGCTTGTCGAACGGCAGCGCGGCCTTCGTCATGCCGGTCTCGATTCCGGCACGGGCTATCTGGGGTGGACTCTTGAATGCCATATGTTGGCGCCTCCAAGTCAGCGATGGTGGCTCCGCCTGGTTCTCCCCTCCTTGGGCGGGCGGCAGCGGGTGTTTTACGACCAGCAGCTTTTCGCGTTTTGGACCCTTGCGTCCGGATGCGAACAGCCATTCCACCGTATCACCGGTCCACCGGATGCCAGACTGGACGTAAAAGCCCTTAGATCGAGCGAGACCTGGCCGGCGCCCAACGACCGCAGAGCGCCACGCACCGCCCACGCACCGCTTTGCCGCCGATCCCGCAGCCCACCACGCGACCGCAGCGGGCCGACGGATGGAGAGGACTAATTAGTCCGTTCTGCGCTACGGTGGGCGCGGTCGGGCGGGTGCCGCCCGGCCATGCTGTCGCAGTCCGCCCTTCGACCGAATGCGAGCCGCGATGCGGTCTCACGCGAGCTTGACGTCATCCGGGCCTGCGGCTGACGAACCTCAGATCAGGCCATCGGCATCGTGTACGACGCGGCCGCCGACGATCGTCGCGAGCGGCGTGAGTGCGTGCAGGCGGTCTGCGGGGACGGTCAGTGGATCGTGGTCGAGGATCGCCAAGTCGGCGAGCTTTCCGACGGCGATCGTGCCCTTGTGCCGGTCGGCGTGCTGCTGGTAGGCGGCGTCGAGCGTCCAGGCGCGGAGCGCCTCGTACGGCGTGATCGCCTCCTCGGGGCCGACTGGGGAGCCGTTGGACTCGATGGTCTCTCGTGTGACGAGTGCCTGCATCGCCAGCCGCCAGTCGCTGGGAACGACCGGGGCGTCGGAGCTGTCGGAGACGCGCACGCCCGCGTCGAGCATGCGCCGGACGGCGACGCCGCCCGTCCACTGCTGGTCGCCGATTGCCGGTCGCATGGACGGGGCCGCGTGGTAGCGGATCAACGCGTTGGTGGTGACGCCGACGTCGAGCGCTGCGAGCCGCGCGATCGTCTCGTCGTGCAGGAGCACGCCGTGGATGAGGACGTGACGGGCGTCCGGCCAGGGGTCGTCGCGCTGCGCCTGCGCGAAGCCCTCGACGACGGCCTCGCAGGCGGCGTCGCCGATCGCGTGGACCTGGACCGCGAGCCGGCTGCGGTGCAGCAGCGCGATGCAGCGGTGCAGCTCGGCGGTCTTCTCGAGGTTGTCGTACCCGTTGACGACGAGCCCGCCGCGCACGTTCGTGCCTGGGTACGGTGAGCTCAGCCATGCGGTCCGCTGGCTCGGCACCCCGTCGGCGAAGACCTTGCCGCCGAGCACCGTCAGCCAGTCGTCGCCGAGGCCGGTCGTGGCGCCGCACGTCGCCAGCGCGTGCTCGATCGCGGCGCTGGAGCTGGCCGCGGTCGTCTCGCCCCAGTGCAGCAGCGTGTGCACGCGAACGGTCTGCTCGCCCACGCGTCGCACGGCGGCGTAGTCGCGCAGGCCACGCGCGGTCGTGAGGGGATCGGTGACGCTCGTGACCCCCAATCGGTTGAGCTCCGCCATCGCGGCGCGCAGTTCGGCGACGCGCGTCGCCTGGTCGGGCGTGGGGATCTGCTCGTCGACGAGCCCGACCGCGGTCTCCAGCAGGAGACCGGTCGGCTCGCCAGTCGCGGGATCGCGCTCGATCCGCCCGCCGACCGGGTCGGGGACTGCAGCGTCGATCCCGGCGAGGCGCAGGGCGGCGCCGTTTGCGAGCGCCGCATGGAGCGAGAAGTGGCGGAGCAGCACGGGCCGGTCAGGGAGCGCGGCGTCGAGCTCGACGCGACCTGCGGGCCGCTCGCCGGCGGCGAGCTCGGCGATCGAGCCCTCGCTCCAGCCGCCGCCGATGATCCATTCGTCGTCGGGACGTCGCGCGGCGTGCGCGGCGGTCAGCTCGGCCAACTCGGCCAGCGAGCGGATCGGGCCGCTCACGTCGAGCATCCGCCCCGAGCGAGCGGTCGCGAGATGGTCGAGATGCAGATGCTGGTCGATGATCCCCGGGACGACGGTGCGGCCGGCGAGGTCGACGATTTGCGTTCCCGCGCCGGCGAGCGCGGCTACCTCGTCGTTCGCGCCGACCCCGACGATCCGATTGCCCGCGATCGCGACGCTCTCGGCGCGGCTGTGAGGAGCCGCGACCGTGAGCACGTTGCCGTTCCTGAGCAAGAGGTCGGCGCCATCGCGCCGCCATGCGGTGAGGGGTGAATTCATCGTGAGATCCTCCGAGCTCGCTGCCCGATGCCAGCGTCGCGAAGCATCACCTCATCGCTCTGCTGCTGTTGCGTATAGCGCTATTGGATGTGCGCTATACGCAATCGTACGCCGACCCGTCGGGCGCTGTCAAACCGAGTCGCAAGCCTGAAACATGACGACTCAGCCGCGAATCGCCGAGGGGCTTGACGGATTCGCCAGCGGTCGTCTACGCTTCGGCTCGTCCGCATGGCGCACATGGTGTTGCGCTAAGCGGGACAGAACTGAGGAGAAGATGATTCCACCGCGCAGTTTCTCCCGCGGCCTGCCCGACAGTGGCGGCCCTGCGTCGGGTGACATCCAGGCGGTGTACCGCTGCGCGCGCATCCTGGAGCTGCTCACCGAACATGACATCGTCCGCATCGCCGACGTCGCCGTCGTGCTCGAGCTGGAGCGCTCGACCGCTCATCGCTACATGACGTCGATGACGAACGTCGGGCTGGTCGAGCGCAGCGACGGCGGCTTCCGGCTCGGTCCACTCGGTCGCCATCTCGGTGCCGTCTCGCTGAGGCGGACGCGTGTGCTCGAAGAGGCGGCGCCCTACATGGCCGCGCTCGCCGAGGAGATCGGCGAAACGATCGTCATGAGCCTCTGGAGCGGTCGCGGCGCGGTCGTCGCGAAGGTGCAAGAGGACCCGCGCCGCCAGGTGCAGGTGCTCGTGCGCGAGGGCACGCAGCTGCCGCTCTACGCGGCGCAGTCGCAGATCTTCCTCGAGCGCCTGCCCGATCGCGTGCTCGTCGGACAGCTGCTGGCGCAGCTGACGCGGCCCGCACGCGATGAGATCGAGGCGAGCATGGCGCGATTCCGGGAGCACGGCGTGGCAGAGAACTCGCTCGTGACTGACGGGATCCGCACGATCGCGGTAGCGGTCGCGGACGATCGCGGCGACGTCGCGGCGACGCTGGCCGTCGTCGGCACCACCGGCGCGGTGCCGAAGGACCCGGAGTCCGGCATGGCCGTGGCGTTGACGCGCACCGCCGCACAGATCTCCGCCCGGCTCGCCGGGCTGCCGGCGGCGAGCGCCGGCGCAACCCAGGAGAAGGACAAGGAGACAACCGCATGATCGAGCACGACAGTCACTTCATCGACGGCGTGTGGACGACGAGTCGCGGGCCCGGTCTCATCGAGGTCGTCAACCCGGCTACCGAGCAGGTCGTCGGACACGTGCCGGCTGGCGGAGCCGCTGACGTCGACGCCGCCGTCGCGGCGGCTCGCGCCGCGTTGCCGGCGTGGCGGGCGCTGCCGGCCGGCGAGCGCGCGGCGGCGCTCCGTCGGATCGCGGCCGGCGTGCGCGCCCGTCAGGACGAGATCGTCGACTCGATCGTCGTCGAGCTGGGCACGCCGCGTTCCCAGGCTGTCGCGATGCAGGCGGGGATCGTGGCCCACACCTTCGAGGACACGGCCGACGCGCTCGAGCGGCGGCCGGAGGTCGAGCGCATCGGCAACTCCGAGGTCCGCTGGGAGCCGGTCGGCGTCGTCGGCGCGATTACGCCGTGGAACTTCACGCTCTACCAGCTCGCGCTCAAGGTCGCCCCGGCGCTCGGCGTCGGCTGCACCGTGGTCGCGAAGCCGAGCGAGGTCGTCGGCCTGACGCCGTATCTGCTCGGCGAGATCGTCGCCGACGCGAGGCTGCCAAACGGCGTCCTGAACCTCGTCTGGGGCGACGGCCCGGTCGTCGGCGAGGCGATCGCCTCCCATCCCGGTATCGACGCCGTCTCGTTCACCGGCTCCAACCGGGCCGGCCGTCGCGTCGCCGAGCTGGCGTCCGCGACTGTCAAGCCGGTCTCGCTCGAGCTTGGCGGCAAGAGCCCCTCGGTCGTGCTCGACGACGCCGACCTCGCCGCCGCCGTACCGGCCGGTGTCGCCAACTGCTTCGCCAACAACGGCCAGGTCTGCGCCGCGCTCACGCGCATGATCGTGCCGCGCGACAGACTCGCAGAGGTCGAGCGGCTCGCGGCGGAGGCCGCCGCGGCGTACGTGCCCGGCGACCCGAACGCGGAGGGCGCGAGACTGGGCCCGGTCGTCTCCGCCGTGCAGCGGGACCGTGTGCTCGGCTACCTGCGCGCCGGCGTCGAGCAGGGAGCCCGCGTGCTGGTCGGCGGCCCGGACGGCCAAGACGTCCCGGAGACCGGCTACTACGTCGCGCCGACCGTGTTCAGCGACGTCGACCCGCAGGCGCGGATCGCGCAGGAGGAGATCTTCGGCCCGGTGCTGGCGATCATCCCGGTCGACTCGGAGGAGGAGGCGGTCGCCGTCGCGAACGGCACCCCCTTCGGTCTCAACGCGGCCGTCTGGTCGGCCGACGCGGAACGGGCGGCACGAGTCGCGAGCCGCGTCGACGCGAGCACCGTCTACATCAACGGCGCCAGCTTCAACCCGTCTGCCCCGTTCGGCGGGACCAAGCAGTCCGGCTACGGCCGGGAACGGGGCGCGCACGGGCTCGACGAGTTCGTGCGCACGAAGGCGTACCAGGTCTGAGCGCCCCCGCGGCGTGTGCGGGACCGGAAACAGGAGAAGAAAAGAGATGTGGAAGACAAGTGCAGTGGTCGCGGCGTGCGCCGGGGCCATCGCCCTCGCTGGCTGCGGCAGCAGCGGCGGTGATGGCGGCTCTGCCGGCGGGGGCGGCGGCAAGCTGACGTTCGTCTCCTTCGGCGGCGCCTTTCAGGAGAATCAGGCGAAGGCGTGGAGCGACCCGTTCTCGGCCGAGAGCGGTGTGAAGGTGCTCGACGACTCACCGCCGGAGCCGGCGAAGCTGAAGGCGATGGTCGACGCCGGGAACGTCACCTGGGACGTCGCCGAGTTCGGCGCCGGCAATGCCGTCCAGTGGTGCGGCGACCTGCTGGAGAGAATTGACTACTCGGGGATCGACAGAAGACAGTTCCCCGCGGGCACCGCGACCGACTGCGGCGTGCCGGCCGTTTCGTACGGGCTCGTGCTGGTCTACAACGCGGACAAGTTCAGAGACGACCCGCCGACGAGACTGGCCGACTTCTTCGACGCCGAAAGATATCCCGGCAGACGCGTCACCTCTCGCGAGGTAGAGACCGGGCTGCTGGAGTCGGCGCTGCTCGCCGACGGCGTCGCGCCCGACGACCTCTACCCGCTCGACATAGACCGCTCGCTCGGCATCTGGGACCGCATCAAGAGCAAGACGACCTTCGCCGAGACCTACGGCCAGATCCAGCAGCTGCTCGTCGGCAAGCAGGTCGACATGGGCCTCGTCGTGCAGGCGCGCGCGCTGACCGCGGTCCAGGACGGCGCTCCGTACAAGCCCGTCTGGGACAAGACGCCGATCGCCTCCGACTCGCTGGTCGTCCCGAAGGGGGCGCCCAACAGAGCTGCGGCAATGAGATACATCGCGTTCGCGACCAAGCCGGAGCAGTCGGCCAGATTCGCCGAGCTGTCGGGCACCGCACCGTCGAACCTCGACGCGAGACCGAGATACTCGGCTGCTGCGGCGGCGCTCGACCCGCTCGCCGAGGGCCACGGCCAGGCCGTCCCCCTCGACTCGGAGTGGTGGGGCAGCCACATCGACGAGGCGCGCCAGAAGTTCACCGCCTGGCTCGGCGGCTGAGGACGAATCGGCATGGCCCCCCAGGTCTCGACGACGCGAGCGACCGGCAAACCCAAGGGGGCCGGCCGCCGCATCCACCTCCCGGCGTGGTGGCTCGTGCTGCCCGCCGTGGCGCTGCTCGGCGCCTTCTTCGCCTTCCCCGTCGGGCGCATCGTCGGCGACAGCCTCTTCGACGGCGGCTTCGGGCTGTCCCACTACACCGCGCTGTTCTCGGACGGCGTGACCGTGCGCGTCTTGCTGCGCACGATCCTCGTGGCGCTCGCGGTCGCGACGGTGACCCTGCTGATGGCGTACCCCTATGCGTACCTGATGACGATCGTCTCGCCGCGCGCCCGTGCGCTGCTGATGGTGATCGTGCTGCTGCCGTTCTGGACGAGCCTGATGGCGCGTGGGTTCGCGTGGGTTTTGCTGCTGCAGGACAACGGCCCGATCGACAAGCTGCTCGGGCTGCGGCTGATGGGCACGGCCTGGGCGGTGATCGTCGCGATGGCGCAAGTGCTGCTGGCCTTCATGGTGCTGCCGCTCTACAGCTCGATGCAGACGATCGACCGGCGGCTGCTGTCGGCGGCGGCGAGCCTTGGGGCGGCCCGCCGCAGCGCCTTCCTGCGCGTCTACCTGCCGCTGTCGGTGCCGGGCATCGTCGCCGGCTTCTCGCTCGTCTTCATCCTCAGCGTCGGCTTCTACGTGATTCCAGCGCTGCTCGGCTCCTCGCAGCAGGCCGTCGTCGCGCAGCTGATCCAGGAGCGCACCAGCGCGCTGCTCGACTTCGCCGGCGCGGGCGCGCTCGGCACGCTGCTGCTGATCGTGACGCTGGCGCTGCTGGTCGTCGTCCAGCTCGCAGCGCGTCGCGGCCTTGTAGGACGTCGCGGGCCGGCGCCAGCGACCGCGCCGGAAGGTGGTCGTTGATGGTGCTCCGTCGCATCTCGCCGCTGCGGATCGTCGTTGCGCTCGTCGCGTTGGTCCTGCTCGTCCCGACGCTGATGGTGATCCCGATGAGCTTCACCTCGGGGTCGACGTTCGAGTTCCCGCCGAAGGGCTTCTCGCTGCGCTGGTACGACAACTTCTTCTCCGATCCGGCGTGGCGGGACGCGCTGCTCAACTCGCTCTGGATCGGGTTGCTGGTGACCGTCGTGGCGACGGTCCTCGGCGCCGCGTCCGCCTACGGCTTGTCGCGCACGCGGGCGCGGGGGCGCGCGGTCGTGCGCGGGCTGCACATGGCCCCGCAGATCGTGCCGAACATCGTCGTCGCGGTCGCGATCTACGCGATCTTCCTTCGCTGGGGGCTGACCGGAACCACGCTTGGCTTCGTGCTCGCCCACGTCTGCCTGGCGCTCCCCTTCGTGCTGGTCGCAGTGACGACGAGCCTCGTGGGGCTCGACCGGCGGTTGGAGCACGCGGCCGCGAGCCTCGGCGCCAACCCGTGGCAGACGTTCTTCCGCGTCACGCTGCCAGCGATCCGGCCTGGCGTCCTGAGCGGCGCGGTCTTCGCCTTCGCGACGTCCTTCGACGAGGTCGTCGTCTCGCTGTTCCTGCGCAGCCCGGAGTTGCAGACGCTGCCGGTCAAGATGTTCGACGCGGTGACGGTCGAGATCGACCCGACGATCGCGGCCGCGTCGAGTCTGATCGTCGTCGTCACGACGATCGCAGTCGTGATCCCGGTGCTGCTGCGCCGCCCTGAGAAGTCCAACTCGGAGAGCACCCGATGAGCATCACCCAGACCGGCCACGGGATCCGCCTGGCGGGCCTCAGCAAGCGCTTCGGACGCGATGACGAGCCAGCCGTCGACGACGTCTCGCTCGACATCGCGCCCGGCGAGTTCATGACCTTCCTCGGCCCGAGCGGATCGGGCAAGTCGACGACGCTGAACCTGATCGCCGGGTTCACCGAGGCGACGAGCGGCCGAGTCGAGATCGACGGCGCCGACGTCACGCCGCTGCCGCCGCACCGCCGACGGCTCGGCGTCGTCTTTCAGTTCTACGCGCTGTTCCCGCACATGACGGCCGCGCGCAACGTCGCCTTCGGCTTGCGCTACCACAACGTGCCCAAGCGGGAGGTCGGCGACCGCGTCGCGAGAGCGCTGCGGCTGGTGCGAATGGAGAGGTACGCCGATCGCCTCCCGAGCCAGCTTTCCGGCGGCCAGCAGCAGCGGGTCGCGCTGGCGCGCGCGATCGTCTGCGAGCCGCGCGCGATCCTGCTCGACGAGCCGCTCGGCGCGCTCGACAAGCGGCTGCGGGAGGAGCTGCAGGTCGAGATCGCGCGCATGCACCGCGACCTTGGCACGACGTTCGTCTTCGTCACGCACGACCAGGACGAGGCGCTGCGGCTGTCGAGCCGGATCGCCGTCTTCAATGCCGGCAAGGTCGAGCAGCTCGGCACCCCCGACCAGCTGTACGACCACCCGAGAACGCTCTTCATCGCGGAGTTCCTCGGCGAGTCGAACTGCTTCCACGGGCGGCTCGACGCCGCCGGCCGGCTCGACACGGGCTGGGCGAAGCTGCGCGCCAGCGTTGAGCCGATCGGACCGCGCGACGTCGCGCTGATCGTGCGGCCGGAGGCGCTGCGCCTCGGCGACCTGGTCCGCGACGGCGACAACGTCGTCGAGGCCGACGTCGTCTCGACCAGCTTCGCCGGCCGGGACCTGCGCGTCGAGCTGCGTTACGCCGACGGCCGGCCGGGCCTCGCGCTGCTCGCCCACGGCGAGACCGCCCCGCAGCCGGGCGCGCGCGTCCGAATCGGGTGGGACCCGCAGCGCCAAGCGCAGGTCCCAGCCGAGCCGCAGCCACCGGCTGCGGCCGCCGACGCGGCTCCCGCAGCGGCTGCCGTTGTGTGAGCCGGCGCCCACCCAAATCGACAGACGAGGAAGGACCAGCATGACCTCCACTACCGTCCCGCTGGACGACGCCGCGGCGCTCGCCGCCCGCGACAGGGCGACGCTCATCCACCCGCACTCGCGCATCGGCGCGCCTGCCGACCCGCTCGTCGTGACGCGCGGCAGCGGCGCGCGGATCTGGGACGCCGACGGCAAGCGGTACCTCGACGGAACATGCGGCCTGTGGCAGTGCGCCGTCGGGCACGGCCGTCCTGAGCTGGCGGCGGTCGCCGCCAGGCAGATCGAGACGCTCGAGTTCTACTCGTCGTTCGGCGACTACACCAATCCACGGGCCGTCGAGCTGGCCGAGCGGCTGCTCGAGCTCGCGCCGAGCGGGATCGAGCGCGTCTTCTTCACCAACGGCGGCTCGGAGGGGATCGAGACGGCGATCAAGCTCGTCCGCTTTGCGCATGCCCACGCCGGCGAGCCCGAGCGGACGGTCATCCTCTCGCGCGACCGCGCGTACCACGGCGTAGGCTCGGCGTCGCTGGCGGCGACCGGCATGCCGGCGATGAAGGAGAAGATGGGGCCGCTGCCCGACGGGTTCGTTCACCTCTCGCAGCCGCACGCCCCGCGCACCGACGAGGACGCCGTCGATCGCATGGTCGCCGAGCTGGAGGAGGCGATCGCGCGCATCGGCGCCGAGCGGATCGCCGCCTTCATCGGCGAGCCGATCCTCGGCGTCGGCGGCATGGTTCCGCCGCCGGAGGGCTACTGGCCGCGCGTGCGGGAGGTGCTCGACCGCCACGGCATCCTGCTCGTGCTCGACGAGATCGTGACCGCCTTCGGCCGGACCGGCTATTGGTTCGCGGCGCAGCGCTACGGGCTGGAGCCGGACTTGATCGTGACCGCGAAGGGCCTCTCCAGCGGCTACCTGCCGATGGGCGCGGTGCTGATCGGCAGACGGGTCCTGGCGCTGGCCGACGGCGGCCTCTTCCTGCACGGCTTCACCTATAACGGCCATCCGACCTGCGCGGCAGTCGCGTTGGAGAACCTTGCGATCATCGAGCGCGAGGGCCTCGTCGAGCGGGCACGGACGGTCGGGCCCGACCTGCTTGCGCGGCTGCGGCCGCTGGAGCAGCTGAGCCACGTGGTCGAGGTGCGCGGCGAGGGCCTGATGCTCGGCGTCGAGGTGCAGGACGCCGACACTGCCGCCGCGATCGCCGCCGGCTGCCGGCGTGACGGGCTGATCGTGCGAGCCGCCGGCGTCTCGCTCGTGCTCTCTCCGCCGCTCGTGATCAGCGACGCGGAGATCGACGAGCTCGTCGAGCTGCTGAGCGCGAACGTGCGAGCGCGCGATCCCGAGGGGACCGTCCGTGACGCTGCCTGACCTCGCCGTCCAGCTTGGCCCGCTGCGGCTGCGCAACCCGCTGATCGCCGGCGCGAGCGAGCACCTCGTCACCGAGGCGGCGCTGTGCGCGGCCGTCGACGCCGGCGTGGCCGCGGTCGTCGCCAAGTCGGCCAACGAGACAGACGCCGGCCGGCTGCAGTGGCAGGCCGCCGCCCACGTGACGCTCGACGAGCGCTGGCGCACGGTCCCCGAGGGCACCGCCGCGCCGGGCAGCTCGATCTTCAACCGCTCCGGGCTGCAGCCCGAGCCGTGGGAGAGCTGGGTCGCGACGCTCGCCCGTGCGGACGTCTACGCGGCCGCACGCGGCGCTTGGGTCGTGCCGAGCGTGATCCCGGCCGACCTGGACGCGCTCACCGTGCTCGTCGCCGACCTCGAGCGGGCGGGGCTGCGGTGGATCGAGCTGAACCTCTCCGCGCCGCACGCGCGCGAGGCGCGCGACGGCGTCATCCGCCGTCCCGCGGACCCGGGCGCAGTCGCCGAGGTCGTCGGCCGCGCGCGGAGGGCCACGCGCTTGCCGCTGACCGCGAAGCTGACCGCCGAGAGCGACGACATCGTCGCGCTCGCCGCCGCCGCCCACGACGCCGGCGCCGACGTCGTCGCGATGACCGGCCGCTACATGGGCTTCCTGCCCGACCCCGCGAC
Organism: Conexibacter sp.; assembly: GCA_036499225.1. Classification (GTDB taxonomy): domain Bacteria; phylum Actinomycetota; class Thermoleophilia; order Solirubrobacterales; family Solirubrobacteraceae; genus Conexibacter. The sequence continues at coordinate 60,775 of DASYEC010000008.1, forward strand.
GCGCCGGCCGCTGCTGGGCACCTTTGGCGCCATCAGCGGCACCTGGACGCTCCCGCTGACGGCGCGCTGGCTGGCGAAGAGCCGGATCGCGCTCGGGCCGCAGCTGCCGCTCGTCGGCACCGGCGGGGCGCGTAGCGGTGAGGACGTCGCCCGCCTGCTGCTCGCCGGCGCCTCCGCAGTGCAGCTGGCGACGGCGCCGATGGTGGAGGGGCCGGGCGCGATCACCCGCATCCACGACGAGCTGGCCGCCTATATCCGCGGCCACGGCGTCGCGGCGGAAGCGATCGTCGGCGAAGCCGCTGACCACGTCCGCAGCTACGCCGACATGATCGAGGAGGCCCGATGAGCCCTCTTCGCGAGGCGATGCACCGCGGCCCGGTCCTCGGCACGTTCCTCAAGCTGCCGCGGCCCGAGGTCGTCGACCTGCTCGCGCTCGCCGGCTTCGACTTCGTCGTCTGCGACCTCGAGCACGCCCAGATGAGCGAGGGCGACGCCCGCACCGTCCTGCTCGCGGCGCGTGCGCACGACCTGCCCGTCGTCATCCGCGTAGAGGAGCTGGCCCGAGGCACCATCAACCGGCTGCTCGAGCAGGGCGCGGCCGGCATCCAGCTGCCACGGACGCGCAGCGCCGAGGATGTGCGCGCGCTCGTCGACCTGACGCGCTTCCCGCCGGTCGGGTCACGCTCGGTCGGCACCGCGCACCTGGCGGCCGGCTACGGCCGCCAGCCGCTCGCCGACTACGTCGACGACGAGGCTCGCCGACCGCTGCTCGTCGGCCAGTTCGAGACGCGCGGCGACGCCGCCGCGGTCGCCGGGCTGGACGTCGCCTTCCTCGGCACGGTCGACCTGACCGTCGACCACGGCGTGCCGGGCAGGCTCGACGACCCCGCCGTCGGGGCCCGTATCGCGCAGATCGAGACAGCCGCCCGCGCGGACGGCGTCGCGCTCGGCGCCTTCGCCGCGAGCGTCGACCAGGCACGCGCGTTCGCTGCTGCCGGGTACCGCTACATCGCCGTCAGCGGCGACGTCTCGATGCTCGCAGCCGGCGCCCGCGACGCCATCAGAGAGACACGCGCGGCGCTGGCCGCAGCGCGTGACCACGACCAGGAGGACATCCCGTGATCGTCATCGACCGCATCCTCGACGGCGCCGTCGACCTGCACACCCATCCCTTCCCGTCGACCTTCGAGCGCCAGGTCTCGATCGACGAGCTGGCGCACCAGTACGCCGAGGCCGGCTTTCGCGCCTTCGTCGCCAAATGCCACCACCACTCGACCGCGCCCGACGTGCTCGCGCTCAGACGAGCCGGCGCGCTGCCGGCCGCGATCGAGGCATACGGCGGCGTCGCGCTCAACGGCTCCTCCGGCGGCATCAACCCGCGCGCGCTCGACGCGACGATCCAGATGGGCGGCCGGATCGTCTGGCTGCCGACGACCGGCGCCCGCAACCACATCCGCCACGCGGCCGAGGCGGCCGCCGGCGGCAAGGCGATGCGGTTCCCGTCCGCAGACCGGCGCCTGATGCCAGAGGAGCCGATTGACGCGCTCGACGCCGAGGGCCGGCTGCGGCCCGAGCTGCGCCGGACCATCGAGCTGGTCGCCGAGGCCGGCGACGTGATCCTCGCCTCCGGGCACCTGTCCGCGGACGAGGTGATGGTGGTCTTCGAGGCGGCGCACGCCGCCGGCGTGCGCAAGCTGCTCGTCAACCACCCCAACTTCGTCGTCGAGCTGGACCAGGAGCAGTGCCGCACGCTCACCGGGTGGGGCGCCGTGATCGAGCACTCGCTCTGCATGTACGACGAGGACTCGACGTTCTGCAACTGGCAGATCGACGTGCTCGTCGACTGGATCGAGGCGATCGGACCGGAGCACACCTCGCTCGGATCCGACCTCGGCCAGACGAACAACCCGCTGCCGATCGCCGCCTACCGCAAGATCGTCGGCCGGCTGCTCGACGCCGGGGTGAGCGAAGAAGCCGTCCGCGCGGTCGTTGCCGACACCCCCGCGCGGCTGCTCTACGAGGCGCCTGACGACACGACCACCGACACGAGAGGGTCCTGATGCGCCGTAACGTCTACCGCTACGACGAGCTCGAGCTGACCGAGGTCCGGCCCGGCTTGTTCGGCGCGGTTCTCGAAGGCGACCAGAGCACGCTGGTGCGGTGGGAGCTCCCCGCCGGCCAGCCGCGCACCGGCCTGCACGTTCACGACCAGCACGAGCAGTACGGCTTCCTGATGTCGGGCGCGGTCGAGATGGAGATCGACGGCGAGGCGATCGTCCTGCGGCCCGGCGACGGCTACTGGGTTCCCGCGGGGACGCCGCACGGCCGCACGCTGGTGCTCGGCGAGGAGCCCGCCGTCGTCTTGGACGTCTTTGCTCCGCCGCGTGAGGAGTACGTCCAGGCCGCCAACGGCGGCGCGCCCGTCGACCCGACGACCGCGAGATAGGCGAGCCCGCCGACAGGCGGCACCGCTCCCGATCCCTATCGAGAGCGGTGCCGCCAAGTCACGAGCGCACGCCCGTGTACGAGGAGCTGATCGCCGCGTGTCGCGACGGGACGACCCGCCATCGCCTCGATCAGCACCCAAGCAACTCGTCGTCGTGCTCCCCGAGCAGCGGCGCACGGCGCGGCGGCTGCGCGTAGCCGCTGAGGCGCAGCGGCGAGCGAACCTGGCGAACCGTGCCGAGCACGGGATGCTCGACCGACTCGACCGCGTCGCGCGCCAGCGTCTGGGGGTCCTCGAGCGCCTGCGCGACGTCGTTGATCGGCGCACACGGCACCCGATGGCCGATCAGCAGCGCGACCCAATGGGCGACCGTCCCCGTAGCGAAGATCGCGTCGAGCTCTGCTTCAAGCGCGTCGCGATGATCGCTGCGCGCGGTGAACGTCGCGAAACGCGCGTCGCTCGCCAAGTCTGGGCGCTCAAGCGCCCGACAGAGCGCCTCCCAAAGGTTTTGCTTCGGGCACGCGACGACGATCCACCCGTCCGCCGCTGGGAAGTTCTGGAACGGGACGAGCGACTGGTGCGCCGAGCGCGACCGGCGCACCGGTCTGTGGCCGCGCGAGGCAGACCACGCGCCGATGTAGTTCAGCTGCGCAAGCGCGCTCTCGAACAGCGAGACGTCGACGTCTGCGCCGACCCCGTCGCGGCGGGCGCGCCAGACAGCCCCCAGCAGGCCGATCGCAGCGACGTACCCGGCGATGAAGTCGACGAGCGACAGGCCCGATCGCGTCGGGGGGTCCGCGGGCGCGCCGGTGAGGCTTTGCCAGCCTGCCAGCGCCTGGATCGTGAAGTCGTAACCGCCCTCAGCCGAGCGCGGTCCGGTCGTGCCGAACGCGGACAGCGAGCAGCAGACGATGCGCGGGTTGACGTGCGCGAGCGCGGAATGCGTCAGGCCGAGCTTCGCCGGGCCGTCGCCGCGGAGGTTGCAGAGGACCGCGTCGGCGTCGGCGACGAGCCGCTCGAACGCGGCGCGCCCGTCGCTGGATCGCAGGTCGAGCCGCACGCTGCGCTTGCCGCGGTTGAACGCCTCGAAGAACAGCGACGAGCTGCCCTCCTGATAGGGCGGAACGTAGCGGGCGACGTCGCCGCCGACCGACGGGTCCTCGACCTTTACAACGTCGGCGCCGAGATCGGCAAGCTGCAACGTCGCCCACGGGCCGGCTCCGTATTGCTCGACGGCGACGACGCGCAGGTCGGCAAGCGGCGCTGGCCCAGCAAGCCCGCCGCTGGAGCCGACCGCCTGCTCACCGGTCGGCACGGAAGCGGGCAATGTAGTCCTCGTCCAGCTGCCAGCCGAAGCCGGGCGCCGTCGGCAGCTCCACCATCCCGTCGCGCAGCTGTGGGCGATTGAGCAGGAGGTTCCACCAGATCGGGTCGCGATCGGGGTGGAAGACCTCGAGATAGGTGCCGTTGGATTGGCTGGCGAGCAGGTGGGCAGCGACCTGCGGCTCTTCGTGGTGCGCGAGCTCGACGCTGTAGAGCTGAGCGACGGACGCCATCCGCCGCCAGTTCGTGTAGCCGCCCGACCATGAGGCGTCGAAGTTGCAGACGTCGATCGCGCCCGCCTCCATCAGGTCGCGACAGCCCTCCGGGGAGTGCTCGCTCTGGCCCGCGCAGACGGCGATCCCGCCACGCGCGCGCACGTCGCGCATGTCGCGGCGGTCATTGGTCCAGATGCACGGCTCCTCGAACCAGCGAATGCCAAGGTCGCCGAGGCGCTCGCAGAGCTCGAGCGCTTGGTTGCGCGTGTAGCCCTGGTTGGCGTCGATCGTGATCACGAACTCGTCACCGGCGGCCGCACGCGCGGCCTGGACCCGCTGCGCGTCCTCGGCCGGCGTGCGTCCGCCGACCTTGAACTTGCAGCCGCGAAAGCCCATCTCGCGCCACTCGGCGACCTCGTCGGCGATGCCGGCAAGGTCACGGCCGTAGTAGCCGCCGATGACGTTGACGGGAATCTGCTCGCGTGCGCCTCCCCACAGCTGCCAGAGGGGCGCGCCGAGCGCCTGCCCGATCGCGTCCCAGATCGCGAGGTCGACGCAGGCGAGCGCGACGAGGCCGATCTTGCGGTCGCGCAGCTGGTCATACGTGACGGGGTAGGCGAGCTGCCAGCAGCGCTCGTAGGAGAACGCGTTCTCGCCCACGATCCGCGGCTCGATCTCGTCCCGGATCACCGCCATGATCTGGTCGAGCGTCGCGTCCTCGTCGCCGGCGTACGCTTGGCCGACGATCCCCTCCTCGGTGTGGACGCGGGCGACGATCGTCGCGCGGTTGGCCATCCGGTAGTAGCTGCCTTGGTAGACCTGCTCCAGCGGCACCACGAGCGGGATCAGCTCGATCGCACGGATCGTCAACCTCCCTGCGCCGATCGCGGGCCCTGTCGGCATGGCGCCGGCCGCGCCCGCCCCATCCTGCTGCTCAATCCCCACACCAACCGCCTTTTCGCATACGTTTCTGGAAAGGTTTCCAGAATCGTAACGGCAAAGGCGTCCGGCCGTCAACACGACCGGTCCGGTCAGGGCTCCGCGGGCCAGGCGGCGGGCGGGCGAGCTCGGTGCGGCGCGGTCAGCGCCGCAGGGCGGGGGCGCAGCTGGGGCGATCGACGAACTCGGTCGCAAGGACCGTGTCGATCTCCTCCACGCCCAGCTGCTCGCCGAGGTCGGCGAGCAGCAGTCCGGCCGCCAGCTCGCCGATCCGACGCGTGTCGCGCCGGACAACCGCGATCGGCGGGTCATGGAACTCTGCGACCGCGACGTCGTCGCAGCCGACGAACGACAGGTCTTCGCCGACGCGGATCGAGGCTTCTCGCAGTGCACGGAGCGAGCCGTGCATCGGCAGGTTGCCGCCCGCGACGATGGCCGTCGGCCGCTGCTCGGCGGCGAGGATGTCGCGCGTCGCCTCGACGCCGTAGTCGATTGTGAACGGCCCCTCGTAGACGGTGCAGCGTGCGCCGGCGGCCAGCAGCGTCGCCTCGATCCCGTCGCGCCGCTCGCGCACCGGACGGGTCGGCCCTGCCAGGATCAGCGCGATCTCCCGATGCCCCAATTCGAGCAGGCGGTGGGCGGCCTGTGCCATGCCTGCGCGGTGGTCGAACGTCACCTGCCGCGCGCGCACGCCCTCGGGCACGTCGCGGTCGAGCATCACCATCGGCATGTCGGTGCGCCGAAGGACGTCGACCGTGCCCGGGAAGTGCTCGTTGGCGACAGACAGCAGGAGCCCGTCGACGCGTCGCTGCTCGAGCAGGCTGATCTGCCCGGCGTCAAGCTGCTCGTCGCCTTCAGAGTTCGTCAGGAGCATCGAGTACCCGGCCAGGCGCAGGCGGCTTTCGGCGCCGCTGATCTCTGCGGCGAGCACGGGGTTCGCGACGTCAGCGACCGCGAAGCCGACGGAAAACGTCTTCTGCCGCCGCAGGCCCTGCGCGAGCAGGTCCGGGACGTAGCCGAGGTCGTCGACTGCCGCCATCACGCGGGCGCGCATGCGCGCGCTCACGTCTGGGTGGTCGGAGAGGACCCGCGAGACGGACGACATCGCGACGCCGGCACGTTCGGCGACCTCTCGCATTCCGGGGCGCGCGCGCGACCCCTGGTACGGCTCTGTCGGCGAATCCGTCACTCGATACCTTCGGCCATGCTAACGGCGCCCAGACCGGATCATGGCCCGGTCGCCGTCATGCGCGGCTGCAGCGCCGCGCGCAGCTGGTCGCGCAGCAGGATCGTCTCCGACAGGTTGTCGCATTCGTTGCAGCGCTCCCAGTCGACCCACACATACTCGACGGCGAGCCAGCCGTCGTAGCCCGTCTGGGCGAGCGCCGTGACGATCCGCTCGAAGTCGATCGCGTTCTCGCCCATCGGCGCCTGCAGCCGGCCGCGGACCGCGCCGCGGGCGTGCAGGTGACGCGTGTGCGGGATCAGCGGATCGGCGTCGCGCTCGTCGTAGCCGCCCGCGACGAAGTGACCGTGGTCGAGCGTGAGCGTCAGCCCGGGCGTGTTCTCCACGAGCCGCAACGCGTCCGCCGGATCAGCTGCGATCGAGCCGAGATGCGGCTCGATCGAGAGCTGCACGCCGCGCTCGGCTGCCGCCGCGACCCGCCAGCTGAGCTCATCGCAGGCGCGCGCGAGCGAGGTCTTGCGGTCCTCGCCTGGGAAGGCGATTCCAGGCACGGTCGTCATCCCGCGCGCCTCCAGCCGAACCGTCAGCTCGAGCATGTCGGCGAACAGCTCCGCGGCCTTCCGGCGCTCCTCCCGGTCGGGGTGGTTGGGCGCCATCACCTCGAACTCGGTCCATGGGATCACGAAGACGTCGGCGATGTCGAGCCCACGGCCGCGCACACGCTCCGACAGCCGGCCCGCCCAGCCGGCGACGTCTCTACGCACGACTTCCGGCCGGACATGCGAGCGGTTGCCCATGAGGCCGATGTCAAGCCCGTCGAAGCCGAGCATCCGCACGAGGTCGCAGACCTGCTCGTGCCCAAGCAGCGGAAAGCTGTGATCACCGCACGCCAGTCGCATCAGAGCGCCTTCTTTCGCTGGAATCCACCATCAACGCAGAGCACTTCGCCGGTCACGAAACCGGCCTCGCGATCATCGAGCAGGAACGCGATCGCTGCTGCCACCTCGGCCGGTGTCCCCAACCGCCCGAGCGCGTGCGCGGCGTTGGAGGCGTCGCGGTGGAGGTAGCCCTCCTCGAACCCGCGCTGCACGAGCGGAGTCTCGATCTGCCCCGGCGCGACCGCGTTGACGCGCACGCCGTGGGGCGCCCACTCGACCGCCAGGGTCGAGGTCAGCCCCTCGATCGCCGCCTTCGCCGTCACGTACGGCAGCCGGCCGGGAAGCCCGAACCGCATCGAGATCGAGCCCACGGCGACGATGCTGCCGCCGCCTCGCTCGATCATCATCCGCCCGACCGCCGAGCAAGCCCACCAGACCCCGTCAAGGTTGACGCCCAACACCCGCCGCCATTGCGCGGCTGTCAGCTCGGCGGCCGCTCGCTTGAGCTGCACGCCGGCCGCGCAGACGAGCCGCGTCGGCGCGCCCAGCGTGTTCGCCGCCTCGGCGGCGAACACGTTCATCGCATCGGGGTCGGAGACGTCGACGTGCGCGTGGTAGAGCCGGTCGCCGAGCGCCGCGACGAGCGCGTCCGGCGGCGGCTGCAGGTCGGCGATGGCGATCGCCGCCCGCTCGTCGTCGGCCGCCAGCCGCTCGACGCAAGCCAGCCCGATCCCGCTCGCGCCGCCGGTCACCACCGCCATGCCGGGCATCGCGCTCAGGCCGCGACGGCCGCGATCGATCCCCGGAACAGCGGCATTCCCTCGACGTCGACGCGCACGCGCGAGAGGCGCCCGATCATCGGCGCCGTCTCGGGCAGGTCGCCCGCCACGTCGCCGAAGTCCGTGAGGTACAGCCATCCGTCGTGGAGGAGGCAGTTGCACTGCACGCCGCCGGTCTCCACGAATCTCACCGGCGTGCCGTCGGCGTGGATGACGTCGACGCCGCCGGCCTGGAACGCGGTGATCCACAGATCGCCGTTGGCAGCGACCTTCAGCCCGTCGGGGACGTGGCCGTCGGGCAGTTGATGGACCATCTCCTTCGACCCGTCGGGGCGCCGGCGCCACACCTGCAGCGTGTAGCTCTCCACCCACACGATGCTCCCGTCGGCTTCGGCGACGATGCCGTTCGGGTACGTCGGCTCGAGCTCCTCGAGCACCTCGCCGCTGCCGTCGGGCGACAGCGCGAACACGTAGCCGGGATGGGGGCGCCCCACCGGGTCGTAGTCGCCGGGGTCAGTGAAGTAAAGGCGCCCGTCGGGCCCAAACGTGAGGTCGTTGGGAGCGGTCAGCGTCACACCGCCGACCTCGGTGACGACCGCCTCGACGCGACCATCGCTGGTCACACGCTGGATCGAGGGGGTGCTCATCACCGCGGCCCGCCACGGTCCGGCCGTACCGCCGTTCTGCGTGACGTAGACGGCGCCGTCGGCGCCCAGCAGGCAGGCGTTCGGCCCCCCGCCGCAATCGGCGAACAACTCGACCCCGCGCTCGGGCGACCACGCGCTGAGGCGGCTGCGGTACGTCTCCACGAAGACGATCCGCCCATCCGGCAGGACGTCGGGGCCCTCCGGGTGGCCGAGTCCCTCGGCGACGTGCTCGACCTTGGTGCTCATCCCTGCTCCTCTCATCGAAACGTCGGCTTCATGCTGGGCTCGCTGCGTACCGCTCAAGCTCGGTCGCGGCTGCGGCGAGCGACTCGACATCGGGATAGTCGGCCACCAGGAGCGGCGGCGCCATCCGACCACCGCCGACGACGTGAAGCGCATGCGCCGCCTCGAAGACCTCGGGGATCTCCGTTGAGTAGAGGACGACCGCGTGGCCCTCGCCGGCGTAGTCGCGCAGCAGCTCGTAGATCTCGCGCTTGGCGCCGATGTCGACGCCGCGCGTCGGCTCCTCCAGGACGAGCACGGCCGGCTGCGCCGCGATCGCTGCGGCGATCGCGACCTTCTGCTGGTTGCCGCCTGACAACGAGCGGATCGGCGCGTCGATCGACTCCGCCTTGACCATGAATCTCTTCGACAGGGATCTGGCGATCTCCCGGCTGCGCCGGCGCCGCAGGGCAAGCCCCGGCCCGGTGATCTCGCGATCGAGCCGGATCACGCTGTTCTGGCCGACGCTCATGTTCGTGAAGAGGCTGTCGGCGCGGCTCGCCGGGACGAACGCCTGATCGCGGCGGGCGTCGCCGCTGCGGTGGACCTCGAGCGACCCGCTCGTGCGGCCGAAGCCCGCGATCGCGCGCACCAGCTCGCGCGCGCCCGACCCCTCGACTCCGGCGAACGCGACGATCGCGCCCGCGCGCACTTCGAGGTCGACGCCCGCAAACGCGCCTGCGCCGTCGCCGAGCCCCTCCAGCCGCAGCACCGTCGGCTCCTCGCCGGACACGGGCGAGCGGACGGCCCGGTCGGATTCGAGGAAGCCGGCGACGAGCATGCGCGCGATCGTCTCCGGCACCAGGTCCGCGCCGCTGACGGTGCCCGAGCAGCGCCCGTCGAGCAGCACCGAGACGCGGTCGGTGTGCTCGCACAGCTCGGTCAGCCGGTGGGAGACGAGCAGCACCGTGCGCCCCGCGTCGGCGAGCTCGTGCATGCGACGGAAGAGGTCGTCGGACTCCTCCTCGGTGAGCGCGGAGTTCGGCTCGTCGAAGAGGAAGACGCGCGCGTCCTGCGCGAGGGCCCGCGCGATCTCGGTGCGCTGCTGGACGGCAAGCGGCAGCCCGCCCAGCTGGCGGTCGGCGAGCGGCAGGATCGCGAGGTCGTCCAGCAGGCGGCGGTCCTGCTCGCTCATGCCGCGCCGCAGCCAACGGCTGCGCTCGCGGCCGATCGCGAGGTTCTCGGCGACCGTGAGGTTGGGGAACAGCTCGGGCTCCTGGTGCACGACGGCGACGCCGCGCGCGCCGATCAGCGGCGACCACGGCTCGCCCCCGACGAGGATCTCTCCCCCGTCGGCGCGCTCCTCGCCGGCGAGCAGCTTGATCATCGTGCTCTTGCCCGCGCCGTTGGGTCCCGCGATCCCGGTGATCTCTCCGGCGCGCGCGGTGATGTCGAGGCTCTGCAGCGCGACGGTGTCGCCGTAGGTCTTGCGCACAGCTCGCAGCTCGACGCCGACTTCGTCGCTCATCGTCGCGCTCCCTCGCGATTGGTGAAGCGATCGAGCACCACCGCGGCGATCGTGACGACGCCAAGCAGCATCTGCTGGGCGAATGGGCCGGCCGCCTCGAGCGCGAAGCCGTTGTTGAGGACGGCCAGCAACAGCGCGCCGGTGAACGTCCCGATCACCGTCCCGCGACCGCCCGACAGGCTGGCGCCGCCGATGATCACCGCGGCGAAGACGGGAAAGAGGTACGTCTGCCCGTCGTTGGGGCTTGCCGACCCGACGTAGGCGAAGTCGAGCAAGCCTGCGAGGCAGGCCATCCACGCCGAGATGATGAACGCGACGAAGACGTAGCGCCGCACCGGCAGGCGGGCGAGCCGGGCAGCCTCGCGGTTGCCGCCGATGGCCTTCAAGCGGAAGCCGAACAGCGAGCGTCCCAACAGGAACCCGAAGCCGATCAGCAAGACGATCGTCCACAGGCCCTGCATCGGGAAGTCGAATGGGAGGTTGAATCGGCTGAGGTTCGTGAAGACCTCCAGCTGCGAGGTGCTCACGGCGTGTCCAGCCGGTGGGAACTGGGCGCTGAACGTCTGCGTGTCGCCGATCAACAACGTGAAGCCGAAGATCAGCGTCGAGGAGCCGAGCGTCGCGATGAACGACGGCACCCCGACCACGGCGGTGAAGAAGGCGTTGAACGACCCCACCACGGTCGCGACCGCGAAGGCGGCGAGGATCGCGACGTACACGGGGACGCCATGCAGCAGCCAAAGGACCGCAATGACGTTCGTGCAAAGCCCATAGAGGTTGGCGAAGGAGAGATCGATCTCGCCGGCGACGATCACGAACAGCAGCCCGAAGCTGAGGATCGCGATCGTGCTGACCGAGCGTGCGATGCCAAGCAGGTTGTCGCTCGCGAGCATCTGCCCGTCGGTGTGGATGCTGAAGACGCCGGCGATGATGACCACCGCCAGCGCCAAGCCACCGACGCGCAAGAAGGTCGTTCCCGCCATCCGCAGCCGCCGCAGCGCGGCGGCCGTCGGCGGCAGAGGGTCGACCGGCCCCCCTGCCACCACGTTCGTGTCGGCCGTCTGGGTCACCGCGACACCCCGCCTAGCCCTTGCCGAGGATTCTGTCGAGGTCCGCGAGGGCGCTATCGACGTTGGCCTTTGTGACGACCTCGAGTCTCTGGGTGTTGGGCAGGACTCTGCCGGTCTTCAGGAACGTCGCGCACGCGGGCCCGCCGAAGCCTCCCTGTTGCCACCACTTCTGGTCGAACAGCGCGATCTGCGTGCCGTCTCTGATCGCCTGGATCTGCTCGGGGGTGACGTTCCAGCCAACCGAGAACGCTCTGCCCTTCAAGCCCGCCTGATCGAGCGCCTGGGCGGCGTACCCAGCTGTGATGTCGACGTTGAGCAGGACCTGCACGTCCTTGCCTTTGCCGGCGAAGAAGGCCTTGTAGGCATCCAGCGATCTTGCCGCGTCATAGCTGACGTTGAGCAGGCTTCTCGGGGTGGTGACGAATCTCGCGTCGGGGATCGCCTCCAGAATTGCTCTTTGGAACCCTTCCGCGCGCTGGGGGGCCCAGCTCAGCGTCGGGTCACCAGCCGACATCGCGAAGGTCTTGAAATCGAGGTTGTTGTCTCTCATGTACTGCAGCACCGTCGTGGCAGCCTGAGCGCCCTCTTTCAAGGGGATCTGCGTGAAGTTCGTCAGCTCGTTGCCCTGCGTGGTGATGCCGACGGTGAAGACTGGGATCCCTCTGGCGAGCAGCTCGTTGGTGATCTGCGTGTATCCATCGCCCGTCAGCGGGTTGAGCGACAGGCAGTCGACCTTGCCGGCATTGACCTGGGCCTGGATCTGCGAGATCTGCTGCTGCACGTCACCGGGGTTGACCGATGGAGCCAGCGCCGTGAACTGCATCCCGGGGTATATCTGCTTCGCCTCCGGCTGCGTCCGCTCAAAGCCTGCTTTGAACTGCTCAGAGAAGCCCTGGATCGCGGAGCTCTGGTACGAGAACAGATAGCCGACCGGCTCGTTGGCCTCGACTCTCTTCGCGATGGACGGCGCCAGATGGAAGGTCGAGCCGTCTCTCAACTGGACGGCCCACTTGTCGCTGGCGCCGCTCGCGCTCGTATCGGTGCTTCCGGCGCCATCGGTCGTGCTGCCGCTCGCGGAGATCTTCTCCGCCCCGCAGGCGGACAGCAGAGCAGCACTTGCGACCGCCGCCGCCACGACGGCGACAGACCTCCGGCTGGCACGCGCCGGTCCTGTGCTCATCAAGCCCATGTCTCTCTCCTCCCGGTCTCTGGTAACGTTTCCGGGATCGTGACCATATCAGCAGCCCTGGGGGCGCGCAAGCGCCTCCCGTGGAGGTGAATCCGCCGTGATCGAAAGCGTCGAGGCGTTCCCGGTCTCCTATCCGGAGCCCAACGACCACGACCGCCACCGGGCCGTCTGCCTCGTGCGCGTCCGCGACCGTGACGGGCGTGTCGGCTGGGGCGAAGGGACCACGTACTGGCCCGAGGCGGCCGTCGCGTGCTCGGTGCTCGCCGACGCCCTCGCGCCCTCGCTGATCGGGTCCGACCCGCGTCGCAACGAGACCGTGATGGCCCGCTTGCGCGAGCAGGCATGGTGGTACGGGACTGGCGGCGTCGGCATCGCGGGCTTCGCGCTCTCGGCGCTTGACGTCGCGCTCTGGGACCTCAAGGGCCACGTGCTCGGAGAGCGCGTCGTCGACTTGCTCGGCGGCCCAGCCAAGGAGCGGCTCCCGGCGATCGCGTCCAGCCATGCGACCGAGGCGGAGATCCCGGCGATGGCCGAGGAGATCGCCGGCTGGCTCGAGAGCGGCCTGACCGGCGTGAAGGTCGGCTTCGGCAAGCTCGGCGACGCGAACCTCGGCTTCGACCACCGCCGCGACGTCGAGTTCGTCCGGCAGGTGCGGGAGGCGATCGGGCCCGACAAGCGCCTGATGATCGATCTCGGCGTGCGCAACAGATGGTCGGTCGCGGAGGCCGTCCGCCGGGTCCGCGCGTTCGAGGAGCACGGGATCGACTGGATCGAGGAGCCGCTCGGACACGACGACCCCTCCGGCTACCGCCAGCTGCGCCGCGCGACCGCGACGCCGATCGCCTACGGCGAGCGTGAATGGAGCGCGAGCGGCGTCGCGCGGCTGCTCGACACGGGGACGATCGACGTCGTCGGGCTCGACCCTGGGCGGATCGGTGGCGTGACCGGCTTCGCGCGGGCCTGCGACCTGATCGAGGTCGCGCGCCGACAGGGCAACGCGCACGCCTGGTCGACGGCCGTCGATGCCGCCGCGAGCCTCGCGATCTCGTGGGCCAAGCCGGTCTGCCACCAGCTCGAGGAGCAGCCGTTCAAGGGGCCGATGCAGTCCGACCTGATCGGCGGCCCGATCATCCACCGCGACGGGTACATGCCCGAGCCGCAGGGGCCGGGCCTCGGCATCACGGTCGACGAGGCCGTCGTCGAGCGCTTCCGGATCCCGCGCTGAGCAGCCGGAAGGGGGCGGTGCCGCTCGCGCGGCGCCGCCCCCTTCTGTGCGCGCTCGGCCGCGCTCCTCAGACGAGCGCGGGCAGCGGGTCCTGCAGCGCCGAGCGGAGGTCGGCGAGGAAGCGCGCCGCGTGAGCGCCGTAGACGACCCGATGGTCGCTGACGAGCGTGAAGCTCGCGAGCATCGCCGCGACGACCTCGCCATCGGGCCCGAACGCCGGCGTGCGGCGCGCGGCGCCGACGCAGAGGATCGCCGCCTGGGGCGGGTTGATCACGCCGCCGAACGCGTCGAGCCCCAGCATCCCGAGGTTCGACACGGTGAACGTCCCGCCCGACAGCTCCGGCGGCGTGACGGTCCCCTCGCGGACGCGCTGCGCCAGCCGCCGTGTGTCGCGCGCGATCGCGCTGAGCGAGCGCTGGTCGGCGTCGAGGACGGTCGGCACGACGAGCGCGTCGTCGTCGGTCGCGACCGCGATCCCGATGTTGACGCGCTCGTGCGCGCGCAACGCACCGTCGACATAGGAGGCGTTCAGCCGCGGGTGGCGGCGCAGCGTCACACCGCATGCGCGCACGACGACGTCGTTGAGCGACGGCGCCGGGTCGAGCTGCCCGGCGAGCTGCTCGCGCAGGCGGATCGCCGCGCTCAGGTCGACGTCGACCGATGCCCAGAAGTCGGGGATCGTCGCCTTCGCCTCTGACATGCGCCGCGCGACCGTCGCTTGCACGCGCGTGAGCGGCTCGCCGGCTGCTGGCGGCGTCACGGCCGACGAGGACGCCGGCGTCTGGGCCGTCGTCGTCATCGGGAGCGTTGACGCCTCGACAAGGGGCGGTTGCGCGGCCGCTTGGGTTGGAGTCGCGGCAAGCGCGCGCCGGACGTCTGCCTTGAGGATCCGCCCGTGCGGGCCCGTTCCCCTCATAGCCGCGAGCGCGAGCCCATGCCCGGCCGCGAAGCGACGGGCGACCGGAGACGCGTTGACAGCAGATCGAGGCGGCACCCCGTTCGCGCCGCCGCCGTTGTCGCCGCCGCCAGTCGCCACGCCGTCGTTCGTCGGCGCGCCGACGCTCGCGGGCGCCTCGCCCGGCGCGAGCACGGCGGCGATCACCTGGCCAAGCGGGACGGTCTCGTTCTCTCCGACGACGATCTGCAGAACGCCCGTCGCGTCGGCCTCGTGTTCGAGCGTCGCCTTGTCTGTCTCGATCTCGACGATTGGCTCACCCCGCTGCACGAAGTCGCCGTCGCGCTTGAGCCAGCGCACGATCGTGCCCTCCTCCATCGAGTCCGACAGGCGAGGCATCGTCACCTCAGGCATCGTCGCCTCCTTCGAGCGCATGCACGGCCAGCGCAGTGACCTCCATCTCGCACCAGGGCGCGGCCGGCAGCGACATCAGCGCCGCGTGAAGCTCGGTCGCGTCGGCGGCGCTCCAGATCGCGACGTTGCGCAGAGCGCCAGGCACGCGCCAGATGCGCTGGATCACACCGGCCGAGCGCAACTCGCGCCCTCGCACGCGCTCGGCCTCGATGACAGCCGCGCGTTCGTCGGGGCTCATGTCCGCAGGGAAGCGGACGTGGACGGCGACCAGAAACTCGGGCATCAGAACTCGACCGTCCTGCGCGTCGCCGCGACGATCCGCTCGGCGTCGGGCATCCACAGGCGCTCGAGGTCGTCGGCGTAGGGAACCGGGGTCTCGTCGGCCGACAGCAACAGCGGCGGCGCGTCGAGCCACTCGAAGCCCTCTGCGCAGATGCGCGCGACCAGCGAGGCGCCCCAGCTGCCATCGGGCGGGCTCTCCTGCGCAACCACGACTCGCCGTGTGCGCCCAACGCTCTCCATGACGGTCGCGACGTCGAGCGGCAGCACCGTCCGCGGGTCGATTACCTCGGCGGAGATCCCGTCCTGCGCGAGCGTCTCGGCGGCCTGCTCTGCTTGCAGGCGCATCGCCTGCGTCGCAACGATCGTGACGTCGTCGCCCGGCCGCACGACGAGGGCCTGGCCGATCGCGACCGGCTCGGGCGCGTCGTCGAGCTCGCCTCTGGCGTTGTAGAGGTGCTTGTGCTCGAAGAAAAGGACGGGATCGTCGTCGGCGACCGCCGCGCGCATCAACCCGTAGGCGTCGGCGGGGGTGGCGGGCACGACGATCTTCAGCCCCGGCACGTTGAGGAACCAGTTCTCACAGCTCTGCGAATGCTGGGCGCCGAAGCCGGCGCCGGCGCCGTTGCCGAGGCGGATGGTCACCGGCAGGGTGACCTGTCCGCCGGTCATGTACCGATACTTGGCGAGCTCGTTGGCGATGCCGTCGAAGCACACGCCGGCGAAGTCGGCGAACATGATCTCAGCCATCGGCCGCAGCCCGCGAATCGCGGCACCGATCGCCGCGCCGACGATCGCCTGCTCGCTGATCGGCGTGTCGCGAACCCGCTGGGGCCCGAAGCGCTCGAACAGGCCGTCGCTCACCTTGAACGCGCCACCGGCGGCGCCGACGTCCTCGCCGAGCAGGAAGACGCGCTCGTCGGCCTCCATTGCGTCGGCCATGCCGCGCGTGATCGCCTGGCGATAGGTCACCTGGCTCATGCCAGCACCCCAGCGTCCGCGCTGGCTTGGGCGAGCGCCTGTTCGGCGAAGACGTGGTCGAAGCGGCTCTCGGGCGCTGGGGCCTGGAACGCCTTTGCTCGCTCGAGCGCGTCGAGCACCGCTCGCTCGGCGTCGTCACGCACTCGCGCCAGGCGCTCCGCGTCGATCCCTGCCGATTGCAGCGCCCGCTCGTGCAGCAGGATCGGGTCGCGCTGGAGCCATTCTTCGAGCTCGCCCGCGGGCCGGTACTTCGCCGGATCGGTGCGCGAGTGGCCCTTGTGCCGGTACGTGAGCGCTTCGACCAGCGTCGGCCCTTCGCCGGCGCGCGCTGCCGCGGCAGCCGCCGTGACCGCTCTATGGACGAGGCCGATGTCGTTGCCGTCGACGCGCTCCTTGCGCATGCCGTAGGCGTCGGCGCGGTCGACAAGCTGCTCGATCGGTGTCGTCGCGGCAAGCGGCGAGTACTCGCCGTAGAGGTTGTTCTCGATCACGTAAACGACCGGGAGCTTCCAGATCGAGGCAAGGTTGAGCGCTTCGTGGAAGGCGCCGATGTTGGTCGCACCGTCGCCGAAGAAGCAGATCGTCACGCGGCCGCTATCGAGATAGCGCTCGGCGAGCGCGACGCCGGCCGCGATCGGCAGGTGCGCTCCGATGATCGCGAACGAGCCGAGCGCGCCGACGCTGACGTCGGTCAAGTGCATCGAGCCGCCCTTGCCGCCGCACAGCCCCTCGGCCTTGCCCATGATCTCGGCAAACGTACGGTCCAGCGGCGCGCCCATCGCGAGCACGGCGCCATGTCCGCGATAGGTGCAGGTCATCGTGTCGCCGTCGGCCAGCGCGCGGCAGGCGCCGACCTCGACGCCCTCCTGCCCCTGGCAGAGGTGGGTCGAGCCGCGCACGAGCCCGTCGGTGAACAGCCGCTGGCACTCCTCCTCGAAGAAGCGGATCTCGTGCATCGAGCGCAGCCAGTCGAGCTGTTCCTCGATCGCTACGGCGGCAGGCGCCGCCTGGGAACTTCTCATGAGACGTTCTCCTCTTGTGATGGCAAGCCCGCGGCGCCCAGCGACGCAGACAGCAAGACCTGGCGCAGCTCCGTCGAGCGCGCACGGAAGGTGAGCGTCGGCATCGCTACGCCGATCGCGGCGATCGCGCCGCCGACCGGAGCCAGCGGCGCGGCGATGCACGAGACGCCGTCGATGAACTCCTCGCGATCCTCGGCCCAGCCGTTGCGGCGGGCCGTTCTGAGCTGACGTGCGAGCGTCGAGTGATCGACGATCGTGCGTCTGGTGCACGCCGACAGAGGGCCGGCGAGCAGCTCCTCGACTGCTCGGGGGTCGCCGTTGGCGAGCATGACCTTGCCGGCGGCGCGTGCGTGGGGGTGGTCGTACGGGCCGCGTTCGGCTTGCGCGATGCGCAGCGCCCCACGGCCCTCGACGGCCCCGAGCAGCTGCATCCCGCTGCGGCGCCACGCCACGAGGTAGGTCGTCTCCCCCGTCTTCGCGGCGACGTCACGGAGCGCGTCGCGCCACCTCTGCGGCACGCCGCCTTGGCGCTCCTGCGCCACTGCCAGCGCACCGACCGCCTCGCCGACCACATAACGGCGGTCGACCCGTTCGAGCAGCCCCTCGCCGACGAGCGTCTGCAGCAGGTGGTGGACGGTCGCGGGCGCGAGCGCGAGCCGCGCCGCGACTTCCGTGCCGGTCGCGCCAGCAGGCTCGGCGGCGACGGCACGCAGGATCGCCGCGGCGCGCTGAACGGATTGAATCTTCGCCATTAGCAGATAGTGAAATAACGTTGCATGTACTGAGAGCACTTCTACCCGCTTCAGTGGTGCCGCGTCAAGTGCGGGTTGACCGTTGCCGAGCGATTTGCTTATCGTTGCCGGAATCCTTTCCAGCTTATCCGCACCGGAGGCATAGATGGAATTTCCGTTGGCGACCTGCCTGGTTACCGGAGCCGCGAGCGGCATCGGCCGAGCGGTCTCCGAGACGCTGCTAAAGCGAGGCGCAGCCGTCCTTGCCGCGGACCGCGACGCCGCCGGCCTCGACGAGCTCGCGCAGCTCGGCGCCCGGCCCCTCGCAGCCGACCTGACCACGCCCGAAGGGTTCGACGCCGTCGTCGCCGCTGCGCGCGGCGCCGACGTGACGCACCTCGTCAACGCCGCCGGCGTGATCGCGCTGCAACCGCTGCAGCAGGTCGACCGCCGGACGTGGCAGCAGCTCTTCGCGATCAACGCGGAGGCGCTGTTCTTCCTCTCCCAAGCGATCGTGCCGACGCTTCCACGTGGTGGCGCGGTCGTGAACCTCTCATCGACGTCAGCCAAGACCGGGACGACGCTCGAGACCGCCGTCTACGCGGCGACCAAGGCCGCCGTTCTGTCGCTGACCCGCTCCTTCGCGCATCGCTGCGCATCCGACGGCGTGCGGGTCAACGCGGTCTGCCCGGGCATCATCGACACGCCGATGCAGGACAAAGTGCTGGCCGACGTCGCCGCCTCGCAGGGGACCACGGTCGCGGCGCTTGAGACGGCACGGATCCGGACCGTGCCACTCGGACGGGCGGCCTCGGCGCGAGAGTGCGCTGAGGTGATCGTCTTCCTGTTGTCTGATGCCGCCGCGTACATGACGGGCCAGTCGCTCAACGTCTCGGGGGGCCTCGTCACGTGGTGAGCGTGACGGCTCAATGGCTCAATACATGATCTGACCGCCGGTCGCGTTGATCGTCGCGCCGGTGATGTAGCCCGCATGGTCGGATGCGAGAAAGACGACCACGCCGGCGAGCTCGTCAGGTCGCGCGAGCCGGCCGATCGG
>DASYEC010000009.1:0-190479 GCA_036499225.1 Conexibacter sp.
GCTCGGCCACCGCGCCGGCATTGGAGGCCCCGCTTGCCGACCATGTCGTGATCGTCACCGGGGCGAGCGCCGGCCTCGGCGCGCAGCTCGCCGCCGCGGTCGTCGGCGCCGGCGGGCACGCCGTGCTCGCGGCCCGTCGCCGCGAGCGGCTCGACGCGCTCGCCCAGCGGCTCGGCCGTGCCACCGCGGTGCAATGCGACGTCGGCGTCGAGGCCGACCGCTACCGCTTGGTCGAGCGCGCGCTCGACCATCACGGCCGTCTCGACGGGCTCGTCAACGCGGCCGGCGTGAGCCGGCCCGGCCCGGCCTCGCGCGAGTCGCTGAAGACCTTCCGCGAGCAGCTCGAGCTCAACCTCGTCGCGCCGTTCGCGCTCGCGCAGCTGGCGGCGGCGCGGATGCGCGAGCAGGAGGGCGGCGGCCGCTCGATCGTCAACGTCGCGTCGGTGATGGGGCTGCGCTCGCTCGGGCAGCTGCCGGAGGCTGGCTACGTCGCCTCGAAGGCCGGCCTGCTCGGCCTCACGCGCGAGCTCGCCTCCCAGTGGGGGCGCCACGGGATCCGTGTCAACGCGATCGCGCCCGGGTTCTTCCCCTCCGAGATGACGGAGGGGCTGATCGACGCACGCGGCGGCGCGCCCGACTGGCTCGTCGGCAACACCCCGCTCGCGCGCGTGGGGCGCGGCGGCGAGCTGGACGCGGCGGCCGTCTTCCTGCTCAGCGCCGGCTCGGCGTTCATGACCGGCCAGACGGTCGTCGTCGACGGCGGTCTCAGCACGCGCAGCTGAGCCGGGCCGGCGCCGCTCGTTCGGCGTCGCCCGCGCCGCGCGCCGCTCGCTCGGGGCCTGAGGTGCGGGCTGGGCCCGAAGCAGCCGCGCCGAGCGCCGCTGGCTCGGCCGGAGGCGCCGCGCGCCGCTGCGAGCGCCGGCCGCTCAGCCCGCCGCGGCGGAGCGGCGCGCGTGGAACGCCGTGAGCGCCTCGCGGTGCGCGGGGCCCGTCAGCAGGCGCGTGAACTCCGCCTCCTCGCGCTCGCGCGCCGCTTGGGCGGGCGGGAGGCGATGGGCGAGCAGCAGCTGCTTGGTCGCGACGAGCGACTCGACCGGCATCGCGGCGATCTCGCGGCAGGTCCCCAGGGCCCGCTCGAGCAGCTCCTCGTCGGGGGCGACGTGCCACACCAAGCGGTTGGCGAGCGCGTCCTGCGCCGAGACCCAGCTGCCGGTGAAGAAGGCGTGCGCGGCCGCTTGCGGCCCGATCAGCGCCGGCAGCGTCGCGGTGCTGCCGGCCTCGGGGACGAGGCCCAGCGACGCGAACGGCAGCCGGAAGCGCGCGCTGGCGGCGGCGAAGACGAGGTCGAAATGGCCGAGCATCGTCGCCGCGATCCCGACCGCGAGGCCGTTGACGGCGGCGATCAGCGGCTTCGGAAAGGCCTCGACCTCTGCCATCCACGCGGGGAACGGGTCGGCCGCTTCGCCGTCGGGCTTGCTCCCGCCGCCGAGGTCGGACCCGGCGCTGAAGGCGCGGCCGGCGCCGGTCACGAGCACGCAGGCGATCGCGTCGTCGTCGCGCGCCTGGGCAAGCGCCGCGCGCATCGCTGCGTACTGCCCGGCGTCAAAGGCGTTGAGCGCCTGCGGGCGGTTCAGGGTGAGAAGGCGGACACCGTCGATGTCCTCGATCAGGATCGGCTCAGTCATGGCTCCGGTGCGCCGCTCCGGGGTCACCGGAGCGCGCGGATCAGTGGATAACCTGACGCGAGGTTATCAGACGGTGAGGCCGGCGGCGAGACCCGGCAGCAGGCCGCCGCGCAGCAGGTGCTCAAGCGCGCCGGCGAACTCGTCGTCGGTCAGCGAGGAGTCCCAGCCGAGGATGATCCGCAGGTAGGCGGGCCGCTCGAACATCGCCACGATCAGCTCCGCGGCGATGTCCGCGTCGACCGTTCTGGCGATCGTGCCGTCGCGCTGGCCCTGCTCGACGACGGCGCGCAGCTCGCCGTGCGACTTACGGTGCAGCGCGACCCACGCGTCGGTGAACTCGGTCGGCGGCTCGAGCAGCTCCCACCAGGCGCGGAAGAGCGCCTCGTGCTCGCGATAGACCGCTAAGTAGCGCAGGACCGAGTCGCGCACGACGAGGCGCCCGTCGGAGCCGGCCGGCATGCGCGTCTCGCGGTGCAGCTTGCGCTCGAGGTCACGCAGCAGGTAGCGGAAGACGTCGGCTTTGTCGGAGAAGTACTGGTAGACGGTTCCCGACGCGACGCCGGCCTCCTGGGCGATGTGCAGCATCGTCGCGTCGGCGAAGCCCTGGCGGCCGAAGACCTCGATCGCCGCGCGCAGGATCAGCTCGCGCGTGCGCGTCCCGCGCGCCGACAACTGCGTCGGGCGGTCGCTCTTGGTCGGCGGCTTGCGAGGCGAGGATGGCGTCTGCGGGCTCATGCGTCGTACAGCCCCTGCTCGACCATGCCGACGAGCACCGCCGCGATCTGCGGCGGCTCGCGCAGCTCGATCCAGCCCGCGGCCTCCATCAGCGCGTACTGGTCGAGGATGTCGATCAGCAGGAGGGCGGCGCCGCGCGTCTCGCGCCATGACTCCGAGCCCTGCAGGTGCCGTGCGAGCAAGCTGGCGCAGGCGTTGCGCAGCTCCTCGCGCGCGGTCGCCTCCTCGGTGTCGGGCCGCGCGATCTCGGCTGCGGCGCGGATCGCGCCGCGGTACTCGCGCGAGACGGTGATCCACGCCTCGATCTGCTCGCGCAGCCCGCTCGCGCGGTTGAGCGCCGACTGCAGCGCGTCGCCGTAGCCCGCGAAGAGCGCGTGGAAGAACGCCTGTTTGTTGGCGAAGTGCCGGTAGAACGCGCCGGTCGTGAGGCCGGCCTCGCGAGCGATGTCGGCGAGCCGTGCGCCGGCGTAGCCCGCGCTTGCGAAGCGCTCGAGGCCGGCGGCGGTGAGCGCGTCGCGCGTCGGGTTGGGCTGCTCGACGGGGCGAGCGGGCTGGCGCTCGGGCGCGTTCGTCGTTGAGGAAGATGGCGTCATGTGATCACGGCCTCGGCCAGTCTAGGTCCCGCGTGGGCCGGAAGCCCGAGCCTAGCTGACGCCGTCCGCTGGCGGTATCACCGGGAGCCGCCGGAGCCTCAGCCCGTCGCGATGCCGAGCAGCTCCGCGGCACGGCTCGCCAGCTCCGGGACGCCCTCTCGGCAGCTGAGCAGGAAGGGGTCGTCGGCCATCCCCGCGAGCGCCCGCCGGTAGTTGCCCTCCATGAAGACGGCGGTCTTCCACAGCGCGAGCGCTCCGTACCAGTCGGCGTTCCGCATCGACCGCCCCGAGCGTTCCTCGTACTGCGCCAGCAGCTCGTCGCGGCGCATGAAGCCGGGCTCTCGCATCGCGCTCGTGCGGCTGAAGACCGCCAGCGGCGCGTCGTCGGGCTCGACCCACGTCGCCGCCAGGTAGCCGACGTCGGCGAGCGGGTCGCCGAGCGTCGACAGCTCCCAGTCGAGGATCGCCAGCACGCGCGCCGGCGGCAAGGGCGCGAGCATCGCGTTGCCGAGGCGGTAGTCGCCGTGGACGATCGTCACCTCGGGCTCGGGCGGGCTGGGCAGCGTGCGCTCGAGCTCGCGCTGCACCGCCTGGACGCCCGGGACCGGGCGTGTGCGATTGCGCTGCCACAGATCGCCGAACCGCCGCAGCTGCCGCGGCAGGTAGCCGTCGGGTCGGCCGAAGCGCTCGAGGCCGGCCGCTCGCCAGTCGACGCGATGGAGCTCGACGAGCGCGTCGATCAGCTCTCCCCCGATGGAGCGCCGCGCACCCGGCGCGTCGAGCGCGGCCGGCACGGCGCTCGTGAGGACATGTCCGTCGAGGTGCTCGGCGACGTAGAACGGCGCGCCGATCACCGCGGAGTCCGTGCAGGCCGCGAGCATGCGCGGGACGCGCACCCGGCCGGCGAGGGCGCTCATCACGCGCGCCTCGCGCAGCACATCGTGCGCGCCCGGCGGGATCGGCGGCCGCGGCGGGCGGCGCAGCACGAAGCGCTGCTCGCCTCGCCGCAGCACGAAGGTCGCGTTCGAGTTGCCCTCGCCGATTGGCTCGGCGGTCAACGGGCCGGCGCCGAGGCCGCTCCGGTCGAGGAAGCGGGTCAGCGGCTCGAGCACGAGCAGCGGCGGCCGCGCGGCGACGGCGGCCGCGTCGGCGTCGGCGACGACGTCGTCGGGCGGCGCGGGGGCGGGCTGGTCAAGCCGACTGGTGTCCAGGTCCATCTCCATATAATATGGCGTCAGGTTATGCACTCGAACACCACATCGGCAGGCCTGGAGCGCACGCTCTTCGACGACGAGCACGGGCTCTTTCGCGAGGCGGTCGCCACCTTCGTCGCTCGTCACGTCGCGCCACACCACGAGCGCTGGCGCCGTGAGCGCGCGATCGACCGCTCGCTCTGGCGCGAGGCCGGCGCCCACGACTTCCTCGGCATCGCCGTCCCGCTCGCCCACGGCGGCAGCGGCGTCGACGACTTCCGCTTCAACGTCGTGTTGACCGAGGAGCTCGCGCGCGTCGGCCTCGCGCTCGCATCGAGCATCGGGATCCACACCGACGTCGTCGCGCCGTACCTGACCGAGTTGACGAGCGAGCCCCAGCAGCGCCGCTGGCTGCCTGCGTTCTGCAGCGGCGAGCTCGTCACCGCGATCGCGATGACCGAGCCAGGCGCCGGCTCGGACCTCGCGGCGCTGCGCACGCGCGCGATGCCCGACGGCGACGGCTGGCGCCTGAGCGGCTCCAAGACGTTCATCACCAACGGCATGACGGCCGAGCTCGTGCTGGTCGCCGCGCGAACCGGCGAGGGCCCACGCGACATCTCGCTGTTCGCGGTCGAGGCCGGCGCGGAGGGCTTCACGCGCGGGCGCAAGCTGGAGAAGATCGGACAGCACGAGGCCGACACGGCCGAGCTGTTCTTCGAAGGGGTGCGCCTCACGCGCGACGACCTGCTCGGCGAGCTGCATGGCGGCTTCGCGGCGATGATGGAGCGGCTGCCGCAGGAGCGGCTGCACACCGCCTGCGCGAACCTCGCGCACGTCGAGGCGCAGGTCGAGGCGACGCTCGCCTACGTGCGCGAGCGCCACGCCTTCGGGCGTCCGGTCGGCAGCTTTCAGGCCAACCGATTCCTGCTGGCTGAGATCGTCACGGAGCTCGACGTCACGCGCGCGTACGTCGACCGCTGCGTCGAGGCGCACGTCGCCGGTCGGCTGGGCCCGGTCGACGCCGCGAAGGCGAAGTGGTGGGCGGCCGAGGTCCAGAACCGCGTGATCGACGCGTGCGTTCAGCTGCACGGCGGCTACGGCTACATGGACGAGTACGAAGTCGCGCGCGCGTGGGCGGACGCGCGCGTCACGAAGGTCTGGGCTGGTACCAACGAGATCATGAAGGAGGTGATCGGGCGCGACCTCGGCCTCGCTGAGCCGCGATCCCGTTGAGCCGATGGCTGGCACCACGTACGACTTCAGAGGCCACACCGTGGTCGTGACCGGCGCCGCGCAGGGCATCGGCCGCGCGCTGGCGCGCCGCTTCGTCCTAGCGGGTGCCGACGTCGCGATGATCGACGTCGAGGAGGAAGCGCTCTTCGCCGCCGCGCGCGAGGAGGGCGGGACGCCGATCGTCGCCGACGTCAACGCTACCGTTGACGTCGAGCGCGCGATCGCGGACACCGTCGAGCGCACCGGACGCGTCGACGTGCTCGTCAACAACGCCGGCCTGCTGCGCGACCGCATGCTGTGGAAGCTCGAGGACGCGGAGTGGGACGCGGTCGTCGGCGTCAGCCTCGGCGGCACCTTCCGCTTCACCCGCGCCTGCGTGCCGCACTTCCGTGCGCAGGGCGCCGGGCGGGTGATCAACGTGACGTCCTACACCGGGCTGCACGGCAACGTCGGGCAGTCCGCGTACGCAGCGGCGAAGGCCGGCGTGATCGGGTTCACGAAGACCGCGGCCAAAGAGCTCGCTGGCTTCGGCGTCACCGTCAACGCGATCTCGCCGAACGCGAGCACGCGGATGATCGCCTCGATCCCCGAGCCGCGCTTGGCAGAGATTCGCGGGCTGATCCCGCTCGGCCGGTTCGCGGAGCCCGACGAGATCTCGTCGGCGGTCATGTTCCTCGCCTCGCCGGAGGCGGCGTACGTGACCGGCGTCGTGCTCCCGGTCGACGGCGGGGTGTCGATGTGAGGGGGCGAGCGCGATGACGATGCGATCGACCTGCGCCGAGCCGTCGTCGGGCCCGAGCGGGCTCGACCGCGAGCTGCTGCGCGACGTGCTGTCGAGCTTCCCGGCCGGCGTGGTGATCGTCACCGCGCTCGATGGGGAGCGGCCGGTGGGGCTGACGGTCAACGCCTTCTGCTCGGTGTCGGCCGACCCGCCGCTCGTGCTCGTCTGCGTCGACAAGGGATCGAACACGCTCGCGGCGATCTCTGACGCAGGCGCCTTCACCGTCAACATCCTCGCGGCCGGCCGTGAGCAGCTTGCGCTGCTCTTCGCGTCGAAGGCGCGCGACAAGTTCTCCGCGCTGGCGTGGCGGGAGGCGCCCGGCGGGGCTGGCGGGCCGGTGCTGTCCGAGGACGCGGCGGCCTACCTCGCCTGTCGCGTCGAGCGCGCGATCGAGGCCGGCGACCACTGGATCTTCATCGGCGCCGTCAGCGCCGCCGGCGTGCACGAGGAGCCGGTCCCGTTGCTCTACCACCGCCGCGCGTTCGCCGCGCTCGCCTAGCGCCATGGAGCCCGAGGCGATCCAGCAACCCGCGCCGCGCGCCAGCCTGCGTGCGCTCCCCGGCGGCCCCGTCGCCGACGGCCCAAACCGCGTGGCGCGTGCGAGCGCCGACGTCGCGGCCGGCCGGTTTGTCGTGCTGGTCGATGACGCGGCAGGAGAGGCGCACGTCGTGACAAGCGCCCTCCGCCTCGCTGACGCCACCCTCGCCGCGCTGAACGGCCAGGTCCGCGGCGTCCTCCACGTCGCGTTGCCGTCCGCGCGCCTCGCGGCGCTCGGGCTCGCGCCGCTCGGCGGCGACGCGCGGCCCGGCGGAGCTGCGTCGCGCGGCGCTGCCCGAGGGCGCGGCGGTGGAGCGCCCCGCGTCGGAGCGCCCGGCGGTGCGGCGGCGCCCGGTTGCGCCGCAGCGCCCGGCGCGGCGCGCATGTACGCGCCCGTCGAGCTCGCCGACGCGCCGACCGGAATCGCTGGCGAGGCGCTGGTCGCCGCGACCGTGCGTGCGCTCGCGGATCCCGCAACTGGGCGCGAGCGGTTTTCGGTGCCGGGCGCGGTCTTCCCGCTCGCGGTCGACGACGAGGGCGTGCTTGCCTGCCCGCGGTCAGCCGAGGCGGCCGTCGACCTTGCGGCGATCGTGGGCTGCGGGGAGGCGGCCGTGCTCTTGCGCGCGGTCGACGAGCGAGGGGCGCCGGCTGGCGTCGAGGCCGGAGCCCGGCTGGCGCAGCGGACCGGCGCCGCGCTGCTGAGCGTGCGGGAGCTCGTCGCCTATCGCGCGCTCCATGAGCCGATGGTGCGCCGCGTCGTCGACGTGCCGCTGCCGACGGCCTTCGCGCAGATGTCGGCGGTCGGCTACGAGACGCTGCGCGGCGACGTGCAATATGTCGCCTTCGGCAGCGCCGCGCGCAGCACGACCGCGGTGCGCGTCCACGTGCACCACAAGTGCCTGGCCAGCGACGTCTTCGGCGGCGTCGCATGCGGCTGCGGCGAGCAGCTGCGCGCGGCGCTCGAGGCGATCCGCCGTGGGGGCGAGGGGATCGTCCTGTACGCCGAACGCGTCGCCGAGTCCCGGCTCGGCCACCTGTTGGCGAGCGACGAGCCCGCGCCACCGGCCGACTGCGAGCTCGCGGTCGCCCACGTGCTGCTCGACCTCGGCGTCCGTTCGGTACGGCTCTCCTCCAACGCACCCTTTGACGCCACGCGGCTGGAAGCGCTCGGCGTCCGCGTGCTCGCGAGCTACGACAGCGCCGTCTCGGCAGCCGCCCGCGCTCCGCACCTGCTGGAGATCTGAAGGCGGCGCGCTCGGCGGCTGGGCGCGCCGCCCGGGCGACGTCACTGCCCTCACGCTCCTTACCGAGGGGCTCGAGTCCTCCTCGACGGCTTGACGCGCATCTCCCTCGTTGAATAATCTGGCGTCAGATTGTCACGTCCAGGAGGATGCGTCATGACGGTGCAGGATGCAGGCCGGCGGCCCGCGGTCGTCACCTCGTCAACGGCGGAGTTGAAGCACGTCGTGGACGTGGTGGTCGTCGGGAGCGGCGCTGGCGGCCACGCCGCGGCGCTCGCCGCGGCCCGCGACGGCGCGACGGTCGCGATCGTCGAGAAGCGCGAGCAGGTCGGTGGGACGACCGCGAAGTCGGGTGGCTGGTACTGGATGCCGAACAACCGCTGGATGCGGGAGCTTGGCACCGCCGACCACAAGGACGACGCGCTGCGCTACATGGCGCGCCTCACGCGGCCAGAAGCGTACGACCCCGCGCACGCGACGCTCGGCCTGCAAGCGTGGGAGCACGCGCTGATCGAGACGTTCTACGACCACGCCGCCGAGACGGCCGACCTGCTCGTGGAGCTCGACGCGCTCACCGGCGTCCACGCGGCTGACTTCCCCGACTACTTCGCGCAGCTGCCGGAGAACCGCGCGCCGAAGGGGCGCGTGTTGATCCCAGCGGCCGAGGACGGCGGCCTCGGAACCGGCGCCGACATGATCCGCCAGCTCAGCGCCGCCGCCGCGCGCCTCGGCGTCGAGACGCTGACCGGGCATGCGGTGGAGCAGCTCGTGCGCGACGAGCATGGCGTCTCCGGGGTCGTCGCCAGCAACGGCGCCGAGCGCGTCGCGATCGCCGCGCGGCGCGCGGTCGTCTTCGCCAGCGGCGGGTATGGCCAGAGCGCGACGCTGCGCCGCGAGCTGCTCGCCGGGCCGGTCTTCGGCTCCTGCGCCGCGCCCGGCTGCACCGGCGACTTCCTGCGCATCGCAGCTGAGCTCGGCGCTCCTCTGCGCAGCACCGGCCACCCATGGATGTCGCCGTGCGTGCTCGAGCGCGCGCTGCGCAACCGCGCCGACCTCGAGATGACCTTCCAGGCGCCGGGAGACAGCATGCTCGAGGTCAACCGCCGCGGCGCGCGCGCGATGAACGAGAAGCTCCAGTACAACGAGCAGACGCTGATGCACTGGGCGTGGGACGCGCAGCGGGCCGAGTACGGGAACCTGCTCATGTTCATGGTCTGGGACGAGGCCTGCCAGGCGCTCTACGAGAGCGAGCTGCCGGGCAACCCGATCGCGCCAGCCGGCCGCGACGACGGCCACGTCGTGCGCGCGCAGACGCTGCCACAGCTCGCGCAGGCGCTCGCGCAACGGCTCGCGCAGCTCGCGCCGCAGACCGGCGGCGCGACGCTCGACGAGCGCTTCGCGGAGCGCCTCGCCGCGTCGGTCGCGCGCTTCAACGCGAACGCGCGCGAAGGCCACGACCCCGACTTCCACCGCGGCGAGACGCCGATCGAGCGGTTCTTCGACTCGCTTCACGGCGCGGCTCGCGAAGGCGGCGCAAGCGGCCCGACGATGCATCCGCTGAGCGACGACGGCCCGTACTACGCGACGATCATCGCGCCCGGGATGCTCGACTCCAAGGGCGGCCCGATGACCGATCCGAGCGGCCGCGTGCTCGACGGAGACGGCGAGCCGATCCCCCGCCTCTATGGCGTCGGCAACTGTGTCGCGTCGCCGTCGGGCCGCGCCTATTGGGCCGGCGGCGCGACGCTCGGCCCCGCGCTCACGTTCGGAATGCTCGCCGGCAGCAGCGCGGCGCGCGAGCCGCTGCGCGCCGCGCCGGAGGGCGCCGTCGCGGCGGTCTGAGCGCGCTGGCGCTGGACGCCTCGGCGGCGGTTGGCGCGGCGTCTGGGCTCACGCCCGCGGCTGGGCTCACGCCCGCGGCTGGGCTCACGCCAAGGCCGGCGCCGCCGCCTCGCGACGAGCCCGCAGCTCCTGCCGCGCGATCGACTGCTTGTGCACCTCGTCGGGCCCGTCGGCGAGGCGCAGGGTGCGCACGGTCGCGTACATCGCCGCGAGGGGGGTGTCGTCGGAGACGCCCGCGCCGCCGTGGACCTGGATCGCGCGGTCGATGACCTTGAGCGCGACGTTCGGGGCGGCGACCTTGATCGCCGCGATCTCCGTGCGCGCGTGCTTGGCCCCGACGGTGTCGATCAGCCAGGCCGTCTTGAGCACGAGCAGCCGCGCCATCTCCAGCTCGATCCGCGCCTCCGCGATCCAGTCGCCGATGTTCGCGCGCGCGGCGAGCGGCTGGCCGAACGTCTCGCGCGCCTGCGCCCGGGCGCACATCAGCTCGAGCGCGCGCTCGGCCGCGCCGAGGGCGCGCATGCAGTGATGGATGCGGCCCGGCCCCAGCCGTGCCTGGGCGATCGCGAAGCCGCCACCGAGCTCGCCGACGAGGTTGGAGCGCGGAACGCGGACGTCGGTGAAGCGCAGCTCCCCGTGCCCTTCGGGATGGACGTAGCCGAAGACGGGGAGGCTGCGGACGACGTCGACCCCGGGCGCGTCGAGCGGGACGAGCACCATGCTCTGCTGCCGATGGGCGGCGGTATCCGATCCCGCGCCCCCGTCGGTCCTGCCCATCACGATCAGCACTCTGCATCGCGGGTGCAGTGCCCCGGTCGTCCACCACTTGCGGCCGTTGAGGACGAGCTCGTCGCCGTGCTGATCGATCCGCAGGCGGATGTTGGCGGCGTCGGAGGAAGCGACGTCGGGCTCGGTCATCGCGAAGGCCGAGCGGATCTCGCCGTCGAGCAGCGGCAGCAGCCAACGCCGCTGTTGATCGGATGTCCCGAACTGGTGCAGCAGCTCCATGTTGCCGGTGTCCGGTGCGGAGCAGTTGCAAGCCTCTGAGCCGATCGGGCTGCGGCCGAGCAGCTCGGCGAGCGGGGCGTAGTCGAGCGTCGTCAGGCCCGGGCCGTGGGCGGGGTCTGGCAGGAACAGGTTCCACAGCCCGCGCGCCCGCGACTCCTGCTTGAGCTGCTCCATCACGAGCGGCTGGACGTGCGGTCTGCCGGCGTCGCGCAGCTGCTCGGCGTAGACGGCCTCGGCGGGGTGGACGCACTCGTCGAGGAACGCCTGCAGCCGTTCGCGGAGCTCCTTCGCACGGTCGCTCAGCTCGAAGTCCATCGGGCACGTCCTCCTCGAATCGCCGTTCGCAGACGCTCTGAAGGGAGGCCCGAACGCAGGTACACAACAACTCGAGGATACGCTAATCTGGCGTCGGGTTCCGCGCAGATCGAGCCGATAACGGCGGTCTCTCAGACCGGCGTCAGGCGCGAGCGGACCTCCGAGAGGCGGTGAACCGCGAGCGGAGATGGAGGAGAGATGATCGAAGTAGGAATCTTCACGACGGGCGGTGCCGACGTGCCGTTCGAGACGTCGCGGTCAGGGATCCGGATCCCCGCGGCGAGTATCGAGGAGATCAACGCCGCAGCACAACGGGTCACCAACGGGCAGATCCGACAGGGCGTTATCGCCGACCGGATGGGCTTTGACTATTTCTGGATGAGCGAGCATCACTTCATCTTCGAAGGGTCCGAGCTGAGCCCGAACCCGATCCAGAGCCAGACGGCGATCGCGGCGCTGACGAAGCGGATCCGGCTCGCGCAGGCGGCGAACATCCTCACCTGGTGGCACCCGCTGCGGCTTGCCGAGCAGCTGGCGATCCTCGACACGATCAGCGGCGGGCGGCTCGACGTCGGACTGGGGCGCGGTTACCAGCCGCGCGAGACCGAGACGTTCGGCTACTCGTATGGCTCGTCGCACGGGGACCAGGAGCGCAACCGGGCGTACTTCGAAGAGGCGATCGACCTGATCCGCAAGGCGTGGACGGAGCCGTCGTTCTCGTTCCACGGCGACTTCTTCTCGGTGCCGACGAAGTACACGCCATGGGGCCACCCCGTGACCGCCGCCTACTGGGACGCCCACGGCGGCAACGAGCGCGTCAACGAGGTGATGGGCCCGGCGGACGGCGACATCTCGATCGACCCGATGCGGATGGACCCCAACGGCCTGATGCGCCAGATCTCGCTGCTGCCGCGCCCCGTGCAGCAGCCGCACCCGCCGCTGTGGCAGCTGATGGTCAGCCCGCGCTCGCTCGACAACGCGGCGCGCAACGGCTTCAACGGCTACTCCAACCTCGTCCCCAACGGCGCGCTCAGAAAGCAGATCGACTCCTACATCGCCTCGTGCGAGCGCTTCGGCTGGCCCGACGCGCGCGGCGACGGCGACGCGTTCAAGCCTGGCTGGGACTCGGCGCGCCACCGCGGCCTGATTACCGGGCGCTGGATCCACGTCGACGAGCCGGGCGTGGGCAACGCGAAGAAGTTCCGCGCCGGGCTGGAGGCGGTCTGGGACTGGTACCACCCGTTCGGCTTCTCGGCGCTCGTGACCGGCGACCCGACGGTTCCGGCGACGACGGACCTGCTCGAGCAGGGCGACCTCGCGCTCGTCGGCAGCAAGGACCGCGTGATCGAGGGGATCATGCGGATCAAGGAGGAGGTCTACGGCGACAGCGACTTCTTCTTCAACTGTCAGTTCGAGGCTCCGGGGCTGACCAGCTCCGAGAACGAAGAGCAGATCCAGTACTTCGCCGAGGAGATCCTGCCGGTGCTGCGGCGCGAGTGCGGCGGCGGCCCTGACCTGCCGCAGACGACCGTCGACCTGATCCCCGAAGTCGTGGCCGCCGTCGAGGCCGCTGCGGCCTCGTAGCGCGCGGCCGGCTGACGCTCGCGGCAGGGCGAGCGTCAGCGGCGGGGGAGTTGGTCAGGCCTTGCCGAGGTCGAGGATCTGGTCTCTCGCCGTCGGCGGGGCTCTTCTCTGCGGGTTGTGGGGGTTGAGGACGTAGAGGCGGCCGCCGATGACGGCGACGTCGGTGGGGTCGCGGAGTCTGTGCTTGGGGAGCGTCTTGACGACGCGGCCAGCGGTCATGTCGGCGTTGAGCGCGACCTCTTGGACCTTGCCGCTGTTCTCGGCGACGAACAGCGTGCGGCCCTTGAGGAAGAGGCCGTCGTTGGTGGGGACGCTCACGCCCTGAACGGCGTGGGAGACGCCGGTCGCGGCGTCGACCGTGAACAGCTTGCCGGTGCCGTACTGGCCGGTCAGCAGCTCGCGGCCGGCCGGGATGATCCCGTCGAGGTCGAACGCGTCCGGCGTCCAGTCGCCGGTCAGCGTGATCGTTCTGACGGCGCCGACGCCGCTCGTCGGCAGCGCGTAGACGACGTGCTTGATCGTGTCGGTCGCGTACGCGGTCTTGCCGAGAATGCCGACGCCGTTGACGAAGCCGCCATGGACGTCGTGCGTTGCGACGTCTCTACCCGTCAGCGCGTTGTAGACGTAGATCTTGCCGGTCGTGCCACCGGCGACGATCAGGCGCTTGCCGGCGAACCGCAGGCCGTTCGCGTGACGGCCGCTGTGACCGGGGACGAGCACCGTCTGCTCGCCCGTGCGAACGTCGACGCGCAGGACCGAGCCGTCGGCCTGGGAGCCGACGTAGAGCGCGCCGTTGTGGTCGGTCATCGCCTCGGCGGAGAAGCCGGGCGGCAGCGCAAACGAGGTCGGGCGCGCTGCGGCATGCGCCGGAGCGGCGACGAATGCGATGACCGCACACGCCGCCAGGAGGGATCTGGGGATGAAACGCATCCGCCGGTCATCCCCGACGTGCCAGCTTCGTCAAACGTCGAACCGGCCGCGACGGTCCGCGCATTCTTTGGCGCCTGCCGTCGGCGGCCGCGATCGAGTAATGGCGTGTCGGCGCGCGACGCTCACCATCACCGCGCATACATGATGAAACCGACCCCGACGAGGCAGAAGGCGGCGCCGATCAGGTCGCTGCGGTCGGGGTGAAAGCCGTCGAAGGCGACGCCCCACAGCATCGAGCCGATGATGAAGACGCCGCCGTACGCGGCCAGCACGCGGCCGAACTCGTGGCTCGGCTGCAACGTCGCGACGACGCCGTAGATCGCCAGCGCGACGAAGCCAAGCAGGACGACCCACGGGCCCTTGTGCTCGCGCAGGCCGATCCAGACCAGATAGGCGCCGCCGATCTCAGCGATGGCGGAGGCGAGAAAAAGCGCAAGCGATTTGCCGGTCACGCCGAGATCGTGGCAGGCGGCGCGGGCGCGGGCGCGTGGGTCGCGCTCGCCCGCCCGCCCGCCCGCAGCCGCGCGCGCCGGCGCGGCTCAGGTTCTCGCCAGCAACTGCGTCATGTCGTGTGCGAGGTCGTCGGTGTTGAAGGCAAGGCCGGCGTCGAACTTCGCGCGCAGCCTGCCCTCGCCGTCGACCAGCCACACCGCGGCGGTGTGGGCGCTGTTGGGGTCGCCCTGGATCTGCGGCGCGGCGAAGTAGCTTCTCCAGATCGGCTGCAGCTGCGACTCGCTGCCGATCAGGTAGTGGAAGTTGGCCGGCGCGCGATGGCGTCTGAGGAACGCGTCGACGTTCGCGGCCGTGTCGCCGCGCGGGTCGACGCTGACCGCGACGACCGCGACTCTTCTTGCGCTCGCGCCCATCTTGCCGAGCGCCTCGACGATCTCAGAGGTGATCAGCGGGCAGACGTCGGGGCAGTTGGCGTAGAGGAAGGTGACCGCGTACGGCTTTCCTCTCAGCGAGCTCGTGTCGAGCGTGCCGCCGCGCACGTCGGTCTGGCGCATGTGCGGCGCCGGTTTGTCGAGCAGCGCGGCCGGCACCTGGCTGACGCCACGGAACTGGCCGATCGTCGTCGGGGCCGACGAGGAAGAGGAGCCGCAGGCCGCGACGGTCGCGATCAGGGCGAGGCCGAGGCCCGCGAGGCGGGCACGACGGCCGACGCGCCGCCACGGGGGCGGGCGGTGAGAGGGGTACATCGGTGGTCCTTCCGGAGAGAGGCTGAAGGCATCCAGCCGCCGCCCCGGCCCGAGACCCGACGACTGAGCGCGGGCCCCAACACGAAGGTCAGGCGAGTGTCGCGGGCTTGCGCTCGGCGATGCGCGTGGTGGCGCGCATGCCGGTCGCTTGCTGGCGGCGCTTCTGGCGCATCGTCGAGAAGAGCACACCGCCGCCGAGCAAGAGCGCCGGGGCCGCGTAGATCAACGACACGTACCAGTGACCGAGGCAGGCAATCACGTTCACGGCCGGAGATCCTACCGCTGACGCCGCCGTGACGCCCTGCTGACCCAGCCGCTCGGCGTCATCCGCGCCTCGGCCGAGCAGCACGTCGCGCAGGTCGAAGCCGCCCAGCAGCGGTTCGAGGCAACGGCCGACGGCGAACGCGCGCCCTGGCAGACTCCGCGGTCGTAGCGCTCAGCCGAGCGCCAGCTCGCGCATCAGCGCGGCGACGCGCTCGGGCTCTTGCGCCATGAAGGCGTGGCCGGCGCCGGCGATCCGCTCAACCCGCGCGCCTGGCCAGCGGCGCTCGAGCAGGGCCGCGTTGGCCGGCGGGATCACGACGTCGGCGTCGCCGTGGACGATCAGCACGGACGGGATCGCCTCGGGCGCAAGCGGGCTCGGCTCTTTGCGGTGGAAGGCGATGATCGCCGCCTCCTGCGCGCGCAGCGCCCCGCGCGACAGTCTCGCGCGCCCAGCCGCGACGACCTCGCCGGCCTCGGCGTCGACCTGTGCCGAGACCCCTGGCGGGAAGAGCAGTTCGATCAGCCGTCTCGCCTGCGCGCGCGGGGTGCCGCTGTCGTCGGTCAGCGTCTCCCACGCCTCGCGCGTGGAGATGACCGCCTCCGGGCCGCCCGGATCGGTCGCCAGCAGCGCCAGCGATTGCACGCGCGCGGGCGCGAGCGCGGTCAGCCGCTGGACGATGTAGCCGCCCATCGACCAGCCGGCGAGGTGGGCGCGCTCGATCCCGCAGGCGTCAAGCACCCGCTCGACGTCGCGCGCGAGCGCGTCGATCGTGAGCATGTCCTCCGGCGCGCCGCGGTCAGAGCCGCCGACGCCACGGTTGTCCGGGAGGATCAGCTCGAAGGAGCGCGCGAGCGCGTCAAGGAAGCGCGGGTCCCAGTCGCTCGACGTCCCCGCGTACCCGTTCACGAGCAGCAACGGCGGCCCGCTGCCAAGCGCACGCCAAGCAACGACACGCCCGCCGACTCTGACTGTCCCGCTGCGCTCGGCCACGCCCATCGGCGGGCACCCTACCGCGCCCGCCCCTACGCCCGCGGCGCCCCGGCTACTCCGCCGCCCTCAGCGCGTCGGCTCTGCCGGTCAACACGCCCTTCATCACCCGGCCCATGCCGTTGCGGGGGAGGGCGGTGACGACGTCGATTCGGACCGGGACCTTGTAGTCGGCGAGACGCTCGCGGCAGAAGGCGATCAGCTCGGCCTCGGTCGGCGGCTGCGCGGAGGGTGGGGCCCCGCTCGCGAGCACGACGACGCCGCGCACGTCCTCGCCGAGGACGCGGTTGGGGAGCGGGACGGCTGCTGCCTCGACGACAGCCGGGTGCTCGGCGAGGACGCCCTCGACCTCGGCGGAGGAGATGTTCAGGCCGCCGCGGCGGATCAGCTGCTTCTCGCGGTCGACGAAGGAGAGGAAGCCGGCGTCGTCGGCGCTGACCATGTCGCCGGTCCGCACCCAGTCGCCGTGGAAGGCGGCGGCGGTCGCCTCGGGGTCTCGGACGTAGCGCGACATCGTGCTCGGGCCGCGCAGGCAGAGCTCGCCGACCGCGCCGGCCGCGACCGGCGCGCCATCCGCGTCGAGCACGGCCAGCTCGCTCCACGGGTGGAAGCTCGTGCGGCCGATCGACAGGCCGAGCGGCCCCATCCGCGCCAGCGCCTCCGGGTGGTCCTCGGGCGTCAGCATCGTCCCCGCCGTGCCGCCCTCGGTCAGGCCGTAGACGTTCGTCAGCTCGACGCCGAGCCGCTCGCCAAGCTGCTCCCACACCTGCCGGTAGAAGGCTGGGCTGGCCGGCTGGCCGCCGTAACAGATGCGGCGCAGCGCGCCGAGGTCGCGGTGCGCGAGCGCGTCGGGCCCGACCCGGTCGAAGATCAGCTGCAGGACGCTGGAGATCAGGAAGACCGACGTCGTGCGACGGCGCTCCATCCGCTCAAGCGTCCCATGCACGTCGAAGGCCGGCTCGACGACGTACGTGCACCCGGCGGCGAGGCAGGCGAGCAGGTTCGTGTGGCAGCCCGTGCTCGTGAAGAACGGCGCGAACGACTGATACACGCTCGTCGCATCGAGCCCCCACAGCTCGATCGCCTGAGTCCCGCACGCGACCGACCCGCCATGCGTCAGCGCAACCGCCTTCGGCGTCCCCGTCGTCCCGCTCGTGAAGATCCAGTCCGCGTCGTCGCCCTCGTCGAGCGCCGCCGGCGGCGGCTCAGGATCCCCGGCGGTCGCGGCGAGGCTGGCCGCGAGCGATTCGCCGAACGCCGGTCGGCCGTCGCCGTCGGCCATCGGCGAGCCGGGCGCCGCTGGGCTCGCCGCATTCGAGCCGGCGGCTGTCGGCGAGCCCTCCGCCGCCGAGCGCGCCGTCGGGGAGCCGGCGCCCGCGGCCGGCAACGCCAGCAGCGCCGCGTCCCCGATCTCCTCCCGCAGCTCGCCGAGCAACGATGCGAAGCGCTCCTCGAAGACGATCGCGGCGGGCGCGACGAAGCGCAGGACGTAGGCGAGCTCGCGCCGGACGTAGCGGGTGTTGAGCGGCACGTTGATCGCGCCGAGCCGATGCGCCGCGTGGTAGGCGATGTGCGCCTCGGCCGCCGCGTCGTTGGTCGTCAGCAGCGCGACGCGATCGCCCTTGCCGACCCCGCGCGCGGCCAGCACAGCGGCCATTCGCCCAGCCCGCTC
Source organism: Conexibacter sp. (assembly GCA_036499225.1). GTDB lineage: Bacteria > Actinomycetota > Thermoleophilia > Solirubrobacterales > Solirubrobacteraceae > Conexibacter. The sequence continues at coordinate 17,801 of DASYEC010000009.1, forward strand.
GCGCAGCTCGGCATAGGAGAGGCGCAGCTCAGAGCCGGGCGCTTGGCCGGAGCCAGGCCCCGTGCTCGCCCCGCCCATCGCGCCTTCGAGCGCGCTAGGCGCGACCAGCGCAATCCGCTCCGGAACCTCCCGAGCGCGCGCATCGAGCAGGTCTCGCACGGTGCGCTCCGCGACGGAGGCCGGCAGCGGAACGGGGCTCACAGCGCGAGCCTCGCTGGCCCGGCCCCGCCGGCCAACTGTCGATACCGCTAAGCCGCCGCCGCGCCCGCCTGGGGCGTCGCGCTACACGCCGGTAAGCCCGTCGATGCAGAGGTAGGAGATCTCGAGGAAGTCGTCGAGGCCGTGGCGGGAGCCTTCGCGGCCGAGGCCCGACTGCTTGACGCCGCCGAACGGCGCGCCCTCGTAGGAGATCAGGCCCGTGTTGACGCCGACGACGCCGAACTCCAGCGCCTCGCCGACACGCCACATGCGGGCGAGGTCGGTCGTGCAGAAGTACGAGGCGAGGCCGTGCTCGGTCGCGTTCGCGAGCCGCACAGCCTCCTCCTCGGTCTTGAAGCGGAAGACCGGGGCGACCGGGCCGAACGTCTCCTCGACCGCGATCTTCATCCCGCCCGTCGCGCCGGTCAGCACGGTCGGCTGGAAGAACGTCCCGCCGAGCTCGTGCGAGTCGCCGCCGACAACGACCTCGGCACCCTGAGAGACCGCGTCGGAGATGTGGTCGCGGACCTTCGCGAGCGCTCTCTCGTCGATCAGCGGCCCCTGCTCGACGCCCTCCTCGAACCCGTTGCCGACGCGCAGTGCGCTCGTCGCCGCCGCGAACCGCTCGACGAACGCGTCGTGGATCCCGTCCTGCACGAGGATGCGGTTGGCGCAGACGCAGGTCTGGCCGGCGTTGCGGAACTTCGAGTCGATCGCGCCTCTGACGGCGACGTCGAGGTCAGCGTCGTCGAAGACGATGAACGGCGCGTTGCCGCCAAGCTCGAGCGAGACCTTCTTGACCGTCTGGGCGGCCTGCGTCATCAGCAGCTTGCCGACCGGGGTGGAGCCGGTGAAGGTGATCTTGCGCACGATCGACGAGGTCGCCAGCTCGTGGCCGACCTCCTCAGCCGGCCCGCAGACGACGCTCAGCACGCCCGCGGGGATGCCGGCGCGCAGCGCCAGCTCGCCGAGCGCGAGTGCCGACAAAGGCGTCGTCGGCGCCGGCTTGATCACCATCGTGCAGCCAGCGGCGAGCGCCGGGGCGGCCTTGCGCGCGATCATCGCCATCGGGAAGTTCCACGGCGTGATCGCGGCGCAGACGCCGACCGGCTTGCGCAGCGTCAGCAAGCGACGGCCGTCGGCGGGGGAGGGGATCACCTCGCCGTAGGCGCGCTTGGCCTCCTCCGCGTACCACTCGATGAACGTCGCGCCGTAGAGGATCTCCCCGCGCGACTCGGCGACCGGCTTGCCCTGCTCGGCGGTCAGCAGGATCGCGAGGTCGTCGACGTGCTCGACGATCAGGTCGTGCCAGCGGCGCAGCAGCTGCGAGCGCGTCTTCGCCGGGGCTCTGCCCCAGGTCGCAAGCGCCACGTTCGCCAGCTCGATCGCGCGCTGGGCATCCGCGCGCGTACCTCGTGCGACGTGGGCGACGGCCTGCCCGGTGGCCGGGTCGCGGACGTCATCCCTCTCCCCGTCGCCGCCGTCGACCCATTCGCCGCCGATCAGGAGCTGCTCGCGCAGCAGGGAGCGATCGGTGAGATCGAGGGGAAAGAGGGTCGACATGGGCGATCTCCGTGGTGGGGTGGACAGCAGCGGTCGCTTTTGCGAAGGTTCGCATATCGTGCACTTGACCGCAATACGAGCAGGGACATGACCACCACACCTTCACTGCACGCGTTGGCCGACCTCGATCGTCGCCACGTTTTCCACCCGTTCAGCGTGCCCGGTGAGCACGAGAGCAACGGACCAAGACGCATGATCGTCAGCGGTCAGGGCACGACCCTCACCGACGACCAGGGGCGCACGTACCTCGACGCGATGGCGGGCCTCTGGTGCGTCAACGTCGGCTACGGGCGCGTCGAGATCGCCGACGCGCTGCGCGAGCAGGCGGTCAGACTCGCCTACTACCACTCGTTCTCGTCGATGGCGACCGACACCCCGGCGCTGCTGGCCGAGCGGATCATCTCGCTCGCCCCAGAGGGCATGTCGAAGGTGCTGTACGGCAACAGCGGCTCGGACGCCAACGACACGCAGATCAAGCTCGTGCGGATGTACAACAACCTGCTCGGGCGCCCGCTGAAGAAGAAGGTGATCTCGCGCCGCCGCGGCTACCACGGCGTCACGATCGCCGCCGCCAGCCTCACCGGCCTGCCGGGCATGCACACCGCCTTCGACCTGCCGATGGAAGGCGTCAGCCACACGATCGCGCCGCACCGCTTGTGGGAGGCGCTGCCGAACGAGAGCGACGCTGACTTCAGCGCGCGCCTCGCGAACGAGCTCGAGCAGCTGATCGTCGCCGAGGGCGCAGAGACGGTCGCCGCCTTCATCGCCGAGCCGATCCAGGCTGCCGGCGGCGTGATCATCCCGCCGGAGGGCTACTTCGCCGCGATCCAGGCGGTCCTGCGCAAGTACGACATCCTGATGATCGCCGACGAGGTCGTCTGCGGCTTCGGTCGCCTCGGAACGTGGTTCGGCAGCGACAAGCTCGGGATCGAGCCCGACCTGATGACGATCGCCAAGGGCGTCACCTCGGCGTACATGCCGCTGTCGGCCGTGATCGTCTCCGACGAGGTCTGGCGCGTGATCGCCGAGGCCAACCAGCCGTTCAGCCACGGCTACACGTACACGTCGCACCCGCTCGCGGCCGCGGCCGCGCTCGCCAACCTCGACCTGATCGAGAGCGAGGGGCTGCTGGACCAGGTCGTCCAGCGCGGCGCGCATCTGCAGTCGAGACTGCGCGAGGCGCTCGCCGACCACCCGCTCGTCGGCGAGGTGCGCGGAACGGCGCTGATCGCGGCCGTCGAGTTCGTCGCGTCGAAGGAGCCGATGACGAAGTTCGACCCGCTCGGCAGCGTCGGCGCCGCAGTGACGAGAGCGTGCCTGGAACGCGGCGTGATCACGCGCGCGCTGCCGGAGGGCGACTCGATCTCCTTCTCACCGCCGTTCGTCGTCACCGACGCCGAGATCGACCAGATCGTCGGCACCGTGCGCGAGGCGGTCGACGCCGTCGCCGAGACGCTCGGCTGAGCGACACTGGCCGAATGAGCGCGACCCCCGCACCACGCCGCCTCGGGCTCCTTGTGAACCCGATCGCCGGCATGGGCGGCCGGGTCGCGCTGAAGGGAACCGACGGCGCCGCGGCGCTCGCGCAAGCGCGCGCCCGCGGCGCCGTCCCGATCGCCCCCGAGCGCGCCCGCCGCGCGCTGGCGGCGCTGGTGCGTGGGGCGGGCGCGCCAGGCGGGGAGGGCGCGGGCCTTCCTCCGCTGGAGATCCTCGCCGGCCCCGGCCCGCTTGGCGGCGACCTCGCCACCGCGGCCGGCGTCGCGACGACGACGACCGCCACCGCGCTCGACCCCGGGCGCGACACCTCGCCGGCCGACACGCGCGCGGCCGTCGCTGAGATGCGCGAGCGCGGCGTCGAGCTGCTGCTGTTCGCCGGCGGCGACGGAACAGCGCGCGACATCCTTGACGCCGGCGGCGCCGAGATCCCGCTCGTCGGAATCCCGACCGGCGTGAAGATGCACTCCGGCGTCTTCGCCGCGACGCCCGACGCGGCGGGCACGGCCGCCGCTGCCTACTTGCGCGACCCGGCGCCGACCGCCTTGCGCGAGGCCGAGATCGCCGATGTCGATGAGGACGCGACCCGTGCCGGCCGCGTCTCCACGCGCCTTTATGGCAGCGCCCGCGTCCCCCGCCTGCCGAGCCTGATCGTCGCCGCGAAGGCCGCCAGCCGCGCTGACGGCGACGGCGACCTCGACGCGCTTGCCCGCGCGCTCGCCGACGACCTCAGACGCGAGCGCGGCCGCCTGACGCTGCTCGGCCCCGGCACGAGCACGGCGCGAGTCCTCGCGCATCTCGGCGTGCAAGGCGGGGCCCTGCTCGGCATCGACGCCGTCCGCGACGGGGCTCTCGTCGCGAGCGACCTCGACGAGAGAGGCATCCTCGCCCTCCTCGACAGCGCGCGAGACCCGCGCCTGATCTGCGGCGTCGTCGGCGGCCAGGGGGCGCTGTTCGGCCGCGGCAACCAGCAGCTCAGCCCGCGCGTGCTGCGGCGCATCGGCCGCGACGGAATCGTGGTGATCGCCGCCGCTGACAAGCTTCAGCAGCTCAGCCCGCCGACGTTGCGCGTGGACACGGGAGACGACGAGCTCGACGCCGAGCTGTCGGGCTACCTGCGCGTCCGCGTCGCGCCGCGGCACCAGATCGTGATGAGAGTGTCGACGTGAACCGTCGTGTGAACAGGAGGACGCGCGCGTGACGCCGCCCGGGGCGACCGCCCACCCGTACATGGCCAACTCGGCCCCCCAGCTGCGCCAGGAGCTGCTCGACGCCGTCGGCGTCAGCGACCCCGAGGAGCTGTTCGTTCAGATCCCCGCCGACCATCGGCTGAAGGGGACGCTCGAGCTGCCGCCCGCGCTCAGCTCGGAAGTCGACCTCAGCCGTCACCTGCGCCGCACGCTGTCGCGCAACGTCGACTGCGAGCAGGCGCTCTCCTTCCTCGGCGGCGGCGTCTGGCAGCACCACGTGCCGGCCGTCTGCGACGAGATCGCGCAGCGGACCGAGCTCGTCACCTCCGAGTGGGGGACGCCGGCCTCCGACCACGGCCGCAACCAGGCGTGGTTCGAGTTCGCCAGCCAGCTCGGCGAGCTGCTCGAGCTCGACTTCGTCGGCCTGCCCGTCTACTCGTGGGGCTGCGCCGCCGGCCACGCGATCCGCATGGCCGCGCGCATGACCGGCCGCGCCGAGGTGCTGGTCCCGGAGACGCTCGACCGCGAGCGCCTCGCCGTGATCCGCACCTACTGCGCGCCGGTCGAGCTCGACAGCCACATCGCCGTCGTCACCGTCGCCGTTGACGCGACGACCGGCCGGATCGACGTCGCCGACCTGCAGTCGAAGCTCAGCGACCGCACCGCCGCCGTCTACCTCGAGACGCCCGGCTCGCTGGGCGTGATCGAGACCGAGGTCGAGCGCGTCGCGCAGCTTGCGCGTGCCGCGGGTGCAGAGACGATCCTCGGCGTCGACCCGCTCAGCCTCGGCGTGCTCGCCCCGCCCGGCCAGCTCGGCGCCGACATCGCGGTCGGCTCGACGCAGCCGCTCGGGATCCACATGAACGCGGGCGGCGGCGTCGGCGGCTTCATCGCCAGCCGCGACGAGGAGCGCTACGCGCGCCAGTACCCGACGCTGCAGGTCTCGCTCGCGCCGACCCGCGTCGCGGGCGAGCGCGGCTTCGCGATGGCGCTGTTCGAGCAGTCCTCCTACGGCTCGCGCGAGGACGGCAACGACTGGACCGGCAACTCCGTCTATCTGTGGGCGGTCGTCAACGCCGTCTACATGGCGCTGATGGGCCCGCAGGGCTTCGTCGAGATCGGCGAGCTGATCCTCCAGCGCAGCCACTACGCGGCGCAGCGGATCGCGCAGCTCGATGGCGTCTCCGTCCGCTGGGGCGGCTTCTTCAAGGAGCTCGTCGTCGACTTCAACGCGACCGGCAGAACGGTCGCGGAGATCAACGCGAAGCTGCGCGACCACGGCGTCTTCGGCGGCGGCGACCTGTCCGCCTCCCACCCGGAGCTCGGCCAGTCGGCGCTGTACTGCGTCACAGAGATACACACGCGCGAGGACGTCGACGCGCTTGCCGAGCTGCTCGCGGAGGCGATCGCATGAGCCGTCTGCCCGAATACCACGCCGCGCGCTGGGACGAGCCGATCGTGCTGGAGATGGGCCGCCCCGGCCGTCGCGGCACGCTCGTCGGCGACGCCGAGCCTGAGCTGGTCGCGGCCGTCGGCGACGGCGCCGCGCTCGTGCCCGAAGGCGTCCGCCGCAAGACAGCGCCGAGACTGCCCGAGCTGTCCGAGTTCGAGGTCCAGCGCCACTACAACCACCTCGCGCAGATGACGCTCGGGATGATGGGCGTCAATTTGTTCGGCACGTGCACGATGAAGTACAACGCGCGGCTGAACGAGAACCTCGCCGCGCGGCCGTTCCTGGCCGAGATCCATCCCGGCCAGGACGAGGAGACGATCCAGGGGGTCCTCGAGATCCTCCACTCCTTCGACCAGATCCTGCGCGAGCTGTCGGGGATGTCGCAGTTCGTCTTCCAGCCGGGCGGCGGCGCCGACGCGGCGTACACGCACGCGTGCATCACGCGCGCCTACTTCGCCGCCCGCGGCGAGCTCGGCCAGCGCGACGAGATCATCACGACGATGCTCGCCCACCCGTGCAACCCGGCGACGGCCGCGGCGGCCGGCTTCAAGCTGATCACGCTGCCGCTGGAAGAGGACGGCTACCCGTCCGTCGAGGCGCTGCAGGCGGCGGTCTCGGAGCGCACCGCCGCGATCATGGTCAACAACCCGGACGACATGGGGGTCTACAACCCCAACATCAAGCGCTGGGTCGAGATCGTCCACGAGGCCGGCGGCCTTGCCTTCTACGACCACGCCAACTTCAACGGCGTGATGGGCCGCATCCGCGCCCGCGAGCTCGGTTTCGACGCCTGCATGTACATGCTGCACAAGACCTTTGGCGCGCCGAAGGGCGGCGGCGGCCCGGCCGTCGGCGCCTACGGCTGCAGCGAAGCGCTCGTGCCGTTCCTGCCGCGGCCGCTCGTGCGGCGCGAGGAGGGCGGTCACTTCACGCTCGAGCGCGACGCGCCGCAGTCGATCGGCCGCGTGCGCGAGTTCTTCGGCAACGTCCCGGTCGTCGTCAAGGCGTACGCGTGGGCGCGCGCGATGGGCGCCCAGGGCATCAAGGACGCCGCCGACCTCTCCGTAATCGCGAACAACTACATGGAGAGACGGCTGCTCGCGATCAGAGGGATCACGAAGTCCGAGCCGCACCTGACCGAGCCGCGGTTGGAGATGACGCGCTACTCGCTGGAGGGCGTCACGCGCGACACCGGCATCAACGTCTTCGACGTGCAGAACCGGATGGTCGACTTCGGCGTCGACGCCTTCTGGCTCAGCCACGAGCCGTGGATCGTCCCCGAGCCGTTCACGCCCGAGCCCGGCGAGCTGTGGTCCAAGGAGGACGTCGACCTGTGGATCGACGTGCTCGCCCGCGTCGTGCAGGAGGCGTACGACACCCCCGAGCTGGTGAAGACCGCACCGCACAACCAGGCGATCCACCAGGTCGACGGCAGCGGCGTCAACGACCCGCAGCGGTGGGCGACGACGTGGCGGGCCGCGGTCAAGAAGGACGTCGTTCCCGGGGGTGTCCGCGGGGAGTCTGCGCCCAGAGGGCTTGATCTCCTCAGCGAGACCTCGCCAGAGGCTCCTTCTCGCGGGGAGGCTGGCGCCTCATGAGAGCGGTGCTCCCACCCGTCGCGGTCATCGGCTCGGGCTCGATCGGCGTCGCGTGGGCGGTTGTCTTCGCCCGCGCCGGCCATTCGGTCGCGCTCTACGACACGGCTCCTGAGCGGCTCGACGCCGCCGCCACTGAGCTGCGCGCGCGGCTCGACGACCTCCACTCCGCCGGCCTGCTCGACGAGCAGCCGTCGGCAGTCGCGCCGCGCGTGCAGCGTTTCAGCGAGCTGTCCGCGGCGCTTGACGGCGCCGTTCACGTGCAGGAGTGCGCGCCGGAGAGCCTCGAGCTGAAGCGCGAGGTCTTCGCCGCGCTCGACCGCCTCGCAGACCCGCAAGCGACGCTCGCCAGCTCCTCCTCGGCGCTGACCGCGTCCCAGTTCGCCGCCGAGGTGCCGGGCCGTGCCCGCTGCCTCGTCGTCCACCCGGCCAACCCGCCGCACCTGCTGCCGGTCGTCGAGGTCGTGCCGGCGCCGTTCACCGCGGAAGAGAGGATCGGCGCGACGATGCGGCTGCTGCTCGACGCCGGCATGTCGCCGGTGCGCGTCGAGCACGAGCCGGAGGGGTTCGTCTTCAACCGCTTGCAGGGCGCGCTGCTGCGCGAGGCGTACTGCCTCGTGCGCGACGGCGTCGCCACGGTTGACGAGGTCGACCGCGTCGTGCGCGAGGGCCTTGGCCGCCGCTGGGCGGTCGTCGGGCCGTTCGAGACGGCCGACCTCAACACCCGCGGCGGAATCGAGACCCACGCCAGACGGCTGGGCCCGGCGTACGCGCGGATGGGCGAGGAGCGCGGCCAGCACGACCCCTGGACCGACGACCTGGTCGCCATGGTGACCGCGCAACGGCGCGCGCTGCTGCCGCTCGACCAGTGGGAGGAGCGCGTCGACTGGCGCGACCGCCAGCTGATCGCGCTGGAGCGCGCCCGCCGCGCTGCCGCCGACGAGGAGGACCGCCGATGAGCGCACGTGGCACGTCGTGGTGGCGCCCACCGATAACATCGCGGCCGATGGCAGCGGCCCCAGCCTCCAACGTGACGAGCGACGCGGCGGATGACGCGAGACGGCCGCGCGAGTTCATCCAGTCGCTCGAGCGGGGCCTCGCGATCATCCGCGCCTTCGGCCCGCACGCGCCGGAGCAGACGGTCAGCGAGCTCGCCGCGACGACCGGCCTGACGCGGGCGACCGCCCGCCGCTTCCTGATCACCTTGATGGAGCTCGGCTACCTCGAGAGCGACGGCCGCATCTTCAGGCTGACGCCACGGGTGCTCGAGCTCGGCTACTCGTTCCTCTCCGGCCTGCGCTTCCCCGACGTCGCGCTGCCGCACCTGGAGCGGCTCGTCTCCGAGGTCGACGAGTCGAGCGAGGCGTCGATCCTTGACGGCGACGAGATCGTCTACGTCGCCCGCGTCCCGTCAACAGCCGCGTTGACGATCGCGATCAACGTCGGCGCGCGGATGCCCGCGCACGCGACCTCGATGGGCAAGGTGCTGCTCGCCTCGCTGCCCGACGACCAGCTCGAGCAGTACCTCGAGCGCGCCTCGCTGCAGCGGATACTCCCGCACACCGTCACCGACGCCACCCAGCTGCGCGAGCAGCTTGAGAGCGTGAGGGCGACCGGCTACGCGCTCGTCGACCAAGAGCTCGAGGAGGGCCTGATCGCGGTCGCCGCGCCGGTCCATGACCGCGGCGGCGGAATCGCCGGCGCGATCAACCTCTCCACGCACGTGATGCGCCGCACGGTCGACTCCGTTCGCGGCGAGCTGGTCGGCCCGCTGCTGCGGACCGCCCAGCGCATCGAAGCAGACCTCGCCGGCGTCGCCTGAGCTTGCCTTCGACGCGCGTGGCTTTGTCCTCGGTCGCTTGTGGGCCGGGGCCCACGGCGCTCCCTGCGTCCGCGCCACGCACGCCGATGACAAGCTCAGGAGCGCTGCTGTAGCTAGTAGCGCGCCTCCGTCAGCTGCACCCACGTACCGTCAGGCTCGGCGAAGTAGGCGTAGCGCCACGTGGCGCCGCCGCCGAGCTCGACCGTCTGCGGCTCGCTCGTCAGCTCGATCCCCAGCTCACGCAGGCGCGCGACGCCGAGGTCGAGGTTGCGCACGCCGATGCCGAAGTCGAAGGGGCCGAGGTGGCCCCACTCGCCTCTCATGTCGGGCGAGGCGGGGATGTGCTCGACCGGCTCCATGCCGGCGCCGGCCGGGTTCGTCAGCAGCGTCATCTTCTGACGCGGCGCCTCGCGCGGCTCATACCACGGGTGCATCGGCTCGAAGTATCCGTCGGAGTCGAACAGCATCCCGGTGAAGCCGAGCTGCTGGTAGAAGGCCCGCGTGCGCTCCAGCGACGCGACGCCGAAGGCGACGTGGTTGACGCCCTGGGGCCCGTCCTCCTGCGGCCAGCCGGCCTCGAGGTCGAGCCACTCGATCAGCTCGATCTTCGTCCGGTCCGGGTCGGCGACGTAGGAGAGCGAGCACAGCGTGCCGTACGGCGTCAGCGGCGAGGAGTTTGGCTCCATCAGCGCGGTGTGGCCGGCGGACTTCAGCCGCTCGTAGAGGGCGGCCTGGTCCTTCACGTGGACGCAGACCTCGCAGACGCCGGGCTCGCCCCACGCCATCCCCTGCGGCATCGCCGGCGGCGGCACGTCGAGCGTCTTGACGAGCTTGACGGCACCGGGGCCGAGCACGGTCGGGACGGCGGGGCGGAGCATCACGACGTTTGCCTCGACGCCGTCACGGCCCGCGACCTCGCGCAGGCCGGGGAGGGGCCCGGTGTAATCGAACGCGACGTCGGTGAAGCCAAGCTCTGCCCAGAACGCCCGAGACCGCTCCATGTCGGAGACGCCGACACCGATGTGGTCGACGCCAAGGGTCGTTGAGGTGCTCATCTCTCGTCGCTCACTCCTAGTCGTGATAGCCGGTACGATGCTCGCATATCGGGCGTCTATTCGCAATGCGAGCGGGTGCCTCTGTGTCCTGATGGAGAACAGATGAGAATCGGCGCGAAACTTCCCAACAGCGGCCCGCTTCCCCTTGAGCACGGTGTGCCGACGATGGCACGCACGCTTGAAGAGGCAGGGTACGACTCCCTCTGGGTGAGCGATCACATCGTCCTCCCGGAGACGATCAGGTCGCGGTACCCGTTCTCCGAAGACGGGATCGCGACCTGGCCGACCGACTCGCCGTACTTCGACGCGCTGATCGCGCTCGCGCTCGCCGCCGCGGCGACCGAGCGGGTCCGCCTCGGCACGGCCGTGCTCGTGCTGCCGCTGCGCAACCCGGTCCAGTTCGCCAAGCAGGCCGCCTCGATCGATGTCGCCAGCAACGGCCGCCTGGAGCTCGCGGTCGGCGCCGGCTGGCTGGAGGAGGAGTTCGACGCGCTCGGCGTCCCCTTCAAGCAGCGCGGGACGCGGATGGTCGAGTGGCTCGCGATCGCGCGCGACTGCTGGAGCGGCCGCACGCGCGGCCACAGCTCGGTCCGCTACGAGCTGGCCGCCGACACGCTCTGCCTGCCCACGCCCGCGCATCAGATCCCGGTGATGATCGGCGGCCACTCGCCGCTCGCGATCGGCCGCGCCGGCACGGTCGGCGACGGCTGGCTCGCCCAGCACGACGCCCACAGCCTCGACCCCGACGAGATCGAGCGGGCGATCGCGACGATGCAGGAAGCCGCGCGCGAGGCCGGCGGCGACGGCTCCGTCAAGCCGCGCGTCGTGCTGCGCATCGTCGGCTCGATGGGCAAGGCGGCGGAGGTCGCCAAGGGGCTTCCCGCGCTCGCGCGCGCGGGCGTGGACGAGGTCATCGTCGACGTGCCGGTCGAGCTCGACGGCGCCAAGCGCGACCTCGACGTGCTGCGGGCCGGCGCGGCGCAATCGCTCGGCCAGGGGCCTCGGATCGCGTCGAAAGGTCTCGACCAAGGGGCTCGTCCTTCCAGCGAGGCGGCCGGCCGATGACGTTGCTTTCTGGCAAGCGCGCGCTGATCACCGGCGGCGGCAGCGGCATCGGCGCCGCAACGGCCGCCCGTTTCGCGCGCGAGGGCGCGACCGGGGTCGTGCTCGACCTCGCGCCCGCGCTCGCAGCCGCCACGCTCCCCGACGGCTGGGAGGGCGTGCCGATCGACCTGCTTGACGACGGCTCGATCGACGCCGCCTTCGCGCGCGTGCGTGAGATCGCCCCGCAACTGGACGTCGTCGTCGCTGCTGCTGGCGTCGTGCCACCCTGGCGGACGGTCGCCGAGACCGACCTCGCCGAGTGGGACTCCGTCATGGGCGTCAATGCACGCGGCCTGGTCGCAACGCTCAAGAATGCGGCCCCGCTGCTCAACGACAACGGCGCGGTCGTCGTGATCGGCTCGCTGAACTCGTGGCGCGGCGACGCCAACCTGACGGCGTACGCTGCCAGCAAGCACGCCGCGCTTGGCGTCGTGCGCTCGGCCGCGCTTGACCTCGGCCGCCGCGGGATCCGCGTCAACGGCGTGGCGCCCGGCCCGATCGCGACCGACGCGCTGCTGGCCCGGATGGCCCGGCGCGAGGCGGAGGGCGGGCTGCCAGTCGCCGATGCGCTGGCGCAGGCGGCGAAGGGCACGGCGCTTGGCCGGACCGCAACGCCTGAAGACGTCGCCGCCGCGACGCTGTTCCTCGCCAGCGACCTTGCCGCTGGCGTGACCGGACATCTGCTGCCCGTTGACGGCGGCATCGCCTGACATCGCCTGACCAGAGACCCTGAGAGGAAAGACGACTGATGGACGAGGTCAAGGACCTGAGCACCAAGACGGTGCTGCTGACGGGGGCGTCGGGCGGGATCGGGTCGGTGACGGCGAGAGAGCTGCTCGCGCGCGGCGCGCACCTGATCGCGCACTACGGGAGCGACCGCGACGGCGCCGAGGCAGCCGTCGCAGGCGCCGATCCTGAGCGTGTGACGCTCGCGCAGGCCGACCTGTCGCAGCCCGAGGGGACGCGCGGGCTGTGGCGCGACGCGGTCGCCTGGCGCGGCCGGGTCGACGTCGTCGTGCTGAACGCGGCGGTCTCGGTGCCGACGCCGCTCGACGGCAGCGACGAGGAGTGGGACGAAGGCTGGGAGCGGACGCTTCGGGTCAACGTGATCGCGCCAGCTTGCCTCGCGCGCGAGGCGATCAAGCACTACGTCCAGCACGGCGGCGGGTCGCTCGTGACGATCGGCAGCTGGGCCGCGCAGCGCGGCTCGGCGATCCCGCAGGTGATCGCCTACGCCGCTTCCAAGGCGGCGGTCGCGTCGACTGCTCAGACGATCGCCCGCAACCACGCGAGAGACAAGATCTTCTCCTACGTCGTCGCGCCCGGCATCGTCGAGACCTCGATGTCTGAGATCTCCGCGAGATTCCGCGGCGGGATCGACGCCGTCAACGCCGCCCTGACGATGGGCGAGATGGTCCAGCCTGACGAGGTCGCGCGCGTCGTCGCCTTCCTCGCGTCGGGCGCCGCGAAGAACCTGACGGGCGCGACGCTCGACCTCAACGGCGCTTCCAACATCCGCTAAGCCAGCCCGCCAGACCCTCGGAGACGCCGAAACCTTACGGAACCGTGCGAACGCGCTTGACAGCAAGTGTGACATCGTTCACTATGCGAGCGCGTTCTCGCTATGCGAGCAATTGCTCCAAAAACGAGGCAAGAGAGAACATGCAGGTGCCGAAGACCGTGATCACTTCAAACAACGTGGAGGTCGAGACCATTCCGCCCGACCACGAGCATGCCGGCAGAGCACTCGTCCAGCTCACCGGCATTCGCAAGTCATTCGGTGCCAACGAGGTGCTCAAAGGCGTCGACCTGACCGTCCATCAGGGCGAGCATGTCGTCATCTTCGGGCCGTCGGGATCCGGCAAGTCGACTCTGCTGCGCACGATCAACCTGCTCGAGCAGCCCTCCGCGGGCTCGCTCAAGGTCGCCGGCGTCGAGTACGGCCCCGGGCTCGACGAGCGCAGCTCCAAGCGCGGCAAGCCGATGGAGCTGCGCCGCTCGGTCGGCATGGTCTTCCAGCAGTTCAACCTTTTCCCGCACCTGACGGCGCTCGAGAACATCACGCTGCCGCTGCGCTCAGTGCGCAGAGTCAAGCGCGGCGAGGCCGAAGATCGCGCCGCTCATGCGCTCAGACGCGTCGGCCTGCTCAGATGGGCCGCCCACTGCCCGCCGGAGCTCTCCGGCGGCCAGCAGCAGCGCGTCGCGATAGCGCGCGCGCTCGCGCTCGACCCGCAGGTGATGCTGTTCGACGAGCCGACCTCCGCTCTGGACCCCGAGCTGGTCGGCGAAGTGCTGTCGGTCATGCGGACGGTCGCCGAGTCCGGCATGACGATGGTCGTCGTGACGCACGAGCTCGGCTTCGCGCGCGAGATCGGCGACCAGAACGTCTTCATGGAAGACGGCGCGATCGTCGAGATCGGCGGGCGCGACATCTTCGACACCTCTGAAAACCCGCGCACGCGCAAGTTCGTCTCGGCGGTTCTCTGATGCTCGTCTTCGGAACGTACGACTGGGGTCTCGTCTGGAGATTCCGCGGTGACCTGCTGCACGGCCTGCTGACGGCCGGCGAGGTCGCGATCGTCGCGCTGCTGCTGTCGATCATCGGCGGCCTGCTGCTCGCGCTGATGCGGATGGGGCCCAAGCCCTTCTCCTGGATAGCGGCCGCCTACATCAACGTCTTCCGCGGCGTCCCGGCGCTGGTCAGCGTCATCTGGGTCTACTTCGGCCTGTCGCTGCTGCTCGGCATCGAGTTCTCCGTCTTCCAGGCCGGCGTGATCGCGCTGACGCTGCTCTACGCCGCGTTCATCGCTGAGATCTACCGCGCCGCGCTCGTGGCGGTCCCAAGAGGACAGCACGAGGCCGGCATGGCGCTCGGCATGAACCCGGCGCGGGTCTTCCTCTCCGTGCGTCTGCCGCAGGCGACGAAGATCGCCACGCCGAACATCGGCTCGATGTTCATCGGCATGGTGAAGGACACCTCGACCTTCACGGTGATCGGCCTCGTCGAGGTCGTCCGCGTCACGCAGAACCTGAACTCCACGTACTTCCAGCCGTTCGTCTTGTACACGGCCGCTGCGGTCCTGTACGTCGCTGCGGCGTTCCTGATCGACTTTGTCTTTCGCTTGATTGAGAGAGTCATGCAGAACCCGCCGAAGGGGCGGCTTGCCAGAGCCGCCACCAGCCGCAAGCGTCGGCGTATCGAGGCGCTCGTTCAGCGCCACACCGCGTCGTCGACGACCTGACGACGCGCCCGCGTCTGATGGTCATCTGTTCCACATCTGCATCACGGGAGGATCACTGATGTCCAAGAAGGGATCGAGCGCTCGCCGCCGGCCGGTGGCGCTGATGGCGCTCGTCGTCGGCGCGCTGATCGCGGCGCTCACGCTGAGCGCCTGCGGCAGCAGCAACGACGACAACAGCAGCTCGGCCGCCAGCGGCTCGACCACTGCTTCGGGCACTGACACGGGCCTCAACCCGGTCAACTCGGGCAAGCTGACGGTCGGCATGAACCTGCAGTTCAAGCCGGAGATGTACCTCAACAACGGTCAACCGTCGGGGTACGACGTCGACCTGCTCAGACTGCTCGCGCCGACGACCGGCGCGTCGCTGAACATTCAGAACCTTGACTTCAACGGCCTCATCCCGGGCCTGCAGAGCAAGAAGTTCGACATGGTCTCCGTCGGCCTCTCGGCGACGCCGGAGCGCAGACAGGTCGTCGACTTCACGCGCGCCTACGTCCCGTACGCGCAGGTGCTCGGCGTGCCCGAAAGAGACGCCTCCTCGGTCACCTCGGCCGACCAGCTGAACCAGAAGGGCAAGACGATCGTCGCGCTCCAGGGCTCGACCGCTGAGCAGCTCGCGCAGAGACAGTTCCCGAACGCGACCGTCACCGGCCTGCCTGACCAGAACGCGGCGTTCCTGCAGGTCGCGACCGGCCGTGCAGACGGCATCGTCGTCGAGGACTACCTGCTCGCGCAGTTCCAGGCGTCCAACAGAGGCGAGATAGAGAAGGCCGCGATCGACAGACCGCTCGACGTCCAGTACGGCTCGTGGGCCGTGCCGAAGGGCAACGACGCGTTCGTCTCGGACCTCAACAGATTCCTCTGCGAGAAGCAGCAGGACGGGACGCTCGAGAGAATCTACAAGAGGGATTTCAGAGTCACTGAGATGCCCCCGATGCCGCCCTGCTGAGTAAGAGCGGCTCGATTGTCTGACAACGTAATCGGCTGAGCCAGATTCAATTGGCTGAGCAAGAGTCCTACGACCTGCTCATCGCCGGTGGCGGACCTGCCGGGCTGGCGGCGGCTGCGCAAGCAGCCGCCGCTGGCCTGTCGGTCGCGCTGGTGGACGAGCGGGTGACGCTGGGCGGCCAGATCTACAAGCGCATGGGACCGGGCTTCGAGGTCCGCGACCCGCGCAAGCTGGGCCACGACTACGCGCGCGGCCACCAGTCGATCGAGGCCGTGCAGTCGTCGGGTGCGCGCGTCCTGCTGCGCACGAGCGTGCTATCGATCGACGGCGACGAGGTCGTCCTCGCCCAAGACGGAGAGCCCGCTAGGAAGGTGACGGCCCGGCGTCGGCTGCTTTCCCCGGGCGCTTACGACCGGCCTGTCGCCTTCCCCGGCTGGACGCTCCCCGGCGTGCTGACGGCCGGCGGCGCCCAGACGCTCGTCAAGACGCAGCGCGTGCTGCCGGGCGAGAACATCCTCTTCGCCGGCAGCGGCCCGCTCGCGGTCGCCTTCCCGGCCCAGCTGCACCGCTATGGCGCGAACGTCTCGCTCGTGCTCGAGGCCGGCCCGCCGCCGCGCCCGCTCGACATCGCGCGGATGCTCGCGGCGTCCCCCGGCAACATCGGGCTGCTGCGCGACGCGGCGGTCTACCGCGGTCAGCTGCTGCGCGGCCGCATCCCGCTGCGCTATCGCCGCATCGTCGTGCGCGCCGAGGGCGACGGCCGTGTCGAGTCGGTTACCCACGCCAAGGTCGACGTCGACTGGCGCGTGATCCCCGGCAGCGAGGAGACGGTCGCCGTCGACACCCTCTGCCTCGGCTACGGCTTCACGCCGTCGATCGAGCTGCCGCGCCTCGCCGGCTGCGCCTTCGCCCACAACGAGGACCGCGGCGGGCTGTGCGTCGTCGTCGACGAGTGGATGCGCACGACCGTCCCCGGCGTGCTGGCGGCCGGCGACGGCACCGGCGTCGAGGGCTCGTATGTCGCCGAGGACGAGGGCCGGCTCGCCGCGATCGGCACGGCGCTCGACCTCGGCCGCATGACCGCTGCGCAGGCCGCCGACGCCGCCGCGCCCGTGCGCAGACGGCTGAAGCAGAAGCGCGCCTTCCTCTCCGCGCTCACGCGCATGCACCGGATCGGCCCCGGCGTCTTCGAGCTGGCGGCGCCCGACACGGTCGTCTGCCGCTGCGAGGAAGTCCGCCGCGCGCAGCTCGACGACGCGATCGCCGCCTCCGACGACATCAACGTCGTCAAGAGCCTCACGCGCGCGGGCATGGGCCTCTGCCAGGGGCGCAACTGCCAGCGGCAGATCGCCGCCTCGCTCGCCGCCCGCCACGGCCGGCCGATCGGCCAGGTCGAGCCGGCGACGCCGCGCTTCCCCGCACGGCCGGTCACGCTCGGCGCGATCGCCAAGGCCCCCGAAGACGATCCCGGACGCTTTCAATGAACCCCTGGCTGCAAGCCCCGGCGACGCAGGGCCCGCTTCCCGCCGAGACTGACGTGCTGATCGTCGGCGGCGGGATCGCGGGCGTCGCGCTCGCCTACTACCTCGCTGGCGAGGGCGTCGAGACGACGCTGATCGAGCGGGCTGAGCTCAACCGCGAGGCGTCGGGCACGAACGCCGGCTCGATGCACCTGCAGATCGCGATCCACCAGCTGATCGGCGACGTCGCCAGCTCGGCGGCGCGGCTGCGCGAGGAGACCCGCCTCGCCGCCGAGGCGTGCGAGCTGTGGAAGGGCTGGGCGACCGAGATCGACCCGGCGCTCGAGTACCACACGACCGGCGGCCTGATGGCGGCCGAGACCGAGGCCGACCTCCAGCTGCTGAAGGACAAGCAGCCGCTCGAGGCCGCCGCCGGGCTTGAGACCGAGGTCGTGCAGGGCGCCGAGCTGCGCGCGCTGGCCCCGTACCTGTCCGACAACGTGCTCGGCGCAACCTGGTGCCCGGCCGAGGGCCACGTCGACGCGCTGATCGCGGTGCCGTTGATCGCGCGCGAGGCGGTCAAGCGCGGCGCGACGGTCCGCACCGGCACGGCAGTGACGGCGATCGACCGTCTCGGCCCCGACGGCGGCGGCCCCTTCCGCGTGCGCACGAGCGCAGGCGAGGTCAGAGCCCGCCGGCTCGTCGACGCGGCCGGCGCGTGGGCGGGAGAGCTGTCGAAGCTCGCTGGCCTCGAGCTGCCGATGACCGTCCAGGGCCTCCATGTCAACGTGACCGAGCCGCGGCCGCGGCTGCTGAAGCCGCTGATCCAGCACATCGGCCGGCGCCTGACGCTCAAGCAGGCCGGCAACGGCACGTTCATCATCGGCGGCGGCTGGCCGTCGCGCCCCGAGCCCGAGCCGCGCCGCTACACGACCGTCTGGGACAGCGCCGCCGGCAACGCCGCGGTCGCCACCAGCGTCGTGCCCGCCCTCTCCGACGTGCGGCTGCTGCGTACCTGGTCGGGCGTGATCGCGTGGACCGCCGACGTCTCCCCGATCCTCGGCGAGTCGAGCCGCGCGCCGGGCTTCTACGCGATCGTGGCCGGCTCGTCCGGGTACACGATGAGCCCGCTCTTCGCCCGCATGCTCGCCGAGCAGATGGCCGCGCCGGCCGGCGCCGTCACGCTCCCGCCCGAGTACTCACCCGATCGCGCGCCGGCAGGTTCGCCGGCGGGCGCCTGACACCGAAGGAAGCACCGTGAACCGAGAGACCGTGAACTGGCAGGGCTATTGGGCCGCCTGCCCGACGCCCTTCAACGAAGACGGCAGCCTCGCGCTCGACCTGCTGAGAGAGCTGGTCGAGTGGTACATCGGCCAGGGCGTCCACGGGCTGGTCGTCAACGGCACGACGGGCGAGTGGTTCTCGCAGAGCGACGAGGAGCGCAAGGCGGTCGCCAAAACCGCGCTCGACACCGCCGCCGGACGGATCCCGATCGTGATCGGCTGCACCGCCTACACGGCCGACCTCGTCGTCGCGCTCGCCAAGCACGCGATGGAGGCCGGCGCCGCCGGCTTCACCTCGACGCCGCCGCCGTACGCGAAGCCCTTCCCCGACGAGACGATCGCCTTCTACGAGGACATCTCGGCTGGCATCCCCGACGCGCCGCTGATGATCTACAACTGGATCCACGGCTCGAACGTCGAGCTTGACACCGAGCTGGTCAAGACGCTGATCGAGATCGACTCGGTCGTGGCGCTGAAGGACTCGACGCCGAACGCGGAGCAGTTCTACGCGACGTCGAAGGCGGTCAACTCGAAGGTCCGCGTCTTCGGCCCGTACATGACGACCGCCGGCTACGAGCAGCTGCGCGAGCACGGCGGCGACGGCACGGTCGGCGGCGGCTGCCTCTTCGGCGCGCCCGACCCGCAGTTCTGGACCGACCACTGGGCCGGCAACTCCGACGCGGCGCTCGTGCACGCCAAGCGCAACGAGGAGCTTTTCCCGAGGTTCTGGCTGCCCGGCGGCTGGGCCGGCCAGCACGGCCACTACGCGAGCGAGCTGAAGGCGATCATGGCCGTCCTCGGCCAGCCCGGCGGCACCGTCCGTCGCCCGCGCCTGCCGGTCACCGACCCGGCGAAGCTCGCCGAGATCCGCGCGATCGTGATGGCCGAGCCGCTGCTCGCCGCCCAGGCGCAGGCCGCCCAGGCCGCGGAGGCGAAGGCGGTCTGATGGGACGCCGACTGCCGCTGATAAGCGCGATCTCGCGCGGTCCGCAGGTGACGCTCACCGTCGACGGCCGGCCCGTGCGCGCACACGCGGGCGAGTCGGTCGTAGCGGTGCTGCTCGCCGAGGGCCACGCCGCGACGCGCACGACTCCGCGCGGCGAGCCGCGCGGGCTCTACTGCGGCATGGGCGTCTGCTTCGAGTGCCTCGTCGTCGTCGACGGCATCCCCAACACGCGCGCATGCATGACATGGGCGCGTGAGGGGATGCGGGTCGAGTCGCAGGACGGCGTGCTGGCGCGCAGCGTCGCTGCCGCTTCTGGCGCCGCCAGCGCCGACGGCGCCGCCCCCGCTGGCGGTCCCGCCGCCTCCGACGCGGCCTCGTGAGCGCTGCGATGCGGATCGCGCGGATCGACGTCTTCGGGCTGCAGGTCGCCTACCGCTTTGGCTCGTTCTCGCTTTCCGGCGAGCGGACCGCGGCGAGCGAGCCCTCGACGCTCGTCCGCGTCACGACCGACGACGGGATCGAGGGCTGGGGCGAGTCGTGCCCGCTGACGGGCGCCTACCTGCCGGCGTTCGGCGGCGGCGTGCGCGCCGCGCTGGCGGAGCTCGCGCCGGCGCTGATCGGCGCCGACCCGCGCAACCTCGCTGAGGTGACGGCGCTGATGGACGCGACGCTGCTCGGCCAGGAGGCGGCGAAGAGCGCGCTCGACGTCGCCTGCTGGGACGTGCTCGGCCAGGCGGTCAGCCTGCCGGTCGCGACGCTGCTCGGCGGCCGCGTCAGCGAGCGGCTTCCGCTGTACGAGGCGATCCCGCTCGGGACGCCCGACGAGACCGCCCAGCGGTTGCAGGAGAGCTGGGACCGCGGCTTCCGCCGCTTCCAGCTGAAGGTCGGGACCGACCCGCGCGCCGACGTCGTCGCGGTCCGGCGCGTGCTCGAGCTGACCGGCGAGGAGGGCCTCGTGATCGTCGACGCCAACGGCGGCTGGCGGCTCGACGACGCGCTTGTCGCCGTGCGCCTGCTGGAGCCGCTCCCGGTCTACCTCGAGCAGCCGTGCAGAACGTTTGCGGAGTGCCTGCACGTCCGTCGCACGACCGGCCTGCCGATGATCTACGACGAGGTCGTGACCGACTCGGCGAGCCTGATGCGGGCGGTGCAGGAGGGCGGCGCGAGCGTCGTCAACCTGAAGGTCTCCAAGGTAGGTGGCCTGACGAGAGCGAAGCAGCTGCGCGACCTCGCCCACAGCCTCGGCGCCCGCGTGATGATCGAGGACAGCTGGGGCGGCGACGTGGCCACCGCTGCGATCGCCCACCTCGCGGCCAGCACCCAGCCGTCATCCCTCTTCGCTGTCTCGTTCGTCAACGACGCCACCGACGGCCTGATCGCCGGCCACAACCCCCGCTCCGAAGCGGGCCACTCCGCAGCGCCCACGGCCCCCGGCCTCGGCATCGCCGTCGACCCGGCCCCCCTCGGCCAGCCGCTCTTCAGCTTCAGCTGAGCAGGCGGCCGGCCGGTCGGGCGTCGGCTAGGCCGGCTGCGGGTAGCGGTTGGGGCCGTGGCTGGCGTGGATCCAGCCGGGGTAGAGGGCCGGCGGCGCGCCGGCCTCGTTGAGCGCGGCGAGCTCGTCGTCCTCGAGCTGGAGGTCGACGGCGGCGAGGTTGTCGTCAAGCTGGTCGAGACGGCGGGCGCCGACGATCACGCTCGTGACCGCTCTTCTGGACAGCAGCCAGGCGAGCGCGACGCGGGCGACGGTGACGCCGTGGCGCTCGGCGATCGGGCGCGCGACGTCGATGACGTCGAACGCCAGCTCGCGGTCGACCGGCGGGAACTGGTGCTGCGCCCGGCGCGTGCCCTCGGCCGCGTCGGCGTCGCGCGTCGCCTTGCCGGACAGCAGGCCGCCGGCGAGCGGGCTCCAGACGAGCAGGCCCAGGCCGGCGTCGTCGATCAGCGGCAGCAGCTCGTGCTCGAGGTCGCGGCCGGCCATCGAGTAGTAGGCCTGGACGCTGACGAGCTGCTCGAGCTCGCGCAGCGCCGAGACGCCAAGCCACCTGGCGATCTGCCACGCGGCGAAGTTCGAGCAGCCGATGTAGCGGACCTTGCCAGCGCGGACCGCGTCGTCGAGCGTGCGCAGCGTCTCCTCCGGCGGGGTCACCTGGTCGAAGCCGTGCAGCTGGTAGAGGTCGATGTGGTCGGTGCCAAGGCGGCGCAGGCTCGCGTCGATCTCGGCCATCACGTGCAGGCGCGACTGGCCGACGTCGTTGGGGCCGGCGCCCATGCGGGCGTGGACCTTCGTCGCCAGCACGACCTCGTCACGACGCCCGCGCAGCGCCTTGCCGAGCAGCTCCTCGCTCTCGCCGCCGGCGTACATGTTCGCGGTGTCGATGAAGTTGACGCCAGCCTCGAGCGCGCGGCCGACGATCGCGTCGACCTCGGGCAGGTCAAGCCCGCCGAGCGCCTGCCACGGCGGGGTGGAGGCGCCGCCGAAGGTCATCGTCCCGAGGCAGATGCTCGAGACGTAGGCGCCGGTGCGCCCGAGCTGTCGGTATTCCATGGTGCAGTCCTTGGTGGGAGGTGAGAGGGCTGCGCCAGGGTAGGACGGTCGCCGGGACGATCCATCACGTACAGTCCGGGATTCATGAGCGATCGTCCAGAGGTCATCGTCGATCCCACACTTGACGTGTTCGCGTTGCTGCACGTCAAGCACGCGCTGCCCGCCCGCCTGCATGCCGGCGGAGACTGGGCGATCGCCTTCACGGGCAGCTCCCACGTCAAGTTCGGCGCGATCCTCGCGGGCAGCTGCTGGATGGCGCTCGGGCACGAGCGGGGAAACCCGGGCATCGAGCTGCACGCCGGCGACGGCTACCTCGTCGTCGGCCCGACGCCGTACGTGCTGGCGAGCGACCTGTCGCTGCCGCACGTCCCAGGCGCGGAGGTCTTCGCCAACAGCCCTGACCGCGTCGCCCATTACGGCAGCCCCGATGAGGCGGTCATCCTCGGTGGCGAGGTGATCTTCGACGAGCGAAACGCCGAGCTGCTGCTCGACGCGCTGCCCCCGTTCGTGCTGATGCGCGCCGACGACCCGCAGGCGCCGCGCGCCGGCGCGGTCGTTCGCACCGCGATCGAGCTGCTCGCCGACGAGGCGGCCGGCGCCGGCCTCGGCTCGGAGCTGATGACCGAGCGGCTCGCCGACCTGCTGCTGCTGCAGGCGCTGCGGGTCGTCGCGGGCCGCGGCGGGGCGGAGGCCGAGCGCGGCTGGCTGCGCGGCCTCGGCGACCCCGAGATCGGTGCCGCGCTGCGGCTGATGCACGGCGACGTCGCGCGCCGCTGGACGGTCGCCGAGCTGGGCGCCGCGGTCGGCATGTCGCGCTCCAGCTTCGCGCAGCGATTCCGCGAGCTGGTCGGCGTCCCGCCGCTCGACTACCTGCTGCGCTGGCGGATGCGCGCCGCCGCCGAGGCGCTCGCCCATCAGGGCGCGACGATCACCGCCGTCGCGCTCGACGCCGGCTACACCTCTGACAGCGCCTTCAGCAACGCCTTCAAGCGCGTGATGGGCGTCGCGCCCTCGCATCACCGCCGCGACGCTCCGGTCGCCGTGAGCGCCCGTGTGCCCGCGTCGCACCTGGATTCGACGCGTCGCAGCGCGTGACGATTTCGTGAAGCAATCGTGTCTTGCAGCGGTCGTGGGGGGCGAACCCCTTGCGCTCCTCCGCGCGCGTGCTACATTCACGCCATTCGTGTCGGATCGCAGATTCGACGAAAAGGCAGTGTCAGCGCTCGTAGTCGTCGCTTCCAGCACCTCCGCGTTCGCAGCACACAAAACATCACCGTGGAGGACACGGCATGCCCACAGGAACCGTGAAGTGGTTCAGCGACGACAAGGGATTCGGCTTCATCACGCCGGATGACCAGTCCAAGGACCTCTTCGTCCATCACACCGGCATCATCGCCGACGGCTACCGCTCGCTGCCCGAGGGCGCGAAGGTCAGCTACGACTCCGAGCCCGGGCCGAAGGGCCCCAAGGCCGTCAACGTCCAGGCGATCTAAGCGGCTCACGAGCCACTGAAGTTCGGTCACCGAGGCCCGCCAACCGGCGGGCCTCGGTCGTTTCCAGGCGCATGACAACAGTTTTGCGCCGTCGTCAGGGCGCGCGTGCGGCATCATGGACCCATGACGACTCCTCCGCCCACCCGTAGCGTCAAGTTCTCCGACGATGAACGGGGCGGCTGGTCCTCCGACCGTCCGCGCCGCGACGGCGCTGCCGCGCGCCCGGCGGACGTCTCGGTCCGCTGCCATGTGCTGAGCCCGACGGACCGCCTGCGCTACTCGCCGGGCAGCCTCGTGATGATCGTCTCGCCGTCGAAGACGGAGCGCGACCGCTTCGCCAGACGGACGCTGCTGGAGGACCAGGCGGCGATCCTCTCACTCGACAAGGTGCGTGCGCTGCTGAGAGGCCGGGTGCCGGCCGAGGAGGTCGAGGAGCGCGCCGCGCAGCTGCTCGACGCCGCGGCGCGCAAGCGCTTCGAGGCCGGCGAGTCGGTCGTGATCGCCGCTGACGGGCTGACCTGGGAGGAGCGCGACCACTGGGTGCGCAGCGCGCACGCCTTCCGCCGCCCGCGCCACCTGATCCTGATCGAGGTCGGCCGCGACCAGGTCTCCGACGACGAGCGCCCCGCGCTGAACGAGCTGCGCCGCGCGCTCGACGCCGGCGAGCTCGGCGAGGAGGGCTTCCACACCGCCCTGCGCCTCAGCGGCCCGACGATCGGCGAGCTGAAGCGGATCGTCTTCCGCCAGGCTCCGCGGGACGAGTAGGGGCTGCGCCGCCGACCGCCCAGAAACGAGAGCTGCGCTAGCCGACTTCGTGGCGCTCGCGCAGCGTCTCTGCGCGGGCGAGCGTCAGCGGGTCGATCGGGGCGTCGCTGATCGTGCCGCGCGCGGCGAGCTCGTCGCGCAGGGCGCGGGCGACGTCGGCGACGACGATCCCCGGCACGAGGTCCTCGACCGCGCCGACCGTCGCCGGGTCGAGCGGCAGGCCAAGGTCGGCGTGAACGGCGTGCAGCACCTCGCGCGCCCGCTCGCCGCCCTCGACCAGCAGCAGCCCCTCCGTCCACGTCGCATGGCGCTTCACGCGCTGCGACAGCCCCGACAGCTTCACGCCGCGGGCGTTGATGCTCCAATCGCCCGGGCAGTACTCGTCGGGCAGCCGTCCGCGCGCGGCGCGGACGCCGACGCGGGCGAGCGCGGCGAGCACGACATCGGCGAGCCAGGCGAAGCGGTCGGAGGTCGTCCCGTCATCGGCCGGCTGGGCGATCCCGAACGACAGCGCGCCCTCGTGGATCGCAGCCGCCCGACCGCCCCCGACCCGCAGCGTCGCCGTAAAGCCGAGCGAGCGCGCCGTCGCGACCGCGGCGGGGAAGCCCGGCAGGATCCGGTCCAGGCGCCCGAACGAGAGCGTCGGCGCGGGTCGCCCGATCCGGAACGTCGCGTCAGCTTCGCCAGCGGCGATCAGCTCGAGGAGCGCAGAGCCGAGCGCGACGTCAAGGACAGGGTCGCTCGCGAGCGAGGCGGTCAGCAGTCGCAGTGGGCCGGCCGGGCTGGCTGCGGGCAGCGTGCCGTCAGTCGAGGCCGCGCCGGGCGCGGTGGTCGCAGGACCCGCCCCAGACGAAGTGGGCGAAGGAGTCTGCGGCCGCTGCTCAGGCGGCGTCACGGCGCGCTCGCACCGCGGCGGCGAGCCCGTCCAGCACGTCGACCGTCGTGTCCCAGTCCATGCACTTGTCCGTGATCGACTGGCCGTAGACGAGGTCCCTGCCGTTGCCGAGCGCCTGGTTGCCAGCAACGAGGAACGACTCGAGCATGACGCCGACGATCGCTCTGTCGCCGTCCGCGACCTGCGCCGCTATGTCGGCCGCGACGAGCGGCTGGCGCTCATGGTCCTTGCCGCTGTTGTCGTGCGAGGCGTCGACGATCACGCGCTCGGAGAGGCCGGCGTCGGCCATCCGCTTGAGCGCCTCGGCGATCGGCGGGGACGTGTAGTTGGGCGCGTTGCGCCCGCCGCGCAGGATGATGTGGCAGTCCGGGTTGCCGGTGGTCGTGAAGACGGCCGGCATGCCCGACTCCTCGACGCCCGCGAAGGTGTGCGCGGCGGCGCCGGCGCGGCAGGCGTCGAGCGCGACGCCGACGTCGCCGTCTGTGCGGTTCTTGAAGCCGATCGGCATCGACAGCCCGGAGGCGAGCTGGCGGTGGGTCTGGCTCTCGGTCGTGCGCGCGCCGATCGCGCCCCACGAGACGGTGTCGGCGATGTACTGCGGCGTGATCGGGTCGAGGAACTCGCAGCCGACCGGCAGCCCGACCTCCAGCACTTCCAGCAGCAGTCTGCGGGCCAGCCTCAGGCCGGTGTTGACGTCGCCGGTGCCGTCGAGGTGCGGGTCGTTGATCAGGCCCTTCCAGCCGGTCGTCGTGCGCGGCTTCTCGAAGTAGACGCGCATCGCGATCATCAGGTCCGGCGCGTGGGTCGCGGCGAGCGGCGCGAGCAGCCTCGCGTACTCGAGCGCGGCCTCGGGATCGTGGACGCTGCAGGGCCCGACGACGACGAGCAGGCGGTCGTCGGCGCGGTCGAGGATCTGGGTCGCTTCGTTGCGGCCCCTGAGCACCGTCTCGCCCTGCTGCTCGGTCAACGGGAGCTGATGGAGCATCAGCGCGGGAGTCACGAGCGGGACGACGCGGGCGATGCGCCGGTCGCGCAGCTCTTCGTGATGTCGGGTGATGCTCACGAGCCCAGGATAACCGCACGCGTTGGGCGGGGGCGTGCGAACCCGCCTGACCTGCTCATCGCGCCCGCGCGCCGTCGCGCATGCCGTCGAGGCGCGCCGCGCAAACGCGGCGCGCCCAGTGGCGCGTCTAGACCTTCTCGGCCTGACGCTCGACCGCGGCGGCGAGCTCGGCGTCGCTGCGCGTCTCGACCTCGTGGCCGTCGAGCGAGATGTTCGGCAGGACCCGGTCCAGCCAGGCGGGCATCCACCACGCCTTGTCACCGAGCAGCAGCACGACTGCCGGGGCGACGACGAGGCGGACGATCAGCACGTCGAGCAGGATCGCGAGGCCGAGGCCGACGCCGAACATCTTCGCCGTCACGTCGTTCTCGGAGACGAAGGCGAGGAAGACCGACGCCATGATCAGGCCGGCGAAGAGGATCACCTTGCCGATCCGCGAGACGCCGTGGACCACGGCCTCGCGCGGGCGGTCGCCCTCCTGATAGGCCTCGCGGATGCGAGAGAGCAGGAAGACGTTGTAGTCCATGCTCAGGCCGAAGAGGATCGCGAACATCATCACCGGCACGAACGAGACGATCGGGACGTCCGAGTCGGCGCCGATCAGGCTTGCGCCGACGCCTCTCTGGAAGACGAGCGTGATCACGCCGTACGCCGCGCCGACCGACAGCAGGTTGAAGACGGCGGAGACGAGCGGCACGAGCAGCGAGCGGAAGGCCGCCATCAGCAGCAGCACCGACAGGCCGATCACGACCGCGATGAACAGCGGGAGGCGGGAGGAGACCTTCGCCGAGAAGTCCTTGAAGCCGGCTGTCTGGCCGCCGACGTAGACCTTCAGCGGGGTGCCCGCGATCGCGGCGGGGATCGTCGTCGCGCGCAGGTCGTCGACGAGGGCGCTCGTCGCGTCGTCCTGCGGCGAGGTTCTCGGGATCAGCTGAATCGTCGCCATCGCGCCGTCTCTCGACGGCGCCGCTCTCGCGACGACGGCGACGTCCGGGGCGCCTCTCAGCGCGGTCTCGAGTCTCGTCAGGTCGGCGCTGACGTCCTGGCCCTGCGGGGTCTGCACGGCGATCAGCAGCGCGCCGTTCGTGCCGGGGCCAAACGCCTCGCTGAGCTGGTCGTACGCCTGGCGCTGCGTCGAGGAGGTCGGCTGGTTGCCGTCGTCGGGCTGGCCGAGGCGCATGCTGAGGACCGGGATCGCGAGCGCGAGCAGGACGGCGACGCCGACCACGATCGCGACCCACGGCGCTGCCGTGATCCGCTCGGCCCAGCGCTGGAAGACCGGCGAGGGGAGGACGTGCGCGGGCTTCTTCGGTCTCAGCCGCTTCTGCAGCGCTCCGATCATGATCGGCAGGATCGTCAGCGAGGAGACGACGACGGCGGCGACGCCGATCGCCGAGCCGATGCCGAGCTTGCCGATCAGCGGGATGCCGATCACGAGCAGGCCGGCGATCGCGACGACGACGATCAGGCCGGCGGCGACGACCGAGGCGCCCGACGTGGCGGCCGACTTCGCGGCGGCCTCCGGCGCGGAGTCACCGGCCGCGACCTGCTCTCGGTAGCGGCCGATGATCAACAGCGAGTAGTCGATGCCGGCACCAAGGCCGAGCATCACCGCGATCGTCGCGGCGAAGTCCGGCAGCCCGAGCGGCTTGGCGAGGATCGACAGCAGGATCTGGCCGACGGCAACGCCGAGCAGCGCCCCGACTATCGTCGCGAACATCGCCGCGAACGAGCGGAAGAGGATCGTCAGCAGGAGGATCGCGATCAGGATGCCGATCAGCTCGCCGACCGGCGCGCTCTGCGTGGCGGCGAGGTCGGCGACCGGGCCGCGGAACTCGACCTGGACGCCGCCTCTGGCGACCGCGTCGCGCACGGTCGACTCGAGGTTCTCGCCGTCGGACTTGTCGAGGTCGGTCTGCTCGACGCTGTAGCGCACATCGGTCGTCGCGATGCGGCCGTCTCTGGAGACCTGCGCGAACGGGTCACCGGGCGTGGCGACGTGCGGGAGTCTCGCGACGCCGGCCATCGCGGCATCGATCGCCGCTCTCGCCTGCGGGTCTCTGACGGTGCCGTCTCTGACGCTGAAGACGAGCTGCGCATCAGCGCCGGCGAGCGCCGGGGCGTGGGCGCGGAAGAGGTCGACCGCCTTCTGCGACTCGGCGCCGGGGACCTTGAAGTCGTCCGCCGCGGAGCCGCCCACCGCGCCCGCGATGATGCCGAGCACGACGATCGCCGCGAGCGCGACGGCGAGGCTGCGCTTCCAATGGCCTGTCAGAGCGCGAGCTATCCGCGCGAGAAGTGCCGACATACGTGCTCCTGGTGGATCGAAGGGCAGAGCGCCGAAGCGCCGGCTCGGCAAGGTATCACAGAGGCTGTAAAGTTGCAGCCGGTGCAACTTTTCCGTAACAGTAGTTCTGCGGAAG
Source organism: Conexibacter sp. (assembly GCA_036499225.1). Lineage (GTDB taxonomy): Bacteria > Actinomycetota > Thermoleophilia > Solirubrobacterales > Solirubrobacteraceae > Conexibacter. The sequence goes on from DASYEC010000009.1 coordinate 46,339, forward strand.
ATGCGAAACGCGGCTACGCTTAGGGCATGAGCGAGGAGATCGCCGGGCTGCACGACAGCTCTAAGGCCGCAGTGCGCCTGCGCGCGATCGACGGCGAGCAGTGCGATCCGGGCGTCGAGCGGCCGGGGTTGCGCGAGCGCAAAAAGCTCCGCACCTACGAGACGATCGCCGCCGCCGCGCTCGACCTGTTCGACCGCCAAGGCTTCCGCGCGACGACGATCGCGCAGATCGCCGAGACCGCCGACGTCTCCCCGCGCACCGTCTCCGCCTACTTCCCGGCGAAGGAAGAGCTGCTCTTCCCGCACTCCGAGGAGTCGTTCGAGGCGCTGGCGCAGCACCTCAGAGAGCGCCCGGCCGACCAGCTCGCGACCGACGCGCTGCGCAGCTGGATCGAGTCGATCTTCGAGGAGCGCGACCAGCACCACAAGCACGACAGCGAGCGCAAGCGGCGCAGGGTGATCGAGAGCGACGAGTCGCTGCGCGCCTACGAGCGCCACCAGCTCGAGCGCGCCGAGGGCCTCTTCGCCAGCGCCGTCGCACAGGACCTCGGCACCGAGCCCGACGACGTCGCCGCCCGCTTCGCCGCAGCCGCCGCCGTCGGCGCGCTGACCGCGATCGGCAGAATCGGCGCCGCCACCGGTCAGATCAGAGACCCCGTCGCCCACCGCGAAGCCGCCCTCGCCGTCCTGGACCAAGCGATCGTCTTCCTCAGCGGCGGCCTGCGCGAGCTGCGCAACCACCGCGGCGATCAGCCGCCCACAGCGGGCGGCGAGTAGGCAGCGGCAGCGGGGCGGCACGCGCGGGGCGCGATCGGCGCGGCGCGTGGGCTCGGACGGCTAGTGAGGCTCGCCGAGCGCGGCGGCTGTCTCGCGTGCGACTACTAGTTCCTCGCGCGCGCGGAAGGTGAGGAGGCGGGTTTTCGCCCCCGTGGGGGCGAGGTCGCGGTCGGGGGCGGGGGCCGCGTTGCGGGCTGGGTCGAGGGCGACGCCGAGGTGGGCGAGGCGGGCGGCGACGGCGGCGCGCAGGGGCGCGGAGCGCTCGCCCGCGCCGCCGGTGAAGACCAGCGTGTCGAGGCCGCCGAGGGCGGTGCAGAGCGCGCCGACCGCGCCGCTGATGCCGCGCACGAAGACGTCGAAGGCGAGCTGGGCGGGCTCGTCGCCCGCGTCGGCGGCGGCGACGATCGCGCGCAGGTCGGCCGAGCGGCCCGAGACGCCGAGCAGGCCGGCGCGGTGGTTGAGGCCGTCGTCGAGCTGCTCGACGGTGAGGCCCGCGACGCGTTGGAGGTGGAGGACGATGCCGGGGTCCAAGGCCCCGGAGCGGGTCGCCATCGGGACGCCGTCGAGCGGGGTGAAGCCCATCGACGTGTCGATCGAGCGGCCGTCGAGCACAGCGGTGACCGAGCAGCCGCTGCCCAGGTGGCAGACGATCAGCCGCCGCGTCGCCTCGTCGCCAAGCAGGGCCCGCGCCCGCTCGCTGCACCACGCGACGTTCAGGCCGTGGAAGCCGTAGCGGCGGATCGCGTGCTCGGCAGCCCACTCGCGCGGGATCGCGTACGTCCGCGCCGCCAGCGCGAGCGTGCGGTGGAAGGCGGTGTCGAAGCAGGCGACCTGTGGCAGCGCCGGGAAGGCGGCGCGCGCCGCGTCGATCCCCTCCAGCGCTGCGCCGTTGTGCAGCGGCGCAAGCTGCGCCGCCTGCTCGATCCCAGCCCGCACGTCGTCGTCGATCACCGCCGCGGCGGTGAAGCGCGGGCCGCCGTGGACGACGCGGTGGCCGATCGCGTCGATCGCGCCCGCCTCGTGCGTCGCCAGCGCGCGTGTCAGTGCCTCGCGGTGGCGGCCGCCGCCAGCCGCGCCGCCTCCGCCGCCCGCCGCGTCCGGCTCCCACCGCTCCTCGCCATCCGCCAACACCGCCCCGTCTGGGCTGGCGCCGATCGCGCGACTGTCAACGATCGCGTGCTTGAGACTGCTCGAGCCGGCGTTGACGACGAGCACGCGCATCGTGAGCGGAGACGGTCAGTCGCTCCAGGCCCAGTCGCGCACCTCGGGCATGTCCTCGAAATGCTCGCGGATGTACGCGCGGTGGCGGGTGAGCTGGGTCTCGCAGAGGCGCTCCAGGGCGGCGGCGCCGGCCGGCACGCGGCGGGCCCGCCGCAGCGCGTCCAGCACGAGGTGGTAGCGGCTCATCTCGTTCAGCACGACCATGTCGAACGGGGTCGTCGTCGTGCCCTGCTCGTTGAAGCCGTGGACGTGGAAGCGGGCGACGTTGGGGCGGCCGTGCAGCAGCTGGTGCAGCGCACGGGCGTAGCCGTGGAAGGCGGTCACGACCTCGACCTCGTCGGTCAGCAGCTCGGCGAACCGCTCAAGGCTCAGCGCATGCGGGTGGACGCCGGGCGGCGAGAGCGCCATCAGGTCGACGACGTTGACGACCCGCACGCGCAGGTCCGGAACGTGCTGTCGCAGCAGCCAGGCAGCGGCGACCGTCTCAAGCGTCGGCACGTCGCCGATGCACAGCAACACCACGTCGGGATCGCGCCCACCGCGCTCACCACCGGTCTCGCTCTCGGTCCCAGCCCACGGCCAGATCCCAGCCCCGACGGCGCAGTGGGCTCTGGCGGCCTCCGGCGCGAGGTACTGCAGCTCGGGCTGCTTGTCGATCACGATCAAGTTCACGTAGTCGCGGCTGCGCAGGCAGTGGTCGGCGACCGACAGCAGGCAGTTCGCGTCCGGCGGCAGGTACACCCGCACGACGTTGCCGCTCATCGAGATCATCGTGTCGATCAAGCCCGGGCCCTGATGGCTGAAGCCGTTGTGGTCGTTGCGCCAGCAGGTCGAGGTCAGCAGCACGTTGAGCGAGGCGACCGGCGCCCGCCAGGTCAGGCCGCGCGCCGCCTCCAGCCACTTCGTGTGCTGGATCGCCATCGACGCGGAGACCATCGCGAACGCCTCGTAGGTCGCGAACAGCCCGTGGCGGCCGCTCAGCAGATAGCCCTCCAGCCAGCCCTGGCAGCTGTGCTCGGACAGCACCTCCATCACGCGCCCGCCGGGCCCGACCGACTCGTCGTCGGGACGCGCGTCCTCCAGCTCGCGGTCGGCGACCTCGAAGACGGCACCGAGCCGGTTGGAGCTCGTCTCGTCGGGCGAGAAGAGGCGGAAGTTGCGGGTCGTCTCCGTCCGCACGTAGAGGTCGCGCAGCAGCTCGCCGAGCTGACGGGTCGACTCCGCTCTGACCGTCGCGGGCTGCTCGACCGCAATCGCGTAGCGGCTCGTCTCCGGCAGGTCGAGCGGCTGCAGCAGGCGGCCGCCGTTGGCGTGCGGCGTCGCGCCGAGCCGTCTGTCGCCGCGCGGCGCGAGCGCTGCCAGCTCGGGCACCAACGCGCCGGCCGCGTCGAAGCGCTCCTCAGGGCGGTAGCTGCGCATCCACGCCTCGAGCTGCGCAAGGTGCGCGGGGCTCTCGCGCACGCCGGGCAGCGGGACCTGATGCGCGCGGAACGTCCCCTCGACCGGCACGCCGTCGACCTCGCGCGGGCCGGTCCAGCCCTTCGGCGTGCGCAGGATGATCGCCGGCCACAGCGGGCGCGAGCCGCGCGTGCCGCCAGCCTGTCCGCCACCCCCGGCGCGGGCATGCTGCTGGATCGAGCGGATCTCGCCGTAGGCCGCGTCGAGCGCGGCGGCGAGCTCGCCGTGGACCGCGCGCGGGTCGGCGCCCGCGACCTCGATCGGCGCCCAGCCGTGCGCGAACAGGAGCGCGTGGACGTCCTCGTCGGGCGCGCGGCCGAGCACGGTCGGGCCGCTGATCTTGTGCTCGTTGAGGTGGAGGATCGGCAGCACCGCGCCGTCGCGGCGCGGGTCGAGGAAGCGCACGCCCTTCCACGACCCCTCCAGCGGGCCGGTCTCCGCCTCGCCGTCGCCGACTGTGCACGCGACGACCAGCTCGGGGTTGTCGAACGCGGCGCCGAACGCGTGCAACAGCGAGTAGCCGAGCTCGCCGCCCTCGTGGATCGAGCCAGGGACGGGGACGCTGACGTGGCTGGGGATCCCGCCCGGCGTGGAGAACTGCCGCACGAGCCGGCGCAGCCCCGTGAGGTCGCGCGAGACCTCCGGATAGACCTCCGACCACGTCCCTTCCAGGTAGGCGTTCGCGACGATCGCGGGGCCGCCGTGGCCGGGACCGGTGATGTTGAGGACCGGCGCGCCGGTGTGGCGGATCAGCCGGTTGAGCTGGGCGTAGACGAGGTTCAGCCCAGGCGAGGTGCCCCAGTGGCCAAGCAGCCGCGGCTTGATCTGCTCGGCCGTGAGCGGCTCGCGCAGCAGCGGGTTCTCGCGCAGGTAGATCTGCGCGACGGTGAGGTAGTTCGCGGTCTCCCAGTACGCGACGAGGTCGTCGATCTCGGAGTGCTCCACGCGCTGAGCCTTCCCGTGCGCCGGGCCGTTGACCCACGCCGCCGCTCGCTACGATCGAGCGCGATGGCAACCGCCGACCTGACCGTGATCGCGCTCGGCCGTGCCGACGCCAGCGCGAGCGAGTACATCGCGGAGATCCAGCGCCGGCTCGCGGGGCAGGACCGCGTCCGCTTCCAGCTGCACGCGATGGGCACGTCGCTGGAGGGCGAGACGGCCGACATCCTCGCGATCGTCGGCGAGCTGCACGCGATCCCGTTCGAGCTCGGGATCCCGCGCGTCTACAGCGTGCTGAAGCTCGACGAGCGGCGCGACAAGCCCGGGCAGACGCTCGAGGACAAGGTCCGCTCGGTGCAGGAGCGGCTGGAGGGCTGAGGCGGACGTGCGGCGGCGGGCGCGAGCGGGCGTGGAGGCGGGTGGGCGCCTCCTCACGCGAGTCGGCCGAGCCGGCCGGCGCCTAGCGGCTCACGGCCGCGCCCCTAGCGACCCACGGTCGGCGCGACCGTCGCCGTCGCGAGCAGCGTGCCCTGATGGAACGCTCTCGTCCCGAAGGCCGAGTCGAGCGCGAGCGCGCCGATGGTCGTCGCCTTCAACTGGACGCCGGCGACCGCGCCTCTGCGCGTCATCTTCCCGCCCGAGATGGTCGCGAGCGCCAACGTCGTCCCGCGCGCCGTCGCCGCGAACGTCCGCTTGCGCGTGTCGATCGTGAGGTTGGAGAGGGCGACTCGCACCGACCCCTTCGCGAACGTCACGCCGCCCTTGTGGGCGATTGTGCCCTTGCCGTTCGCGGGATTGAGCGACCCGCCCCTGATCGGGAGCACGATCGTCTGGCCGTGCTCCGTGGCGGGCTTTGTGACGCGGACCGCGACGCCTGCCGCTCTCAGCGAGTGCGCAGCGCCGTCAGCGACATGGAGGGTCGTCGTGCCGCCGGAGAGTCTGACCGTCGGCGACGCCGCGAGCGCCGGACCAGCGACGACCGCGAGCGACGCGGTGACGCCGAGCGCAACGGCGAGGCGGCCGTGCCAACCGAGCCTCGTGTGCATTGAAGTGAGTCCTTCTTGAGGGAACCGAACAGGGGCCGCGGTGGCGGCCCCTCGGATGTCCGGTTGAGCAGTGCACGAGAGATGACGGGTGAGAAGGATTTGCGCAACGTTGAGCGCGAATCCTCTCACCCATCACTGATTACTTGTGCACTATTAAGCGGGGCGGCGGCTTATGCCGCGGCCGACTCCGGGATGCCGAACATCGCGCGGAACGAGGCGCCGTCGTTGAGGCGCGGGAACTCCTCGGTCGGGACCGGCACCTCGAGGAACTCGCACAAAGGCTCCCATCCCTGCTTCACCTCGAAGACGAGCAGCCGGTCGGCCGGGACCTTCTGCTTGACGCTCTCGACGTGCGCGTCGAAGACGGAGAAGGCGTACTCCTTGTCGAGGAACCTGTTGTGGAAGGTGCCGTCCCAGATGACCCTATTGATCATCCCCATCACCTCGGGTGACGGCGGTCTCTCCGTGTTGCCTCTCAGCTCGCCTCTCGCCATCAATTCCTTCACGGCGTAGATCGTTGAGAGGCAGGAGTTGTACCAGCCCTCCTTGTCACGCACGTTGAGCAGCACCTTCGCGTCGGGGAATGCCGCGGCGTGCTGGTCCCAGAAGCTGCAGCCGGGCCAGTCGATCGTCGACCCCCAGCCGTCGAGCGCCCCCACCCAGTCGACCTGCTCGCCGGCGGCAGCAGCCGACCACGGCCCAAGCAGGCTCGGATCGCGCAGCAGGTCAATCATGTGCAGACAGGGGCCGTAGCCGATCATCTCGAGCGCCGCCTTGAGCGACATCGTCCCCGTGCGTCCGTAGCCGGCTCCGATCAATTTCATCGTTTCTCCTCTTCCCATTCCGACAGGCCATGGTGGAGCCGCAACATTGCTCCGCCTCGGGTGCCCTCACAAGACGCACGAGACCGCACGTTTGCCGTGGCGTGGAGGTACGGAGGGCGGGTGCGTAGTTGTTACGGAGGCCCATGGCGCGCGGGCCCTCGGCATGCGCAAGCGCGTTGGCGCCGCTTGTGCGGGCCTGTGACAATCGGGCGGAGCTGATGCCACAGACCTCGCCGCTCACCGTCGTGCTTGCCGACGACCACGTCGTCGTTCGCAGCGGCCTGCGGCTGTTGCTCGAGTCCGCGCCGGAGATCGAGGTCGTCGCCGAGGCCGGGGACGTCACCGCGGCCGTCGACGCGGTGCGGCGGCTGCGGCCCGACGTGCTCGTGCTCGACCTGCACATGCCGGGCGAGCCGAGCCTGCCGGCGATCCCGAAGCTGCGCGAGCAGTGCCCGCAGACCCACGTCGTCGTGCTCACGGCGCAGCGCGACCCCAGCTACGCCGGCGAGGCGCTGCGGCTCGGCGCGACCGGCTACGTCCCCAAGGAGGCGGCCGGCGGCCATCTGCTCGCGGCGATCCTGACCGCCGTGAGAGGCGAGACCTACCTCGAGCCGCAGCTCGGCGCCCGCCTCGCAGCGACGGCCGCCGCCGCCGCTGGAGCGGCGCCCGAGCTGACCGTGCGTGAGCTCGAGGTGCTGCGGCTGATCGCGCGCGGTCTGACGAACCGCGAGATCGCCGAGCGGCTGTTCCTCAGCGTCCGCACCGTCGAGAGCCACCGAGCGCGGATCCAGCGCAAGCTCGGCCGCTCCCGCCGCTCCGACCTCGTCGACTACGCGCTCGAGCGGGGGCTGGTCGACGCGTCGGACTTGTCGGGGTAAGGCGCGGGTCGCACCACGCCGCGCGGCCGCTCCGCGTGTCCGTCGCCGCGCCCCGCGAGGCCGTCGCGGGCGCCGCCCGTCAGACCTGCGCGGGCGCCGCCCCGAGCGGCAGCCGCGCAACGATCTCGGTCCCGCCGGGCGCCGAGCGCAGGGTCAGCTCGCCCTCGATCAGCTCGACGCGCTCGCGCATCGCGCGCAGGCCGTAGCCGGCCGACTCGCCGGCGGCGTCGAAGCCGTGGCCGTCGTCGCGCACGCGGACCGTGAGCGTGTCCCTGTCGCGCAGCGTCAGCTCGACCGCGATCCGACTGGCGCCAGCATGACGCGCGGCGTTGGAGAGGCACTCCTGCACGATCCGATAGGCGGTCGTCTCGACCTCGGCCGCGAGCCGCTGCGGCGCGCCGTCGCTGTCGCTGTCGCGCAGCGCGACGCGCGTGTCGACCTCGATCCCGTACGCCGTCTGCAGCCGCTCGGCGAGGTCCCGCACCGACGCCTCCAGGCCGAGCTCGTCGAGCGCCGCCGGGCGGAGGTCGTTGATCAGCCCGCGCAGGTTCTCCATCGCGGTCTCGATCTGCTCCTGCGCCAGCCCGATCCGCTCGCGCATCGCGTCGGGGCTGCTCGCGCGCAGGCCGGAGGAGAGCAAGACGTGCAGCGCGGCGAGGCCCTGCAACGTGTCGTCGTGCAGCTCGCGCGCCCACCGCGCCCGCTCGGCCTCGGCCGCCTGCAGCCGCGCGCGGGCGGCGCGGTCGCTCGCTCTCAGCATCACGCCGAGCCCATGCAGCGGCGAGCCGTCCTCGTCGCGCACGAGCGAGACGGTCAGCTGGATCCAGATCGTCTCGCCGCTCTTGCGGACATACCGCTTGTCGATCCCGAAGCTGGGGATCTCGCCCGCGAACATCTGCCCGACCAGCCGCTCGCCGACCGCGCGGTCGTCGGGATGGGTGATGTCGCTGAACGTCCGCACGCGCAGCTCCTCGGCGCTGTAGCCGGTCAGACGGCAGTAGGCGTCGTTGACCTCGGCGAGCTGCCCGTTGTCGGCGACCAGCGCCATCGCGACCGGCCCGTCCTCGAACAGCCGTCGGAAGCGCTCGCTCTCCTCACGCAGCCGCGCGGCTCTGTCGCGACGCAGCGTCACGTCGCGCAGCGCGACGACGAGGACCGGGCCCTCGGCTGGCGCGATCCCGGCCGCGCGACCGCTGCCCGCGACGCCGCCCTCCGCGTCGACAACGCGCACCGAGATCTCGACTGGCAGCTCACTCCCGTCGGCCCGTCGGACCGACAGTCTCATGTCCGGGTCGAGGATCCCCTGCGGGATCAGCGCGTCGAACGGCAGCCCGACCAGCTCCTTAGTCGCCCGTCCCGCCAGCTCGCCAACGCGCTCATCGGCCGCGGCGATCACTCCGTGCCGGTCGAGCACGATCGTCGGGTCGGGCGCGAGCGCGAGCAGCGAGGAGAGCACGGCCTTAGCGGATCGTCTCCGGCTGCCCGCTCAGCACCGGCCGCGCCCCGTCGATCCGCGCATGCTGGAAGCGCGTGCGCTCGACGCCGCGGGCGGACAGGTCGAGCTGGAGGATCCCGGTCCGCACCGTCGTCGGGCGGTAGGAGCCGAAGACGAAGTTGCCGAGGCTGTACGCGACGACGCGGCGGCCGCCGTCGAGCGTGTGGATCGGCTGCAGGACGTGCGGGTGACCGCCGATCACGGCGGTCGCGCCGGCGTCGAGCGCCGCCTGCGCGAACGCCTCCTGGTCCTCGTTCTGCTGCAGGTCGAGCTCGATCCCCCAGTGGAAGGTCGCGATCACGACGTCGGCCTCGCGCTTGGCGGCGGCGACGCTCGCGCGGATGCCGGCGATCGTCGCCGGGTCGGTCCCCGCGCTCGACGGGGTCGCCCAGAACTCGCTCGGGAGGATGTTCGAGAAGCCGACGAAGGCGATCTTCAGGCCGAGGCGCTCGACGACCTGCGGCTGCGCCGCGGCGGCAAGCGAGCCGCCCGCGCCGACCGCCGTCATCCCATCGCGCCGCGCCCACGTGATCGTGTCGAGCAGGGCGCTGCGGCCATAGTCGCCCGCGTGGTTGTTGGCGAGGTTGACGACGTCGAAGCCGGCGTCGTCATGCATCGCTCTCAGCGCGGCCGGCGTGCCGCGGAAGTTGAACTCCTTCGGGACCGGCGCGCCGCGCGTCGAGATCGCGCACTCGAGGTTGCCGAAGGCGATGTCGGCGCCGCGCAGCACGGGCCCGACGCTCGTCCACGGGTAGCCCGTGCCGTTCGCCGCCATCTCGCTGCCGGCGGCGTCGCCGAGGTTGACGTCGCCGACCGCGTCGAGCGTGACGTCGCGGCTTCTGACGACGACCTCTCTCGACAGCCGGCCGTCGCGGGTGCTCGCCCGCAAGCGGTAGCCGCTGCGAGGCGTCGCAGGTCTGACGTCGCGCGCGAACTGGCCGTGGCCGTCAGCGCGCGCGGCGACGAGCGGGCGCCAGCTGCCGTCGAGCTTCAGCTGCAGCTGGACGCGAGCGCCTGGCCCGGCGCCGCTGCCGCTGAGCGCGAAGCCGGTCCCAGTCGCGATCGCTGCCGGCGCGCGCAAGACGAGCGCCGGAGGGGGAGGGACGGAGGGCGGGGGGACGGCCATGCGCGCAAGCCTCGCAGGTGCGGCTGCGCGAGGCGTAGCGCGGGGCGGGCCGCTTCCGCGCCCCCAGCCCGCTCAGCCGAAGGGTTGGCGCCGGCCACGCCCGCTCAGCCGAGGGGCTGGCGCGCGCGGCGCGCCGCTTCCGCGCCGCCGCCCGCTCAGCCGAAGGGCGGGCGCGGGCCCGCCCTTCAACGCCTCAGCGCTGGCCCTGGCGCCCAGTGCGCGCAGCGGGGCGACCGCCGCCGTGGCCGCTGGCCCATGGCCGCGCGCTCGGGGGCGTGCCGCCTCTTGCTGCACGCGCGGCTGCGGCCTCACGGCGCTCGGCCGCTTCCTTCTTCAAACGCACCTGCTCGGCCTTGAAGCCGGCGACCTTCGCTGCGGCGTTGGCCTGTTTGGCGGAGGGGTTCGACGATCCGATGGCTGCCATTGACGGCAACTCCTCAATCCGCCGTTGAGTGAAGTCGATGCACGGGCGGCGGCGGAGCGCCCGTGCGACGGTGCATTCGGACGGGCAGGGGTCGCCCGTCAGCGAGATGCTCTGCGATCCAGCCTACTGGGCCCGCCGAGCGGCAAGGCGCGCGGCCAGCCTTTCGTCAGCTTTCGACGGCGAAGTCGTCGTCGATGTCGCGCACCGTGACGCCGGTCGCGCGCAGCTCGTCCTGCTGGTCGTGCTCGAGCCCTTCGACGAGCACGCAGCTGAGGTCGCGGACGCTCGCGATCGCGTTCTGGCCGCGGACGCTCAGCTTCGAGCCGTCGACGAGCAGGATCGACTCCTGTGACTGCGCGAGCATTACGCGCTTCAGCTCGGCCTCGAGCTCGTCGGCGTCGGTCATCACGCCGGATGGGGTGAGGCCCTTCACGCTCAGGAACATCTTGTCGGCGAAGTGACCGCGCACGGTCTCGACCGCTGAGGGCCCGACGAACGAGCCCGTCAAGCGCCTCAACGTACCGCCGACGGCGACGAGGTGGATCGGCGGGCTCTCGATGCCGGCGACGAGGTCCATGATCGGCAGGCTGTTGGTGATGATCGTGACCGACAGGCCGCGGTCGACGATCCGCTGCGCGAGGAAGTAACAGGTCGAGGAGCAGTCGAGGATCAAGGTCTCCTCGACCGCGATCAGCTCGACCGCCGCGTCGGCCAGCCTCCCCTTCGCCTCCGCGGCGAGGTTGACGCGCTTGGCGAACGAGTCCTCCTTCGCCGACATCGACGGCAGCACCGCGCCGCCGTGCGTGCGCCTCGCGACGCCCTGCTTCTCGAGCGCCATCAGGTCGCGCCGCGCGGTCATCGGCGAGACGCCGAAGCGGGTCTCGACCTCGGTCACGCTCACGGCGCCAGCGGCACGCAGCAGCTCCGCGATCGCAAAGCGACGCGCTTCAGCAAGCAGCGGACGGCCGGGAGAGCCTTCAGCAGCGATGACGCACCTTCCTCCGTGATGGCGACCACGAACGATCGAATCCAACCGTACGCACGCTATCAAGCGCGGCGTCGGGAAACGCCGGAAGACGGATAGAGCGATCAGGCGCGCGGACGCGCGTCAGAGGGCGGGCGCGCGGCCCGCTGCGCTCAGGCCGCGCTCTCGACCGCGACGACCGGCGCGCGCCACTTGCGCTCGAACGGCAGCCGCCATCTGTGCGGCGCTATCAGCGCGTGCTGTGACTCCGGCCCCCACGACCCCTGCGCGTACGGCTGCAACGGCGGCGGCGACTGCAACAGCGGCGCCGAGACCTCCCACAGCCGCTCGATCCCGTCGGCGGTCGTGAAGAGCGTGTGGTCGCCCATCATCGCGTCGTGGATCAGCCGCTCGTACGCCTCGAGCACGTCGCGGCCGTGCTCGGTCTCCTCGAGCGAGAACTGCATGCTCGCCTTCTCCAGCCGCATCCCCGGCCCGGGCCGCTTGCCGTAGAACGACAGCGAGACGCGCGACGCCTCGTCGAGGTCGAAGGTCATGTGGTCGGGGCCGAACTGGGCGACGCCAGAGCCGCGCGGGAACATCCCGTGCGGCGGCTCGTGGTAGGCGATCGAGATGATCCGGCCGCTGTCAGCGAGCCGCTTGCCGGTGCGCAGGTAGAACGGCACGCCCGACCAGCGCCAGTTGTCGATCTCGACGCGCAGCGCGACGAACGTCTCCGTGTCGGAGTCCGGCGCGACGCCGGGCTCGTCGAGGAAGCCCTCGTACTGGCCGCGCACGACCTGCGTCGGGTCGAGCGGCATCAGCGAGCGGAAGACCTTGTTCTTCTCCTCGGTGATCGAGCGCGGCTCAAGCGCCGTCGGCGGCTCCATCGCGACGAACGCGAGCACCTGGAGGAGGTGCGTGACGACCATGTCGCGGTAGGCGCCGGTCGCGTCGTAGAAGCTGCCGCGCATCCCGATCGACAGCGTCTCGGGCACCTCGATCAGCACGTGGTCGATGTGCTGGCGGTTCCAGATCGGCTCGAACAGGCCGTTGGCGAAGCGCAGCGCGAGGATGTTCTGCGCCGCCTCCTTGCCGAGGAAGTGGTCGATGCGGAAGACCTGCTCCTCGTCGAAGACCTCGTGGACGATCGCGTTGAGCTCGCGCGCGCTCGCGAGGTCGGTCCCGAACGGCTTCTCCATCACGATCCGCGCGCCGCCGGCGAGGCCCGCGGCGCCGAGCTCTCTGACGACCGACTGCGCCGCTCTCGGCGGCACGCTCAGGTAGTGCAGGACGCGCGCGCCGTCGCCGAGCTCGGCGACCGCCGCGCGGACGCGCGTGGCGAGCGCGCCGTAGCCCTCTCCGAGCGGGATGAACTGCAGCCGCTCGGCGAACGCCTCCCACGACTGCTGGTAGACATGCGAGCGCGAGAACTGCGTGATCGCGTCATGAGCGACGTCGCGGAAGCCCGCGTCGTCGAGGTCGTCGAGCGAGGTCCCGATGATGCGGAAGTCCTCGGGCATCAGGCCGGCCTGGAAGAGGCGCAGCAGCCCGGGCAGCAGCTTGCGTCTAGCGAGATCACCCGAGGCGCCGAACAGGACGATGACGTGCGGTTCCGGATTCAGGTTCACGAGAGAACAGTCTGCCCGTTCGGGCGGCTGGAGTGCATGACAATCCGGTGAGCTCGCATCTGGCGGCGGGTGTCTTTCTGAGCAGTCGAGGAGGTGCTGCTCCCTGCAGGGTAGACGCCTCAGGCCGGCAGGTCGTCGGGCAGGGCGGCGAGCGCTGGGAAGGGGTCGGCCTGGTGGGCCGCGGCGATCTCGACGCGGTCGCGGCCGGCGCGCTTGGCGGCGTAGAGCGCGCGGTCGGCGGCGCGCATCAGCGAGTCGGCGTCGACGGCGTGCAGCGGCAGCGCGGCGACGCCGACGGAGGTGGTCAGGCTGACGCCCTCTATCGGCAGCTCGATCGCGGCGACCGCCGCGCGCAACTGCTCGGCGACGGCCATCGCGCCGTCGATCGGCGTGTCGGGCAGCAGCACGGCGAACTCCTCGCCGCCGCTGCGCGTCGGCAGGTCGGAGTCGCGCAGCGCAGCGAGCAGCGCTGCGCCGACCGCCGAGAGCGCCTGGTCGCCGGCGTCGTGGCCGTGCGTGTCGTTGAGGTGCTTGAAGTGGTCGAGGTCGAGCAGCACGAGCGCGAGCGGCGTGCGGTTGCGGCTGGACTGCGCGAGCATCCGTCTGAGCGCGTCTTGCAGCGCCCAGCGGTTGGGCAGGCCGGTCAGCGCGTCGGTCATCGCGCGCGACTGCGCGAGCGCGAGCGTCCGCAGGCCGGCGAGGATCGGCGCCGCTTGCGCGAGGCTGTCGTCGACGACTCTGTCCCCGGTACGGCCACGGACGGGGCGCTCGCGCTCGATCAGCACCGAGCCGATGATGCGGTCGCCGACGAGCAGCGGCTGGCAGCTCGTCGGGCCGGTCGCGCCGCAGACCTCGCATGCGACGAGCGGGTCCTTGTCGGCCTGCACGTAGCGGGTGCCGCGTCGGATCGCGAGGCAGTCGCGCGGCCTCGCCTCGCTCAAGGTGATCGCGAGCGGGCTGTCGGGGTCGAGCTGCGTGCCGGCGAGCAGACGGTCGGCCTCGTCGTCGCGGCGCAGGACGGTGACGGTCGCGTCGTCGGCGATCGAGCGCTCGAGGTGGCGCTTGAGCAGCGCGTCAGCTTCCCTGTCGTCGACCGATGACTGCATCGCGCTGGCGAACTCGGCCTGCGAGTCGGCGTAGCGGCGGTCGACGCTCCCCCGGCGGCGCAACAGCAGCAGGGCGGCGCCGCCGATCATGGCGCTCAGCCCGACGACGAGCGCGATCACCCGCAGCATCAGCGCCCGCTCGGTGCGCTCGCGCTTGCGCTCGACGTCGTCGCGGTAGATCTCGTTGACTCTGTTGAACGCGGCGATCGCGTCCTCGCGCGGTCTCAGGTGCTCCGGGTAGTTGTCGAGCACCTCTCTGAAGTTCGCGTTGTCTCTCGTCGCCAACCGCTCCCATGCTCTGGCTGCCGCCTGCTGTCTGACGAGGTCGTCGCGCAGCTCGGCGTCGGTCGTGCGGGAGAGCTCCTGGTCGAGCAGGGCGTCGAACGCGGCACGCTCGTTGAGCGACGGCGTCAGCATCGCGTTGTCGCCGGTCTCGAGGTACGCGCGCTCGCCGCTTTCCTCGGAGATGATCGAGGCGAGCAGTCTCTGCGCCCTGTCGACGCGGACCATCGCGGCGCCGTTCTCCTTGTCGAGCTGGTGGGAGAACATCAACAGCGCGCCGAGCCAGCCGGCGAGCAGCAGCGCGAAGAGGATTGCGGGGGCGATACGGCGGACGGCCATCACGTACAGGATCGGCTCCACAGCGGATCGCTTGAGGGGTGGGGAGCGATTGTCGGGGTCGGCCGGCGCGTAGGATCAGCAGGAGTGGACGGGCCAGCGCAGACGGTCGAGCAGTTCATGGGCCGGCTCACGCCAGAGCGCCGCGTCGCCGCCGAGGCGATCCGCGCGACGATCCTCGCCAACCTGCCGGCCGGCTTCGCCGAGTCGCTCGACTACGGGATGCTCGCGTACGGCGTTCCGCTTGCGGGCGGTCGCAGCCTCACGCTCGTCTCGCTCGCGGACCATGGCTACTACATGGCGCTGTACGTCAACTGCGTCCGCCCCGGCGGCGAGGAGGCGTTCTACGCCCGCTGGCGCGAGTCGGTCGCCCGGCTTGAGACCGGTGCCCGCGCCGTGCGCTTCCGCGCGATCGAGGACGTCGCGCTCGACGCGATCGCCGAGCTCGTCGCCGACGGCTCGCCGGAGGAGCTGCGAGCGGCGTGGGAGCGGGCGCGCGGCGCGCGGCGGGCTGGCGGGGAAGCGGCGCGGTAGGGTCGTCGTCGTGATCTGGCTTCTGCGACACGGTGACGCGGCCGACGCCGCGACCGGACAGCCCGACGCCGAGCGGCCGTTGACCGACAAGGGCCGCCGCCAGGCGAAGGCCGCCGGCGCGGCGCTCAAGCGGCTCGGGGTCGAGATCGACGCCTGCCTGACGAGCCCGCGCGTGCGGGCGCGCGACACCGCGGCGCTCGCCTGCGCGGCGCTCGGGATCGAGCCCGAGATCGAGCCGGCGTTGAGCGGCGGCAGCTTCGACGCCGAGCGGCTCGCCGCTGGGCGTGGCGAGCATGTCCTGCTGGTCGGCCACGAGCCCGACTTCTCGCGGGCGGTGTTCGACCTCACCGGCGCCTCGGTCACGATGCGCAAGGGCGGCGTCGCGGGCGCTGAGCCGGGCACGCTGCACCTGCTGCTGCGCCCAGCCGAGCTGCGCGCGATCGCCCGCAACTGAGGGGCCGCGCGCCAGGGCTTGGGCGCTGCCGTGCCATTCCGGGTACGGAGATCGAACGATGTTTCCCGGAAAGCAGGAGATCAGCCCGCTTCCCGACTGGGCGATCTGGACCCCCTCGACGAGCTACACGCTCGGCGTCGAAGAGGAGGTGATGCTGCTCGACCCGGCGCGCTGGTGCCTGGCGCAGCGGATCGAGGACGCGCTTGTCGGGCTGCCGGAGGAGCTCGGCCCGTTCGTCAGCGCCGAGACCCACCAGGCGGCGATCGAGCTGGCGACCGAGCCGCAGCGGACGGTCGCTGACGCCGCGGCGCAGCTCGCCTCGCTGCGCCGGAAGCTCGCCGCGGCGCTGGGCCCGTTGCGGATCGCGCTCGCCGGCGCCGGGACGCACCCGACCGCGGTCTGGTCGGAGACCGAGGTCTCGCCCGCG
The DNA here is from genome assembly GCA_036499225.1 of Conexibacter sp. Taxonomy (GTDB): domain Bacteria; phylum Actinomycetota; class Thermoleophilia; order Solirubrobacterales; family Solirubrobacteraceae; genus Conexibacter. The sequence goes on from DASYEC010000009.1 coordinate 62,260, forward strand.
GGCCGCCACCAGCTGATCCACCGCACGATGCGGGAGCTGGCCCGCCGCGAGCCGACGTTCGCGCTGCATGTGCACGTCGGCGTTGCCGACGCGCTGAGCGCGACGCGGCTGTTCAACCGGCTGCGCGCGCACCTGCCGCTGCTGCTCGCGCTGTCGGCCAACTCGCCCTATTGGCAGGGCCGCGACTCCGGCCTCGCTTCCGCTCGAACGGTCGTCTTCCAGGCGTTCCCGCGCACTGGCATCCCGCGTGCCTTCGGCTCCTACGGCGAGTGGGTCGCGGCGCTCGACGGGCTGATGGGCGCTGGCGCGATCCCCGAGCCGACGTTCCTGTGGTGGGACGTCCGCCTGCAACCGCGGCTCGGGACGGTCGAGACACGTGTGATGGACGCGCAGTCGACGATCGGCGACACGGCCGCGCTCGTCGCGCTCGTACAGGCGATCGCGCGGCTGGAGCTGGAGGAGTCGTTCGCCTCAGCCGAGCTGGTCGAGTCGCCCGAGATCCTCGCCGAGAACCGCTTCCTCGCCGCCCGCGACGGGATCGAGGCCGCGCTGATCGACCCCGTTGCCCGCCGCCTGCGCCCCGCCCGCGAACTGCTCGGCGAGCTGCTCACCGCCGCCGCCCCGCACGCCGACGACCTCGGCTGCCGCGACGAGCTCGCCGACGCCGCCCGCCTGGCCGCGTCCCCCGGCGCCGCCCGCCAACGGGCGTTAGGCGCCGCCGCCCCGCTGCCGGCTGTCGCGAGGTCGTTGGCGGATTTGTTCTGAGCAGGTCCGGCTCGCCGCGCGAAGAGCGGCGGGCGGGCCCGGCGCTGCCCGGCCCGCTGCCTGTCGGCGTTTCGCCGCTGCGTTCGCTCGGCGAGCGCGGACGCGCACGGGCGGCGCCGGGCCCGGCGCTGCCCGCTGCCCGCTGTCTCGCCGCTGCGCTCGCTCGGCGAGCGCGGACGCGCACGGTCGGCGTACGATCAGCCGCGTGAGCGAGATGCATGTGCGGGAGTCGGCGCTGCCGTGCGCCGAGGCGGTCGCTGCGGTGCTGGCCGCGGGCGGCGTGGAGACGGTCTTCGGCGTGCTGGGGAGCGGCAACCTCGTCGTCACGAACGCGCTCGTCGCCGCCGGCGCCCGCTTCTTCGCGGCGCGGCATGAATGCGGCGCCGTCTGCATGGCCGACGGCTTCGCACGCGTGAGCGGCGAGGTCGGCGTCGTCTCGGTCCACCAAGGACCTGGTCTGACAAACGCGATGACGGGGATCGCCGAGGCCGTCAAGAGCCACACCCCGCTGCTCGTCCTCGCCGCCGACACCCCAGCCGCTGCGATCCACTCCAACTTCCGCATCGACCAGGCGGCGATGGTCGAGGCCGTCGGCGCGCTCGCCGTCCGCTTGCGCGACCCCGCGGCCGCGTGCGAAGACGCGCTCGCCGCGCTGACTCGGGCCGCCGCCGAGCGGCGGCCGGTCGTCCTCAACCTCCCGCTCGACGTTCAAGCCGCGCTCGTCCCACCGCCGAGGGCCGTTGAGGCGAAAACGCCCGACCGCTCCAGCTTCACGGTCCTCACAATCGACGAGGGGACGGGCGTGCTCGCGACGTCCACCCCCGACAAGCCGGCCGCGGCCCCCGCCGAGATCGCCCGCGCCGCCGAGCTGGCCGCCGCCGCGCGGCGGCCGGTGATCGTCGCGGGGCGCGGCGCGGTGGTGGCCGACGCGGGGCCGGCGCTCGAGCGGCTCGGCGGCGCGTGCGGCGCGTTGCTGGCGACCTCGGCGCCGGCGCATGGCCTCTTCGCCGGCAACCCGTTCGCGCTGGGGATCTCCGGCGGCTTCGCGACACCGCTCGCGCGCGAGCTGCTCGCCGAGGCCGATCTCGTGCTCGCGTTCGGCGCGACGCTCAACGACTGGACCACCCGCCACGGCACGCTCTTCGGCGACGCGCCGGTGATCCAGGTCGACACCGACCCCACCGCCCTCGGCCGCCACGGCCCCCGCGCTCTCGCCATCACCGGCGACGCCGCCGTCACGGCAGACGCGATCGCCGCCGCGCTCCGAACGTGCTCAAGCGAAGGCTGGCGATCCCCTGAGGTCCAAGCCCAGATCGCAGCCCGCGCCTGGCCGAGCGAGCTCGATGCGGCGGTCGTCAGACCCAGAGCCGCACGTGAGGGGTGTATCGACCCCCGCACCCTGACGATCGCCCTCGACGCGATCCTCCCCAGGGACCGCGCCGTCGCGGTCGACTCGGGTCACTTCCTCGGCTGGCCGGCGATGTGCCTGCCGACGCAGGACGCGCGGGCGTGGGTCTTCCCCAACGGCTTCCAGTCGGTCGGGCTGGGGCTCGGGTGCGCGATCGGGGCGGCGGTCGCCCGGCCGGAGCGAATCACGGTCGCCGCGCTCGGCGACGGCGGCTGCTTCATGGCGCTGCCGGAGCTGGAGACGGCCGTCCGCTTCAACCTCAAGCTGCTCGTGCTCGTCTACGACGACGCGGCCTACGGCGCCGAGGTCCATCACTTCGGGCCGGGGGGCCACGACCTTGCGGGCGTCCGCTTCCCCGACGCCGACCTCGCCGCGCTCGGCCGCGCCGCCGGCGCGCAGGCGATCACCGTGCGCGGCGAGAACGACCTGCACGCGGTCGAGCGATGGGTCGCGGACGGCGCGCCGGGCCCGCTCGTGCTCGACGCGAAGGTCGACCCGACGATCTGCGCCGCTTGGCTTGAGGATGCCTTCCGCGGCGGCTGAGCACGCGCATCGAGGAAAGAGGAGAGCCGCCATGTCCAGCCCCGTCGTGTCCAACCCCGTCACCGCGCTGATCGACGCGCTCGCCGGCGGCTCGGTCCGCGTCGTCGACCTGACGCAGCCGCTGAGCGAGCGCACGCCGGTGATCGAGCTGCCGGCGCCGTTCGCGAACACACCGCTGATGCGGCGCCGCGAGCTGAGCAGATACGACGCCGCCGGCCCGATGTGGGCCTGGTCTGTGCTGGAGATCGGCGAGCACACCGGCACCCACGTCGACGCACCGATCCATTGGGTCACCGGGAAGGACGGCGAGGACGTCGCGGCGATGCCGCCGGCCAAGCTCGTGGCGCCGGCGGTCGTGGTCGACAAGACGGCAGAGGTCGAGCGCGACCCCGGCTACCTGTTGACGGTCGACGACCTGCAGGCGCACGAGCGCGAGCACGGCCGCATCGCGGACGGCTGTTGGCTGCTGTTCCGCACCGGCTGGTCGTCGCGCGGGAACGACCGCGAGGCGTTCCTCAACGCTGGCCCCGACGGAGCGACCACCCCGGGCCCCGACGCGGCGGCGGCGCACTGGCTCGCGACGGAGCGGGCGATCATCGGCTTCGGCGTCGAGACCGTCGGCACCGACGCCGGCGCTGCGCCGACGTTCGACCCACCCTTCCCGGCGCACAACTACCTGCTCGGCGCGGGCGTCTACGGCCTCGCGCAGCTCGCGGGCCTGGAGCAGCTGCCGGTCACCGGCGCGCTGCTCGTCGTCGCGCCGCTGCGGCTCGTCGACGGCACCGGCAGCCCGGCGCGGGTGCTTGCCTTGGTCGGCGCGTAGCGGCGTTGCGTCACAACGCCGCGCGCCCGCTCGTAGAGGGGGTGTGGGGCAACTGACCAACCAGGGGAGCGAGGCGAGCGATGCCGAGCTGCTGGCCGCAAGCGCGGAGGAGCCCGAGGCGTTCGGGCTTTTCTACCGCCGTCATGTCGAGGCGCTGCTGCGTTACCTGCAGGCGCGGACCGGCCGGCCTGAGCTGGCCGCCGACGTCTGCGCCGAGACCTTCGCCCGCGCGCTCGAGCGCGCCGACCAGTTCGACCCTGCGCGCGGGCCGGGGCGGGCCTGGCTGTTCACGATCGCCGGCTCGGTGCTGATCGACGGCATGCGTCGCGGGCAGGTCGAGGCGCGCGCCCGCCGCCGCCTCGGCATGCCGCCGCGCGAGCTGACCGACGCCGACATCGAGCGGATCGAGGAGCTGGCCGACGCCGGCCGCGGCCTCGACCCCGCCGCGCTCGTCGCCGACCTCCCGGCCGACCAGCGCGAGGCGGTCCTCGCCCGGATCGTCGAGGAACGCCCGTACGCGGAGATCGCCAGCGACTTGCAGGTCTCTGAGGCGGTCGTGCGCCAGCGGGTCAGCCGTGGGCTGTCGTCGCTGCGGGCGGCGGCTGAGGCAAGCTGCGGGGGCGGCGCGGCGCGGGCGGCCAGCGTCGGCTCGAGCGGGAACGGTGCGGGCGGCGCGACGCGGGCGGCGGCCGTCGGACCGAGCGCGAGCCGTTGCCCAACCGCGACCCCAGATGACGACGCGCGATGAGCTTCTTCGACGACCTCGAGCACGACCTCGTTGGCGCCGCTGCCAGGCGTCGTGACGCCCGTCGCGTGGCGCGCGTCGCGCGGCTGCGGCAGCGGATCGGCCTGCGCCGGAGCACGACCGCGCCTGCACCCGCGCCCGCAGCCCCGCCGCGCACCCGTATCGACCCCCGCCGCATCGCGCTCGCGACGGTCCTGTTCCTGCTCGTCGGCAGCGCGACGGCAGGCGCGGCGCTGTACGCGCTGCGCGGGAGCGTGATCCCGGGCCCGCCGGCGCGCGACGTCCCGGCCGACCAGCTGCCGGCACCGGGCACAGCGAGAATGGCGAGCGTGATCGCCGACGACCCGGTCGTCGGTCGGCCGCCGTGGACGTTGCGGATCGCGCGCAGCTCGACCGGCCTGCTCTGCTCGGCCGTCGGCCAGCTCGACCACGGGCGCTTCGGCCTCGTCGGCCTCGACGGCCGCTTCCGTGTCTACTCCGCGCAGGTCGTCGACAGCTGCGGCCAGCAGCTCCATGGCGACCGCCCGTCGCTGATCGGCGCGCGCGTCTTCGACGCCGACGACCCGCATGAGGTCCGCACGATCGTCAACGGCGTCGGCGGCAGCGGCCTGAGAAGCGTGACCGTCGTGCTGCTCGGCAGAGCCCATGCGATCCCGGTCGGTCCGGGCGGCACGTTCGTCGCCGCCGTCGCCGGCTACCCGGAGGACACGGCCCTTGCGGTCGAGCTGCGCTATGCCGACGGCCATGTCGAGCGCAACGGCTTCGGCCGCTCGCCATGGGTCGTGCCCGACCCGTCCGGCGGGCAGGCGTGGAAGCTCGCGGCCGGGATGAGCGGCACCGACCTGCGCTCGTGCGTCTCCTTCTCGCCCGCCCGCGGGATGGGCGCCGCGCCGCGCAGCCCCTCGGCATGCGGGCTGATCCGCTCCTTCCATCACCCCGACGATTACTTCTTCGCCGTGCGGCGGATCGAGCCGGGCACCGGCGGGACAGGCAGCAGCTTGTTCGACAACGATGGTGACTGGGGCGACGCCCCCGCGCGCACGGCGATCTGGGGCAGCGCCAACCGAGGGATCAGACAGCTGCAGGTGACCGGCCCCGGCGTCGAGAGAACGATCGTCCCCAACCGCGGCCGCACCTTCCTCGCCGTCTTCCCGCCGACCGTCGACCCGGCGACGTTGACGGTCGCGGTCGTCTTCGCCGACGGCCATGTCGAGCGGCACAGCGGCGATGCCAACCTGCTCGACAGAAAGGTCCCGCGCAGATGACGACTCGCCGTCCGCTCCTGCTGCTCGCGCTCGCGGCGGCGCTCGCCGGCGTGCTGCTGGCGCTCGTGCTCGCGTTCACGCTGCCCGATGCCAAGCCAGCCCCGGCCGACGCCGCGGCTGCGGGCGGCGACCCGTTCGCAACGACCGCGTCGAAGCCCGACGACCCGGCGCATCCGTCGATCGGCCGCTCGCGCGCCGACGTCAGAGGCTTCCGCCAGTCGTGGATGCGGGCGCTGGGCCCCACGCGGATCGAAGCGCGCGCGCCCGACCCGCGCGGCGGGCCGCCATGGGCGGTGCGGGTTGTGACGGCGCAGAACCTGATCGAGCGGCGCGACGGGAGCCTCTTCCCAACCGGCAAGCCGCAGCAGTGCGCGCAGCTCGGGCGGATCTACCACGGGCAGTTCGGCTGGATCGACGCCGCCAACCGCTTCCGCGCCGCCGTCGGGATGGTCTACCGCTCCAACCCGATCCGCTGCGAGCGGGCCGCCGACCTCCGGCACGACCCGCAGCTCGAGGTGCTCACACGCGTCAGCGATCCCGCGCACGGCGCCCCGCGCCCGCTGCAGTCGGTCGTCTGGGGCTTCGGCGGGACGACGGCGCAGCGGGTCGGCCTGCAGGTCGGAGGGCGCGCCCGGAGCGTCGCGCCGACGCCCGCCGCGGCGGTGCTGCTGCCGCTTGGGTCGGGCGCGCGGCCGTCGGTCAGCGCGACGTTCCGCTATGGCGGCGGCCGCAGCGTCGTCGTCGACGACTCGTTCGGGGGCTGGAACGTGAAGCACGATGCCGAGTTCGCGCGATGGGCCGGCCTCAGCTCCGTCCGCCCGCGTGCCGGGGCCGTGCCGACGCTCGAGTACCGCCTCGCGGATCCCGGCGGCGGCCCCCCGCTCGGCATCGCCGCCGCGCCGGCGACCGACGGCGGCTGGTGCGTCTCTGGGATGGGCACGATCGTCGGCGACCGCGTCGGCGCGATCGACCGCGGCCTTGGCACCTTCCTCGAGGCGGGCCCGACGCTCAACTCCGGCTGCAGCTCGCCGGGCGGCCGGCCGACCCGCAGACGCCCGCTCAGCGTGTCGTTCGGCTTGAGCGTCGCGGCCGGGGGAAGCGCGGGGCTCGAGCGCTTCCCGCAGGCGCGGCGAGCGCACATCGTCCGCCGCGCTCTGCCGGGCAAGACGACGGTCACCGGCGTCGCCAGCCCCGCCGTCGTCTCGATCACGATCGCGACGCCGCGCGACGTTCGCACGATCACCCCCTCGCCCCGCGCCCATGTCTTCGCGGTCGTCTACGACGGCGGCTTCCCCACCGGAGAGATCGCTCTCACCGCGCGGCTGAGAGACGGCACGACCTACAGCGAGCCGCCGCTCATGACGCCGTAGGCGGGGGCGCAGCCACCAGCCCGTCGCGCCGCGCGGCGAGGTGATCGCGGACGGCGTCGTTCTGCGCGAGCGCGAGGGCGCGGTCGTAGGCAGCGCGGGCCTCGGCGGGGCGGTCGAGCGCCCGCAACAGCTCGGCGCGGGCGACGTGCGGCTGGGGGTTCCGGGGCAGGCGGTCCTCGACCCCGTCGAGCAGCGGCAGCGCGGCGGCGGGCCCGTCGGCCTCGGCGACCGCGACCGCCCGTGCCAGCCGCACGATCGGCGAGGGCTTGACCTGCTCCAGCCGCGCGTACAGCTCAGCGATCACGTGCCAGTCGGTCGCGGCGGCGGTCGCAGCGCGGGCGTGCTCGGCGGCGATCAGCGCCTCCAGCACGTACGGCCGCGCGACCGCCCCGTGCCAGGCCCGCCGCGCCGCCTCCTCGACGAGCGCCAGACCCTCAGCGATCTCGTCCGAGCGCCACCGCTCGCGCGCCTGGTCCTCGAGCCGCGCTATCCGGCCGTCAGCGTCGACGCGCGCGTCGCGGCGGGCATGCTGCAACGTCATCAGCGCGAGCAGCGCGACCGGCTCGGCTTCGTCGGGCAGCAGCTCGCGCAGCAGCCGGCCGAGCCGGATCGCCTCCGCGCAGACCTCGGCCCGCACGACCTGCGGCCCGCTCGCGGGCAGATAGCCCTCGGTGAAGACGAGGTAGACGACCGCCAGCACGCTCTCGAGCCGCTCCGGCAGCTCGCTGTCGCGCGGGACCCGGTAGGGGATCCCGCTCTGCGCGATCTTCTGCTTCGCCCGCGTCAGCCGCGCCGCCATCGTCGGCTCGGAGACGAGCAGCAGCCGCGCCACCTCGCGCGTCGAGAGGCCGGCGACAAACCGCAACGTCAGCGCCAGCCGTACCTCGGGCGCGAGCGCGGGATGGCAGCTCGTGAAGACGAGCCGCAGCCGTTCGTCAGGAATCACGTCGTCCTCCTCGGCGAGCCGCGTCGCGCGCTCGTCGCTTGCGCCCGGCGGGGGCGTGGACCCGTCGTGCGCCGGCGTCGTGGTCGTGGCGGCCGGCGACCCGCCGCGCTGCTCCTCCACCATCAGCAGCGGGAGCTTGCGCGCGAGGGTGCCGGCGCGGCGCAGGCGGTCGCGCGCGCGGCGGCGCGCGACCGTCAGCAGCCAGCCGCCCGGGTTGGCGGGGAGGCCGTCGCGCGGCCATTGCCGGGCCGCGGCCTCCCACGCCTCCTGCAGGGCGTCCTCGGCGAGGTCGAAGTCGCGCAGCTCACCGACGAGCAGCGCGAGCAGCCGGCCCGCCTGGACGCGATAGACGCTGTCGAGCGTCGGCTCAAGCACCGGCTTCCATCTGCGGGATGATCGGGCGGACCTCGACGGTCTTCGCCGGCAGCCGTCTCGCGAGGTCGAGCGCCGCGTCGAGGTCGGGCGCTTCGATCAGGTAGAAGCCAGCGAGCTGCTCGGCGAGCTCCGCGTAGGGCCCGTCGGTGACGACCCCGTCGGTCGCGGTCGCCTGCTGCTTCTGGATCGTCGTCGCGGTCGCCGCCGTGGCCAGCTCCGCCCCGCCGCGCATCGCCTCACGCTCCACGAGCAGCCCGGTAAAGGCGTCGAAATGCTCGTGCATCGCCGCTCTCGCCGTTTCGTTGCGGTCAGCCTGCTCGTCCATGTAGATCAGCAGCGCGTATTGCATCGTCGCTCCTTCGATGTGATGACCGTACGCGATGGTGTCGAACGCCCACGTCGGAATCGACAACGCCAACGCGCCAACTCGGTGGAGCCGCGTGAGTGCGTGGTCGCTGAGCGACCAGAGGTTGACGCGGCTCGGGGAGGGCGGCCCGCTCGGGCGCGGCCCTGCGCTACGCGTACACGTCAGGCAGGTCGTTCTCGAAGAGGATCACGTCGCCGGAGCGCGTGAGCTCTGCGAGCTTGGCGTGGGCCGAGGGCCCGTCGCTCATCACAAGGATCTTCTCGTCGGGCGCGCCAGCCGCGCGCATCCCCTCGGCGACGTCCTCTCCGCGCGGCCCGATCAGGATCGCGAGGTCGGCGACGTCCGCCGCGAGCGTCCCGAGCCGGCGGTTCTCCTCCTGCTCGCGCTCGCCGAGCTCGACCATCCCGGGCGTGACGAGCAGCCGCCGCGTCGCCGGATGGTCGCGCAGCACCCCAAGCGCCGCCGCGGCGCCCTCGGGGTTGGCGTTGTAGGAGTCGTCGATCACGACCACGCCGGCTGCTCTGTTGACGATCGTCGAGAGGCGGTGGTCCGGCGGCGCCACACGGCCAAGCGCCCGTGCGACATCGGCTAGCGCCAGCCCCCGCCCGACCCCGACGGCCGCAGCCGCCAGCAGGTTCGCGACGTTGTGGTCCCCAAGCAGCCTCGCCCGAGCCTCGGCGCGCTGCTCGTCAGGACCGGCGGCCCCCGCTCTCGCGACAACGGTGAAGTGCGTGCGCCCGTCACGGAGCGTGACGTCCTCGGCCCAGACGTCGGCGTCGGGGTGGGGGGTGGGGCTGAAGAGGAGGACCCGGCCGGCTGCGCGGGTGCGCGCGACGCGGGCGGTGCGCTCGTCGTCGGCGCGGGTGACGAAGAGGCCATGCGGCGGCATCGCGTCAGCCAGCTCGCCCTTCGCCTGCTCGGTCACGTCGAGCGAGCCGAACCGCTCGAGGTGGGCCGGGCCGATCGCCGTCAGCACCCCGACCTGCGGGTGGACGAGGTCGCACAGCTGCTTGACGTCGCCGACGCGGTAGGCGCCCATCTCGACGACGAACGACTGGTGCTCTCGTTGCAGCCCCTCGTTGATCGCGCGCACGACGCCGAGCTGGCTGTTGAACGAGGCGGGCGTCGGATATGAGGGCCCGAGCAGGTCGAGCACGGCGGCGACGCAGGCCTTCGTCGTCGTCTTGCCGTAGGAGCCGGTGATCCCGACGACGAGCGGTCTGACCTCCTCCAGCCGCTGTTGGGCTCTGCGCACGAAGCGGCGGTTGTCAGCCTGCTGCATCGGTCTCAGCGAGGCGTTGACGACGGTGCCGAGCAGCCACGGCGCGACGAGCAGCACGAGCGCCCCGACCGCCCCGACGGCCGCTGGCGACCAGCTCTGCGACTCGCCCGCGGCTATCACGAGCGCGAGCGGGAACGCCCCGTCGGTGAGCTGCAGCCAGAACAGCCGTCTCGCGCGCGGGGTGAAGACGAGTGGCTTGATCTGCTCCCGCGTCCAGACGGTCCGCGCCGCGCGCGCGGCGAGCGCCAGCAGCGCGATCGCGACGATCAGCCCGACGACGCTGCTTGCGCTCCCGGCCACCGCCGCAGCGACTCCGCCGACGAGCAGCAGCCCGGCCTCCGGCAGCGCGAGCCGGACCCCGTACGCCTGCGCGACCCACACGTAGAGCCGTCTCGCCTCGTAGTGCTCCTGCTGGAAGACGTGCAGCAGCAGGTGGCTCGCCCCGCCCAGCGCGACGAGCGCCGCCAGGGCGACGATGATCGACGTGAGGACGGTCACCGCTGCTCGTCCGCTCTCGGGGCGCTCTTCGCGCCCGCCTGCGTCAAGAAGTGCGCGGCGACGACGTTGAAGTGGGCAGCCTGCTCGGCGTAGGCGTAGTGGCCGCCGCCTCTCAGCACGACGAGGCCCGCGCCCGGGATCTCGCGCTCCATCCGCTCACCCATCCACAGCGGCGTGTCCTCGTCTCTTTCGCCCCACAGCAGCAGCGTCGGCGCGCTCACGCGCGCGAGACGAGGGGAGAGGTCTTCGGCGAGCACGTTGCTGAGCGTCCCGCGCAGCGCCTCGGGAACCGCGAGCCAGTCGGCTGAGGCGACTTTGCCGCGGATCCGCTGCTGCAGCTTCTTGCCAGGCGCACCGCCGACCGCAGCCGCTGCCCGCCCGAGCTTCGCCATCCCGACCTTGCCGTAGTAGTCGGCGCCATGTCTGGGCTTGATGCCGGCGCCGCCCGTGAAGATCATCCGCTCGACGCGCTCGCGCGAGGCCGGCTCGGTCGCGATCACGAGCGAGATCGCCGCGCCGCGCGAGTGCCCGATCAGCGCAAACCGGTCGATTCCAAGCTGGTCCGCGAGTCTGACGACGAGCCGCGCGTAGTCGGCGTTCGTCCACGGGGCCGGGACCATGTCGGACTCGCCGAAGCCAGGCAGGTCGGGCGCGACGAGCTCGACCTGATCGCGCAGCCCAGTGAGGATCGACCCCATCGCGTCGATGCTCGCGCCCCACCCATGCAGCACCAAGGCAGCCGGCGGGTGGTCGACCCCGGCCGGTCTGGTGTGCGCAACGCGCAGTCTGAGACCGTCGATCGTGACGGTCGAGGTCGTGTCGGCAAGGGTCGGCACGTCAACGGATGATGACATCACGTCCTGGAATTGCCTTTCCAGGCACGTTGATTGCGATCACCTGCGTGAATCCGTCATGTCCTGGAAATCCGTCCCACCGGCTAATCTCCCCGCCCATGCCTCTCCCCTCCGGACAGACCGTCGGCGTCGTCTTCGGCGGCCCGTCGGTCGAGCACGACGTCTCGATCATCACGGCCCAGCAAGCGATGGCGGTGCTGGCGGAGCGCCACGCCGTGATCCCGCTGTACGTCGGCAAGGACGGCCGCTGGTGGACAGGGGAGGAGCTGCGCGAGGTGTCGGCGTTCACGCAGTCGCCGCCGCGCGGCGCGCGGCCGGTCCAGCTGCGCCTGGGATCGCCTGACGCGCTGTTCGTCGAGCCCTCGGCCTCCCGCTTGCGCGGTGACAGAGCGCTGCCGATCACGGTCGTGCTCAACGCGATCCACGGCACCGGCGGCGAGGACGGCGCGCTGCTCGGCGCGCTCGAGCTGGCCGGGATCCCGCATGCCGGCCGCGGCGTCGCGGCGTTCGCGGTCGGGATGGACAAACACCTCGCGAAGACCGTGCTGAAGGAAGCCGGCATCGACGTGCTGCCGCACCGGCGGGTCGAGCGCGGCGAGTGGGAGCAGGACCGCGCCGCCGTGCTGCAAGAGCTGGCCGAGACGTTCCCGCCGCCGGTCGTCGTCAAGCCCGCGACGCTCGGCTCGTCGATCGGCGTCGCGCGCGCCGACGCTGCGATCGAGGTCGAAGAGGCGTTGGAGCTGGCGTTCGAGCTTGACCGCCAGGCGGTTGTCGAGCCGTTCGCGACCGGCGCGATCGAGCTCAACTGCGCTGTCCTCGGGCGGCCGGGCGGCGAGCTGCACGTCTCCGAGGTCGAGCGCCCCCTCGGCAGCGCGGACGGCCTCACCTTCGAGGACAAGTACCTGAGCGCCGGCGCCGGGAAGGGCGGCTCGACGAAGGGCGCCCCGGCTGGCGGGGCCAAAGCGGGCGGCGGCGCCAAGGGCGGAGGCAGCGGCGCCGGCATGGCCTCGGCCGACCGCATCATCCCCGCCGACGTCGCGCCTGAGCTGCGCGCGCGCGTCCAAGCCGAGGCCGCGAAGGCCCACCGCGCCCTGCGCGTTGCGGGCGTCACGCGCTACGACTTCTTCGTGCTTGACGACGGCGCGCGCATCGTCGTCAACGAGCCCAACACCGTCCCCGGCTCGTTCGCCTTCTACCTGTTCGAGCCGACTGGCCTCGCCTTCCCCGACCTGCTCGACGAGCTGCTCGCGATCGGCCTCGCGGAAGCGCGCGAGGAACGCTCGACCACCCGCACCTTCGCCTCAGCCCTGATCGACCGTCACGCGAGATCGGCAGCGGCCTGATGCGCGCGCTCGTCGCCTACGGCGGGCGGTCGCTGGAGCGCGAGGTCAGCACGCGCTCGGGCCAGCAGGCCGCGAAGGCGCTGCGCACGCTCGGCCATGACGTCGAGCTGATCGACGTCGGCGCCGACTTCGTCGACGTCGTCCAGCGAGTCAAGCCCGACTTCGTCTTCATCGCGCTGCACGGCGTCGGCGGCGAGGACGGCACGGTTCAGGACCTGCTCGAGATCCTGCAGGTGCCCTACACGGGCTCCGACGCGCTCGCCTCCGCGATCTGCCTCGACAAGCACACGTTCAAGAGCCTCTGCGAGCTGCGCGGCGTGCCGACGCCGTCATGGCACTCGTTCACCAAGCAGGCGTTCGCCGACTACGGCGCGGGCAAGACGCTTGACCCGCTGTGGCAGCAGTTCGACGGCCGGATGGTTGTGAAGCCGGCGCGCCAGGGCTCGTCGTTCGGCCTCGCCGTGGTCCAGGAGCGCGCTCAGCTCGGCGGCGCCGTGCTGGGGGCGATGAGCTACGACGACCGCGTGCTGCTGGAGAGGTTCGTCCCCGGCCGCGAGCTGGCGGTGACGGTGCTCGGGCCCGCAAGCGCGCCCGAGCCGCTCCCGGTCGTCGAGATCGTGATGGCCGACGACGAGTACTACTCCTTCCAGGCCCACTACGAGATCGGCTCCGCAACGGTCCGGCTGGCGGGCCTCCCCGACGAGGTCGACGCCCGCGTCAGACAGGTCGCCGCCGACGCCTACGCGGCGGCGGGCTGCCGCGACTTCGCTCGCGTGGACATCCGCCTGGAGCACGAAGCGAGCCCGCTCGTGCTCGAGATCAACACGATCCCCGGCCTGACCGAGACGGGCCCAACCCCACTCGCCGCCGAGCACGCCGGCCTCACCTTCGCTCAGCTGATCGAGCGAATCAGCGCCCGCGTCGTCGGCGGCTGACCGCCGGAGATCCGCCGTCACGCGGCGAAACCGACGCTCGCCCCCGCTGGCCGAGATCGGCTCGCCGGCACGTGGGCGTCGTCGCATCCGACACGCCTGACGCTTAGGGTCCTGGGGCGATGCCCCGCCGCTCGACCCACGGCCCAACCGCGATCCGCCGCCGGCGGCTCATGTTGCTGCTCGTCGGGCTCGCCGCCCTCGTCGGCGGCCTGATCGTCGGCGCGGCGGACGGCGGCGAGGGGCCAGCGCCCCCGTCGTCCGTCGCCGCACGCTCGGCGGGGAGCGGGAGGGGCGTGGCACGCTCCTCGGCCGCGCCCACTGCGGCGAGAGCGACCGTGGCGAGAATGTCGCTTGCGCGCCAGGTCGGGGAGCTGCTGGTGATCTCTTTCTCGGGGACGACGCCGCCCGCCTATCTGACCGACGCGCTGCATGGCGGGAGGGCGGCGGGGGTGATCTTGTTCGGCGGCAACGCGCCGTCGACGAGCAGCGTTCGCGCGCTCACCGGGCGGGTTCAGAGAGCGGCCGGGGGAGACGCGATCGTCAGCCTCGACCAGGAGGGCGGCGACATCCGCACGCTGAAGTTCGCGCCGCCGACGACCGGGCAGGCGCGTCAAGGCTCGGCCGCCGTCGTCCGCGCAAACGCCGGCGCGGCAGCGAGAGCGCTGAGAGCGGTCGGCGTCAACGTCACGCTCGGCCCCGTCGCCGACGTCGCGACGACGCCCGGCTCGTTCATGGCCGGCCGCGCCTTCCCGGGCGGCGCCGCGGCCGTCTCGGCCGCGGTCACCGCCGCCGTCGGCGCCTACCGCGCCAGCGGCGTCGCTGCCGCCGCCAAGCACTTCCCCGGTGACGGCGGCGCGACTGAGAACACCGACAACGGCAGCGCGACGATCGGCCGCTCCCGCACCGCGATGCTCGCGCGCGACCTCGTCCCGTTCAGAGCCGCGATCGCGGCTGGGGCTCCGCTCGTGATGGTCGGCCACGCCCGCTATCCCGGTCTGGACCCGAGCCGCATCGCCTCGCAGTCGCACCCGATCGTCACCGACCTCTTGCGCGGTACGCTCGGCTTCGACGGCGTCGTGATCACCGACTCGCTCGAAGCCAAAGCGGTCGACGACGCGACCCCGGGCAGAGCCGACGTCGGCCTCGCGGCCGTCCGCTCGCTCGCCGCTGGCGACGACCTGATGCTGCTGACCGGACCTGGCTCCTTCCCGCTCGCCCGCACCGCCCTGATCGCCGCGGCGACCAGAAGCCCCGCGCTCCGCGCCCGCGTCGCCGAGTCCGCCGCCCGCGTCATCGCCCTCCGCGCGCAGCTCGCTGCGGGCGGCTGAGGGGACCGCTCGCCGCGCGCTCGCGCGGTGGGCCGTCGCCGGCCGCTCTGAAGCGACCCCTCGCGCCCGCCCGCCCGGGCCCCGGACCGCCTCCTGGTCCCTCCTCGCGCCGCGCATCCAAGCACCGGTTTACGGGTGATCCAGCAACCACGGCGAATCGATCCCACCACCGCATCCTTTCCACATCAAACTTGTTATGCCGACTGGATTGGTGCGGAATGTGTAATATGCCCAATCCCAATCCGATTTCGTCTGTTTCTGGGAGGAACACGTGAAAGCTCGCAGACCCGTCCTTTTCGCATTACTCGCCGCGCTTGTCGCTCTGGCCGTTGCCGGCTGCGGCGGCGCGTCTGACGAGACGGATGCGGGCGCCGCCGCGGCCGGACCGAGCAACGCGAGAACGAAGCTGTCGCTCGTCGCCTACTCGACCCCCGAGGTCGTCTACGACCAGGTCATCCCGGACTTCAACAAGACGCCGGACGGGAAAGACGTCGGCTTCACCTCCTCCTACGGCGCCTCCGGCGACCAGTCCCGCGCGGTCGAGGCCGGCCAGAGAGCCGACGTCGTGACCTTCTCGACCGAGCCCGACATGACGCGTTTGGTCGACGACAGACTCGTCTCGCCCGACTGGAACAGCGGCCCCAACAGAGGCCTCGTGACGACCTCGGTCGTCGCCTTCGTCGTGCGCAGAGGCAATCCGAAGGGCATCAGAACGTGGGACGACCTCATCAGACCGGGCGTCAAGGTCCTCACGCCGAACCCCTACACCTCGGGGGCGGCGAAGTGGAACATGCTTGCGGCGTACGGCCAGGCGGCGAGAGAGGGCAGAGACCCGCAGGCCGGCCTCGACTATCTCAGAGAGCTGCTCACCCACGTGCCGGTGCAGGACAGATCGGGCCGTGACGCGCTGCAGGACTTCCTCAACGGCGACGCCGACGTGCTGCTCTCCTACGAGTACGAGGCGACGACGGCGCAGAGACAGGGCGAGGACGTCGATTACGTCATACCTGACGACACGATCAAGATCAACATCGACATCGCGAACACGACCGACGCCCCGCCGGCGGCGAGAACGTTCCTCAATTACGTCCTGTCGAGACCGGCCCAGGAGCGCTTCGCCAGTTGGGGCTACCGCCCGGTCGAGCAGAGCGTCCTCGACGAGCACAGATCCGAGTTCCCGACGCCGGCCAACATCTTCACGATCGAGGACCTCGGCGGCTGGGACAGAGTCAACGACGAGTTCTTCGACCTCGACAACGGCTCGATCACGAAGCTCGAGGAGAACGCAGGAGTCTCGACGGCGAAGTGAGCTCGACCACGATCACTCCCGATCGCGTCGCCGCGCGGCGACGCCCGGCCTGGCGCTCCTCAGGAGCGCTGGGCCTTGGCGTCGCCACGCTGTGGCTGTCGATCATCGTCCTCATCCCGCTCGCTGCCGTCGTGGTCCGCTCGACCGACGGCGGCTTGAGCACGTTCTGGGACGCTGTCTCCAGCAGGCAGGCCGTCTCGGCGCTGCGCTTCACCCTGCTCGTGTCACTGCTCACCGCCGCCGTCAACGCCGTCTTCGGCACGATGATCGCCTGGGTGCTGGTGCGCGACAGATTCCCCGGCAAGAGACTCGTCAACGCGCTGATCGACCTGCCGTTCGCGCTGCCGACGATCGTCGCCGGCCTCGTGCTGCTGACGCTCTACGGCCCGAGAAGCCCGTTCGGGATCAACATCGCTTACACGCAGTGGTCTGTGCTGCTTGCGCTGCTGTTCGTCACCCTTCCGTTCATCATCCGATCGGTCCAGCCAGTCTTGATCGAGCTCGACAGAGAGATGGAGGAGGCGGCGCTGTCGCTCGGCGCGCGCAACTTCACGGTCTTTCGCCGGATCATCTTGCCTAACCTTGCGCCCGCGATCCTCAGCGGCGGCGCGCTCGCGTTCGCGCGGGCGATCGGCGAGTTCGGCTCGGTTGTGCTGATCTCCGGCAACGTCCCGTTTCACACGCAGGTCAGCTCCGTCTTCATCTTCAAGCAGATCGAGAGCGACGCGCCGATCGAGGCAGCGGCGACGGCGACGGTGCTGCTGCTCGTCTCGCTGCTCGTGCTGTTCGCGATCCGCCTCGTCGGACAGTGGGGGAGCCGCCATGACCGTTAGCCGCCCGTGGCGGATCGCGCTGCGCACGGTCGGCCTCGTCTACTTGGCGGGGCTGTTGCTCGTGCCGGTCGGCGTCGTCTTCTACCGCACCTTCGAGCACGGCGTCGGCGCCGTGTGGGACTCGATTACGACGCCCGCGGCGATCTCGGCCTTCACGCTCACGCTCGAGGTGACAGCGATCGCCGTGCCGC
The DNA here is from genome assembly GCA_036499225.1 of Conexibacter sp. GTDB lineage: Bacteria > Actinomycetota > Thermoleophilia > Solirubrobacterales > Solirubrobacteraceae > Conexibacter. Next base: position 79,440 of record DASYEC010000009.1, read on the forward strand.
TCAACGCGATCTTCGGGATCGTGATGGCGCTCGCGCTCGTGCGCGGGAGATTCCGCGGCAAGGGCCTGCTGAACGCGCTGATCGACCTGCCGTTCGCGATCTCGCCGGTCGTGATCGGCCTCTCGCTCGTGCTCGTCTACGGCGTCCACGGCTGGTTCGGCGGCGCGCTCGCTGACGCCGGCATCCAGGTGATCTTCGCGGTGCCCGGCATCGTGCTCGCGACGATCTTCGTCTCGCTGCCGTTCGTCGTGCGCGAGGTCGCGCCGGTGCTGAGAGAGATCGGCGACGAGCAGGAGCAGGCCGCCGCGACGCTCGGCGCGAACGGCTGGCAGAGCTTCTGGCGGATCACGCTGCCGTCGATCCGCTGGGGGCTGATCTACGGCGTCGTGCTGTCGGTCGCGCGCGCGATCGGGGAGTTCGGCGCCGTCTCGGTCGTCTCGGGCCAGATCTCGGGCCAGACGCAGACGCTGACCCTGCTGGTACAGAAGCGCTACACCAACTTCGACCTCTCCGGCGCGTACGCAGCGTCGGCGCTGCTGGCGGTCATCGCGCTGCTCACGCTGTTGGCGATGACGCTCATCAACCCCCGCCGTGAAGAGGAGGACCGCGCATGATCGCCGTCGAAGGCGTCAGCAAGCAGTTTGGCGACTACACGGCGCTGAACAACGTCTCGATCGAGGTTCCCGACGGGTCGCTGACGGCCCTGCTGGGCCCGAGCGGCAGCGGCAAGTCGACGCTGCTGCGGATCATCGGCGGGCTCGAGTCGCCCGACAGCGGGCGCGTGCTGATCGAGGGGAGAGACGCGACCAACATCGCGCCGCAGCGGCGTGAGATCGGCTTCGTCTTCCAGCACTACGCGGCTTTCAAGCACATGACCGTGCGCGACAACGTCGCGTTCGGCCTGACCGTGCGGCGCCAGCCGAAGGCGGCGGTCAACGAGCGTGTTGACGAGTTGCTGCGGATCGTCGGGCTGGCCGGCTACCAGAAGCGCTACCCGAGCCAGCTGTCCGGCGGCCAGCGCCAGCGGATGGCGCTGGCTCGCGCGCTGGCGGTGCAGCCGAGGGTGCTGCTGCTCGACGAGCCCTTCGGGGCCCTGGACGCGAAGGTCCGCGCCGAGCTGCGCGAGTGGCTGCGCAGGCTCCACGACGAGGTCCACGTGACGACGCTCCTGGTCACGCACGACCAGGAGGAGGCGATGTCGATCGCCGACAAGATCGCGGTGATGGACAACTCGAGAATCGAGCAGTTCGGCTCCCCGCGCGAGCTCTACGACAGACCGTCGAACGCGTTCGTGATGGGCTTCCTTGGCCCGGTCAGCCAGCTCGGCGACCGGCTCGTGCGCCCGCACGACATCGCGCTCTCGGCGCAGCCGCGCGACGGCGCGCTGGAAGCGATGGTCTCGCGCGTGATCCACCTCGGCTTCGAGGTCCGCGTCGAGCTGATGCTGACCAGCGGCGAGGCGCTCACCGCCCAGATCACCCGCACGGAGGCCGACGAGCTCGAGCTCGGCAGCGGCGAGATCGTCTGGCTGCGCGCGGCGGGGACGACGGTGTTGAAGGCGGCGGAGGCGTAGCGCCCCGCTCTCGCCCGGCCGCGCCGCGCCCGCCCCGCGGCCGCCGTTCAGCAGGGGGACGTGTCGGGCTTACCGCCCCTCCCGGTCGCCGATGACTCGCCCGCGCCGCCCGCGTGGCGGCGCTACGGTTGCCGCATGCCCCAGACGCTGCAGCTGCTCACCTACGACTACGTCGCCGACATCCTCGTGCGGCGCGAAGAGCACCGCGCCGGCCACCTCGGCCTGATCGAGGCGATGAGCAGAGAGGGCGTGATGGTGATGGCCGGCGCGGTCGGCGACCCGGTCGACGGTGGCGCCTTCGTCCTGCGCGACACGGCCGCGGTCGAGCGCTTCCTCGCCGAGGACCCCTACGTCGCGGCCGGCCTCGTCGTCGCCCACGCCGTCACCCCGTGGACGGTCGTCACTCCGCTCTGATCATGACGAGCCGCTCGAGCGCGCCTCGCATCTTCGCGCCCATCGCGGCGGGGCGGCGCTCCGCGCGGTCGACGAAGACGTGGACGAACTCGCCGGTGGCGGCAGGGTGGTCCATGCCGGCCTTGAACAGGCCGATCTCGTAGCGGACGCTGGAGCGTCCGAGGTGCCCGACCCGCAGCGCTCCCTCGACGACCTCGGGGAACTCGAAGGAGGCGTAGTAGCGGCAGCTCGACTCCGCGCAGACTCCGATCGCCTCGCCGTTGTGGATGTCGAGCCCGCCCTCCCTGATCAGCCAGGTGTTGATCAGCGTGTCGAAGAAGGCGTAGTACTCGACGTTGTTGAGATGCCCGTAGATGTCGTTGTCGGCCCACCGCGTCGGCATCTCGAGCCGATGGGCATAGTCCTCGCGCCGCTCGTCGCTCACGCCGCGGGAAGCTAGCAGCAGCCGCAGCGCATGGCGCCTGAGCGACACGGTGCTAAAAATAGCACCAGATGGTGCTAAAAAAGGCACGAAAAGGTGCTACGGTGAGCACCGCGCTATGAGCTCCCCGTTTGTCTATGACGAGCCGCTTGACCCCGCCAACCTCGTCGGCCGTGAAGCCGCGCTCGCGGAGCTGCGCGAGCGGGCGTTCGACGGACGCAACAGCCGCCTCGAAGGCCCGCGCCGCTTCGGCAAGACGTCGCTGATCCGGGCGGTCCTCTCGGCCGCCCGCGACGATGGCGCCCACACCGTCGAGGTGAACTTCCTCGGCTGCGTGACGGCCGCCGACGTCTCTGAGCGGATCGAGCTTGCGTACCGCGAGCAGCTCGACAGCCCGTTGCAGCAGTGGCTCAAAGCGCTCGTGCGGACGTGGCGCCCGACCGTAAGCGTGGCGCCAGGCGGCGTCGGGGTGAGAGCGCAGGCGCAGCTCTCAGCGCCCGGCCTGATCGAGCGGCTGTCGCTGCCGAGAAGGATTCACGACCGCACCGGACGCACGTGCTTGATCGCGTTCGACGAGTTCCAGGAGGTCTTCCGCATCGACCCAGCGCTGCCAGGCCTTTTCCGCTCGGTGATCGAGGGTCATGGCAGCGCCGCTTCCTACCTCTTCAGCGGGTCGCACCCGGGCCTGATGCGCGAGCTGTTCTCCGACCGGCGCCACGCCTTCTTCGGCCAAGCGGCGCCGGTCGAGCTGGGCCCGCTGCCGCCGGTCGACCTGGAGACGTTCCTCAGCGCGCGCTTCTCGGCGAGAGGCCGCGCGCTCGGCGACGCGTTCGAGCCGCTGCTCGACGCAAGCGAGGGCCACCCGCAGCGCGCGATGTTGCTCGCGCACCACCTCTTCCTCAACACGCCGAGCGGCGAGACCGCCGACCTCGCCGCCTGGTCGACCGCCTACGACGACGCCCGCCGCGAGGCCCATGGCGAGGTGCAGATCGTCTGGGACACGGCGAGCGACCTGGAGCGGCGAGTGCTGAAGGCGATCGCCCATCGCACCGTGCCGCTCACTGGCAGAGAAGCGTCGGCGCGCTTCGGCCTGCGCAAGAGCGGATCGATAAGAACGGCGATCGACCGGCTGCTCGGCAACGGCACCCTCCTGCGCGATGAGGCTACGCGCAGCGGCTATCGCGTGGTCGACCCGCTGCTGGGCGCATGGCTGCGCGACGAGTGATCTCTCGCCCGCGGGAGTGAGCGAGGCTGCCTACGGCAGCCGCCCCGACGACTTCACCGATGCGCCGGCGGCCCCGAGCAGGAACAGCATGCCGGCGATCGCGAAGGCGGCGGTGACCTCGCGCTTCTCGTCTCTCGTGCCGAGCTGGGAGCCGAGCGCGTCGTAGATCGAGGAGAGCTGCTGGTCGTCCTCAGCCTGGAAGGCCTGGCCGCCGGACGCCTCCGCGATCTCGCGCAGCGTCGTCGGGTCGGGCGCGGCTGGCAGCACCGGCGGCTGGCCGAAGCCGGGCACCGGGTTGGGGACCGTCGCGTCCCTCGTGCCGAGCGCGACGGTGTAGATCGGGACTCTCGCGTCGCCGGCCTCGTGCGCGACCCCGACCGGGTCGACGCCCTCGGTCGTCGCGCCGTCGGACAGCAGCACGATCGCGGACGGGATTCTCTCGCCGTTGCTGCCGCCTTGACGCTGCAGCGTGTCGAGCGCGACCTGCAGCGCGTCGCCGGTCGCAGTGCCGCCGTCAGCGATCTGCGCGTCGATCGTGCTCCGGATCAGCGAGCGGTCGACCGTCGGCGGCTGGGTGCCGTCGGGCGCGTCGGAGTAGGTCGTGACGCCGACTCTGATCGCCGGCGGCAGCTTTTTCAGGAACCGCTGCGCGGCGCGCTTGGCGGCCGTGATGCGGTCTGGGTCGACGTCCTGCGCGAGCATCGAGCGCGAGTGGTCGGTGACGAGCATGATCGACGCCTTCTCGATCGGCACGCCGACGGTCCGCTGCGGCTTGGCGAGCGCCAGCGAGAGCAGCGCGAGCGCGCACAGCAGCAGCCCCGCTGGCAGGTACCGCCGCCACACGGGCACGACCGCCGCCGCCTGCTTCAGCGCCGCGACGCCGGTGAAGCGGACGGCGTATCTGCGCCCGCGGTGCCGGTTGGCGGACCACAGCGCGATCAGCGCCGGGATCAGCAGCAGCGCCAGCAGCCAGATCGGCGAGCCGAAGCTCATCGAGCGCCACCCAAGGAACCACACGCCCAGCGCATGCTCATGACAGCCGCCGCCCCAGGTCGTGGATCCAGTCGGAGCCCGTGCTCAAGACGATGTGCTCGACCTGCAGCCGCCGCAGCTCCCTCGCGACGGTCGCGCGGCGCTCGGCCTCGATCTGTTCAAAGCGGTCGCGCACCGCCTGGCGCGAGGTGTCGACCTCGATCCGCTCGCCTGTCTCAGGGTCGACGAGCGCGAGCCGGCCGACCGCCGGCACGGACGCCTCGCGCGGGTCGCGGACCTCGATCGCCATCACGGAGTGGCGCGCCCGCAGCGCCCCGAGCGCGCGCGTCCAGTCGTCCTCGTCGCGCCAGTCGGAGATCACGACGACGAGGCCAGGCTGCGTCGCGACGCGGCCGACTCGCCGCAGCGCGTCGCGCATCGCGCCGGGCTGGTGGTGGCCGTCGGGCGCGACGCCCTCTGCAAGCGCCCTTTGCAGCGCGACGACCCCCGGCTTCGACGCTCTCGGCGGGTGCAGCCTCGGCGTCCCGTGGCCGAACGTCATCAGCCCGACGTGGCCGGCGCGGCGGATCGCCAGCCGCCCAACGACCATCGTGACGCCCTCGGCGACGTCGGACTTCAGCCGCTGAGCGGTCCCGAACGCCATCGACGGCGACAGGTCAAGGACGATCCACGTCGTCAGCGTCCGCTCGGGCACGTGCAGGCGCACGTGCGGCGTGCCGGTGCGCGCGGTCGCCGCCGCGTCGATCTGGCGCACGTCGTCGCCGACAACGTACGGCCGCAGCTGCGCCAGCTCGGTGCCGGCGCCGAGGCCGGCCGAGCGCCGGTCGCCCGGCAGCGCGCCCGAGGCGCGCCGCGCGACGATCAGGTCGAGCGACTCCAGCAGCATGTGCGGTATATGGCCCGGGCCCTGCCGGCCTGCCGGTCGTGTCAGCCGCGGCGACATCAGCGTCCTCTAGGCGGCGGCCTCAGGGCGGTGCAGGTGGTCGGCCGGCGGCTCGTCGACCGCGGCGAAGACGCGGTTGAGCACCTCGTCCGCGCTGACGTTCTCGGTCAGCGCGTCGTAGGAGAGGACGATCCGGTGGCGCAACACGTCGGGCGCGAGGTCGCGCACGTCGGCGACGGCGACATAGCCGCGGCCGCGCAGCAGCGCCAGCGCGCGCGCCGCCTGCACAAGGCCGATCGGCCCGCGCGGGCTGGCGCCGTACTCGATGAACGGCGCGATGTCGTCGAGGCCGTACTTCTGTGGCCGGCGCGTCGCGTCGGCGAGCGTGACGGCGTACTGGATCACCTCACGGTCGACCAGCACCCGCTGCGACGCTTCCGCGAAGCGGTCGAGGTCGGCGATCGAGAGCCTCTCGCGCGGGGCGGCGACGGCGCCGAGCGAGCGGTCGACGACAGCCGCCTCCTCGGTCATCGACGGGTAGTCGACGAGCACCTTCATCAGGAAGCGGTCGACCTGCGCCTCGGGCAGCGGGTAGGTCCCCTCCGACTCGATCGGGTTCTGCGTCGCGAGCACGAGGAACGGGCGCGGCGTCGAGAAGCTCTCCCCGCCGATCGTCACCTGCTGCTCCTGCATCACCTCGAGCAGCGCCGACTGCACCTTCGCGGGCGCGCGGTTGATCTCGTCGGCGAGCAGGAAGTTGCCGAAGACGGGACCCAGCTCCGTCTCGAACCTGCCGGTGTCGGGCCGGTAGACGCGCGTGCCGACGAGGTCGGCCGGGACGAGGTCGGGCGTGAACTGTATGCGCTTGAAGCTGCCGCCGAGGACCTGCGCGAGCGTCTTCACCGTCAGCGTCTTGGCGAGGCCAGGGACGCCTTCGAGCAGCACGTGGCCGCCGGCGAGCAGCGCGACCAGCAGCCGCTCGAGCATCGCGTCCTGGCCGACGATCACGCGCTTGATCTCGTGCAGCGCCTCTTCGAGCGCGTCGCGCGGGTCGTCCTTGCGCGCGTAGCGGTCCTCAGGCGGTTGTGGGTCGTCGAACATCGGGCGCAGGGCTCCTTTCCAGGATCAGGTCAGATCGGTCGGCCGAACCAGCCGAGCGAGAGGGCGGCGCCGGCCAACAGCAGCACGAGGCCGCCGGCGGCGAACGCCGCGGTTATTTGGTGCTTCTCCTGCTCGGTGCCGAGCTGGGAGCCAAGTCTTTGGTAGACCGCCTTCAGCCCCTCGGCGCTCTCGGCCGTGAAGCTCTCGCCGCCGGTCGCCTCGGCGATCTGGCGCAGCGCGGTCGGGTCCGGCGGCACGCGCTTGGTCTGCGACTCGCCGGTTCTTCTGTCGGGCACGGTGATCGTGCCGTTGTCGGTGCCGAACGCGACGGTGTAGATCGGGATGTTGAGCCGCTTCGCCTCGGCCGCGGCCTCGAGCGGGTCGACGCCGTTGGTCGACGTGCCGTCGGAGATCAGCACGATCGCCGCCGGCGGCTTTCTGCCGTCGACGCCGGGCTGGTTCTCCAGCGATCTCGTCGCGGTCAGGATCGCCTGCCCGGTCGCGGTCCCGCCGCTGACCTGGAGGCGGTCGATCGCGAGGTCGACCGCGTCGTGGTCGCGCGTCGGGCTCTGCAGCACGGTCGCCGCGGTGTTGAACGCCATCACGCCGACGTTGACGCCCTTGGGCACGTCGCTGACGAACTGGCGCGCGGCGCGCTTGGCGGCGATCAGCCGGTTGGGCTGGACGTCGGTCGACAGCATCGAGCCCGAGACGTCGGTCGCGAGCATGATCGAGGCGCGCTGGACCGGCACCGCGACCGTGCGCTGCGGCCGTGCCGCCGCGAAGATCAGCGCGGCGAGCGCGACGAGGAAGACGAGCATCGGCGCGTGCCGACGCCAGCCCGGCCGTCTCGGCGCGACCGACGGCTGCATCCGCGGCGCGGCGAACGCCTCCGCGGCGACCGCGCGCTGTCGCTGCTGGAGCAGGTACCAGGCAGCGAGCAGCGGCAGCGCCAGGAGCGCCAGCAACACAAGGGGTGCTGCAAAGCTCACGGCGTTCTGGCCGGGCGGTCGCCCAGCTTCACCTTGATGGTTCTCGTGTGGCCGTCACGTCTGACCGAGACGTTGATCTCGTCGCCAGGGTGGTATCTGGAGACGTCCTGGACGACGTCTTCGGGCGTGTTGACCGCGGTCCCGTTGATGTCTGTGATCACGTCGCCTCTCTTCAGACCGGCCTGCGCGGCCGGGCTGTCGGGGCTGACGAGCACGATCTCGGCGCCGTTCTCGGCGGCCGTCGCCGACGGGGTCACCGGCGTCGCGGTCGAGACGCCGAGGTATGCGTGCGGGATCGCTTGGCCTCTCTCCAGCCGCGGGACGATCGTGCGGACGATGTTGGAGGGGATCGCGAAGCCGATCCCGACGTTGCCGGTCGAGGCGCCGGCGGTCGCGATCTGCGAGTTGACGCCGATCACGTCGCCCGCGCTGTTCAGCAGCGGGCCGCCCGAGTTGCCGGGGTTGATCGGCGCGTCGGTCTGGATGATGTTGTCGATCTCGAACTGGTTGGGCGCTCTGATCGAGCGGCCGAGGCCGGAGACGATCCCCTGCGTGGCGGTGCGGTCAAGGCCGAAGGGGTTGCCGATCGCGACCGCGAAGTCGCCGACGGCGACCTTGTCGGAGTCAGCGAATCTGAGCGCTCTCGCGTCCTTGGGCAGGCTGTCGGGGTCGATGCTGACGACCGCGAGGTCGGAAGAGGGGTCGGTTCCGAGCACGTCGCCGTCGACCGAGGCGCCGTCCTGGCCGAACTTGACGATCACGTGCGAGGCGCCGTCGACGACGTGGAAGTTGGTCACGAGCGTGCCGTTGTCGTCGATCAGGAAGCCGGTGCCCTCGCCGGTGTTCGTCCGGATCGAGACGACCGCCGGGCTGTCGAGCGTGTAGATCATCCCCGCGCGCGTTCTGCCGGCGACCGGTCTGATCGGCTTGTTGTCGACCGCGGCGAGCGGGTCGACCTTGCCGTCGTTGTTGCCGTTGTCGATCAGCATGCCCGCGGCGAAGGCGCCAGCGGCGATCGCGAGCGCGACGACGAGGACGCCGAGGAGGATCCCGCCACGACGCCGGGGCGGCCGCGACGACGGCGCGGGCGGCCCGTCCGATGCCTGCTCAGACGGGCGTGGCGGCGGCGTGCGGAAGGCGGTCGCGCCTTCGTCGCGTGCTTTGTCGGACTCGGCGCGCCACTCGCCAGTCCAGAGATGTCTCGGTGACCCCATCGGTACGACGAGACTACCCATGCACCCAAAGAGCACGTTAAGGGCCGCTGAGGGTTTTCGCCCCCTTGCGTGGGAGGCCGAGGGACAGCGTCTCGTCCTCGCCGTCGCGCTGCTTGGAGCCAGGTCTATCGCCTCGCGAGGGTAGGCTGCGTGGCGTCTGAGAATCGCGACGAGGAGGGTTCATGGCCACTGTCAGCGTCCGCTACATCGTCGATGACGTCGATGCGGCGATCGCCTTCTACTGCGACCGGCTCGGCTTCGAGCTGCGGATGCATCCCGCCCCTGCGTTCGCGATGCTCACGCACGGCGACCTGCGCCTGCTGCTGAGCGCTCCGGGGCTCGCGCCCGGCGGCGGGCAGGCGATGTCAGACGGCGCCACACCGAAGCCCGGGGGCTGGAACCGCTTCGCGCTCGAGGTCGACGACATCGAGGCGACGGTCGTACGACTGCGAGGCGAGGGCGTGCGTTTGCGCAACGAGATCGTGACCGGCGTAGGCGGAAAGCAGGTCCTCGTCGAGGACTCCTCCGGCAACCTCGTCGAGCTGTTTGAGCCGATCATCGAAGAGGCCCGGCTCGAGAACGTCTAGCCGCTGGACCGGCGCAGGGGTGGCGTCGCGCGCGCACGGCGCTCGTCGCGAGCCCTCCGCCGGCCCGTAGGATGCGGCCCATGCCTTGGCACGTCTATCTCTCCGGCGAGATCCACACCGATTGGCGCGCGCGTATCGCGAACGCGCTGATGGACGAGGACCTCGACGTCGAGCTGAGCGCTCCCGTCACCGACCACGGCGCGAGCGACGACTGCGGTGTCGCGATCCTCGGCCCTGAGCCGCAGGACTTCTGGAAGGACAACAAGGGCGCGGGGATCAACGCGATCCGCACGCGCACGCTGATCGAGCAGTGCGACGTCGTCGTCGTGCGCTTCGGCGACGAGTACCGCCAGTGGAACGCGGCCTTCGACGCGGGCTACGCGGCCGCGCTCGGCAAGCCGCTGATCACGCTCCACGCGGAGCAGCACGACCACGCGCTCAAGGAGGTCGACCGCGCCGCGCTCGCCGTCACGCGCGAGCCCGCGCAGGTCGTCGACATCCTCCGCTACGTGCTCAACGGCCGCCTGCCGCGCCGCTGAGCGAGACCATGCAAGGCGGTTAAAGCGAGACGGCCCCGCCGAAGCGGAGCCGTCTCTCGCATCTCTTCAGGAGCCTTGCGGCTCTGGCCTGCGCGCCTGACTACAGCGCGGCAGCCTCGCGGTCGAGCGTCGTCGAGCGGCCCTCGACAGACAGCTCATGCACGACGCGCTCGGCGCGCAGCTCATGGGCGGTCAGGCCGACGAGGGCGATCAGCGCGAGCGCCAGGCCCAGGGCCAGCGCAAGAGCAGTAACCGTGGTGATCGTGAAGATCAGGCTCATCGCGACCAACACGACGCCGACGCCTGCGGCGACGGCAGCGGTTATGCGCTGAACACGGTCATGCACGGTGACGATCTCGGCGGCGGCGACCAACATGGCGATGATGCCGACGGTGAACGCCAGCCACTGAATCGTGTTCTGCGTGAACGCCTGCGTGGCGACCACGAGGAACGCGCCAGCTGCGCCGAGCGCGAGGTTGGAGAGGTAGCGGATACTCATGAGGATCCTCCTGGATGCTTCAGAGGGATCGTCCGTCAAGTCTGGTTTCCACCCGCCCTCGCCTTGCGACGGGGACGGTGTTGGCGGGCGGTCCGCTTGTTTGACTGTCCGACAACCATAATAGTCGATTCGATAAAGACCGAAACGACTTTTTCGCGCCGAATCTCCCACAACGTGCGGCGCGTTGCAGGCCGACCTGCTCGACTGGCTCAGGCAGCGGCGCTCGCGGCCTCGGGCGCGAGCGCGAGCGCGCGGCTGTAACCGTCGGCGAGCTGGCGCAGCGCGCTCGACCACGAGCGGTGGCGGACCGCGTCGAGGCCGCCAGCGGAGAGCTGGGCGCGGACCGCGGGCTTGGCGGCCAGCTCCACCAGGGCGTCGGAGAGCGCCGCCGCGTCGGGCGCCGAGAGCCAGCCGGAGCGGCCATGCTCGACCAGCTCGCGCGGGCCGCCAGCGTCGACCGCCAGCACCGGCAGGCCGCTCGCCTGCGCCTCCAGGATCACCTGGCCGAACGTGTCGGTCTCGCTCGCGAACAGGAACAGGTCGGCGTCGGCGTAGGCGCGCGCGAGCGCGTCGCCGTCGAGCCAGCCGAGGAACAGCGCCGCGTCGCCAAGCCGCTCGCGCAGGGCGGCCTGCTCAGGCCCGCCGCCAGCGAGCGCGAGCTTCAGGCGCGGGTCGCGCGCGTGCGCGCGCAGGAACGACTCGGCCAGCAGGTCGGCGCCCTTCTCGCGCGTCAGGCGGCCGGCGTAGAAGACGACCAGCTCGTCGTGGGACTGCTCGCGCTGGCGCAGCGTCGGCGAGAAGCGGTCGAGGTCGACGCCGCGGTCCCAGCGGCCGATCAGCTCGGCCTCGATCCCCAGCTCCGCGAGCGACGCGTCGGCCGCCTTGCTCGGCGACAGGACGTGGCCGCACTGCCCGTAGAAGACCGCGAGCGCCATCCCGACGGCCGCCTCGATCCGCTCGTCGGCGCTGCGCAGGCGGGCATAGGCGCCGAGCTCGGTGTGGTAGGAGCCGACGACCGGCAGCCCGAGCAGTCTTGCCATCAGCGCTGCCGCGATTCCGGCGGGGCCGGGGGAGACGAGGTGGACGAGGTCGTAGCGGCCTTCGGTCAGCGCGGCGGCGACGTCGGGCAGGCTCGGCACGCCGATCTCCAGCCCGGGGTAGAACGGCACGTCGACCTCGGCGACCGCCGGCAGGCGGCGGTCGACGTTCGGGTCGGTGCCGACGACCTCGACCTCGAAGCCCGGCAGCCCGCGCTCGCGGATCTCGTCGAGCGTGTGCGTGACGCCGTGCATCGAGCCGACGCCGTCAGCGACGAGCGCGACGCGGACCGGGTCGGGCTCGCGCGCGGACAGCTTTGCCTTCTCACGCGCGAGGAACGCCTGCGCGGGGAGGTACGGGACGATCGGCAGGCACGCCTCGAACAGCTCAAGGCCGACCGCTCCGATTCTGTCGATGTCGCCGGCGCTGTGCAGCGCGCGGTCGATCGCGGCGGCGAGCCGGCGCTCGTGGACGCGGCGGGCGCGCCGCTCGAGGTCGGAGTGCGAGAAGTCGTCGGCCTGCATCCGCGCGATCAGCGCCTCGGCGTCGGGGTCGAAGCCGAGCGCGTCGAGCCAGGCGCGCAGCATCCGGCGGCCGTCGTCGGGCGTCAGGCTCGTCGGCTCGTCGCCGCTGGAGCGCTTGTCGCCCTCGGTCATCATCCGCTCGCACATCTGCAGGACCGCGAACGGGTCGGGCGCGTGCTCGTGGTCGGCGCCGATCGAGCGGGCGGCGAGCGCTATCGCGCTGTGCGCCCACTTCGCGGCGCTGCCCTGTCTCCCGTGCGCGCTGACGTTGCCGGCGCGCAGGTGGGCAAGGAACTGTTCGGGCGCGGCGGCGGCCGGAGCCTGCGTGAAGGTGCGGCCGATGTCGACCCCTGCGTGGTCGTCGGAGCCGCCCACGCCCGTCCCGCCGTGGGTCTCGATGTAGACCGCGGCCGGAGCGTTCAGCTCCGGGGCGCGAGATCCGTTGCGGACCTCCCAGACGGGGAAGAGCTGTGCGAGCCGTCGGCGGTGGCGCGGCGTCAGCGGCGCCTCGACGGCGTAGAAGGGATGTGCGAGCGCGCAGGCGATCTCGTTGCCGTGCAGGTAGGCGGCGATCGTCTCGACGTCGCGTGCGTGGGCCTGCAGCCAGTCGTGGTCATCGGGGGTGATTCCCCAGCAGAGCACGTGGACCGCCTGCTGCTGGCGGCGGAACCAGGTCGTCAGCTCGACCGACACGAAGACGTCGGGCAGGCCCTCGCGCTCGAGCTCGAGGCAGCCTTCGATCGTGTCGTGGTCGGTGATCGTGACGAAGTCCATCCCGCGCCGCTTGGCGAGCGCGTGGACCTCCTGCGGCGGTGTTGCGCACTCCGGCAACCCGACGGCACGCTGCACGCCGAGCTTCGACAGCTGGCTCGCCGTCGAGTGGCAGTGCAGGTCTGCCCGCGTCACGGTCTCCATCGTCTCCCCCTCGCGCTGCTGTCCGATCTCGCCCATGACCGACAAAATGCCGCCCAATTTGCGCCTTTAAGTAACGACTCCGCAAAAATCCGGTGACCGGGGAGTGAACGAGCGTTTTGGAAGCGCGCGGGAAGGGGTCGAGGCGGGAGCGCGGGGCTCGGCCGCCGCGCGAGTGGCGGCAGGCCGGCCCGCTGCCGTCAGCCGGCGCCGGCTGCGATCCCGGCTTCGGAGGCGCGTGTCAGCTGCGCGAGCTCGTCGTCGGAGACGCTGAGCGTGGCGGCGGGCAGCAGCTCGGCGAGCTGCTCAGGAGTGCGGGCGCTGGCGATCGGCGCGCCGATCGACGGCTGGGCGAGCAGCCAGGCGAGCGCGACGGCGGCGACGGACGTCTTGTGCGCGGCGGCGATCTCGTCGAGCACGGCGAGCACGGCCGGGCCCCTGAGGCTGTCGAGGTAGGCGCTCGCGCCGCCGGAGCGGGCGCTGTCGACGGCGGCGCCGTCAGGGCGGTACTTGCCGGCGAGGAAGCCCATCGCGAGGCTGTAGTAGGGGAAGACGGCGATCTCACGCTCGACGCAGAGCTGCTGCAGCTCGCCCTCGAACGGGATCTGGCCGGGCCCGGTGTGGGCGCGCTCCAGCAGGTTGTAATAGGGCTGCAGCGCGACGAACGAGGCGAAGCCCTCCCGCGCCGAGATCTCGAGCGCCTCGCGCAGCCGCTGCGGCGTGAAGTTGGAGGCGGCGATCGCGCGCGCCTTGCCTGCCTTCACGAGCGCGTCGAGCGCCCCGAGCTGCTCCTCGAGCGGGACGTCGGGGTCGTCGTTGTGCGCGTAGTACAGGTCGATGTAGTCGGTCTGCAGCCGTCGCAGCGAGTCCTCGGCGAAGCGCGCGATGTTCGCGGCCGTCGATCTGCCGAGTCTGCCGCCCTTCGTCGCGACGAAGACCTGCTCGCGGTTGCCGCGCGCCTGCATCCACTTGCCGAGGATCTCCTCGGACTCGCCGCCGCTGTTGCCCTCTACCCAGCGCGCGTAGACGTCAGCCGTGTCGACATGGTTGCCGCCGGCTGCCGCGAAGGCGTCGAGCACCGCAAACGACTGCGCCTCGTCGGAGGTCCAGCCGAAGACGTTGCCGCCGAGCGCGAGCGGGAAAAGGTCCAAGCCCGTCCATGGAAAGTTCGCCATGGCGCGAACCTACCAACGGCGGCTGGGCCCGGCGTGGCGGCGTTGGCTACGTACCCGTCACGAACGCGATCTCGTTGCCGAACGGGTCTGCCGAGACCAGCTCGCCCTCGCGCTCCCTGATGGCGGCGCCGGCCGCGGTGAGGCGGTCGCCGACCCTGGCGATCGCGCTCTCGTCGGGCAGCACGATCGTGTAGCGGTCGAGGCCGAGCGTGCCAGGCGTGTTCGGCGGGCCGCCGGCGCTCGCCCATGTGTTGAGGCCGAGGTGGTGGTGGTAGCCGCCGGCCGAGACGAAGCGGGCGCCGGGGTAGCTGCGCACGACGACGTCGAAGCCGAGCACCCCGTGGTAGAAGGCCTCCGCCTGCTCGACGTCAGCGACCTGCAGGTGGACGTGGCCGATCACGGCGCCGTCGGGGACGCCACCGGCGGAGCGCTCGTCTTGGAGGCCGCCACCCGGCAGCTCGGCGATCAGCGCATCGAGGTCGAGCGGCAGCGTCGCCATTCTGATGTCGCCGTCGGCCTCGTGGCCCCACTGCTCGCGCGGGCGGTCGCGGTAGACCTCGATCCCGTTGCCCTCCGGGTCGGCGAGGTAGAGCGCCTCGGAGACGAGGTGGTCGGAGGCGCCCTGGAGCGGGTGGCGCGCTTGCGCGATCCGCCGCAGCGCGACTGCGAGGTCTTCCCGGGTGGGGAGCAGCAGGGCGAGGTGGAAGAGGCCGCTGGACCCGCGTGGGCGCGGGGCGGCGTCTGCGCGCTCGACGAGCTCGACCAGCCCGCGCCCAGAGGGGGTGCCGAGCGTCGCGGTGTCACCGTCGTGGGCGAGCGGCGCGAGGCCGAGCACGTGCTCGTAGAAGGCGGCGGTGCCCGCCAGGTCGGCGACCGTCAGGCGGACAGCGCCGAGGGCGGTCGCGGCGGGAAGCGGTGGGGTCATTTGCACATGTTACGCGCCGCCGTACTGGCGCGTAAGCGCTCAAATTGACGTCTCTGTGTGCGATGTCACTTCGTTTGGGGCGTTCCTTGGCGGACGCTCCACAGCGGTTAATCTTCCTCTAACCCAGCGCGGCAACGGTCGATTCATGCCTTATGCGACCCACCCGCAGCGCACACGATGAGCGGTGAGTTCATTGCCGCGTACGCGGGCAGCTCGGTCGCCCAGGCCGCGCTGGTAGCCGGCGCGACAGCTGGCTCGGCGCCGGTCTGGATACGGTCGCTGCGCCACCGCGTCTTCGCGATCATCCCGATGCTGTCGCTCGTCGGCGTCGTGATCCTGCTGCGGATCCATCCCGACCAGGCGAGCGTGATCGCGCGCATCGCGCTCGTGCTCGTGCCGATCGGCGCGCTGCTCGCGGCGCTGCGGATCGGCTGGCCAGCGGTCATCGTGACCTTCGCCGCGATCGGCGCCGTGCTGTATGACAGCACCTCGCTCACCGGCCAGCTCGCCGCGTTCTTCCTTATCGGCGGAAGCTGTCTGCTGTTGGGCTCGCTTTTGGTCGAGCTCACCCCGCCAAATTGGCTGGGGATCGGAATCGTCGCGATGGCGGTCTCCGACCTGATCCTCGTCGCGACCGGCGTGCTTGGGCCGGCCGCCAACGCGCTCAACATGGCCGCCGTCGGCGGCCACCTTCCCCAGCTCCAGCGCGTCGAGATAGGCCCGCTCGACATGGGCTACGGCGACGTCTTCCTGCCAGCGCTCGTGGGCGCGCTGTTGGCCGCCCGGGCCCGCCCGCGCGGCTGGGCCACCGGCCTCACGCTCCTCTTCGCGCTCGCCGCCGGCCTCGTCTTCCTCGCCTTCGACCGCCTCCCCGCGACCGTCCCCGTCGCTGGCGCCCTGCTCGTCGTCGAAGGCGCCAGCGCCCTCAGAGGCGCCTGGCTGCGGCGCCGTGGCGGTGACGCTGTGCCGGGCGACGCGACGCCGGCCGCTGCCGACGCGCCCGCCACGGCTGGCGCGGCTGATGGCGCCGCTGGCCGGGGCGTCGCCGTCCCCGCCGCCCTGGCCGCGGCGGCCGACGCTCCCCGCGCGATCGCGGGCGCCTGCCGCGGCCTCGTCAAGCCCGATCTGCCAGCGGCCGCGTCGCCGGGCCGGCCAGCGGCGGCACGCCCGACCTCGGTCGCCGCTCCGGCAACCGCTCACGCCGCCGCGCCAGAGCGCTAGCCTCGCTCGCATGGCGCTCGACATCGCGATCGCGGGAGGGCACGGCCAGATCGGCCTGCGCCTGGGCAAGCTGCTCGCCGACCGCGGAGACCGCGTGCGCGGGCTGATCCGCAACCCTGACCAGGCGAACGACCTGCGCGCCGCGGGGGTCGAGCCGGTCCTCTGCGACCTTGAGCAGGTCGAGGTCGAGGCGGTCGCCAACGCCGTCGCCGGAGCGGACGCAGTCGTCTTCGCCGCGGGAGCGGGCCCCGGCAGCGGCGACGCGCGCAAGGACACGATGGACCGCGACGGCGCGGTCAAGTTGATCGAGGCAGCCAGACGCCAGTCGATCGACCGCTACGTGATCGTCTCCTCGCGCGGGGCGGACGCCCAGGCGCAGGGCGCCGGCTTCTCCGCCTATGTGCGCGCGAAGGGCGAGGCCGACGAGGCGCTCAGAGCAAGCGGCCTCGCGTACACGATCGTCCGCCCCGGCGGCCTCGTGAACGACCCCGGCACCGGTCGCGTCCGCACCGACACGGGCGACGGCTCGATCCAGCGCGACGACGTCGCCGCCACGCTCGTCGCCGTCCTCGACGACCCCGCGACCGCCGGCAAGACCTTCCTGCTCATCAGCGGCACCACCCCGATCGCCGACGCGGTCGCAGCAGTCGCGGCCAGCGCGCCCTAGCGTCCACGCGCCACGGCGCTAGGGTGCGGGCGATGACGACACCCGAGACACCGAACTGGGACTGGTCGCGGCCGATCTTCGACCATGTCCACCTGCGCGTCAGCGACCTTGCCGCCAGCAGAGCGTTCTACGCCACGGTGTTGCAGCCGCTCGGGATACCGCTGCTGCTCGACGCGCCGCACCTTGTCGCGTTCGCCAACCTCGCGCTGAGCGCCGACGGCGAGCCGAGCGAGCGCGTCCACCTCGCCTTCACGGCAGCCGACCGCGAGATGGTCGAAGCCTTCCACGCCGCCGGCATCGACGCCGGCTACCGCGACAACGGCGCCTCCGGCGTCCGCGACCACGGCCCGCCCGGCAGCACGTACTACGCCGCCTACCTGCTCGACCCTGACGGCAACAACGTCGAAGCCGTCTACCGCGCCTTCGCCGGCTGATCGCCTCGAGCGCGCGCCGTCGTCTCAGCCGATCCGGCTTGAGACAGCCGGTGTAGGCGTGATCGCGCTGGCTGGGTAGGGTCGCTGCATGGGACGCCTTGACGACGTCGACCTGACGCAGAAGCTCGGCAAGGAGGAGGGGGAGCGGGAGCTGGCCGAGCTCCAGCGGCGGCTGCTTGGGCTGCGGCTCCAGCTTGGCGGGCTGTACGGCGACAAGGGCCGGCTCGGGCCGCCTGTCTGCGTGCTGTTCGAGGGGTGGGACGCGTCGGGAAAGGGCGGCGCGATCAGACGGCTCGTGGCCCCGCTGGACCCGCGCCATGTCCGCGTCGCGCAGTTCGCGGCGCCGACGACGGACGAGAAGCGCCACCACTTCCTCAAGCGCTTCTGGCCGCCGCTTCCGGGCTGGGGCGGGATGAGCGTGCTCGACCGCACGTGGTATGGCCGCGTGCTCGTCGAGCGGGTCGAGGGGTTCGCGAGCGAGGCGGAGTGGCGGCGCGCCTACGACGAGATCGTCGGCTTCGAGCGCTCGCTCCACGAGGAGGGGGTCGTGCTCGTGAAGCTGTGGCTGCATCTGTCAGCGCACGAGCAGCTGAAGCGCTTCGAGGCGCGCAAGGAGGATCCGCTCAAGCAGTGGAAGCTGACCGACGAGGACTGGCGCAACCGCGAGAAGCGCTCCGCATACGAGGAGGCGCTCGAAGAGGCGTTCGCGCGCACCGACCACCCGGCGGCGCCGTGGACGCTGGTCGCGGCCGAGTCGAAGCCGTTTGCGCGCGTGCAGGTGCTGCGGACCGTGATCGACGCGATCGAGGACGGAATGCGCGCCAACGGGATCGAGCCGGTATCGTCCAAGTCAAGAGAAGGGAAGTAGCCCTGCGAGACGGCGCGTTCGTCAACACGGCTCCTTAGGGAGCCCGGCGCGTCGGTCGGAGCCCCCCGGCGGGCGAAACCTTCGAGCACTGACCACCGTCGTCTCGAAGGAGCTCTTCCCCCATGATCCTTGCGTGGATCGGCCTCGGCCTCTTTGTCCTCGTCGCGCTCATGCTCGACTTGCGCGGCCATGGCGGCAGATCGATGTCGCCCAAGCAGGCGCTCGCCTGGTCGATCGCCTGGACGGCGATCGGCGTCGCCTTCGCCGGCGTCGTGCTGCTGATAGACGACGGCAGAGCGGCGGGCGAGTACCTCGCCGGCTTCCTGATCGAGAAGTCGCTCTCGCTCGACAACCTGTTCGTCTTCGCCGTCCTCTTCGCCTTCTTCAGAGTGCCGGACAACCAGCGCCTGAAGGTGCTGATCTTCGGCATCGGCGGCGCGATCGTGCTGCGCACGATCTTCATCCTGATCGGCGCTGCCGCGCTCGACGCCTTCCACGCGACGACATACGTGCTCGGGGCGCTGCTGCTGTTCACCGCCCTCAGAATCGCGAGATCGGGAGGCGAGGAGATGGATCCCGAGAGAACGTTTTTGATGCGCTGGCTGCGGCGCCTGCTGCCGATCTCCAAGGAGTACGACGACGACAAGCTGTTCACGCTCGAGAACGGCAAGCGGCTGGCGACCCCGCTGCTTGCCGCGCTGGCGCTCGTCGCGGCCTTCGACGTGATGTTCGCGATCGACTCGATCCCCGCGATCTTCGCGATCACGCGCGACACCTTCATCGTTTTCGCGGCGAACGCCTTCTCGCTTCTTGGCATGGTGTCGCTCTACTTCTTGCTCGACGGCCTGCTCGAGCGCTTCCGCTACCTCCATCTCGGCCTTGCGGTGATCCTCGCCTTTGTCGCGGCGAAGCTGCTGCTGGTCGACACCGCCTTCCATCCGTCGATCGGCCTGTCGATGGCGGTGATCGTCGCCGCGCTCGGTGGGGCGGCGCTCGCGTCGGCGCTGGCCGAGCGGCGCGAAAGACGCGCGACGACGCTCCGCTAGGCCGCGCGCACACGGCCGATCGGCGTCGATTGAATGTCCTCTCCGATCAAGAAGGCGCACGCGCGATCACGTCAACACGCGCTTCGGGGTGTTTGTTGAGTTCGCGTTATCTGCTGAGCAATCGGCGCGTGAACGGCGCATTCGCGCTGATTGATCTTCGGAAACTGGCCGAAACGAGCGCAGGGCGTCGTTACGGCGCCCGTCGAACTGGACCGAAAAGATGGCTGGGGGCGAATATCGGGCAGATACGGGTGCTAGACGCTTGACGCGGGCGGAGCCTGCGGCATATAACAACCCCTGACGCCGCCGAATACGGCGTCAGGGGGAAGCGAAACGAGGGAGCAGCTCGTGGAAGTGACCGCCGCGTCCTAATGTGTGAGGGGCCGGTCGCCATGGGCTGTGTTGTTGAACCGACGGCGAGAGCTGATGAGAGCTGATGTCAGGCGCGCGCGCACGTGACGTTGCGTCGCGCTGCCCCGAAGGACGAGGTGAGACGTAGATGACCGACGTTCAGCCGACGGCAGCGCCCGGGTCGGGCGACGCCAACGGCGCCGGCGCCTCCGCGCCACGACCGGTGTTCGAGCTGTTCGAGGGGTTCGCGCTTACCAGCGTGCTCTCGTCGCTCGAGCGCTCCGGGCTGCTCGCGCGGCTTGAGGGCGGTGCGGTCCCCGCCGACCAAAGGGGCGACGCGACCGATCCAGACGGTCTTCCGACCGCTACGCTCCGATATCTTGCCCAACGTGGCATCGTGGAAGAGATGAACGGCGCGTTCAGCCTGTCACCCCGTGGTCGCGAGATCTGCAAAGACAAGGGCTACCTTGTCTGGCTGCAAGGCGGCTACGGCCACGTGCTGTCCGCGCTTGGCGACTTCTCCACCGGAGCGCAGCGCTACGGCAGCGACGTCATACGCGACGGGCGCTGGGTCGCTGACGGCTCCGCGCTGATCGGCCGTGACGACATCGCGCCGTACGCGACCGAGGTGCTCAGACGGCTCGACTTCAGCCACGTCGTCGACCTCGGCTGTGGCAACGCCCGCTTCCTGATCAACGCCGCGAGAGCGTTTGGGGTGGCCGGGACGGGCGTCGACCTCGCGCCCGAGGCATGCGAGGACGCCGAGCGGATGATCGCCGACGCCGGCATGAGCGACAGCGTGAAGGTCCGCTGCGGCAACGCCGGCGACCTCGACGCGATCCCCGAGCTCGCCGACGCCGATTTGACGGTGGCGATGTTCCTGCTGCACGAGATCTTCGAGCAGGGCCGCGACGCGCTCGTCGGCTACCTCAAGAAGCTCGGCTCGATCATGCCGGCCGGCGGCCACATCCTCGTCGCCGAGGTGCAGCCGGCGAGCGGCGCGCAGGACGAGCGCTGGCGCCCGGAGTTCACGCTGCTGCACGCGATCATGCGCCAGCAGCTGTTGACGACCGACGGCTGGCACGAAGCCTTCACGGAGTCCGGCTGGGCCCGTCACGAGGTCAAGGACCTCGGGCTGCCCGGCGCGGTCCTGCTGCTCTACGAGAACGTCGCGCAGGGCCGCGGCGCCACGGAAGGAGGTGCCTGATCATGGAGGTCGCACAACGATCAGGCGTCGTCATCACGCAGGGGCTGCCGGTTTACGTCGAGGTGGAGGGGCACCACGAGCCGACGCCGTTCATGGTGACGCCGGAGACGCTGCCGGGAACGCCGTTCAGCATCGCGGCGGTCGACGCCGCGACGCTCGTCGGCGCGCCGCATGCCGACCTGCACGTCCACGACGACCACGACGAGCTCTACCTCGTCGCGACGCCGGGGCTGCGCTTCACCGTCGAGACCGAGGACGACGCGATCGAGCTCAACTCGCCCGCGACGATCTCGATCCCGGCCGGCGTAAAGCACCGGCTCGTCTGCCATGAGGTCAAGACGGACACCTGTCCGTTCTTCGGGATTCTCGTCGAGAAGGGGACGCTGCCCTCCTAGGGGGAGCGAGGGGAGAGAGCGATGGAAGCCTCAGCGATCACAAGACCGGAGCGTCCAGCACGCGCCCGTGCGCGCCCGCGCGGCCGCCTGCGGCTCGCTGGCAGCGGCAGACGCGAGCGGCTGCGCGTCGGGATCCTCGGCACCGGGAACATCGGGACCGACCTGCTGCTGAAGGTGCAGCGCTCGCCGCTGCTGGCGTGCGAGCTGTTCGCCGGGCGCAACACGAGATCGGCGGGGATACGCACGGCACAGGAGCTGGGCGTCGCGACCTCCGATCGCAGCATCGACGCCTTCCTCGACGAGCCCGAGCGCTTCGACCTGCTGTTCGACGCAACCTCGGCGATCGACGCCAAGCGCCACTACGAGGTGCTGGAGCCGCACGGCATACCGGTGATCGACCTGACGCCGGCGAAGCTCGGCAAGCTCTGCATCCCGGCGCTCAACCTCGACGACTGTGTCGGGGAGCCGAACCTCTGCATGGTCACGTGCGGCGGGCAGGCGGCGGTGCCGCTGGCCTCGTGCATCGTGCAGACCCAGCCGCAGGTCGACTACGTCGAGATCGTCTCGACGAGCGCCTCGCGCAGCGTCGGGCCGGCGACGCGGATCAACATAGACGAGTACATCAACACGACGGAGACGGCGGTCACCCGCTTTTGCGGCGTCGCGCGGGCAAAGACGATCCTGGTCGTCAACCCGAGCAACCCGCCGATCAAGATGCAGAACACGGTCTTCGCGAAGGCCGACGAGGTCGACCTGCCCGCGCTGCGGGCGGCAGTCGACGAGATGGTGGCGCGGATTCAGCGCTACGTCCCCGGCTATCGCCTCGTGATGGCGCCGCTGCATGAGAACGGCCGGATCGCGATGACCGTGCAGATCTCGGGCGCTGGGGACTACTTGCCCGAGTACGCAGGCAACCTCGACATCATCACCTGCGCCGCGGTCGCCGCAGCGGAGGAGAACGCGCGCGTTCTGCTCGCCGACGCCGCCAGCGCGCGCGACTGACGCACCGGGGCACGACGAAGGGGGAACCACGCATATGGCACAGATCCTGATCAGCGATCCAACGCTGCGGGACGGGAACCACGCCGTGCAGCACCGTCTCAACGAGGAGCAGATCCGCCGCTACGCGGCGGCTGCCAACGCGGCGAGAGTCGCGATAGTCGAAGTCGGCCACGGCAACGGGCTGGGGGCATCCTCGTTGCAGGTCGGCGAGGCGCTGCTCGACGACGAGACGATGCTGCGGATCGCCCGTGAGGAGCTCTCCGACGTGAAGCTCGGGGCGTTCGGCATTCCTGGCTTCGCGACGATGCGACGCGACCTCGACGTCGCGATCGACGCCGGGGCGGACGTCTTCCGCGTCGGCGCGCACTGCACCGAGGCCGACCTCACCGAGCGCCACATCGCCTACTTGCGCGAGCGCGAGAAGGAGGTCTACGGCGTCCTGATGATGTGTCACATGGCGACGCCGGAGCGCCTCTGCGAGGAGGCGCGCAAGATGGAGGCGTACGGCGCGCAGGGCGTGATCGTGATGGACTCGGCCGGGGCCTTCCTGACCGACGACCTGCAGGACCGGATAGCGCGAATGGTCGACGCGACCTCGATCGCGATCGGCTTCCACGGCCACAACAACCTCTGCCTCGCGGTCGCCAACTCGGTCGCGGCGGTGAAGGCCGGCGCGACGATCCTCGACGGCACCGCGCGCGGCTTCGGCGCGGGCGCTGGCAACACCGAGCTCGAAGTGCTCGTCGCCGTGCTCGCCGAGCTCGGCCACGACACCGGCATAGACCTCTACAAGGTGCTCGACGCGGCCGACCTCGCGGAGGCCGAGCTCGTCCAGCAGATGCCGCACACCGACTCGGTCGGGATCGTCAGCGGGCTGGCCGGCGTCTTCTCCGGCTACTCGAAGCCGGTGCGCCGGATCGCCAGAGACTTCGGCGTCGACCCGCGCGACGTCTTCTTCGCGCTCGGCAGACGCGACGTGATCGCTGGCCAGGAGGACGTGATCCTCGAGGTCGCGATGGCGCTGCGCGACGCGGTCGAGCAGCAGGGGCTCGAGCAGCACGACGAAGAGCGCGGCTCCGACGGGGAGGCGGGACGATGACCCCGCGCACGATCACCCGCACGTTCGACGGCCAGCGGCCCGCGCTGCTCGAGGCGAGCGAGCTGACGCCGCACCACGAGGCGCTCGCGCGCCTGCTGTGGAACGCCGAGCTGCGTCGCGACCCGATCGAGCCGCTGAGCGCGACCTTCCCCGACCTCGACCTGTGGGACGCCTACCAGATACAGGCGATCGGCCGGGGGCTGCGGACCGCTGGCGGCGAGGAGCTGCGCGGCTGGAAGGTCGGCCTGACGAGCAAGGCGATGCAGGAGATGATGAAGGTCGGCGAGCCCGACTCTGGCTACCTGCTCGAGTCGATGGTCGTCCACAGCGGCGCGCAGCTGCGCGCGGCGAGGTTCGTCCAGCCGCGCGTCGAGCCCGAGGTCGCTTTCCTGCTCAAAGCACCGCTCGACGGCCCGAGCGTGACGCGCGAGGAAGTGCTGGAGGCGACGCACGCTTTCGCGCCGGCGCTGGAGATCATCGACAGCCGCATCACCGACTGGCGGATCGGGATCGTCGACACGGTCGCCGACAACGCCTCCTCCGGGATGGCCGTGATCGGCGACTGGGAGCCGGCGGAGGACATCCGCTCCGAGCAGCTGTGCGTCAGCCTCGCGGTCGGCCCCGAGCTCGAGCGCGGCCGCGGCGACGCCGTCCTGGGCCACCCGGCCGAGCCGGTCGCTTGGCTCGCCCGCACGCTCGCGGCGCAGGGGCTGCGGCTGGAGCCCGGCGACATCGTGCTGCCTGGCTCGGTCACCCGCGCCGTCCCGATCGCCGCCGGCCAGACGGCCTGCGCGACCTTCGACAGCCTCGGTGAGGTGAGTGTCCGGCTTGTCTGATCGCACGACGGTCGCCGTCCCGCCGAACACGCCGGCCTACCAGGTCGACGCTTACGCAAGAGCGTTCTCGACCCGCGTCGTGCGGGCCGACGGCGCGGCCGTGCAGCTCGAGGGCGCGGGCTTCTACCCGGGTGGCGGCGGACAGCCGGCCGACCACGGGACGCTGCGGACGCCGGGCGGGGCGCCCGGGGGCGAGGCGTGGCAGGTGGCAGGCGCGAAGGTCGTGCGCGACGGCGAGCACCCGGGCGTCTGGTACCAGCTCGACCGCGACGCGCCCGCCGCCGGCACCGAGCTCGAGGGCGAGCTCGACTGGGAGCGGCGCTACGAGCTGATGCGGACCCACACCGCGCTGCACATCCTCTGCGCGGTCGTCTGGCGCGACTACGGCGCGAAGGTGACCGGCGCCAACATGGAGCCGCTGCGCGGGCGGATGGACTTCGAGTTCGAGCACCTCTCCGGCGAGCTCGTGCACGAGCTGGAGGAGAAGGCAAACGCCGAGGTCGCCGCCGCGCGGCCGACGAGCGTCGCCTTCCTCACACGCGAGCAGGCCGACTCCGAGCCCCACTTGATCCGCAGCAAGGTCAGCCTGCTGCCGCCGTCGATCCGCGTCGTGCGGGTCGTGGCGATCGACGGCCTCGACCTGCAGGCCGACGGCGGCACACACGTCGCGAACACGCGCGAGGTCGGCGAGATCTTGCTTCCCTCATACAAGAGCAAAGGCAGAATCAACAAGCGTGTCGAGCTCACGCTGAGCCCGTCGTCGCGTGCTGACGCGAGTGCGGACGGGCCAATTTCGGACTCCGTTGGAGGTTGAGGATGCGCGAGCCGCACCGGCCAGTCGACAGAAGACCCGACTTCCCGCAGATCGAGCAGCGGGTGCTGGAGCGCTGGCGCGAGGAGCGGACCTTCCAGCAGGCGCTTGCCGCGCGTGAGAACGGGCCGGTCTTCAGCTTCATCGAGGGCCCGCCGACCGCGAACGGCAATCCCGGCTCGCACCACGTGCTGCTGCGCGCGTTCAAGGACTTCTACATGCGCTACCGCACGATGTGCGGGTACAACGTGCCGCGCAAGGCCGGCTGGGACTGCCATGGGCTGCCGGTCGAGCTCGAGGTCGAGAAGCAGCTCGGGCTCGACTCCAAGCGCGAGATCGAGGCGTACGGCGTCGCGAGATTCAACGAGCGCTGCCGTGAGTCCAACGACCACTACATCGCCGCGTGGGAGCGCTTCACCGAGCGCGTCGGCTTCTGGATCGACATGGAGCATGCCTTTCAGACCGGCACGCCCGAGTACATCGAGTCGGTCTGGTGGTCGCTGCACGAGCTGTGGGACAGAGGGCTGATCTACGAGGGCCACAAGGTCGTCCCGTACTGCCCGCGCTGCGGCACCGCGCTCTCCTCGCACGAGGTCGCGATGGGCTACCAGGAGACCGAGGACCTGACCGCGACGGTCAAGCTGCCCGTGACCGAGCGGCGCGGCCCGCTGCGCGAGGGCGACGCGCTCGTGATCTGGACGACCCAGCCGTGGACGCTGTTCGCCAACTGCGCCGTCGCGATCGAGCCCGACGTCCGCTACGTCCGCGCCCGCGTGCAGGAGAGCGGCGACGTGCTGGTGCTGGCCGAGGAGCGCGTCGAGGCGATCCTCGGCAGCGAAGGCGTCGAGATCCTCGACCGCTTCCCCGGCCGCACGATCGTCGACGCCCGCTACGAGCCGCCGTTCGACCTGCTGAGCGACCACGGCCCGAGGGGCCACTCGGTGCTCGCGGCCGACCACGTCACGCTCGACAAGGGCACCGGCCTCGTCCATACGGCGATGGCGTTCGGCGAAGAGGACTTCGTCCTCTGCGAGCGCCACGGGATCCCGCTCGTCAACCCGGTCCGCACCGACGGCACCTACGACGAGCGCGTGACCGGCTGGGAGGGCGTCTTCGTCGGCGACGCGACGCCGAGAGTGATCGACGAGCTGCGAGCGGCCGGCAAGCTCGTCGAGGCGGCGCCGTTCACGCACTCCTATCCGCACTGCTGGCGCTGCGACTCCAAGCTTCTCTACTACGCGAAGGAGAGCTGGTACATCGCCACGCGCGACGAGCGCCACGCGATGCTGAGACAGAACCAGCGGATCGACTGGCGCCCCGGCCACGTGCGCGACGGCCGCTTCGGCAACTGGCTGCAGGGCAACGTCGACTGGGCGCTGTCGCGCGACCGCTACTGGGGCACGCCGCTGCCGATCTGGGAATGCGACGCGATCGGCTGTGACGCGCGCCACTGCGTCGGCTCGATGGACGAGCTGAGAGCGCTCGCCGGCGCGCTGCCGCGCGACCTCCACCGGCCCTACATCGACGAGGTCACGTGGGGCTGCTCGGTCGAGGGCTGCGGCGGGCAGATGCGCCGCGTCGGAGCGACGATCGACACCTGGTACGACTCGGCCTGCATGCCGTTCGCGCAGTTCCACTACCCGTTCGAGGGCGTGGAGCAGTTCAGAGCGCAGTTCCCGCCGTCGTTCATATGCGAGGGGATCGACCAGACACGTGGCTGGTTCTACACGTCGCTCGCGGTCTCGACGCTGTTGTTCGACGAGATCCCGTTCCAGACGGCCGTCTGCGTCGGGCACGTGCAGGACGCCAAGGGCCACAAGATGTCCAAGAGCCGCGGCAACGCGGTCGACCCGTGGGACGTGCTCGAGCAGCACGGCGCCGACGCCTTCCGCTGGTACTACCTCGCCTCGCAGCAGCCGTGGGCGGGCTACCGCTTCTCCGCCGACGCGGTCGAGGAGTCGGTCAAGCAGGTGCTGATGCCGCTGTGGTCGACGTACTCGTTCTACGTCCTCTACGCGAACATCGAGCGCTTCGACGCGCGCGCCGCCTCGACGGCGCCGCCGCCGTCGCGCCGCGACGAGCTCGACCGCTGGGCGCTGTCGCGGCTGCAGGGGGTCGTCGCGGAGATGCGCGAGCGGATCGACGCCTTCGACGCGCACGGCGCGACGCAGATCGCGCTGCGCTGGCTCGACGACCTCTCCAACTGGTACGTGCGGCTGTCACGCCCGCGCTTCTGGGACAGCGAGACGGCAGCGCCGGCACTCGCGACGCTGCGCGAGTGCCTGCTGACGACGGTCAAGCTGCTCGCGCCCGCGCTCCCGTTCGCCTGCGAGGAGCTGTACGAGAACCTCGTCGGCGGCGTCAACCAGACCTTCCGCGCGGAGCCGAAGTCGGTCCACCTGTGCGACTACCCGGAGCCCGACGCGGCGCTCGTCGACACGCGGCTGGAGCGCGACATGCGCTGCGCCCGCGAGGCGATCGAGCTCGGCCGCGACGCGCGCGACAGAGCGCGGCTGAAGGTGCGCCAGCCGCTGCGCCGCGTGATCGTCTGCACGCCGGAGAAGGCGGACCGGGCCGCGGTCGAGCGGATGAGCGCGCTGATCTGCCGCGAGCTGAACGTGAAGGCGGTCGAGGTCGTCGCCGACCCGCTCGCGCTTGAGCGGCCGGTCGTGCTGCCCAACCTGCAGCGGCTCGGCGCGCGCTGTGGCAGGGACATGCCCGAGGTCGCGGCGTCGCTGCGCTCGCGCGACGGCGACGAGGCGCTCCACGCGCTGCACGAGCACGGCGTGCTGACCGTCCACGTCGGCGACCCTGGCGACCTGTTCGACCCACCGCGCACCTACGCGCTGGCCGAGAACGACCTCGTCGTGCGCCACGAGCCGCGCGAGGGCCTGGCGCTGTCGTCGCGGGCCGGAGGCGTCGGCCTTGGCTTCGTCATCGCGCTCGACACGCGCGTCGACGACCAGCTGCGCAGGGAATGCCTCGCACGCGAGATCGTGCGCGCGATCCAGGCTGAGCGCAGAGCGTGCGGCGTCGCCGTCACCGACCGGATCGAGCTGCGGCTCGCTGGCAGCGCCGACCTGCTCGCCGCCGCCCGTGCGCACGAGCGCTATGTCGCGAGAGAGACGCTGGCGACCGCCGTCGTCTACGACGACTGCAAGGGCGTCGGCCACACGGTCGACGTCGACGGCGACCGCCTGACGGTCGCAGTCGCCGTGCCGGCCTGACGGGCCGGGCTTTCCCTCGCCTGAGCGGCGCCGCGCTCGCGGCGCCGGCTGGCGCATGGGGTGACACGGGCCTGACTGGCGGGCTGCGGCGGGCTGCGGCGGGCTGCGGCGGGCTGCGGCGCGCTGCGGCGCGCTGCGGCGGGCTGCGGCGCGCGCGGGCGGGTGGCGGAGATTCTTTTCGCGCTTTGATGTAACACCAAACGATGTCTCATGTATTTCTGGTATGAACTCCTCTCCGCCCGCGGGCGGCGCGGCGATCGGCCAGGTGGTCATCGCCTCGACCGCCGCGCTGATCCTCACCTCCGCCCTGCTCTACCTCGGCATGGGACACCGCAGCGGCCGGGTCGCGCTGCTCGGCCGCGCCGCCGCGTACGCGGAGCGCCGCTCCGGCCTGCCCGGCTGGGTCGCGCTGCCCTCGGCGATCGCGGGCGTCTCACTGCTGCTCGCGGTCTTCGGGATGTACTGGGACATCTCGCTGCACATCGACGTCGGCCGCGATCCGGGCCCGCTCGCCAACCCGGCCCACTACTTCATCCTCGGCGGGCTGTTCGGGATCTTCTCGGCCGGCGTCGTCGCGATCACGCTGCCGCTCGAGAAGCCGAGCGCCGCGGCGGTCCTGATCGGCGAGGAGTGGTGGGCGCCGCTCGGCGGCCTGCTGATCTGTGCCGCTGCCTCGTTCGCGCTGCTCGGCTTTCCGCTCGACGACGTCTGGCACCGCCTCTTCGGCCAGGACGTCACGCTGTGGGGGCCAACTCACCTGATGCTGATAGGCGGCGCGTCGCTGTCGGTGCTCGGGCTGGCCGTCCTGCTGGTCGAGGGCCAGCGGGCCAAGCGTGCGGAGGCGGCCGCGAAGCTCGCTGCCGGCGTCGTCGGGCGGCGCGGCGCCGACGCGGAGCCGGCCTTCATCGCGATCGCGCGGTGCGTCGCGCTGTGCGGCGCCTTCCTGCTCGCGCTCTCGACCTTCCAGGGCGAGTTCGACTTCGGCGTGCCGCAGTTCCGCTTCGTCTTCCAGCCGCTGCTGATCATGCTCGCGGCCGGCGGCGGCCTCGTCGCGGTGCGGCTGTGGGCCGGCCGGGGCGCGGCGCTCGGCGCGGTCGCCTTCTTCCTCGTCGTGCGCGGGCTGCTGACGCTGCTCGTCGGGCCGCTGCTTGGCCAGACGACGGCGCACTTCCCGCTGTACCTCGTCAGCGCGCTCGTCGTCGAGGGCGTCGCGTGGCTGCGCGCCCGCGAGCTCGCCGAGCGGCCGCTCGCCTTCGGGCTGTGGAGCGGTTTCGGGGTCGGGACGCTCGGACTCGCCTCCGAGTGGGCGTGGTCGCACGTCTGGATGCCGCTGCCGTGGCCCTCGACGCTGCTGCCCGAGGCCGTCCTGTTCGGGCTGCCCGCGGCAGTCGCCGGGGCGCTCGTCGGCGCCTGGGTCGGCGACCGCCTTGCGCTCGACGGGCGCGTGCGCGGCCGCGGCCTCGACGGCGCCGCGCTCGCCTCGCTGGCCGTGCTCGCCGCGTCGATCGGGATCGCGCTGCACAAGCCGGCGCTCGACGGCGCGAGCGCAACAGTCACGTTGACAGACGTGCGGCCCGGGCCCGACCGCGAGGTCGCAGCGACCGTCCGCCTGCATCCGGCCGACACCGCCGACGACGCCGAGTGGCTGACCGCGACGGCGTGGCAGGGCGGCGGCTTCGTCGTCAACCGCCTGCAGCGCGTGCGCGAGGGCGTCTACCGCACGACGCAGCCGATCCCCGTCCACGGCAGCTGGAAGGCGATGATCCGCATCTCGCGCGGGGACACGCTCAGCGGCGTGCCGGTCTACCTGCCGTACGACGCCGCGATCCCCGCGAGAGGCGTGCCCGCTCCGGCTGTCTTCACACGTCCGTTCGTCGCCGACCACACGCTGCTGCAGCGCGAGCAGAAGACGGCGGCCGGCTGGCTGTGGGGCGTCGCCTACGCGGTCGTGCTGGCGATCGCGCTTGTGCTGCTGACGCTGATGGCGTGGGCGCTGCGGCGGCTCTCCGCCGCCGCTGGCCTGCCGCCTGAGGCGGGCGACCGGCGCACGGCCACAGCGCGGCGTGATGTGATCACCGGCATGAGCGGAGCACGCGGATGAGCCGGCGTCGTCGTCAGCGGGCCGACGCCCAGCACGACGGCACACAGAAAAACGCCACGTCGTTGGCTGCGGCCTCCATGGCCCGGGCCGTGCCGGCCGCGCGTGGCGGCAAGGGCGCGCGCCGCTGGGTCGAGGCCGGGCTCTTGCTCGGCGTCGGCGCGACCGTCGCGAGCTGGCAGTCGGTCCAACGGCGCGACCTGCGCAAGATCGCCGCCGACCCGAGCAACGCGATGCTCTCCGACGTGCTGCACGGCGAGGAGATCGACGTCGTCTCGGCCGACGGCACGCGTTTGCGCGCCGAGCTGTTCGGGCCCGCTGACGCCCCGCCGCTCGTGCTCGTCCACGGCTGGACTTGCACGCGCCAGTTCTGGACATGCCAGGTGCACGACCTCGCCGACCGCTTCCGGATCGTCGCGTTCGACCTGCGCGGCCACGGCGACAGCGAGCTGCCCGCCAACGGCGACTACTCGACCGACGCGCTCGCGGACGACGTGCAGGCGGTGCTCGAGGCGACCGTGCCCGAGGAGGCGCATCCGCGCGCGCTGATCGCCGGCCACTCGCTCGGCGCGATGTCGGTCGTCGCGTGGGCCGGGCGCCATCCCGAGCAGGTCAAGCGCCGCGTCGCCGGCGCGCTGCTGCTCAACACCGGCATGGACCAGCTGATCGACGACGCGCAGGTCGTCAAGCTGCCGGCTAGCTGGAAGAAGGCGCGGTCGGTCGTCGGCGACGCCTTCCTGACGACGAGCCCGCCGCCCAACCCCGGCACGCCGCTCAGCCTGCGCGCGACGCGCCACGTCGCGCTGTCGCCGTCGGCCTCGCCGGCGACCGTCGCCTTCGTCGACCAGATGAACGCGCAATGCCCGTCGAAGGCGCGCGTCGGCTTCGGCCGCACGCTCGCGCGGATCGACGTCGCCGCCGGCCTCGCCTCGCTTGACGTGCCGACTGTCGTGCTCGGCTGCGAGCGCGACAAGATGACGCCGCCGCCGCACGTCGAGCGGATGGCGCAGGCGCTTCCGCAGCTCGCCGAGCGCGTGATGCTGCCCAGCTCGGGCCACATGGGCCCGCTTGAGCAGCCCGAGGCGGTCGACGCCGCGATCGAGCGGCTCGCGGCGTCGGTCGCGCTTCAGGTCGCGTAGATCAGGCGGTGCAGCCGCTCGAGGTCGCGCGCGGCGGCCTCTTCGTGGTCGAGCGCCGCGCGATACGCGAGATGGGCGTCGGAGCGCTCGCCGGGGCCCGCGCCGAGCCAGGCGCTCAGCGCGGTGGCGCAGCGCTCCTGCGCCACCTGCCATGACTGGTGGGCCTCGTCGAGCAGGCGGATCGCTATGTCGACGGCTTCCGAGGACGCTGACATGGTCGTCATCGGAGGAGGCGGGAACGCGAATCGGTGGGCTGGGATCGGGCGTTCATGATCTGGCACGAGCCTTTATGGAGTTGGGGGAGCGGTTGGCGACGGCGCTCCTTGTCTCGGTCAAAGTGTTGTAGCGCGCCATGCGTTACCGCCACGTTTCATGCGGCCTTGTGCGGCATCTGTGGATCGCCTACGGTGTCGTTGAGGAGGAGAGAATGGCTCCCGACCCATGGCTCGCCATTGACGTGGCGACGCCGCCGGCGGAGCGAGCACGTGAGCTGCGGCGCGCCTGGGAGGCGTACCTGGAAGGCGGCCCCATTGAGCGGGTGCGGACCCCGATCGCAAGCTCTTGGCAACGCTCGCACGCCGCTGGCGTCGACCCGCTGGGCGCCCGCTTGGCGCCGCTAACGACGGACACTGATGCGGCCTCGGACCGCTGGAGGTCACATCCGCTGGCGGCCGCCGCGCCGCTGATCAAGAGCTTGCTGGCGCCGGTCGCCGAGCAGGCCGAGCAGCTGATCGTCGTCAGCGACGCCGACGGCACGCTGATGTGGGTCGGCGGCCACGCTGCGGTGCGGCGCGACGCGGCCGTCTCGATGAACTTCACCGAGGGCGCGGCGTGGAGCGAGGAAGGCGCCGGCACGAACGCGATCGGCACCGCGATCGCCGCCGGCCACGCGCTCCAGGTCTTCGCCGCGGAGCACTTCAACGCGGCCGTCCAGCCGTGGACCTGCGCCGCGGCGCCGATCCGCGACCCCGACAGCGGGCTGCTGCTCGGCGTCATCGACCTCACCGGCCGCGTGCCGACGGTCCACCCGCTCAGCCTCGGCGTCGCGATCGCCACCGCCGACGCCGTCGAGGGCCATCTGCGCTCGACGATGAACGAGCGCGACGGGCGGCTGCGCGCCCGCTACGAGGAGCGCGTCCTACGCCGCGGCGGCAAGCGCGCGCTCGTGACGCCAAGCGGCCGCGTGATCGGCGGCGACGGCGTGATCGTCGGCACCGGCGAGCGGCTGCAGGTGCCGGCCGGCGGCGGCGAGCTGCTGCTGCCCTCCGGCGCGGAGGCCTTTGCCGAGCCGCTCGGGCATGAGGCGGCGTATTCCGTGCGCGCGCTCGAGCCCGCGCGCGAGGGGCGGCGGCGGTCGCTGCTGAAGCTGGCGCTGCTCGGGCGGGAGAAGGCCGTCGTCGAGCTCGGCGGCCGGCTGATCGTCGTCGGCCGCCGGCAGACGGAGATCCTTGCGCTGCTGTCGTCGCGGCCGGCCGGGATGACCGGCGACGAGCTCGCCGCCGACCTCTACGGCGACGCCGGCCAGCCTGGCTCCGCGCGCGTCCAGGTCTTCCGGCTGCGCAAGGTGCTCGGACCGTGGATCACGACCGACCCGTACCGCCTCGCGGCCGACGTCGTCTCCGACGTCGCGAGAGTGCGTGGGCTGCTCGACCGCGGCGACGTGCGGCTCGCGGCGGAGTCGTACGCGGGCCCGCTACTGCCGCATTCCGAGGCGCCGGGCGTCGAGCGCGAGCGCGACCAGCTCGACCGCTGGCTGCGCCAGGCAGTGCTCGCCTCCGACGACCACGACGCGCTGTGGGCGTGGGTCCAGACGCCGACCGGCGAGGACGACCTGACCGCGTGGAAGCGGCTGCTGAGCGAGATCGACTACTGCGACCCGCGCCGCAGCCTCGCCGCGGCGCGGCTTGCGTCGCTGCGAGCCGGGATGGTGTGAGCGGTCGCGCTACGTTGCGGCGGCCGGCTCGGTGACGGCCTTGAGGTGACGGAACGGCCTGCCGTCGCGCAGCTCGCGCACGACCTCTTCCACAAGCGTGTCGCCGTCGAGCCGGCGGCCGTCCGTGACCGCGGCGACGATCCCGCGCTTGCGCTGGATCAGCCGCGCCATCGTCTCGTCGATCGTGCCGGCGGCAAGCAGGTACCAAGCGGTGACGGCGTCGCGCTGGCCGATGCGGTGGCAGCGGTCCTCGGCCTGGTCGTGCATCGCCGGGGTCCACTCGAGCTCGAGGAAGGCGACGTTGGAGGCGCGCGTGAGCGTGATCCCCTGCGCCGCGACGCGCGTCGCGCAGACGATCAGCCCGGAGCCTTCGCCGTCCTGGAAGGCGCGGACGGCGGCCTCGCGCTTGGCGACCGTGTCGCTGCCGAGCAGGTGGTGCGCGTCGGGGAATCGCTCGACGACTGCCTCCTGCACCTCGACGTGGCGCGCGAAGACGACGAGCGGCTCGCCGGAGGCGAGGAAGTCGTGGATCCACGCGAGCGCCGCGTGCAGCTTGCCGCGCGCGGCGATCTGCTGCAGCGCGCCGAGCTGCGCGAGCCGCTTGGCGCGCAGCGTCGCGGCGATTCTCGCGTTCAGCTCGGAGAGGTCGAGCGGCTGCTCGCGCAGCCAGGCGATCACGTCGTCCTCGGCCAGCCTGTACTCGCGCATGTTGTCGAGCGCGACCGGCACGACGACCTGGCGCTTGGCCGGCAGCTGCGGCAGCACCTCCGACTTCAGCCGCCGCACGAAGCAGCGACGGCGCAGGTGCCAGTGCAGGCGCTCCTCGGTCAGCGGGCCGCGGAACTGCTGCTTGAAGCGGGCGCCGGAGCCGAAGTCCTCCAGCCGTCCGAGCACGCGCAGCTGGCTGATCAGCTCGTCGGGATGGTTGAGCACCGGGGTCCCGCTCAGCGCCAGGCGCAGCGCGTCGCGGCCCATGCCCTCCGCCAGGCGGCGCACCGCGCGCGTGCGCTTGGCGCTCGGGTTCTTGCAGTAATGCGACTCGTCGAGCACGAGCGCGCGCGGGCGCCGGCGCGCGAGCGACTCGCGGTGATGGTCGACGACCTCGTAGTTGAGGATCGTGATCTCGCCGCTGGGCGGGACCGCCTGGCGCCCGTCGATCACCACGACACTGCGATGCGGCAGCCATCTGCGCGCCTCGCGCTCCCAGTTGAGCTTCAGCGAGGCGGGGCAGACGACGACCGCCGGGAAGGCGTCGTCGGCCTCCAGCGTCGCGAGCGCCTCGACCGTCTTGCCGAGGCCCTGCTCGTCGGCGAGGAAGGTGCGGCGGGCGTCGAGCGCGTAGCGGACCCCGGCCCACTGGAACGGCTCCAGCTCGCCGCCGAGCCTCGCGGCGATCTCCGGCAGCGGCTCGGCCTCGGTCGCGCGCGAGGCCCTGATCGCGGCGGCGGCCTCGGCCGCCTCGGCACGCAGCCGCGTCAGCGCGACGTTGGCGCTGTAGGTGATCTCGACGTCGTGCAGCGCGACGAACGCGTCGAGCGGCTCCAGCAGCCACGGGTCGATCGGGATCGTGCGCTCGCCCTCGTTGCCGGGCAGGTCGTCGAACGCGAGGCCGACGGCCGGGTCCCACAGCACCTCCAGCCGCAGTCGCGCGCCCTCGACGCCGTGCGTGGCGACGAGGCGGGCTGGCGGCGGGACGTCGCCGAGCTCGAGCGTCGCGATCGTGCGCTCGGCGGCGGCGTCGAGGCGGGCCGACTCCTGCTCGCGCAGCGTCTCGGCGTTCTCCAGCGTCAGTTCGACAAGCAGCGCGCCGTCCTCTTCGCGCGTGCGCGATCCCTCCAGCAGCGCAGCGGGCACCTCGCCGGCGACGGTCTCCAGCACCCACCAGCCGCGCGCGTCGTGGCGGGTCGTGCGGACGTGGCCGATCCAGCGCTGCTCGACGCCGTCGAGCCACCCTCTGACCTCGGGTCTGGGGAGCAGCTCGGGGAAGCGCTTGAGGATGCTCGAGACGTGGATCGCGACCCAGTCGTCGGCGGGCGCCCACCACTCGTAGGCGTCCCAGTCGAAGCGGCGGTGGGGGATGCCGCGCACCGCCTCGACGAGGTGGCGGTCATAGGGGAACGTGAGGACGACGATCCGTCCCCGTTCCGGGTCGAGTCGCAGCTCGACGTTCGGGCGTTCGGGGACGA
Organism: Conexibacter sp.; assembly: GCA_036499225.1. Classification (GTDB taxonomy): domain Bacteria; phylum Actinomycetota; class Thermoleophilia; order Solirubrobacterales; family Solirubrobacteraceae; genus Conexibacter. Next base: position 114,975 of record DASYEC010000009.1, read on the forward strand.
GCTCCATCGCTCGCTCTAAGGTAGCGGGCGCAGCGCCCTCGACGCGATTGCTGCGAGACTGTCCGGATGACTGAGGGCTACGCCATCACCCAAGAGGGCCTCGATGCGCTGCGGGCCGAGCTGGAGCAGCTCGAGACCGTCGCGCGGCGCGATGTCGCCGAGCGCATCCGGACGGCGCGCGAGTGGGGGGACCTCAAGGAGAACGCCGAGTACCACGCGGCCAAGGAGGACCAGGCGCACCTCGAGACGCGCATCCTCAAGCTGCAGGAGCGGCGACGCAACGCCACCGTCGTCTCCGCGCCGACGGCCAAGTCCGACATAGTCGCGTTCGGCGCGACCGTCACCGTCCGGGACGAGAAGAACGGCCGCGAGGCGGTCTACACCATCGTCGGCGCCGCCGAGGCGAGCGCGAGAGACGGCAAGCTGTCGATCGAGTCCCCGGTCGCCAGAGCCTTGATCGGCTCCCGCGTCGGCGAAGACGTCAGAGTCGAGACCCCCTCCGGCTCCCGCCTCTTCCGCGTGCTGAAGATCGGCGACTGAGCAGTCGCGCGGCCCGCTCGCGGGCGGGCCGCAGGATCGCTGCTCCTATGCGGCAGCGATCCTTCCGCCGTGCGCCGCGCTGGGCGCGCGGCCGGTGGTCAGGCCGGTGCGGCGGCTACGACGAGGACGTCGAGGGTGCGGGGGCCGTGGACGCCCTCGACGCGATTGAACTCGATGTCCGAGGTCGCGGAGGGGCCGGCGACGATCGTCATCGGCTGGCCCGCCCGAGCGGCGACGGCGAGGCGGTCGATCCCCTCGGGCATCAGCTCGACGACCTGCTCCTCGCGCACCACGCAGAGGTGGTAATCGGGCAGCAGCGTGAGCGCGCGGCGGCCCTGCTCGGCACCGCAGTCGAGCACGATCGCGCCGTTGATCGCGATCGCGACCGCGCAGCCGGTCACCACGCCGTCGACCTCGCTGAGCTGGTCATGCGTGAGCGCGTCGTCCTCGACCCAGTCGAATCCGTCGACCCGCCAGTCGGGGAGGAGGCCGGTCGGGATCGCGAGCCGTCTCACGCCGCGCGCCGAAAGCGCCTGTGCGATCGCGGCCGGCAGCTCGCCCGCGCCGACCCGCCGGACGTCCGCGCGGTAGTCGGCGCAACGCTCCACGAACAGCGCGACGCGCTCTTCGTGCGACAGCTCCCCGACGCGCCGGTAGTCACGCGCGAGCCCGCTCGCGTCGGACGGCTCGCTCGCGGGGACGTCCTTCAACGCCCCGCGCACGCGCGCGAGGATCTCGTCGCGGGCGGCGCTCATCCGCGCGTCACCCACCACTCTCGGAACGCGTCGCGGGCGGCGCTCATCTGCGCGCCACCCACCACTCTCGGAACGTCTGGTCGGGGATTGGCATCAGGTCGCGGGCTTCGGTCCAGCCGCCGAGCTCTCCTGGCAGCCGCTCGATCTTGCCCTTGCGCGCCACTGGCCATTGGGCGCGGCGGCCGAGCTTTTGCAGCCGCTCGTAGCGGCCGCGGGTCGCGAAGCCTCTGGCGACCGCCTTCAGCGCGAGGCGCTCTGGGTCGAGGCGGCCGCGCAGCGAGGCGGCCGCTCTCTCCTTGTTGGAGCGGTCGCGCAGATGGACGAGCACCGTTGGGATGTCGATCTTGACCGGGCAGACCTCGTAACAGGCGCCGCAGAGGGAGGAGGCGAAGGGAAGCGATCCCGACTGCTTCATGCCCGCGAGCTGCGGCGTCAGGATCGCGCCGATCGGGCCCGGGTAGACCGAGCCGTACGCGTGGCCGCCGGTGCGCTCGTAGACGGGGCAGACGTTGAGGCAGGCGGAGCAGCGGATGCACGCGAGCGTCTGGCGCGCAAGCTCGTCGGCGAGCGAGCCGGTGCGGCCGTTGTCGAGCAGAACGAGGTGGAACGCTCTGGGCCCGTCGCCGTCGCGCACGCCTGACCACAACGTCGTGTACGGGTTCATCCGCTCCGCGGTCGAGGAGCGCGGAAGCAGTTGCAGGAAGACCTCGAGGTCTTGCCACGTCGGCACGAGCTTCTCGATCCCGCAGACGGTGATCAGCGTCTCGGGCAGCGTCGTGCACATCCGCCCGTTGCCCTCGGACTCGAGCACCGACAGCGTGCCGGTCTCCGCGACGGCGAAGTTGGCGCCGCTGATCCCGACCGTCGCTCTCAAGAACCGCGAGCGCAGGTAACGGCGCGCTGCCTCGGCCAGCACGGCCGGCTCGTCCGTCAGGTCCTCAGGCCCGATCGTGCGACGGAAGAGGTCACGGATCTCGGCGCGGTTGCGGTGGATCGCGGGCACGAGGATGTGCGACGGGCGGTCTCTGCCGAGCTGGACGATCAGCTCCGCGAGGTCAGTCTCCAGCGCCTCGATCCCAGCCGCCTCGAGCGCCTCGTTGAGGCCCGTCTCGACGGTCGCCATCGACTTCACCTTGACGACGTCGCGCGCGCCCGTGGCCTGCACGAGCGCGGTGACGATGCGGTTGCACTCCTCCCCGTCCCGGGCCCAGTGGACGTGGCCGCCGGCCGCTTCCACCGCCGCCTCCAGCTGCACGAGGTGCGTGTCGAGGTGGCGCAGCGTGCGCTCCTTCAGCGCCCGCCCGGCCTCGCGCAGCCCCTCCCAGTCAGGCATCTCCTCGACGACGGTCAGCCGCTTGTCGCGGATCGTCTTCGTCGCTCTGCCGAGGTTGCGCCGCAGCTGCGCGTCGCCGAGCGCGGCCTTCGCCGCGAGCGGGAAGGCGGGGACGTCGGGCCACGCGGCGCTCATGCGCGCGTCACCGTGATCGGCGAGCCCGCGCCCGGCCCGCCCGCGGAGCCCGCACCGCCCGCCGACGGCACCACGCCAAACGGCTCCGCCTCTGTCGAGGCGAGGATCTCCGCCAGGTGGATCGCCTCCACGCCGGCGCGCTGGCGCGACAGCCCGCCGCCGATGTGCATCAGGCAGGAGTTGTCAGCGGCGGTGCAGACCTCGGCCTTCGTGTCGAGCACCGCCCGCAGCTTGTCGCTCAGCATCGCGATCGACGTGTCGGCGTTCTTGATCGCGAAGGTCCCGCCGAAGCCGCAGCACTCCTGCGCCTCGGGCAGCTCGACCAGCTCGATCCCGCGGACCGCGCGCAGCAGCCGCAGCGGCTTGTCGTCGACATGCAGCATCCGCAGCGCGTGGCAGCTCGGGTGATACGTGACGCGATGGGGGTAATAGGCGCCAACGTCCTCGACGCCGAGCCGGTCGACCAGCAGCTCGCTCAACTCGAACGTTCGCGCCGCGATCGACTCCACCTGCGCCAACAAGGAGGCGTCGCCGAGCTCCGAGGCGACACGTGGATAGTGCTCGCGGACCATCGCGGCGCACGACCCTGAGGGCGACACGATCAGCTCCTCGTCGGCGAAGACCCGTGCGAAACGGCGGATCAGCGGGATCGCGTCTTCCCTATAGCCCGAGTTGAAGTGCATCTGGCCGCAGCAGGTCTGTTCCAGTGGAAACGAGACCTCGTGCCCGAGCCGTTCGAGCAGCCGCACGACCGCTTGGCCGGTGCGGGGGAAGAGGGTGTCGTTGAAGCAGGTGATGAAGAGCGCGATACGCACGGCGATCCAGCCTCCGCACAGGTTTTGCGCGCCTCTCCGACGCAAACGGTGCGCAGAGAAGGTCGCCCAATGTGACCAACCTTACTCGACTTGACGTGCGGATATGTTCTGTGCTCTGATTGCTTTTGTCCATTTGGACAGAGAGATGGCGACAAACGAACAAACAAGCACAGCGCGGCCGGCGATGGCTGCAACGCGGCGTCGCTCGATCGTCGACCTCCTGCACCGCTACGGCGAGGTGACCGTCGCTGCGCTCGAGGAGCAGTTCGGCGTCTCGTCGATGACCGCCCGGCGCGACCTCGCGGAGCTCGAGCGCCAGGGGCTCGTGCGCCGCACGCACGGCGGCGCCGTGCTGCCCGGCGTCGCCGCTCACGAGGACTCATTTCAGCACCGGCTCGCGATCGACGCCGGCGCCAAGGCGAGGCTGGGGCAGGCCGCCGCCGCGCTCGTCGCCTCGCACGAGACGGTCTACGTCGACTCCTCCTCAACCTGCTGGTACGCCGCGCAGGCGATCGTCGCCGCGCGCGTCCCGGTCACGATCGTGACCAACTCGATCCCCGTGATGGAGATCGTCAGCCACGGCGACCAGGCGAACGTCGAGCTGATCGGGATCGGCGGCTCGATGCGCAAGCTGACGCGCTCGTTCGTCGGCCCGCACGCCGTCCGCACGGTGATCGAGCACTTCGCCGACAAGGTCTTCCTCTCGATCAAGGGCGTCTCGCGCGACGGCACGCTGACCGACGCCGACCCGCTTGAGGCGGAAGTGAAGCGGGCGATGATCAGCCGCGCCGAGGAGTCGATCCTCCTGATCGACGGGTCAAAACTGCACACACGCGGCCTGGCCGCGATCACGAGCGCCGACCAGCTCAGCTGCATGCTGGTCGCCGAAGCATCGAACGACGAGGTCGCGTCGCTGCGCGCGAGCGGCATCGACGTGCGGCGTGTCTCCGGAGACCGCGCCGCAGGCAACGGGAGTGAGGTATGAGCAACGAGAATGAGCCCGCGGCGCCACCGCGGCTCGCGCTGGCCGGCGCGAGCAAGTCGTTCGGCGCCGTCCACGCGCTGCGCGACGCGTCGCTCGAGCTGTACGGCGGCCATGTGCGCGCCCTGCTCGGCGAGAACGGAGCCGGTAAGTCGACGCTCGTGAAGACGCTTGCGGGCGTCCATCGGCCCGATACCGGCACCGTGCTCGTCGACGGCGAGCCGGTCAGCTTCCACGGCCCGATCGACGCCCGCGACGCTGGCATCGCGATCATCTACCAGGAGCCGACGCTCTTCCCCGACCTGTCGGTCGCGGAGAACGTCTTCATGGGCCGCCAGCCGCTGTCGGCTGGCAAGCGGATCGACCGCAAGGCGCTGCACGAGCGGACCGCGGAGCTGTTCAGACAGCTCGGCGTCCCGATCGCGCCCGAGCGCCCGGTCCGCGGCCTCTCGATCGCCGACCAGCAGCTGGTCGAGATCGCCAAGGCGCTGTCGTTCGAGGCGCGCGTGCTGATCATGGACGAGCCGACCGCCGCGCTCTCAGGCGCCGAGGTCGAGCGCCTCTTCCGCGTCACGCGCACGCTCAAGGAGCAGGGCGCGGCGATCATGTTCATCTCTCACCGGCTCGAGGAGATCTTCGCGATCTGCGACCAGGTGACGGTGATGCGCGACGGCGCGGTCCGCTTCAGCGGCGAGCTGGAGGGCAAGAGCAACGACGACCTCGTGCGCTGGATGGTCGGCCGCGACATCGACACGCTCTTCCCGAAGGTCGACTCCGAGATCGGCGCGCCCGTCCTCTCTGTCCACCGCCTCACGCGCGAGGGCGTCTTCTTCGACATCTCCTTCGAGGTCAGAGCAGGCGAGATCGTCGCGCTCGCCGGCCTTGTCGGCGCCGGCCGCTCGGAGGTCGCGCGAGCGATCTTCGGGATCGACAGAGCCGACGGCGGCCACGTCGAGATGGGCGGCAGAAGACTGCCGCGCGCGAAGCCGACCGCTGCGATGCGCGCCGGGATCGGCTTTGTGCCCGAGGACCGCCGCCAGCAGGGCCTCGTGATGGACCTCTCGATAGCGCGCAACGCGACGATGACGCAGATGAGCGAGCTCTCCTCTGGCGGCATCATCCGCGCAGCCAGAGAGCGCGCGCTCGCGAGCGACTGGGCGACGCGGCTGCAGCTGAAGTACCACAAGCTGGACGATCACGTCGGGACGCTGTCGGGCGGCAACCAGCAGAAGGTCGTGCTGGCGAAGTGGCTGGCGACGAGCCCGAGGCTGCTGATCATCGACGAGCCGACGCGCGGCATCGACGTCGGCACGAAGTCCGAGGTCCACCGCCTCATCTCCGAGCTTGCCTCCAGAGGGCTGGCGGTGCTGATGGTCTCCTCCGAGCTGCCGGAGGTGCTCGGCATGGCCGACCGCGTGCTCGTGATGCACGAGGGCCGCCTCACCGGCGAGTTCTCCCGCGCAGAGGCGAACGAGGAAGTGGTCGTGCGTGCCATGACCGGTCAGAAGGAGGAGATGGCGGCATGACTCGCGCAGAGCGCTCGCATGCCGTGTGCGAACTTGCCCGAGGGCTCGTTCGCACGCGCAGCGAAATTCAGGAGGTCGCGGCATGAGCACCGCTGACGTCGCCGTCGACAGAGGCCCCGGGGGCGAGCGCTCCCGACGGCTGACGGAGATGGTCTTCCGCATGCGCGAGCTTGGGATCGTGCTCGCGCTGGCGCTGCTGATCGCCGTCACGGCGATCCTCGAGCCGCGCTTCATCCACCTTGACTCGCTTCAGGACCTCGCCCGCAACGCCTCGATCATCGCGATCATGGCCGCCGGCCAGACGATGGTCCTGCTGACGAGAAACGTCGACCTGTCGGTCGGCTCGGTGCTCGGGCTCTCGGCCTTCTTTGCCGGGGACCTGCTCTCCAACCACCACGTCGCGATCCCGCTCGTCTTCCTGCTGTGCATCGTGCTCGGCATCGTCTGCGGGCTGATCAACGGTGTGTTGACGACGTTCGGCAAGGTGCCGGCGCTGGTCGTCACGCTGGGCACGCTCTACATCTTCCGCGGGATCGCCTTCGTCTACACCAACGGGCGCCAGATCAACGCCGAGACGCTGCCCGACAAGTTCCTCAACATCGGCACGGGGACGGTCTGGAAGATCCCCACGATCGCGCTGATCGCGTTCGTCGTCGTGCTGATCGTCGGGCAGTACCTGCGCGACTTCCGCTCCGGCCGCGAGATGTACGCGGTCGGCTCCAACGAGGACGCCGCGAAGCTCGCCGGCATCCGCGTCGACCGTCGCATCGTCACCGCGTTCGTCGCCTCCGGCGCGCTCGCCGGCCTCGGCGGCGCGCTCTACACCGCCCGCTTCGGCACCGTCGACGCGACCGCCGGCACCGGCTACGAGCTGACCGTCATCTCGGCCGCCGTCGTCGGCGGCGTCGCGATCACCGGCGGCGTCGGCTCGGTCTATGGCGCGGCGATCGGCGCCGTCCTGCTCGGCTGCATCACCTCCTCGCTGATCGTCTTGCGGATCGACTCGTTCTGGCAGCAGGCCGCTGTCGGGGCGCTGCTCGTCGCGGCGATCGCGTTCGACCGACTCGTCGGGCTGCGACTCGACTCAGCCCTGCGACAGCGGAGCGCGCGCCGTGCCTGAGCAAGGAACGCCCGAACTGCATGGCGGCGCCGTCGGCGACGGCCGCGGCCTTGCGACATCCACCACTCCGAGCGCCGGCGGCGGCACGCCGCCGAGCGCCCCGGCGCAGCGCGCCGGCTCCCGCTTCAGCCTCAGCGCGCTTGGCCGCTGGGAGACGCTGATCACCGGCCTGATCGTCGTCGTGCTGATCGTCGGGTCGCAGCTGTCGGACAAGTTCCTGACGGCCGACTCGTTCACCACCGGCTCGTTCGACATGATCGAGGTGGCGCTGATCGCGCTGCCGATGACGCTCGTGATCATCACCGGCGAGATCGACCTGTCGGTCGCCTCGATCCTCGGCCTCTCCAGCGCCCTGATGGGCAAGCTCTGGAACGCCGGGCTGCCGATCGAGGAGATCATGGTGCTCTGCCTCGTGATGGGCGGCGTCTGCGGCTTCGTCAACGGCTTCCTCGTGACGCGTGTCGGGCTGCCGTCGCTCGCGGTCACGATCGGCACGATGGGCCTCTACCGCGGCCTCGCGCTCGTCGTCCTCGGCGACCAGTCGGTGACCGACTTCCCGACGAGCTGGACCGACAGAGCGTTCGGCACGATCGGCGGCGGCTGGTTCCCGAACGTGATGGTCATCTTCGTCGTGCTGGCGGTGATCTTCGCGATAGTCCTGCACTTCACGCCCTACGGCCGCTCGATCTACGCGATCGGCGCCAACGAGGAGGCGTCGCGCTTCGCCGGCATCCGCGTCAAGCGCGTGAAGATGTCGCTCTACGTCGTGATCGGCATCGTCTCGGCGCTTGCCGGGATCGTGATGACGCTGCGCAACTCGACCGCGGCCGCCAACGTCGGCGTCGGCCTCGAGCTCGTCGTCGTCGCCGCGGTGCTGCTCGGCGGCGTCTCGATCTTCGGCGGCAAGGGATCGCTGTTCGGCGTGATCTTGGCCGTCATCCTGCTGGGAGCGATCCAGAAGGCGCTGCTGCTCGCCAACGGCGTCTCGTCGTACTGGATCCAGATCGTCGAGGGAGCCCTGCTGGTCGGCTCCGTCCTCGGTCCCAACCTCGTCGTGCGCGCTCGGGAAGCCCGGGCACGCGCAACGCGAGCACGCGGTTCCGGGGCGCCGCGTGTTGCGAACACCACCACGACCATGCCCCACAAGGAGGAGGATCGATGACGTCATTGCATCGGTCGCGTGCGCTGTGGGCTGCCTTGCTGGCGCTCCTGTGCGCGGGGGTGCTCGCCGCCTGCGGCGACACGAAGGACAGCACGGACTCGAGCAGCGCGAGCTCTGGCGGCGCTGCGGCGTCGACCACGGCCGACAGCTCGGACAGCGGCGCCGCCGCGAGCTCGGACGGCTCGTACAGAAGCGGGCTGACGGCAGTCGTCATGCCAAAGCAGCTCGGCAACCCGTACGAGGAGCTCGAGGACAGCGGCACCGTCGAGGCGTTCAGAGACCTCGGCGGCAAGGCGACGATCGAGGGCCCGACGGACGCCGGCGCCTCGTCGCAGGTCCCGCTGCTGCAGTCGGACATCCAGAAGGAGCCGGACGCCATCATCCTGGCCGCGAACGACCCGAACGCGGTCGCGCCGGTCCTGAAGCAGGCGATCCAGAAGGGCATCAGAGTCGTCGCACAGGACTCTGACGCGGCGCCCGACGCGCGTCAGATCTTCATCAACCAGGCGACGACCGAGTCGATCGGCGAGGAGCTCGCGAGAATGGCGAAGCAGGTCGTGCCGGGCGGGAGAGGCGAGATAGCAGTCCTCTCCGCGACCGCGAACGCGACCAACCAGAACGCCTGGATCAGAATCCTCAGAGACCAGCTCGCGACGCCGGAGTACTCCGGCCTGAGACTCGACAAGATCGCCTACGGCGACGACGACGACCAGAAGTCGTTCCAGGAGACGCAGGGCCTGCTGTCGGCCTACCCGAACCTGAGAGCGATCGTCGCGCCGACGACCGTCGGCATCGCCGCCGCCGCGCGGTACCTGTCGACCTCGCCGAAGAAGGGCCAGGTCTCGGTGACGGGCCTCGGCACGCCGGACCAGATGCGCAAGTTCGTCAAGGACGGCACGACGAGAATCTTCGCGCTGTGGAACCCCGAGGACGTCGGCTACCTCGGCGGCTACGCCGCGGCGGCGCTCTCATCGGGCATCATCACTGGCAGAGAGGGCGACACCTTCAGAGCCGGCAGACTCGGCGACAGAAGAGTCGGCGCGAACGGCGAGGTCGTCCTCGGCCCGCCGACTGAGTTCACCGCCAGAAACATCGACGACTTCCACTTCTAATGGAGTCGACGACCGTAGACAGCCACAACTCCACGGTCGTGACGGAGTCCCGGCCCGCGCAGCGCGCGCGGGTCGGGGTCTTCGGGATCGGGCTGGAGGCGTACTGGCCGCAGTTCGCAGGGCTGAAGGAGCGTTGCGAGGGCTACCAGGCGCGTGTTGAAGAGCGCGTGCGCGAGCTCGGCGCCGACGTCGTCAGCGCGGGCCTGGTCGACACCGCGCAGGCCGGCCGCGCAGCCGGCGACCTGTTCGCGCAGAACCAGGTCGACCTCGTGCTCTGCCACGCCGTGACGTACGCGACCTCGAGCGTCGTGATCCCGGCGCTGCAAGAGGCCGGCGTCCCGGTCGTGCTGCTCGGCCTGCAGCCGACGAGAACGCTCGACTACGCCGAGACGGACACCGCCGAGTGGCTGGCCAACTGCGCCGCCTGCTGCGTGCCGGAGATCGCTGGCGCCTGCACCCGCTCGGGCATCCCGTACGACACCGTCGCCGGCACGATCGACGACGACGAGCGCGCCTGGGGCAAGATCGCCGCCTGGGTCCGCGCCGCGGGCGCTGCCCGCGCGCTGCGCCGTGCGCGAATCGGCTTCATGGGCCATGCCTACGCCGGCATGCTCGACATGTACACAGACTTCACGATGGTCCACGGCCAGCTCGGCGCGCACGTCGAGGTGCTCGAGATCGACGACCTCGGCGCGCGCGTGGCAGCCGTGTCGGAGGCTGAGCGGGCCGCCAAGGAGCAGGAGATCCGCGCGATGTTCGCGTTCGCCGATCCCTCCTCGGACCCGATCGCTGCACCGGTCGAGCAGGAGCAGCTCGACTGGTCCGCGCGCGTCGCCGTCGGCCTCGACAAGCTCGCCGCCGACTTCGAGCTCGACGCGCTCACCTACTACTACCGCGGCGTCGACGGCAACGAGGCCGAGCAGCTCGGCGCGGGCGTGATCGTCGGCAACTCGCTGCTGACCGCGCGCGGGATCCCGACCGCCGGCGAAGCCGACATCAAGACGAACATCGCGCAGCTGCTGCTCGACCGGCTCGGCGCCGGCGGCTCCTACACCGAGTTCTACGCGCTCGACTTCGACGCTGACTTCATCCTGATGGGCCACGACGGCCCCGGCCATCTCGCGATCGCCCAGGAGCAGCCGACGCTGCGCAACCTCAAGCTGTTCCACGGCAAGCGCGGCGCCGGCCTGTCGGTCGAGCAGAAGGTCCGCTTCGGGCCGATCACGATCGTCGGCTGCACGCAGACGGCCGACGGCCGCCTGAAGCTGATCGTCGGCGAGGGCGAGTCGGTCCCCGGCGCGACGTTCCGGATCGGCAACACGAACTCGCGGCTGGTCTTCCCCTCAAAGCCCGCCGACTTCTTCGAGCGCTGGTGCGAGGAAGGGCCGACGCACCACGTCGCGCTCGGCGTCGGCCATGTCGCCGCCGAGGTCAGAAACGTCGCGCGGCTGCTGGGCCTCGACTACGCCGAGGTGCGCTGAGCATGGGCCGCGTCTGTTTCACCTTCAACGTCGACGTTGACCAGCTTCCGGCGTACAAGGAAGCCCACCGCAACGTCTGGCCCGAGATGCGCGAGGCGCTGAGCGCGGCGGGCTGGAGCGACTACTCGCTGTTCCTGCGCGAGTCCGACGGCCTCGTCGTCGGCTACCTGGAGAGCGACGACTTCGCGGCAGCACAGGAGCGCATGTCGGCGACCGACGTCAACACCCGCTGGCAGCGGGAGATGGCGAAGCTCGCGGGCGGCCGCCCGGACGACTCCTTCGTCGTGCTGGAGGAGGTCTTTCACCTTGACTGACGTCGCGCGCTATATCGCCGTCGACCTCGGCGCCGAGTCGGGCCGCGTGCAGCTCGGCACCGTTGCCGGCGGCCATGTGAGACTCGAAGAGGTCCACCGCTTCGTCAACGGGCCGGTGCAGCTGCCCAACGGCCTGCACTGGGACATGCTCGGCATCCACCGCGAGGTGCTGATCGGGATCGCCGCCGCCGCGCGGCGCGCCGAGGGGCCGATCGACGGGATCGCCGTCGACGCGTGGGGCTGCGACTACGCGCTGCTCGACCGCGACGGCGACATGCTCGGCAACCCGTTCCACTATCGCGACCACCGCACCGACGGCGTGATGGAGCGGGTGCTGAGCGAGCTGCCTGCCGAGGAGGTCTACGCGGCGACCGGCATCCAGTTCATGCCGTTCAACACGATCTTCCAGCTGGTCGCGCAGAAGGGCTCGGCGCAGTTGGAGGCCGCCAGAGCGCTGGCGACGATCCCCGACCTGCTTGCCTATTGGCTCGGCGGCCGCCTCGCCGGGGAGCGCACCGCCGCCTCCACGACGCAGCTGCTCGACGTTCACACCGGCGAGTGGGCGCGCGAGCTCGCCGTCCGCGCCGGCATCCCGGCGGCGATCCTGCCGCCGCTCGTCGACGCCGGCACGGTGCTCGCGCCGCTGCGGGTGGAGATTGCGCGCGACGCCGGCCTCAGCCACGTCCCCGACGTGATCGCGGTCGGCGGCCACGACACCGCCTCGGCGGTCGTCTCGGTGCCGGCGAGAGGGAAGGACTTCGCCTACCTGTCGAGCGGCACGTGGTCGCTGCTGGGGATGGAGCTCGACGCCCCGGTGACGACGGACGAAGCCCGCTCCTACAACCTCACGAACGAGGGCGGCGTCGACGGCACGGTCCGCCTGCTGCGCAACGTGATGGGCCTCTGGCTCGTCCAGGAGTGCCGCCGCCAGTGGGCGCGTGAAGGCGTCGACTACGACTACGACAGGCTCACGCGGATGGCGCAGGCGACGCCGCTCGGCGGCCCGCTGATCGACCCCGACGCGCCCGAGCTGCTGCACCCCGGCGACATGCCGGCGCGGATCGCGGCGTTGTGCGAGCGGACCGGCCAGCAGGCCCCCGACGGCCCCGGCGCGACAATCCGCTGCGCGCTGGAGAGCCTGGCCTGCAAGTACCGCCTCGTGCTTGAGCGGATCGAGCGCGTCGCCGGCCGCCGGGCCGAGGTCGTCCACGTCGTCGGCGGCGGGGCGCGCAACGCGACGCTCTGCCAGCTCGCGGCGGATGTGCTCGCGCGGCCGGTCCACGCCGGCCCGATCGAGGCGACAGCGCTCGGCAACGTGATGACGCAGGCGCTCGCGCAGGGCAAGGTCGGCTCGCTGGAGGAGATCCGCCGGGTCGTCGGCGCCTCCTTCTCGCCCGACGTCTACGAGCCATCGGCGGACCGCGCAGCCTACGAGCAGCTCTATCAGCGCTTCCTCTCCGTGACGAGCCTCGCGTCGCCCGTCACGGCTGCTGACTTCGCACCAACCCAAGGAACGAACTCCTGATGGATGACACGACCCGCGCCGACTACGACCGGCTCGCCGAGCGCCTGACGGCGTGGGGAGCGGACGTGGCGGCGATCGAGCGGCGACTGGCCGAGCATCGCATCGAGACTCCCTCGTGGGGCTATGCGAACGCCGGGACGCGCTTCGGCTCCTACCCGCCGGCCGGCCTGCCGACCAACCCGTTCGAGAAGCTCGACGACGCCGCGGAGGTCCACCGGCTGACCGGGATCGCGCCGCTCGTCGCGATCCACATCCCGTGGGACAAGCTCGACGACTACGGCCCGCTGAAGGAGCACGCGGCGTCGCTCGGGCTGGAGATCGGCACCGTCAACCCGAACCTCTTCGGCGACCAGCGCTACAAGCTCGGCTCGCTTGTCAACGCCGACGTTGACGTCCGCCGCCTTGCGATCGACCACTGCCTGGAGTGCATCGAGATCGCCAAGCAGGTCGGCTCGACCGGCATCTCCTTGTGGCTGCCCGACGGCACCAACTACCCCGGCCAGGACTCGTTCGTCGAGCGCCGCCGCCGCCTGCACGAGTCGCTGAGCGAGGTCTATGGCGCGCTCGCGCCCGGGATGGAGCTGCTCGTCGAGTACAAGCTCTACGAGCCGGCCTTCTACGCGACCGACCTCGCCGACTGGGGCAGCTCGCTGATGGCCTGCCAGAAGCTCGGCCCGGCCGCGAGAGTGCTGGTCGACCTCGGCCACCACGCGCAGGGCGTGAACATCGAGCAGATCGTCGCGGTGCTGCAGGACGAGGAGCGCCTCGGCGGCTTCCACTTCAACAACCGCAAGTACGGCGACGACGACCTGATCGTCGGCTCGGTCAACCCCTTCGAGCTGTTCCTGATCTACGTCGAGCTCGCCGCTGCGCCGCAGCTGCCGCGCCTGACGATCGACCAGGCGCACGTGATCGAGAACAAGATCGAGGGGATGGTCCTCTCGGTCGTCAACTTGCAAGAGGCCTTCGCCAAGGCGCTGCTTGTCGACCGCGCGGCGCTCGCCGAGCGCCAGGCCGCGGGCGACGTGCTCGGCGCCCATGAAGCGCTGCTCGACGCGTTCCGCACCGACGTGCGGCCGCTGGCGGCGAAGGTGCGTGAGGAGAAGGGCGCGGAGGCCGACCCGGTCGCCGCGTTCCGCGCTGGTGACTGGTGGGAGCGGGTCGGCTCGCGCCGGAACGCTGCCGCGACGACGGGAGGACTTGGCGCATGAGCCAGACTGACACGACTGCTCCGGTGGCGCACCGCGCCGAGAACCTGTACGACGGGACGGCGGCGCCGAAGGGCGGGCTCGACGAGCTCGTCTACCGCTCGCACCTGCTCGGCGCCAACCGGTCGGTCTCCAACTACGGCGGCGGCAACACGTCGAGCAAGTCGAAGGAGACCGATCACGTCGGTCGCGAGATCGACGTGCTGTGGGTCAAGGGCTCAGGCTCGGACCTCGCGACGATGGGCGCCGAGCACTTCACCGGACTGCGCCTAGAGGAGATCGTCCCGCTGATCGAGCGCGACGAGATGAGCGACGAGGAGATGGTCGCGTACCTCTCGCGCTCGCAGGTCGCGCCGGAGATGCCGCGCTCCTCGATCGAGACGCTGCTGCACGCCTTCGTGCCGGCGCCGCAGGTCGACCACAGCCATCCCGACGCCGTCAACATGCTCGCGGGCGCCGAGAACGGCGAGCAGTTCATCCGCGAGGTGTTCGGCGACGAGGCCGTCTGGGTGCCGTACATCCGCCCGGGCTTCACGCTCGCCAAGCAGGTCGGCCTCGCCTCCCGCAGAGACGGCGTCCGCTTCGTGATCCTCGCCAAGCACGGCCTGGTCACCTGGGGCCAGACCGGCGAGGAGTCGTACACCAACACGATCGAGGCGATCAACCGCTGCGCCGACTTCGTCACGGCCCGCGCGCAGGCGCGCTTCGGCGGCCAGAAGCGCGAGCCGCTCGCCGCGCAACAGCGTGAGGACGTGCTCGCCGAGCTGCTGCCGGCGATCCGCGGCGCGGTCTCCAGCCAGCGCTCCAAGATCCTCCAGTTCGACGCCTCGCCCTCGACGCTCGAGTTCGTCAGCTCGCGTGACGTCGCGGCGCTGTCGCAGGTCGGCGCCGCCTGTCCGGACCACCTCGTGCGCACGAAGCGGATCCCGTTGTGGGTCGCGTACAACCCGGCGACCGACGACGTCGACACGCTGGCTGAGCGCGTCCGCGAGGGCGCGGCGCGCTACCGCGACGAGTACCTCGCTTACTTCGCCGAGAACGCGAGGCTGGGCGAGACGATCGGCGACCCTGACCCGCGCGTCGTGCTGATCGAGGGCGTCGGGATGGTCTCGGTCGGCCCGAACCTGAAGGAGTCGCGCCTGGCGCGCGACCTCTACCACCGCGCGATCGAGGTGATGGGCGGAGCGTCGGCAATCGACACGTTCGTCTCGCTGACGGCGGCCGAGTCGTTCGCGGTCGAGTACTGGCCGCTGGAGCTCTACAAGCTCTCGCTCGCGCCGGAGCCGCGCGAGCTGAACGCGAAGGTCGCGCTCGTGACCGGCGCCGCGGGCGGGATCGGCAGCTCGATCCTCGACGCGCTTGCCGCCGAGGGCGCGGTCGTCGTCGCGACCGACATCGACGCCGCTGGCGCGAGCAGGGTCGCCGAGCCGTTTGGCGACCTGGGCCTCGGCGTCGCGATGGACGTCACCAGCGAGGATGCGGTCGCGGCCGCCTACCGCGCGGCCGTGTTGACCTACGGCGGCGTCGACATCGTCGTCTCCAACGCCGGCATCGCGTCCAGCGCGCCGATCGAGGAGACGAGCGTCGCCGAGTGGGACCGCAACCACGCGATCCTGACGAGGGGCTACTTCCTCGTCGCGCGCGAGGCGTTCAAGCTGCTGCGGCGGCAGGCGAACGGCGGCAGCGTCGTCTTCATCGCGTCGAAGAACTCGCTCGTGGCGGGCAAGAACGCGGCCGCGTACTCGTCCGCGAAGGCGGCCGAGCTGCACCTCGCCCGGTGTCTGGCCGAAGAGGGCGGCGCCGCCGGGATCCGCGTCAACACGGTCAACCCGGACGCCGTCCTGCAGGGCTCGAGAATCTGGGGCTCGTCGTGGCGCGAGGAGCGCGCGGCGGCGTACAACATCTCCCCGGACGAGCTCGAGGCGCACTACCAGGCGCGCACGACGCTGAAGGTGAACATCCTGCCCGAGGACATCGCGCAGGCCGTGCTTCACTTCGCCTCGCCTGTGCGCTCGGGCAAGTCGACGGGCAACATCCTCAACGTCGACGGAGGCGTGCCGGCGGCGTACTCGCGCTAGCCGTCTCTTGTTGCTTGGGCGTCTCTTTTTGAGGCGCCGCCAAGTGGCTTGGAGCTGACGTCCTCGGTCTCACCGTCAGCTCCTGCCAACGATCCCGCGCCACCCTCGATCCGGCGCGGGATCCACCTCGGGGGAATCCCGCCTCGCGCCCAGCCCCACGACCGGTGCGAGGCGGGGACCCTCCCTTAGAGCTTCAGCCGGCGGTACTCGATCGCCGGGCAGCGGTCCATCACGACCGTCAGCCCGGCCGCACGCCCGCGCGCGGCGGCGGCTTCGTCGATCACGCCGAGCTGGAGCCACGCGGTGCTCGCGCCGATCTCGACTGCCTCGTCGACGTGCACGCCGGCTTCGTCGGAGCGGCGGAAGACGTCGACGACGTCGATCGCGTGATGCTCGCGGGCGGCAGCGAGCGTCGGGTAGGCGGTCTCGCCGAGGATCGTCTCGGCGCGCGGGTTGATCGGCACGATCCGGTTGCCGCGCGACTGCAGCAGGGCGGCGATCGTGTGGCTGTCGCGGTCGGGCCGCGGCGAGCAGCCGACGACGGCCCACGTCAACGGCACCGTCAGCAGGTCGCGGATCGTCTCGTCGTCGGGCACGGTCTCGGTCATCCTCGTCTCTCTTCGTCCGGGCGGTCCTTGCCGCCGCTGCCAATCACACGCGCCGCCGCTCTCTGCACCCCGCTGCCGAGGCGCTGCGCCTGGCCGCCGGCACGCGCGGCGCCGCCGGCGGCACGGCCGACGACGTCGCTGGCGCCTGCGGCTCCGCCCCCAGCCGCCCGGCCGACGACGTCCTTCGCGCGGGCAGCGCCGCTCGTGGCGACGCCGCCCGCGCGGGCAACGCCGCTCGTGGCGGCGCCGCCCACCCCGCGCAGCGCCCTGCGCGCTCTGCGCGTCGGCAGGTCGTTGGGGCGCGTGAGGCCTCTGCGGGCGTGGTGTCTGAGCTTCTCGGCGAGGTCGCCGTCGATCGGGGGATAGGCGGCAAGCGGCTCGTCGTCCTTCCACACGATCACGTGGCGCTCGCCGTCGATGATCGCGCCGCTGAACATCCCGTCGACCTGGTCGGCCTCGCCGATCGCCGTCTGGCGCTGGCGCACCCGCTCGAGCCAGACGAAGAACAGCGCCAGCGCTCTGGGCCCGGCGGTCGCCAGCAGCCAGGCGCGAAAGCGCTTGTTGCGCAACAGCCGCCACAGCCAGACAGACCAGGGTCCCATGCGTCTGAAGGTACCCAGTCGTCGCGAAAGCCTGGTCGCGACTCGGCGGGTCGGGGCGACACGCGCGGCACGTCGGCGCTCGGAGCGGCCATCGCGCCGCGCGCGCCTCGCGGCGCCGGCCGGCGGCTCTACACCGGCGGCGCAGCCGCGATCCGCGCGCGCATCTCGCTCAGCGGCCCGCGGAACCAGCCGAGCTTCTCGACCCACCACGTCAGGCCGGCTTCACCATAGGGCGCGACCAATGCCGGCTCGGGCCCGTCGGAGACCCCTTCGAGCCCGACGTCGAACGGAGCGCCCGGGTCGATCCCGGCAGCCGCGCGCTCCTGCCTGACGAACGCGACGACCTCCGCGAGCTGCTCGGGCGCAGGCGTCGCGTCGCGCGCCACGTCGGCGAAGGTGGGGAAGACGCCGTCCCAGCGCGCCGCGCGGCGCAACGGCGGCTTCGCCGGCCACCGTCCGGCGATCCAGACCGGCGGGCGCGGCCGCTGGAGCGGGCGGGGGAGGAAGGCGTCGGCCGTCACCGTGTGATGGCGGCCAGCGAACGAGAACGGCTCGCCGCGCCACAGCCCGTCGATGATCGCGAGCCCCTCGTCGAGCTTCTGCGCCCGCACGACCGGGCTCGGGTCCTCGCCGAGCGCCGCGAACTCCTCTTCGGGCTGCGATCCCAGCCCGGCGCCGACGATGAGCCGTCCGCCCGACAGCACGTCGAGGCTGGCCAGCTCGCGCGCGAGCTTCGCCGGCCGCCGCCGCGCGACCGCGCTGACGAGCACGCCAATCCGGATCCGCTCGGTCGACGCCGCGATCGCCGCGACCGTCATGTACGCGTCAGCGACCGGCCAGCCCGGCTCGCGATACGCGACGTGATCCCACACGAAGGCGCCCGCCCAGCCGGCGGCTTCAGCCTCCTGCGCGAGCGTGACCAGCAGCCGCGGGTCGCCGTACTCGCCGACGTTCGGCAGGCCGACCGCGCAGCGCATCGGCTAGCGGCGCGCTGCGGGTCGCGTGCGGGCGAAAGCCTGGCGGCTCTCGACCGCCCGACCGAGGTCGCACCGGCGGGCGCGATCGCGTCGATCGCCGTGCTCGGCCTGCTCTTCGACCATTCACCGCACCCCCGTCGGCGCGATCGCGCGCGACGCCTTCAGCGCTCTGCCGCCGACCCCGATCGCGCGCACGGCGACAAGCGGCGCGTGCGTCTGCACAGTCAGCGCCGTCTCGAAGCCCGCGCGCCGCACCGGCCGCCCGATCGGCTTCAGGTGCCCGCGGCGGTCGCCCGCGACCACGCGCCAGCGGCGCACGTTCGTCGCGCCGTTCCAGCTTGCCCAGACGGTCGTGCGGCCGTCGGCGCCGCGGTGTGCGGCGACCGCCGGCCTGGTCAGCGGGCGCCCGCGCCAGGGGGAGCGGAACGCCTGGTAGCTGTCGGAGCCGTGGGGCACGACGAGATCGAACAGCAGCCTGCCGTCTCTCGTGAGCTCCGAGATGTGTCCCTGCTGCCCCCAGCTCGTGAAGACGTCGCCGTTGGGCAGCGTCTGGACGTTGCCCTCAGCGCCGACGAGCAGCCTGTCGGGATGTCTCCACTGGCGCACGAGCGTCGCGGTCATCGCGCTCATGTTCAGCCGCAGCTGGATCCCGCGCGACTGGTCGGCCTTCGCCGGCGTCGCCTCGTTGTCGAACATCGTGATCGTGCCGTCGGGCTGGCGGCGGACGTCGTGCTGGAAGGCGAAGCTCGCGCCCGGCCCGAGCTTGAAGCCGCTTCTCTTGCCGCCCAGCCGCCAGAGGATGCTGCCGGTTCTTCTCGAGATCTCGTAGACGGCATGCGTGTTGCGCGCGCTGATCAGGAAGTTGCCGTCTCTTTCCTGGTTTATCGCGTTGATGTGGAAGTAGTCATGCGGCTTGTCCTGCTTGGGCGCCGTCATCCCCTCGGTGACTGGGACGTGCTTGGAGGCGCGCCACTGCCACACCAGCCTCCCCGTCGCGACGTTCACCTCCTGGAAGCGCGAGTCGATCAGCGTCCCGTCTCTGGGCCCGCCGACGGCTGACAGGTCGGCCGGCTTCTCGCTGTAGAGCGTCATCAGCGCGTTCCCGTCCGGCAGCAGCTGGAAGTCGTGATGGTCTGGCAGCGGCGCGTCGACCGAGCGGACCCGCGCGATCACTCTGTACTCAGTGTTCATCACGATGTACTCGCCGTTGCCGTGGCCGAGTCTCGTGTGCCCTTGCCACCACGTCAGCACCGGTCTGCCTCTGTATTGCTGGACTTTGAACGCGGTCGCCGTGTCGCCGTCGGGCACAGGGTGGAACCAGACGACGCGGCCGCGGTTGTCGGTGATCATCGGCCCGTCCTGGCCGGGGCCGCGCTTGACGGCGAGGAAGACGAAGCCCGGCGCCGTGTCGTGCGCGGCGACCGCGACCGTCAGCCCGTCGGGGTCGAGCGACGGCTCGGAGTGGAAGGTCTTGAACGGCGTCACCGGCGTCTCGGCCGGCGAGGTCGCCAGCTGCCAGACGGCGACGCCGATCGCGACGAGCGCGAGCAGACAGCCCGCGAGCGCGAGCAGGCGTGTGCGGGGGCGGGTCTGTCGTGGTGGCGCCGGGGCGGTCCGCGGGCCGCCCAGCGTGGGGCTGGTGCTCGGCATCGGGTCGAGCCCTAGTCTCTCTCAACTCGATGAGGCGGAGGTGAGAGCCTCGCCACAATCGGCGCGTCAGCCCGGCGGCGGCTGCGGTCGCAGGCCGTCGAGCACGATCTCGACGTAGCGGCGCCAATCGCGCACGCCGGCATGGACGATCGCGGCGAGCGCGGCGTAGAGCGGCGGCATGTCGGACGCCTGCAGGTCCTCGCGCACGACGCCGGCCGCCCGCGCGCGGGCGATCAGCTGGCTCGTCAAGGCCAGCAGCTCCTCGACCTGCTCGGGCGGCGGGCCCAGCGGCTCGCCGCCGACGAGCGAGGCGCCGCCCGCGAGCGGCGCGCGCGCGCCGGCGATCGAGGCGACCAGCTCGGCGTAGCCGCGGTCCTGCTCCTGCATCGTGCCGCAGAACTCGAACGAGCGCTCGAAGGCATGCCACGGGTCGGGGTCGCGCAACAGCTCGTCGCGCATGTAGGCGACGATCGCCGTGAAGCGCTGCTCGGCCATCGCGCGCGCGAGCGACTCCTTCGTCGGGAAGTGGCGGTAGACGGTGCCGACGCCGACGCCCGCGCGGCGCGCGATCTCGTCGATCTGCGCGGAGGCGCCCTGCTCGGCGAAGGTGGCGCGAGCGGCGTCGAGGATCTTCAGCCTGTTGCGCGCCGCATCCGCACGACGCGGCTTCGTACCTGGATCCGGGGTAGGTGCGGGGTTCGAGCTTGACAACTGGGTGCCGCTCTTCGTAGCGTGACGAGACGGAACCGGAACTCCGCTTCCGTCTGCACATCGTACCCGGTCGAAAGGCTCCCGATGTCGTCCAATGCCGCAGCGCCCGTCGCAGGGCTGGACCCGAAGCGCTGGGCTGCGCTTGGCGTGCTCGCCGTCGCGCAGTTCATGGTCGTGCTGGACGCGTCGATCGTGAACGTCGCGCTGCCGTCGATCAAGAGCGCGCTCGACTTCTCCGAGGACTCGCTGCAGTGGGTCGTCAACGCGTACACGCTCGCCTTCGGCGGCTTCCTGCTGCTCGGCGGCCGCGCCGCCGACCTGTTCGGCCGCCGCCGCGTCTTCATCATCGGCCTCGGCCTCTTCTCAGCCGCCTCGCTCGTCGGCGGCTTCGCGACGAGCTCGGAGTGGCTGATCATCGCCCGCGGTGCGCAGGGCCTCGGTGCCGCGATCGTCTCGCCGGCCGCGCTCTCGATCGTCACGACGACCTTCACCGAGGGCGCCGAGCGCAACAGAGCGCTCGGGATCTGGGGCGCGCTCGCGGGCGCTGGCGGCGCGGTCGGGGTGCTGATGGGCGGGATGCTGACCGAGTGGGCCGGCTGGGAGTGGGTGCTGTTCGTCAACGTGCCGATCGGCGTCGCGGCGGCGGTGATCGCGCCGCGCTATGTGCGCGAGAGCCGCGGCGAGGAGAGAACGAGCATGGACATAGCGGGCGCGGCGCTGGTGACCGCGGGCCTGGTCGTGCTCGTCTACGCGCTCGTTGACGCGAACAACGCCGGCTGGGGCTCGGGGCGGACGATCGGGCTGCTGGCGGCTTCGGTGGTGTTGCTGGCGGCGTTCGTCGTCGTCGAGCTGCGGCTGGTGAAGCACCCCGTGATGCCGTTGCAGATCTTCCGCAACCGCAACGTCGCGAGCGCCGACGCAGTGGCGCTGCTGGTCGGCGCGTCGCTCTTCTCGATGTTCTTCTTCATCTCGCTCTACCTCCAGCAGGTGCTCGGCTACTCGGCGCTGAAGGCCGGCGTCTCCTACGTGCCGCTGGCGTTGACGATCATCGTCTCGGCTGGTGCGGCCTCGCAGTTCGCGACGAGAATCGGCACGAAGCCCGTGCTCGTCTTCGGACTGGTGCTGACCGCGATCGGGCTGTTGCTGTTCTCGCGCGTCTCGACCGACGGGACCTTCCTCGGCGACGTGGTCATACCGTCGGTGATCGTCGCCGCCGGCTTGGGCTTCGCCTTCGTGCCGCTGACGATCACGGCAGTCGCGGGCGTCACCAACGCGCAGGCCGGCCTCGCCTCGGGCCTGATCAACACCGCTCAGCAGGTCGGCGGCGCGCTCGGCCTCGCCGTCCTCTCGACGATCGCCAACTCGCGCACCGACAGCGTGCTCGGCACGCCGCCGATCCCCAGCCGCCTCCCCAACGCGCTGACCGAGGGCTTCCAGCTCGCTTTCCTCGTCGGCGCCGGCTTCGCCCTCCTCGGCGTCGTGATCGCCCTCCTCGCCGTCCCCCGGGTCAGCCAAGAAGAGCTCCCACAAGAGGTCGCCGCGGCGGCGTAAGGGCGGGTACGACCACTGCTGCGCGCTACCCTCGGCGGCGTGCAGCAGCCGCCGCTTCGAGCCAGCGACGCCGACCGTGAAGGGGTCATCGAGCTGCTGCGGCGGGCGTCGGTCGATGGACGGCTGACCTTTGAGGAGCTGGCCGATCGGGCGGAGCGGGCGCAGGACGCGAGAACGCACGATCAGCTGGCCGCGATCACTGCGGACCTGCTGCCGGCTGGGGCGCGGCCGGCGACGGCGATGGGCGCGGCCGGGGCGGGCGGCGAGGTGGCCGGGGCGCTTGAGCGCCATCGCGCGACGCTGTCGAGCCTCGAGCGGCGCGGGCGGTGGCAGATCGCGCCGCGCAGCCGTTACGTTGCGACGCTCGGCTCGATCCGGCTCGACCTGCGCCAGGCCGTCATGCCCGGGCCCGAGATCGAGATCGTGCTGAAGGCCGTCCTCGGCTCGTGCGAGCTGCTCGTGCCGGAGGGGACCGACGTGCGCGTCAGCGGCGGCAACATGCTCGGCGCCTGCGAGCTCCATCTCGGCGACGAGGCGCCGCCGCCGGGCGCGCCGATCGTGCGGGTCGTCGTCGCCGGCGCGCTCGGCTCGGTCGAGGTCCGCAGCGAAGCCCGTCTCAGCGACCGGCTCAAGCGCGAGGCGCAGCGGCTCGCGAAGCGCTGGATGGAGCCGCCGGCCTCGCGCTGAGCGGGTGGCCGGCCGGCGGGATGGGCTGGCGCTGTCGCCGGCCTCGCGCTGAGCGGGCGGCGACGGGCGCGCCGATCTCCGCCGACTTGCCTCGGCTAGTCCCGCGACGTCGGGGCGCCGCCGATCAAATCGAGCAGGCGGTCGCGGCGGACGGCGAAGGGGCGCTCGGGGGAGAAGCGGCGGCGCGAGCGCTCGAGCTTCGCGCCGCGGTAGCGCCAGCGGGCCCACGGCGAGTCGGGCGTCGCGAGGCGGCAGGCGAGGTAGAGGCCGATCAGCGGCAGGTGGAGCGCGACGATCCCAAGCAGGAAGCGGCCCTTCATGAAGGTGATCCCCGCGACCACCACGAGCAGCGTGACGGCTGCGATCGAGGCGATCGTGCCGCCCGTGTTGCCGAGGCCGACGGGCCGCACCCCGACGGCGACGATCGTCGCGAAGGCCGCGGCGAGGATCACCGCGTCAAGCGAGGTGCGCCCCTCCTTCGCCCAGTAGACGTCCTCGAGGTGGAGCCACAGCGCGAACTCGTCGAGCGTCAGCCCGGCGCCGACGCCGAAGCCGATCGCCGTGACCTGCATCCACGCGCCTCTGAACTCGGTCGCGTAGCCGACGAAGCCCGACATCAGCAAGAGCGAGATGCCCCACACGAGGTGGTGGATGTGGAGGCCGCTGTCCGTTCTCACGCTGCCCGGCCACCAGCTCACGCGCGAGCTGCGCGTCAGCCGCGCGCTCGTGCGGATGAGCCCGAACGACAACAGGAACGACGCGAGCACCAAAAGCGCCGGGCCGCGCGGCGAGTCCGGCGAGATGTCGAGGTCGAAGTAGAGACCCGCGTAGATCGGAACCATTCCACCGACAGCGTAGGGCTTCCATGCCCTGGCCCGGCTAAACGCCGCTGCTGCTGGCGGCGCGGGCCTCCGCGCGCCCTTCCAGCGCCCGCTCGCGCGCAAGCTCGGCGTCGACCTCGACCCCGAACAGCACCGCGAGGTTGGCGATCCACAGCCACACGAGGAAGACGATCACCCCGCCGAGCGCCCCGTAGGTCGCGTTGTACGAGCCGAAGTTGCCGGCGTAGAAGGCGAACGCGATCGAGGCGAGGATCAGGATCCCGACGCCGATCGCCGCGCCGGGGGTGATCCAGCGAAAGCGCGGCTGCTCGACGTTGGGCCCGACGTACGACAGCAGCGCGATCAGCGAGACGGCGATCAGCAGCATCACCGGCCACTTCGCGTAGTCCCACACGTCGACCGCGGTCGAGCCCAGCCCGATCGTGTCGCCAAGCGAGCGTGCGATCGAGCCGCTCAGCACGATCGCGATCGCCAGCAGCGCGATCGCCACGATCATCACGGCGGTGACCGCGAGCTGGAGCGGGCGCAGTCTCCAGAACGGCCGGGTCTCTCTCACGCCGTAGACCGCGTTGGTCGCGCGCATGAACGCGCCGAGGTAGCCAGAGGCCGACCACAGCGCGGTGATCAGCCCTATCCCGAGCAGCGCGCCGGCGCCGCCCTTGTTTTTGACGACCCCCGTGATCGAGCTCTCGAGCGTGTTCGCGGCCGAGCCGGGCGCGACGTCTCTGACTATCGTCAACAGCGAGTTGACCGTGCGCGGGTACTCGCCGAAGACGCCGATCAGAGCGATCATCACGAGCAGCAGCGGGAACAGCGAGAGCACGCCGAAGTAGGTCAGCGCCGCCGCCCAGTCCTGCAGGCCGTCTTCCTTGAACCCTTTCCCGGCGCGCTTCAGCGTCGCGACCCAGCCGCGCGGCTCGATCTCCGTCGGCGAGGCGGGCGCTGAGGGCCCGGCCGCCGCCGGCTCTGGGACCGGCTCGCGCGGGTCGTCGGGGATCGGGACCGGGTCCGGGCTCGGCTCCGGCTCCGGTTCCGGCGGATCCGGCTCGGGCTCCGTCGGCGGGATCGCTGGAGGCGTCGCCGGGGGCGCCGGGACCGGCGGCGGCTCGGGCGTGCGCCCGCGCAGCCTGCCGACCAGCCCGCCGCTGCGATGGCTCGACATGCTTCACCCCCTCACGATCCGCAGGACGACGAGCGCCACGACGAGCGCGCCGCCCGCGGCGAGCGGCATGCGGTGCTCGCGGCTCCACGAGACAGCGGCTCTGCGGCGCTCGAGCGCCTGGGTCTTGACGTCGGCCTTGACGGCGAGCGCCGCGACGGTGTCGCCGAGCTCGAGGCGCGTCTGGTCGATCTGGCGCCTGATCTGCGCGGGGTCGCTGGCGATCGTCACTGCCGGCGAGCCGTCTGTGGCCACTGCCGGCGTGGCGCCTCTCGTCACTGCCGGCGTGCCGCCTGTGCTCGTGTCTTGGCCCACTGGACGTCCTCCTTCACGGTCGCGACGGTTTGCTCGGGCATCGCCGGGGTCGCTTTCTTCACCTGCGACCTGCCGATCAGCGCGGCGATCCCGGCGATCATCAGCAGGACGGCGCCGATCGAGAGCGCGGCGAGCCAGGTCGCGAAGACAAGGCTGAGCGCGACGATCGCCGCTGCCACCAGCGCGCCGACCCCGTACAGCGCAAGGACGGCCGCGCCGCCGAAGGCGCCGGCGCCACGGCCGGCGCGCTTGCCCTTCTCGGCCAGCTCGGCCTTCGCCAGCGCGACCTCCTCGCGCATCAACAGCGAGGCTTGGTCTGACAAGCGGCGCAACAGCTGCGCCATCGGCAGCTGCGACAGTTGCTCACCGCCGCCACCGTTGGCGTCTGGGACGTCGGTGCGGGTGCCGCTCATCACTGCCACCTCCTGCAATCGCCGATGTGGCAGGACGTACCCGCTCGGCGGCGCGCCACACGCATCGATCGGCGCGTGGGCGGCTTGGGCGCGCCGGGTATCGGCCTACGGCGTCTGCGAGAAGAGCCTGTCGGGCAGCGGCTCGACGCCTCTGGCGCCGGCGTAGCCAAGCGGGTCGACGCCGAAGGCCTTCGACAGCGTCGCCAGCAGCGTGAAGGCGTCGGCGGGCGTTCTGTCGACGCTGCCGGATGGCGTGTACGGGGAGATCAGCAGCGCGCCAACGCGCCGGCCGGCGCCGGCTTCAAGGGCGTCGCCGACGTTCGCATATCGCTTGGGCCCGGGCGCGAGCTCGGGCGTGGGCAGAGCGTCGGCGGCGTCGGGCGCGGTCGTCGTCGAGGGGTCGGCGTCGGCGGCGTTGGGCGCGGTCGTCGTCGAGGGGTCGGCGCCGGCGTCGTCGGGCGCGGTCGTCGTCGAGGGGGCGGCGGCGGCGTCGTCGGCCGCAGTGCCCGCGTCGGCCGCCGCGTCGCCCAGGCCGACCATCGCGGCCGAGGCGACGAGGCCGGCGGCAGCGTCGGTCGCGCCGGCAGACGGGACCGCGGGCGCGGTTGACGTCGTCGTCGGGTCAGCCGGCGTCGTCGGCGTCGTGGTCGGCGGGTCTTCGGGCGTCGTCGCCGGCGGGTCGATCGGGGTCGTCGGCGTTGTCGTCGGGTCGTCCGGCGTGGTGGCCGGCGGCTCCGTCGGCGTCGTCGCGGGCGGCTCGACCGGCGTCGTGGCGGGCGGCGCTTCGGGCGTTGTGGCCGGCGGCGCCGGGGTGGTCGTCGTCGACGGGGGCACGGGCGTCGCGCTCGGCGCCGGCGGCGTCACGGGCGGCGCAGGCGGCGCCGGCTGGTCGCTTGTGATCACGACGAGGCCGCCGTTGGCGAACGCGAGCGAGTTGAGGATGTCGGGCACGACGCGTCTGAGGAAAGCGTCGGCGTCGGCCGAGCCGAGCTGGGCGTCGCTGGCGATGTACGACAGCGCCGGGGTCGTCTCCGCGTCCTCGAGGTCTCTTCTGAGCTGCGACAACGGGACGTTGAGCTTGTCGCAGTCAGGCGCCTCGAGCTCGCCGTGGAACCACAGGAACGGGTTTCGCCGCGTCGTGCTCGCGTCCGCTCTGCACGACGTCGTCGTGTCGGTCGCAGAGCCGGGCTCGATGTACGCCTTCCATGTCAGCTCCAGCGCCCGCAGCTGGTCGCCGAGCGTGCCCGACTCGAAGCCGTAGACGCAGCCTTCGCCGCCGGTCTGGCCGTCGGGGAGCGCGTTGGCAGGGGTGACGTCGCCGTAGGCTGTGCAGTCGGCGAGCGTCTGCTGCGTCGGCCCCTGGCCGCTGACGAGCGCGATCCGGTTGGCGAGCGCGCCGCGCCCGACCGTCGTGAAGTTGCTCAGCAGCGTGCCGCTCGGCTTCAGCGTGTCGGTCAGGTACGGCGCCTGCGCCTCGTCGCTGGCGAGCGCGGTCACGTCGGTCGAGCCGAGCTGGATCAGGAAGACGTGTCTGATCGGCGACTCGTCGTCGGCCGGCGCCTGGTCGCCGCTGTTGTCGTCGCCGCTGTCCGTCGGCGTCATGCCGGAGTCGTCGGTCGAGGCCGGCTGCGTGTCCGTCGAGGAGGCATCGAGCGGTGCGTCGGCAAGCGGCGTGTCGTCGACCGGGGTCGGGGCGACGTGGTCGGTGACCGGCGGCGCCGTGTCGACCGGCGCGACGGGCGCGCTCGCCTGCGCGGCGACCTGCGGGGGAAGCACGACCGTGAACGGCGGCAGGTTGAAGCCGGCGAGCGAGGCCGGCACGTTCGTGCCGGTCACGACGACGAGCCCGACGAGCGTCGCGAGCGCGACCGGCAGCGCGGCACGGCGGCGGCGCGGGGTGACCGGCAGCGCCGCACTGCGGCGGCGCGGCGTGACCGGCAGCGCCGCACGGCGGCGGCGCGGGGTGACCGGCAGCGCGGCACGGCGGCGGCGCGGCGTGACCGGCAGCGCCGGCGCGGGGGCGCCCGAGGTCGGCGGGGCAGGGGAGAGCAACGCCGGGCTGCTCGCGGCCGCGCCGAACAGCAGCGCGGCTGGGCCAGCGCCGACGCCCGCGCGGCGCGCGCCGCAGATCACGCAGTAGCGCTGGTCAGCCGCGAGCGGCGCGCCACAGGAGTGGCACGGCTGCTCGCCCGGCGCTGGCCGCGGCCCCAGCGTCATCCCGCTGTCGGGTCCTCGAGATCAGCGGCAGCCTCACCCTGCAGTCGAGCGTGAGACTCAACGCCCGCCCCGCCGACCGTCTGCACGCCGACGAGCTGGAAGGCACACTGCGAGCAGAACAGCGCGCCGCGCGCGTAGAGCGTGCCGCAGCGCGGGCAGGCACCTGCGGCGCCCGTCGTGTCGAGCCGCAGCAGGTGCTCGACCTCGCCGAGTCTCGCGTCGACCTCCTGCAGCTTGCCGGCCTGGCGCATCAGCACGTCAAGGCGGAAGTGGTCGCGGATCGCCATCTCGTAGGCGAGCCCGCCGAGGTCCCACTGCAGCTCCGCCAGCTCACGGGCGAGCTCGTCGCGGCGCTCCTGCAGGTCGCTCGCGCCGACCGCCTGGCCGCCGCCGGGCAGCAACGGGTGCGGCGGAGGCGGCGGCGGGTCGCCGGAGATCAGCCGCTTCGGGCTCAGCCTTCTCAACAACGAGTCCATCTCGCTCATCCGATCGTGACGCCTCTGGAGCCGCCGCCCGGGGCCTTGTTGTCTCTCGGCGGCGGGGCTCCCGGCGTCGCCGTCTCCTGCGGCTGCGCTCTCAGCCTGTTGAGGTCGCCGCCGGCCGTGCTCGTGTCCGTCTTGGGGATGTCTCTGGTGCTGTCCTCGACTCTCGCGGCGTCGGCGGCGGCTCTTCTGGCCGCTCTGTCGGACGTCGCGCCCGCGTCGCCGGAGCTGTCCGCGCCGCCGTCGGCGCTGGCGTCGCCGCTCGTGTCGCCGCCGGTGGCCGAGGCGTCCGGCGTCGCCGTCGTCGGAGTCGTCAGCGGCGCCGCGGCGGGCAGCCCGCCCTGGATGTTGACGACCGGCGCTTTCTGCGCGACCGGCGTGTTGTCGTCGCCGCTTTGGCCGATCAGGAAGCCGATCCCGAGCGCGACGAGCACGACCGCCGCGGCGCCCATCGGGCCGCCGACGCGGTCAAGGCGCGAGTTGCCGCCGGCAGCGGCGGTGGCAGGCGTGGCCGCCATCGTCGCGGGCGCACTGCCGTCGACGGAGCCGTTGAGCTTCGGGGCGCCGGGCATGGGGGCGTGGCCGTTGGCCGCCGGTCCGCCCCTCGCGTGCTCCATCTCCGCGATGAAGTCGAGCCGCGGCGAGCTGACACGCGTTCCGCACGAGAGGCAGTAGCGCTGATCCGGAGCGAGCGAGGCACCGCACGTGCGGCATGTCGTGGTCTGGCTCATCGAGTCACCGGAATGTCGTTGGTTGGGCTGTGAGGTCGAGCTCGGCGCCGCTCGGGTTGCCGATGAAGTAGATGTGGAACGTGTCTCTTCTGCCGGCGGCGAGCGAGGGCAGGATCGCGCGGCCGGTCGCGACGGCTCTGCCGCCCTTGCGCGCCACGCACGAGATGACGAGGCCTCTCTGGTCGACGGTCGAGTCGTTTCTGACGCTGCCGACGGCGGTCAGCCCGCTGGCGGGGTCGCCCTCGACTCTGGTGCCGGGCTCGATCTCGACCCTGACGTCGTCGACGTTCGCCGGCGCGTCGGTCCCTCTGCCGATCGTCAGCTCGGCTCTCGCCGGTCTGCCGCCGCTGATCGAGAGCTGGTCGTTGACCCAGTCGACCGATCTGCCCGGCGCCAGCAGCGCGACGTGGGTGAGGCCGTTCTCCAGCCCCGGCAGGTCGTTTCTCGCGGTCGCTCTGCCGCCCGCGTCTCTGACGACCATCTCAACGGGCACGTTGACGAGCGCTCTCGGCCCGTCGTTTCTCAGCACGGCGACGACGGCGCTGCCGTTCGCGTCGGTTATGACGGAGGTCTCGACGACGCTGACGGAGCGGTTGGCCGCCGTCACGTCGAGGCCCTGCGCTCGGAAGGCTCTGTTGCCGGACTTGGCGAACTTCGCCGCCTGCTCTCGCGTCGTCTCGCAGCCGCTCGTCGCGAAGCCGAGCGCCGCAGCCGATGCGAGCACGAGCGCCATCGTCCGCTTCACCCGAACGCCCCGCCGACGTAGTCGCGCGTGCGCTGCGCCTGCGGCGCGTTGAAGATCTGCTCGCCGGTCGCGTACTCGACCAGCTCGCCGAGGTACATGAAGGCGACTCTGTCGGCGACGCGCTGCGCCTGCTGCAGGTTGTGCGTGACGATCACGACGGCGATCTGCTCGCGCAGCTCGAGGATCAGCTCCTCGATCTTGCCGGTCGAGATCGGGTCCAGCGCCGAGCACGGCTCGTCCATCAGCAGCACCTCGGGGTGCGCCGCGAGCGAGCGCGCGATGCAGAGGCGCTGCTGCTGGCCGCCGGAGAGGCGCAGCGCGGGATGGTCGAGGTTGTCCTTCACCTCGTGCCACAGGCCGGCGCGCGTCAGCGCGCGCTCGACCGGCTCCAGCAGCTGGTTTCTGCGCGGGCGCTTGGAGCCGCCCTCGCGCAGGCCGTAGGCGACGTTGTCGAAGACCGACATCGGGAAGGGGTTGGGCTGCTGGAAGACCATCGAGACGCGCTTGCGCAGCTCGGTCACCTCGAGCCGGTCGATGTCCTGGCCGTCGAGCACGATCCGGCCGCCGCGCGAGGCGCTCGGCGTCAGCTCGGTGAGGCGGTTGAGCGAGCGCAGCAGCGTCGTCTTGCCGCAGCCCGACGGCCCGATCATCGCAAGCACCTCGCCTCGGCTGATCGGCAGGTCGACCTTGTTGACCGCGACCTTCTGGGCGTAGGCGATCGTCACCGACTCGCAGCGCATCCGCTCGACCACCGGCGCGTCGGACGGCGGCGGGCCGGGGGTGTGGACGGCGTTGCCGGCGCCGTTGCCGTTGCCGTTGGAGCGCCCGTTGCGGTCGAGCGGGACCGGCGCGACCGGCACCACCGTCGGCGGGGCGTCAAGCGAGATCTTGCGAATGGGGGGCGGTGGCATCAGCGGATCCACGCGGTGTCCTTTCCACGCCCGCGTGCGATGCGGGTTGCCAGGGCGTTGAGCGCGACGACGAGGACCAACAGCACGAACGCAGCGGCGTAGGCCTTCTGCGGCGCGTTGCCTTCGCCGACGGGGGAGTTGTTGTAGACGTAGCTGGTCAGCGTCGAGCCGGTGCCCTGCAGCAGCCCCAGCAGCGGGGCGCCGCCGTCGCGTGGCTGGGTCGTCAGCGTGTTGCCGAGCAGCAGCACGACGATCGCCGTGTCGCCGATGATGCGGCCCATCCCAAGCGCGGTGCCGGTCGCGATGCCGGGGCGGATCGCCGGCAGCAGGACGGCGCGGATCGTTGCCGCCTTCGTCTTGCCGAGCGCCAGCGACGCCTCGCGCACGTGGTTGGGGACCTGCAGCAGCGCCTCGCGCGTGGCGCCGACGATCAGCGGCAGCGCGATCAGCGACATCACGACGCCGGCGATCATGAAGGAGCGGCCGAAGGCCGTGTCCTCGGAGCGGAACGACATCCACGAGAGGAAGGTCTCCGAGAAGAACGAGAGGCCGAAGAGCGCGAGCACCACGCTGGGGGCGCCGGCGATCACGTCGACGGCCGACTCGACCGCGCGCGCGAGCGCCTTCGGACGGCCGTACTCGATCAGCCACAGCGCGACGGAGACGCCGATCGGGACGGCGATCACGATGCCGATCCCGGTCAGCAGCAGCGTCCCCTCGATCGGGTCCAGGAAGCCGCCCGACCTGGCCTGGTCGACGGTGGCGCTCGGGTGGCCCCAGAGCATGTTGGGC
Organism: Conexibacter sp.; assembly: GCA_036499225.1. GTDB lineage: Bacteria > Actinomycetota > Thermoleophilia > Solirubrobacterales > Solirubrobacteraceae > Conexibacter. The sequence goes on from DASYEC010000009.1 coordinate 146,454, forward strand.
TTCAGCTGCGTGACGCCCTTCAAGCACATGTAGACGAGGATCCACGCCGCGATCACGGTGAGGAAGATGCCGGCCGCCCAGCACATCGCGAGGCCGATGCGGTCGCGCAGCGGCCACGAGCGGGCGCTGTCGCGCGCCCGGGTGCGCGGCTCAGGAAGGCCCGGGTCAGGCCGGGAAGCGGAGGCCCGGGAGCCGGGCTCGGTGACGGCGCTCATACGTCAGCGGGTCGCGTACTTGCGCAGCGGCTGGCGAACGGCCCAGCCGGCGAAGGAAAGCAGTGCGGAGGAGACGAGCAGGACGGCCGCGATCGCGTAGAGCGTCTGCCCGAGGGGGATCGCCGAGAAGCCCTCCTGCTGGCCGACGATCGTCGAGGCCAGGGGGCTGATCGGCTCAAGGAAGAAGTTGATGCCGTCGAGCGGGTTGGGCGACCAGATGAAGGAGCCCGAGACCATCGCGAGCATGATCGCCTCGCCGAGCGCGCGTGCGGTCGCGAGCACGACGGCTGCGGCGATCGCGGGGCGCGCCGTGCGCACGGCGACCTTCCACATCGTGCGCCAGCGGTTGACGCCGAGGGCGGCCGAGCCCTCCAGCCAGGAGCGCGGGACGGCTCTGAGGGCGTCGCCGATGATCGCGATCATGATCGGCACGATCATCACCGTCAGGATCAGCGAGGCGAGCAGGAGGCCGCCGCCGCTGATCGGCACGACCGCGTTGACGTCGAGCTTGAACCTCGCGCTGACGAGGTGCTGGTCGATCCACGGCGACAGCACGAGGATGCCGATCAAGCCGTAGATGACCGAGGGGACAGCGGCGAGGAAGCGGACGACCGGCGTCATGACCCGCTGGATGCCGGGAGGCGCGAACTCGACCATGAAGAGGGAGCACAGGAGCGCGAACGGCAGCCCTATGAGGACCGCGAGCCCGGTGCTCAGCGCCGTGCCGTAGATCAACGGCCAGGCGTGCAGGGTGTAGACGTATCTGGAGGGGTCCGAGGGCGACTTGTAGATCGCCTCGAGCTGCTGTTGGGCGTTGCCGCCGCTACCGAACCAGGAGAGCCCGTTGTGGCTGAACGACGGCCAGGCCTCCTTGAAGACGAACACGAGCATCCCCGCGATCAACAGCAGGAGGGTTGCCGCGAGCGCGCCGAGCACCCACTCGGCGCGCTCAGGAGGACGGCGCGGCGCGCCGCGCCTCCGTGACGGCAGGGCGCTCACCGCAGCGGAATCCAGTCGCTGTTGATGATCGCTCTCGCGGAGGAGCTGGTTCTGACCCAGTTGATGAATGTCTTCGCCGCGCCGGAGGGCGCGCCGCGCGTGATCAGGTTGAACGGGCGGACGCCCTGGTACTGGCCGGACTTCGCGTTGCGCAGGGTGCAGCCGACGCCCTGGTAGTTGACCGTCTGCAGGCTGCTGTTGACGAAGTCGAGCGAGACGAAGCCGATCGCGCCTCTCGTGCTCGCGACCGTCTGCGCGACGAGGCCGTTGGAGGCCTTCACCTGCGCGGACGCCGCGACCGACTGCAGGCCGCCGAGGAAGATCTGTCTGAAGGCGTCGGCGGTACCGGAGGTCGCCGTACGGCTGACGAGCTCGACCGAGCCGGTCGCTCTCGCGCCGGGCACCTGGCTCCACGAGCGGGTGCGGCCGGTGAAGATCGACTGCACCTGAGCCTGGTCGAGCGTGCCGAGCGGGTTGCTCTTGTTCGTGATGATGCAGATCGCGTCGTACGCGATCGTGTTGAAGACGAGGCCGCCCGGGTCCGAGCTCATCTTGGCGCGCGACGCGTTGCCGATCGTGACGCGGCCGTGGGCGGCGTCGTTGATGCCCGTGTCGGAGCCGCCCTGCAAGATGTTGAAGCCGACCTTGCCCTTGCCGGGGCTGCCGGGGCTGACGTACTTCGTCGCGAGCTGCTTGATCAGCGGGTAGACGGACGTCGAGCCGCTCATCGTTATGTTCGTCTTGGCGCTCGCGGCGACCGGAGTCGCGGCCACGGTGGCAGCGACGGCTGCGAGGGCAATCTTGGTTGCGCGATGACGCACAGGACCTCCGTTGTAAAGCCGTTGTCTGTGGCAAGTGCGCGCGCGCTGAAACACACAGCCAGCGGCACGAAGGGCCGATGGTGGCGTATCCCCCTCCCGGAGCCGTTACCGAATCGTGAACGGACGTTTGGCGTTCTCAACTTGTTCACCAGATGGCCGCGATTAACGTCCATCGTCCCGCGCCGTGCCTCGCCGTCTCTCCCGCAGCGCCCTGCTCGCCTCGCTGGCTGGTGCAGCGCTCCTCCTTTCGCCGATCTCGCCCGTCTCGCCGGCTGGCGCCGAGATCAACGCTGCCGTCACGCTCGACGGCCCCTCGGCCGACATCGTCGGCGTCGACGGGGTCGCGATCGCCCAAGACGGCACCGGCGGGCTCGTCTACCGCAGGCGCGTCGACGGCCACGTCCACGTTTTCGTCGCGCGCTACGTGAGTCGCGCGTGGAAAGCGCCGCAGCGGATCGACGTCGGCCAGAGCTTCGACTCTTTCTCGCCCGCGATTGGCGCCGGCGACGGCGGCCGGCTCGTCGTCACGTGGATCCAGCAGTACGGCGCCGCGGTCCAGGACCGCATGTTCTCTGCCTCGCTGGACCCTGGAGCGACGCAGTTCCAGCCGCCGATCGGGATCGACCTCGACGTGCGCGACGGCCTCGACTCGGCGCCGTCGCTGTCGATGGGCCCGGGCGGCACCGCCTATCTCGCCTACCGCGTCGTGTACACCCGCCAGAGCCCTCTGCTGCCCCCGGGCACCGTCGACGCCGACATTCGCGTGCAGCGCTACGACGGCTCGTTCTGGTCGATGCTCGGCCAGCCGGCGGACCGCATCCAGTCACAGCCGATGCCAGACCCGACTGAGCTCAACGGCCCGCACATCGCCTCCGACGGCAACGGCAACGCCGTCGTCGCCTGGATCGAGCCCGACGATCAGGTGATCCCGCGCGTCTACGTCCGCCGGGTCTTCGGCCAGGTGCTCGGGAACGTCCTGCAGGCAAGCCCCTCCGACGTGAACGGGATGGCACTGCGCGCCGGCGTCGACCAAGTGTCGCTGGCGGCCTCCCCGTTCGGCGAGACCGCGATCGGCTTCCGCCAGCAGCCCGACTCCCAGACCGCGTGGACGCACGCGCGGGCGATGGTGAACATGCTGCCGTCGAGCCTCGTCGACGGCGCCGGCAGACTGATCGGCGCGCGTCCCGTCGACGGCGCTGGCGGCGACGGGCCGCCGGGGAGCCTCGGCACGGTGCAGGTCGCCGTCGACGACGACGGCAACTTCGACGCGGGCGTCGGGCTCGACACCACCGCGCTCCATGCTGCCGGCGACGAAGCCACGGTTGGGACGCCGGAGCGCATCGACGACGGCTCCTCAACGACGACGCCGAGCCCGTTCGTCGCGCGCGGCGAGGGCGGCTCGCTTGCCGCCGCCTGGGAGATCGACCAGGGCGGGGCAGCGCATGCCGGCGGCGTCGGGATGTACGAGCGTCAGTCCGACGGCACCCCCTTCCAGCGGATCATCAGCAGCGCCAGAGGGGGCGCCGTCGATCAACTGCGCTTCGCCGGATCCTCGTACGGCAGCGCGGTGACCGCGTTCCTCCAGGGCAGAGACGACGGCAAGCAGGTCGTCGCAAGCTCGATCGAGGCATCCCCGGTCGACTTCGCGGTCTACCCGCCGCAGGGCTGGACGCGGGTGAGAAAGATCCCGCTCCAGTGGGACCCCGCGCACACCTCGACCGGCACCGTCACGTACACGGTGCAGGTTGACGGCGAGGACATCGTCAGCAAGCTGAGAGGGCTGACGCGAACGATCTCTGCCAGCGCGGTCGGCGAGGGGAGCCATGACTTGACAGTCGTCGCGACCGACTCCGACGGCCAGACGACGACGACGCGCTCGGTGAAGCTGCGGGTCGACCGCTCCGCGCCGACGATCAGAACGCTGATCGTGAAACGGCGGCACCGGCTGACGCGCACCGTCCGTCTGACAGCGTCAGACGGGGCGCGCGGCGAGTGCTCGGGCGTCGCGAAAGCGACGATCGCCTGGGGCGACGGCAGAAGCGGCCACGGCAAGAGAGCGACGCATGCCTACAGACACCGCGGCACCTACCGCGTTCGCGTGACCACGCGCGACAAGGCCGGCAACAAGCGCACGGTCGTGCGCAGGGTGCGCGTCCGATGAGCCGTCCGATGACAACCGATGGCGGCGCCCGCAAGCTGGCGACGCGCGCTCTGCTCGCCGGCGCCCTGCTCGTGCTCGCCGGGGTCGCCTCGCTTGGCGCGGCGTCATCCGCTCACGCCGCCTGGTCGCCGGCACAGCTCGTGTCCGTCGACAGCGCGCGTCTCGAGCAAGGCGACGGCTCGACCCGCGGCGTCGACATCTCCGCAGACGGCCGTTGGGTCGTCTTCCAGACGCAGGCGACGAACTTCTTCGACGACGGCGACCCCGACCCGCCCGGCGTCATCCGCCAGGGCGGGGTCTTCCGCTTCGACCGCCTGACCGGCGACATCCAGCTCGTCGCCGACGGTGATCAGGACGACGAGGACACGGGCGACCTCGTTCTGCGTGGCGCTGCGAACCCGTCGATCAGCGATGACGGTCGTTGGGTCGTCTTCCAGACGGATCAAAGACTCGCGCCGCAAGACGACAACGACAACGCGGACGTCTACGTGCGCGACATGTCGGTGCCGCTGAGCGGCGACCGCGCGGCGGGCGGCGCGTTTCAGCTTGTCTCCGCGCTGGATGGCACCGACACGCCGCCGACGTACGCGACACGCACGCCGAGCTTGCCGGGCGCCAACCCCGGCACGGCCGTGTGGACCGGGCAGGCGATCAGCGGCGACGGCCGCTACGTCGCGTTCCGCACCGACGAGCTCGCCTCCAGCTTGCCCAGCGGCGGTGACACGACCCCCACGCCCGCCGGCAACGTCTTCGTGCGCGACCTGCAGGCGAAGCGAACCGTGCTCGTGACGCCGACGCTTGACGGCTCGGGCGCCGCCGGCGGCGCCCTCCCGCCGGTCGTGCTCAGCCGTGACGGCTCGACCGTCGCGTGGGTCGGCGGGAACGGGCCCGAGCAGACGAAGATGGTGAGAGGCGAGTCGCGGGACGACGGCCAGGCCTATTACCTGTGGCGCCGTTGGAACGACTCCGGCGCGACCACGCGGCGCGTGACGGGGCTTGCGGATCCCGACGACCGTGCCTGCGCGGCGGACGGCGCCGTCTCCGGCGTTCAGTCAGCCACCGGGCCGTGCTACGGCCCGCTGGCGGACGTCGACTCCGGCTTCCGCGACATCAGCTCCGACGCGCCGGCGCTGAGCGCCGACGGCTGGACGGTCGCGTTCCTCTCAGGCGCCGCGCCGCGGCCGGCAGTCTCGCCCGACAACTTCCTTGACGCCTACATCGCCTCGATGCGACCGGGGCTCAGTCGCAAGGCCGCGACGCGCGTGATCACGCAAGGCACCGCCTCGGGCTCCAACGCGCTCGCCAACGGCGACATCGAGTCGATCGCGCTGTCCGCCGACGCCAGCCGCCTGGTTGTCGTCACGTCGCGCCGGCAGTTCATCGACCCCGCGCCGCCGCTTGTCGGCGACCCGCGCAGCTCCTCGGGCAGCTCGGAGCTGTACACGCTGGACCTCGGCCCCGGTGGCCGCACCCGCCGCGTGCTGACGCCCGGCGGCCAGGATCTCAACGGTCGCGTTGACGCAAATCCCGCGATCTCGGCGGACGGGTCGTCGGTGGCGTTCACCTCGCCGGCGACCAACCTGGTCTTCGGCGACGCGAACGAGCAGGACGACGCCTTCGTCGTCTCTGAGGTTCCCGATCCGCAGACGGCTCCGCCGCCGGCCGGCCTCGGCGACGACGACATCGACGAGGACGTCACCAGCACGGACGACAGCTTTACCGTCCGCGCGACGGCGCAGCCCAACGGGACCGTGAGGCTGCGAGTCGCGACACCGGCGGCCGGTGCCTTGAGCGCCGTCGCCGTGACGCGTCCGCCGGCCAGAAGAGCCAGAGCGAGAAGAGCGAGCAGGGCGAGATCGAAGCCGCGCGCCAAGCGCAGCGCCGCCTTCAGGGCCCGCAAGCTCGCAAGTGCCAGGGGGAGAGCGACGAGACGCTCGACCGTCACGCTCGTCCTCAAGCTCAAGGCGCACGACCTCGCGACCCTGCGCACGGGACGAGCCCTTCCTGCCCGGGTCACCGTGACGCTCACACCGAGTGGCAGAGCGAAGGTGCGGAGAGCGAGTGCCATCGTCACGTTCAAGCTTGTGCGCAAGGCAAGAAAGCCAACGCACAGCGCGAGCAGGCCAGCACGCAAGAGCACGAAGCCAGACGGGCGCTGACGTCGTCGCGGGCGTAGCGGCACGGCGCCAGCACCGCCGTGTGAACGAGTTGTCAACGTCTTGCCGCCAGGTTGTGAAGCGGTGTTTGGAATCTTGTGAAACACCCTGGCTGCGGTCGTGATTCACGGCGACAGTGACACACGCCTCCACCTCATCGTTGAGAAACGAAAGGATCAAATTCCCCATGGGAACACTCGGAGCGGCGTCCGCGCCGCGACGTGCTTTGTTGGCCGCTGCTGCGGTTGCCGCGTTCGGCGCGGCCGCGCTCGGCAGCACGCAGGACGCGCACGCTGCCTTCACGATCGGCAGATGCCAGGGCGACGCGATCAGACTGCAGGGCTCGTCGTTCCAGCAGGGCGCGCAGACGTACTGGTCCGGGCTCTACATCGGCTCCAACGGCTGCCCGGGCGCGCCGTCTCCGTCCGCCGGCTACAACCCGAACGGATCGGGCAACGGCATCGCCTCGATGGGCGGCGGACAGGGCAACGCCACGCTTGACTGCGCCGCCGACAGAACGTGCAACGTGCCGCTGCCCAACGGACAGCGCGACCCCGAGTCCTCGGTCGGCCTGACGGACGAGCCGCCGACGCCCGCACAGATCGCTGCGATGAACACCGGCTCGGAGGCCACGACGGCCGATGACGGCGTCGTGCACGTGATCCCGGTCGCGACCGGTGCCAGCACGTTCATCATGCACGTGCCCGAGGGCTGCGACATCAGCGGTGTCAGCAACCTCACCAACGGTGCCGAGGGCACCGACGACGGTAGAAGCACCGGCGACGGCGCGTCAAACTTCACGCAGCGCCTGCGCCTCACCAACCAGTTGGTCGAAGAGGCGTTCGCCGGCGACTCGGCCGCCGACACGTGGGGCGAGATCGCTCCCGGCATCACTGGCACCGTGGCCGCCCTGAGAGACAGCGCCGACAGAGTTATCGACGGCACGTACGCCGGGATGGACTGCGACACCGTCCCCGTCCGCCGCATCGTCCGACAGGACGTCTCCGGCACGACCTACGGCTGGAAGCAGTTCCTGAACCTCGTCAACCCGTCGCGCGGTTGGAACACGACGTACGCGACGCCCGACAACAAGACCTGGCCCACCGCGGGCGCCAACGGCACGATCGTGCCGCCGCAGGTCACGACCGGCGCCGCCTGCACCAACGCCGACCACATCTGCGCCGGCACGTCCTCGGGCGGCGGCACGCTGGCCGCGCTCGTCGCTTCGACGAACGGCTCGATCGGCTACGTCGACCTCGTCACGTCGCGCAGCAGACTGTTCACGGTCGACCCCGCTGCGAGCGAGGAGACCTCCGACCACACCTACTGGTCGCCGCTGCAGAACAACCCCGGCGGCACGTCGACCGGCTACGCCGAGCCGACCGGTGACCCGCTGGCGCACAGCGGCAACATCGGCACGAAGGGCTCCAACTGCTCCGAGGTGCCGATCAGATTCGCCCCGACGGCCGCCAACTCGAGAGACGGCGACCCGACGCTCGGCGACTGGAGCAGAGCGTACGCCGCTGGCGGCTCGAGATACCCGGCCTGCGTCCTGACCTACGCGCTGGCGTGGGACGACGACGCGCCGGTCTACGGCAACAGCGATCCTGAGCAGCGCAAGGCCCGCACGGTGAAGGACTACCTCGAGACGATCGTCGGCCCCGGCCAGGCGTTCTTCAACACGGACTACTCGCCGCTGCCGAACTCGCAGAGCGCTCCGCTGCTTGACGACGCCAACATCGGCGTCGCTGCGATTGACTGGGACAAGGCCGGCAGCGGCAGCACCCCTGTCACGCCGCCGGTGACCCCGCCGGTCACGCCTCCGGTGACGCCGCCGAGCACGACGCCGACGGCGCCGAGCAACTCCTTCTCGGTCCCGAGCCACAAGGTCAGCGCGACGCAGCTGCAGTACACGCTGCAGCTGCCGGGCAAGGGCTCGCTGAAGGTTGCCGCGACGGCGAAGGTCGGCAAGAAGACGATCAAGGTCGCCTCTGTCTCGGCCAGCCCGAAGGGCGCAGGTCGTGTCACGGTGAAGCTGAACCTCTCCTCTGCCTTCAAGAAGGCGCTTGCGAGAGCGAAGAGCAAGAAGCTGAAGGTCTCGGTGAAGTTCACCTTCACCCCGACCGGCGGCACGTCGGCCTCGAAGAGCTCCTCCGTCACGGTGAGAGCCCCGAAGAAGAAGCCGGCCAAGAAGGCCACGCACCACAAGGCGGCCAAGCGCGCGTAACGCGCCGCGTCCCTCGATTCACGGCACCGGGCCCCGTCGCTCATCGGCGACGGGGCCCACCGCCATCTTGCACATCCCCTCTCCCGAAGCGCAGGACCGCGTGACCGACGATCAGCAGCCTTCCCAGCAGGACTCAGCCAACGAGCCCGAGCGTCCGCTCGGCACCAAGCGCTCTCCCGCGCCTGGCCGTTCGAGCGCGCGTGTGCGCTCCGGCCTGGCGGAGCGCCGCAGCCCTGTGCTCGTCGCGCTGGAGGGCTTTGGCGCGACGCTTCGACGGGTCCTGCTCAGAGACCTGCTCGCTACCGGTCTGTTCATCGCGGCGATCGTCATCGCCGTCCTCTTCTTCACCCTGCTTGGGGCGACGAAGCCGTCCTCCAACGGCACCGGCGTCCCGCTCAGCCAGATCTTCCAGCTCGCCGACGGCGACCAGATCACCTCCGCGGAGCTGCTCGACGCCGACGCGCGCGTGCAGGTCCTGACGAGAGACGGCCAGCAGCTGTGGGCCGCCTACCCGAGCTCCGGCGCGCAGACCTCCCAGCTCTCCGACGCGCTCGACAGAGGCCACGCGGTCGTCTCCGTCAAGCAGCAGCCCGGCAAGGAGCAGCTGACGATCATCGTCCAGTTCCTGCTGCCGATCCTGCTGCTCGTCACGCTTTTCGCGCTGTTCATGCGGATCAGCCAGGACGGCGGCGCGGGCGGCATCGCCGCCTTCTCCAACTTCACCGGCAGAGGCAAGAAGAAGGGCAAGGGGACTGGGCACAAGGTCACGTTCGCCGACATCGCCGGCGTGCCCGAGGCCGTCGCCGAGCTCGCCGAGATCCGCGACTACCTCGACGACCCCTCCAGATACCTCGACCTCGGCGCCGCCGCGCCGAAGGGCGTCCTGCTCGTCGGTCCTCCTGGCACGGGCAAGACGCTGCTCGCGAAGGCCGTCGCCGGCGAGGCCGACGCCGCCTTCTTCTCGCTGTCGGGATCTGACTTCGTCGAGTCGCTCGTCGGCGTCGGCGCCGCCCGCGTCCGCGACCTGTTCGCGAAGGCGCGCAGAATGTCGCCCGCGATCATCTTCATCGACGAGTTCGACGCCGCCGGCCGCAAGCGCGGCGCCGGCATCGGCCAGGGCAACGACGAGCGCGAGCAGACGCTCAACCAGCTGCTCGTGGAGATGGACGGCTTCGGCGGCGACGGCGGCCTCGTCGTGATGGGCGCCACCAACCGCCCCGACATCCTCGACCCGGCGCTGCTGCGCCCGGGCCGCTTCGACCGTCAGATCACGGTCGACACGCCGGACGTCCACGGCCGCTCGGAGATCCTGCGGCTGCACGGCGCCAAGCGTCCGATGGGCCCCGACACCGACCTCGACGAGATTGCGCGGCTGACGCCCGGCTTCTCCGGCGCCGAGCTCGCCAACGTCGTCAACGAGGCAGCGCTGTTGACGGTCCGCGCCGGCCAGCGCCAGATCACGCAGAAGCTGCTCGAGGAGTCGATCGACCGCGTCGTCGCCGGCCCCGCCAAGAAGCACCTGCTGACCGAGCGCGAGCGCTGGATCATCTCGATCCACGAGGCCTCCCACGCAGTCGTGACCGAGGCGCTCGGCACCGGCGCGACCGCCCGCAAGGTCTCGATCGTCGCCCGCGGCCGCACGCTGGGCACCGCCGCCCACATGCTGACCGACCGCGATCAGACGATCATGGAAGAGCCCGACCTCGTCGTGCAGCTGATCGCGATCCTCGCGGGCGCGGCCGGCGAGCGGCTCGAGTTCGGACACCTCTCCACAGGCGTTCACGACGACCTTCACGAGGCGACCTCGATCGCCCGCTCGATGGTCACCTCGTTCGGCATGTCCGACGAGCTCGGTCCGGTGACGATCGGCGAGAAGGCTGGCGAGGTCTTCCTCGGCGCCTCGCTGCAGGAGCTCGGCTCGGTCGGGCCCAAGACGCTCGACCTGATCGACGACGCGGTCGAGCGGATCGTCAAGGACGCCGAGCTGGCGGCCCGCGCGATCTTGCGCGACAGCAACGGCGCGGTCCATGAGACGGCGAGCGCCCTGATGGAACACGAGACGCTCTCCGGCGTCGCCCTCGAGGCGGTCCTCTCGACTGTCAACAACGTCGAGCTCGAGCACCTGCCCGCGCTGCTCGAGCGCGAGCGCGGGGAAGCGACCGGACGCGACAGCCGCTGATGCGCCGGGCGCTGCTTCCGCTCGCTACCGTCGCGCTGCTGTCAGCGCCGGCTGTCGCGCACGCCGACGCGAGCTGGCGGCTTGAGCAGCCAGCGCCGCCAGCGGGCGCGCCGTACAAGGTGCCGCTCGGCCGGCCTGGCGACCTGTCGTGCTGGTCGGCGACCCGTTGTCTGCTGGCGGTCGAGGGCAACGCCGTCGTGCCCCAGGGCCTGCTGGCGTACGACGGCTCGACGTGGACGCAGCTCTCGACCGTCTGCGGCGGCTCGGCCGACACGACGCGGATCGCTTGGGCAGGGCCCGACGAGCTCTGGACGATCACCGCGCCGAGCCCGCCGCGCTCCGGTGGGGGCCTTGGGCTTTGCCACTTCGTCCACGGCCAGGTCGTCGCCTCCTACTCGACGCCTCCGGAGAGCACCGACCCGTTCCGCGTCCTCACCTCAGCCGCGTGCAACGGGCCCAGCGACTGCTGGTTCGCGGGCGTCGGCTCGCAGGATCCCACCGGCCAGCGCGTCGGCGGCTATCACCTGCACTGGGACGGCAGCGAGCTGACGTCCGTCTACGCGCCGCAGGGGCGCGGGGTCAGCGACGTCGTCTTCAGCGGCGACCGCTTCTACGAGTCGCTCTATGACGGGATCCAGAAGGAAGACCGCGTCGACGAGGTATCGCTCGCCGAGCCCGAGACGTTCTTCCCCCAGCTGATTCACACGATCACAAACGGCGTCTTTGCCGACGCGCCGTTCGCGGCGCTCGCGCGACCCGGGGTCCCGTTCGACGGCACCGAGCTGCTGGCGGCTGACGCGACGCCGGGCAACGGGCCGTGGTTCGTCGGCGGCGGCGCCGCCTCGGGCCCCGACGCGCCGGCGAGCGAGCCTGTCGCGCGGCCGCCGATCGCCGTCGAGCTGACCGGCGACCGCTACCGCGAGATGCCGCTCGACGTCTCCGCTTTCGGCCCGACCGACCGCTTCAGCGACGTCGCCGCCGTTCCCGGCGGGAACGATGCGTGGGTGACCGTCCAGTCCTACGACGAGCGCGGCTCGACGACTGCGCGCGGGCGCGTCGCGCACATCGCCAACGACGGCAGCGTGTCCGTCCAGCGGCTGCCTTCGTCAGGCGCCGGCCGTGGAGCGGCGGCGAGAGTCGAGTTCACCGGCCCCAACGAGGGCTGGATGATCACGAACGGGGGATGGCTCTTCCACTACACGGACGGGACGACGCACGCGCCCGACACCGACCCGGCGTTCGCGAGACTGATCACCTTCCGCCCGAACGAGTCCGTCGCGCAGTCGATCCCCGACGCGCCGCCGGCTGACGACTCGCAGCTCTTCGCGCCGCCCGAGGTGCCCGCCGAGCCCGACCCGACTCCGCCGAAGGCACGAACGATCCGGCTCAAGCCGCTGATGTTCAAGCTCAGCAAGCCAGACGTCGACAGAAAGCTGCGGCTCCGCATGTCGTTCTCGCTGCGCCGCGTGGCGAGCGTCCAGCTCCAGGCACGCCGCAAGGGCAAGGTCGTCGCCAAGACGAAGCTCAGAAGGCTGAAGCCGGGCCGTCACGAGCTGACGCTCCAGCTCAACCGCAGGCGCTGGCCGGACGGGCTCAGATTCGTCACGAAGGAAGCGAAGTGATGAGACGGGTACGACTCGTCGCCGCCGTCATCGCGGCGGCCGCTGTCGTGCTGCCCGCGACGGCGACGGTCATGCCGGAGCGCGCGCTTGCGGCTCCCGGCTCGGCCCAGCCCGTGCTCGGGCTGGCCGACGACCACACCGTGATCATGGGTGCCGCGACCGCCGGCGCTCCGGGCGAGACGTGGGCCTACCGCGAGCTGCCGCTCGACACGCCTTCGCTGGGGGACGCCTCCAGCCCGCTCGCCGCCGGCACGCCCGCGAACGTGAGCACGCCCTCGCCGCAGCTGCTGTTCGAGCGCTACGACGACGCGACCGGTGTCTGGACGCCTGCGCAAACGCCGCTGGACGCGGCCGGAAACCCGTATCGCGGCCCGCAGCCCAACGCCGCGACAGCGCGCATCACCTCGCACGGAGGCGGTGTCCTCGTCGGCCATGACAACGACCGCCCGGCGGGTCAGAGAGATGTCGTGCTCGTGCGGGATCCCGGCGGCCGCTTCAGAGCACTGCCGCAGCCATCCGACGACGTCGCGCTGCCGGCTGACGCGACGGCCAGCTTGCCGGCGGAGACGGTCGGCGCTGACGAAGGCGCCGGCGTCACGCCGATCGCCGCTTACGACGACGGCACGCAGACCGGCCTCTTCGCGGCGTTGTCCGGCCGCCCGGAGGAGACGGGCGTCGCCCACTGGGACGGGGCCGCGTGGGCCCGCGAGCCGATCGACGTCCCCGCCGACTCGACCGACGCGTTCACGGTGCTGGCGATCGCTGCCAGCTCGCCGCAGCGCGCGTACCTGCTCGCCAGAACCGACGACAGACGCGGCGACGGCATCGTCCTCTTCGCCCGCGTCGGCGGTCTGAGACCGCACTGGGAGCTGCAGGACCTCGGCAGCGGCGGCGCGAGTTTCGCGCGGGCCGTGAACCTGACGCTCGGGATCACCGCCGTCGGGCCGGTCGCCGGGGATGACGCCCAACTGCTGACCGCGACCGACGACGGCGTCTGGATCGACGGTCACATCGACGTGACCGGCGGGGGCGGCAGGGGCACCGGCACCGCCGGCACCGGCGGCGACTTCACGCTCTACTGGTCGGCGGCCGACAGAGCGGTCACGGGCAGCTGGTGCGACGCGACCGGATCCGACGGTGGCGCGCTGTGCACGAGACCGCTCGGCTTCTCGTTCGGTGCGCGCGCTGGGTATCGATCGTTCGCGTTCCAGGGGCCGGGCTTCGGCACGCGCGTGATCACCAACCCGCTGACCGTCGCGGGCGACGACACCACCAACTTCGGCGCCTGGGCCCGCTTCGACGGAGCGTCGTTCGCGCTCGAGCCAGGCGCTGGCGGCAACTTCCACCCGAGCGGCGGCTTCGCCTCCATCGACAGGGGCTGGCTGGAGGGCCCGGTGCACGTCACCGACCAGCAGGCTCCAGACCACCTCGCGCCGTGGTCCGTCGCGCTGCGCTCGCCGCTGCTTTCGATCGCGACCGAGCCGGGCAAGCCGGTCGGCTCGCTCGACAGCCAAGCGCTGGTCGTCGGCGCCGACGGCGCCGTCGCGCGCTACATGCCCGGGAGCGGCTGGCAGCGAGAGTTCCTGCTCAGCTCCACGGGTGCCGTCAGCGCGCCGATGCTGCGCAGCGTCGCGTGGCCGACGCCGAGCCGCGCATACGCGGTCGGCGACCTCGGCACGATGTGGATGTGGCGCAGCGAGACCGGGCTGTGGGAGAAGGACGCCGCCGCCCCGATCGCGTTCGACGGCAACCTGATGGGGGTTGCGTTCTCGTCCGCCAACGCGGGTCGCGGGTACGCCGTCGGGCGTGACGGGATCCTGCTCGGATACGGCAAGACGTGGCAGCAGCAGACGCTGCCGGCCGGTTTTGAGAAGGCCGACTTCACCAGCATCGCGTTCGCCGGCAACCAGGCGCTCGCCGCCGCCGGCTCCGACGTGCTGGAGGAGAACGGCGACGGCTCAGGCTGGCACGTCGACGCCGGTTTGCATGCGCTGCTCGCGCAGAGCCTGACGAGCCCGCGCATCGTCACGGTCGCCGGCCTGCCCGACGGCGGCGCGATCGCGGCCGGGCGCGGCGTCGTCTTCGAGCGCGACAGCGCGAGCGGCCCGTGGCGCGAGTCGGCGTCGCCGCTGCCCGGCGCTTCGGTGATCGCCGCCGCGGCGATTCGCAGCGGCGAAAGCGTCCGCGCGATCGTCTCGATCGCACCCGACATCGATTGGCCGATCCCGCCGGCGCTCCCGCCGGAGGACCCGTCTGTCCCGCCGCCGCTCACCCCGCCGTTCCCACTCGCGGGCGACGGCTACGTGTTGCGCGAGACCGACAGCGGCTGGGAAGACGAGCAGCGCGACGCGTTCGCTGGTGTCAGCACCGACAAGCCGATAAAGGCAGACCCGATCCAGGCGTTCGCGCTCGACCCCTCGACCGGCAACGGCTGGGCGGTCGGCGGTTGGTCGGGCCAGCCCGACAACGCCGGACGTGGCGATGGGGCGAGCGGGGACGGCCAGACTGTCCGCGAGCGCGTCGAGACCGGCGCCGTCGAGCGCTACGCGCCGTCAGGCAACCCCGAATCGCCGTCCTCGGAAGGGTCGAGCAGCGTTTCGCTCGATCCCAACACGATCACGTTCGCGGTCGCTGGCCACGCCGCCTGCGACGGCCCGTGCGCACTGCTGCCCGACGATCAGCTCGGCCCGGACCGCGCGATCTCCGCGCTCAACTCGGCGCTCGGCTCCTTCACCGGCGAGCCCGGCGCTCCGCGGGCGCTGCTCTACACCGGCGGCCGTCTCCCGGTCACGTCGCAGATCCCGGCGTCGCTCGGCGACGAGCAGCGTCTCGCGCGGCTGCTGCAGGGCTCCCCGCTCCCGGTCTACGGCGCGGTCTCGGCGGCCGACTCGCTCGACGGCACAGCGAGCTCGTTCCGCAGCGCCTTCGCCGGGCTGCCCGCGCCGTTTGGAACCGCGCCAGCGCCGGCCAGCATCACGACCGCCGGCGACGCCGACATGTCGGCAGGCACGCGCACGCACTACGCGTTCGACAGCAGCGGGTCGACCGGCACCGTCCGCGTCATCGTGATCGACAACTCGCGCGGCTCGCTCGCCGCGTCGGACCCGTACCAGGCTCCGCTCGAGCCGCAGGAGCCTTGGCTGAAAGCGATGCTCGACGACGCGAGAGCGAGAGGGACTCCTGCGATCGTCGTCGGCAGCCGCGACCTCAACACGCGCTTCACCCCGCGCAACAACGTCGCCTCCGACGGTGACGAGATCGCGAGCCTGCTGGTTCAGGAGGGCGCGAGCGCCTACCTCTTCGAGCGGCCAGAGGAGCAGCGGCAGTCGCAAATCCCCGCCGGTGGCGCACAAACGATCCCCGAGTACGGCACCGGCACGCTCGGCTACCGCTCGCCGATCGCCAACGCGCAGCAGCCCAACCAGTCGGACGCGCTCTTCGGCGACGCCGGCTACCTGCTCTTCAGCCTCGATGCCTCCAGACGCGACCCGGCCACGAACCGCGCGCCGGTCAGCGCTCGGCTCGAGCCGCTGATCACGCAGATCTCGCTGATCTCGGTCGATGGGACGTTGCTGCGCCGCAGCGTGCCGGCGCTCTTCCAGGGCCTCGGGCGTCGGCCGCTCGGCGGCGACCGCTGGGGCCCGGTCTCTCCGTCTGACGGCAGCCCGAACCCGCCGGGCGCCGATCCGTACATCGCGTTTCCGCCCGACCTCTGCCTCCAGGCCAACTGCGGCACGCTGATCAAGCCGGAGTACCGATTCACAAGCTCGGACCCGGATATCGCCGACTTCGTCGCAGTCGACCCGAACACGACGAGCCTGCGCAAGCCGCTGCAGGGCGGCGACGGCAAGGTCGTCACGGACGCGACGTCGGGACTGCTGTGCGCGTTCAACCCAGGAACGACGACGTTGACGGTCAGCGCTGGCGGCCTGTCGTACTCGCAGCAGGTGACGGTCCAGGCCGGCTCCGTGCAGCAGCCGTGCGGCACACGCCCGCTTGACCCGAGCCGCTTCAGACAGGTGCAGGCGCCGATCGGCGACGCCGCGCCCCCGCCGCTGCCGCCGGTCGCGCCGAACATCGCGCCAAGCCCGGCCCCCGCGCCGCCTCCGCCGCCTCCGCCGGCGGTGCAGCCGCCGCCGGTCGTGCACAGAGCGCCAGTGGTGCACAGAGCGATCCCGCCAGTGGTCCCGCCGTACATACCGCCGCAGATACAGCCCGGGCAGCTTCCGCTGAAGGGACCAAGCCAGCGGCCGATCGTCGGCGCGGCGCCGCCGCCGCCGGCGACCAGCTTCACCGGCCCGACGCCGCCCGGCGGCGCGACTGTTCGCGTCTTCGAGGAGAAGCGCGAGGAAGAAGTCGCCCCCGAGCAGTCCTCGGCCTTTGCCCGTTATGACCCCGATGAGCACAGCCCGCTCGCTCCGGCGCTGCTGGGCGTCGCTCTGCTCGCCGCGTTCGCCGGCACGATGCTGACGCTCGGCGTCCGCCGCCGCGACCGCAACGGCCCGCACAAGGTCGCGCCCGCGACCGCCACCGCGCGAGCCCGCGCACGCCGCGAGCAGTCGATCCGACCACCCAGGAGGCTCCGATGATCGAACGCTTCAACAGAACCGCCGGCATCGCCGCGCTGATCGTGGCGCTGTTGGCGCTCGTTCTCGCGGTGACGATCCCGGCTGGCGCCGCGAAGGCGCCGCACAAGGCGACGTCGCACAAGAGAGCCGTCAAGGCGAAGACCGCGTCGACCATCAGACTCGTCAAGAACAAGATCCCGGCGAAGTACCTGCCGGTCGTCCCGCATGCGAAGGCCGCTGACCGCCTCGGCGGCTTGTCGTCGAGACAGCTCAGAGGCACCTGCTCGCCGGAGTCGGTCGACCTCGGCACGTGGTGCCTGGACGCCTCCGAGTACCCGCTCGAGGACGACGAGGTCGGCAAGAACGACTTCTTCTTCGCCTCGCAGAAGTGCGTCGAGCTCGGCGGCTGGCTGCCGAGCGCGGCCGAGCTGATCGGCGCCGCGCAGCACGCCAAGCTCGCCTCGACGATCGACGACGACCAGCTGACGGCGACGACCGACCTCGACCCGACCGACGGGACGCTCGACAGACGCGAGATGAGCTCGACGCTCGTCACGACTGAGGCCGGCTCGTCGGCGTCGGGCTCGGAGGGCGTCACCGACGGCTCCAAGGGAGACCCGAAGCAGGGCCAGCCCGACCCGGTCCCGCTGCCGGCCAACCCGGCTCCCGAGACGCTCCAGTACGTGACCGTCTACGACAACCACGACAAGGGCGGCTTTGCCGGCAGCCAGCCGCTCAGCGCGCCCCAGGGCTTCCGCTGCGCCTACTCGAAGATCGAGGGCGCGGAGGACGAGGACGTCAACTAAGCGTTGAGGCGGGGGCGGGCGGCTCCGTTGCGAGCCCCCCGTCCGACCGCCGCTATCTCACGTGCACGCCTGAGATCGCGCGCGCGATCACGAGCCGCTGGATCTCCGAGGTGCCCTCGAAGATCGTGTAGATCTTCGCGTCGCGGTGCCAGCGCTCGACCGGGAACTCGCGCGTGTAGCCGTTGCCGCCAAGGATCTGGATCGCGCGCTCGGTCGCCCAGACGGCGACCTCGCCGGCCTTCAGCTTCGACATCGAGCCCTCGGCGTTTCTGAACGGGACCCGGTTGCGGCCCATCCAGGAGGCGCGCCAGACGAGCAGGCGGGCGGCGTCGATCTCCATCTTCATGTCCGCCAGCGCGAACGCGATCGCCTGGTTCTCGATGATCGCGCGGCCGAACTGGACGCGCTCCTTGGAGTAGTCGAGCGCGTACTCGTACGCGGCGCGCGCGATCCCGAGCGCCTGCGCGCCGACGGTCGGGCGCGACGCCTCGAAGGTCGCCATCGCCGCCTGGCCGCGCGACTTTCTCCCCTCGCGCGCACGGGCGAGGCGGTCGTCGAGCTTCTCCTTGCCGCCGAGCAGGCAGGAGCCGGGGATGCGGCAGTCGTCGAGGAAGACGTCGGCGGTGTGCGAGGCGCGCAGGCCGTGCTTTCTGACCTTCGTGCCCATCACGAGCCCGGGCGTGTTCGGCGGGATCACGAACGACGCCTGGCCGCGCGAGCCGAGCTCAGGGTCGACCGAGGCGACGATCACGTGGACGTTGGCGATGCCGCCGTTGGTCGCCCACGCCTTCTGGCCGTTGAGCACCCATGTGTCCGTCGCCTCCTCGTAGCGCGCCCGGGTGCGCAGGGCGGAGACGTCGGAGCCGGCGTCGGGCTCGGAGACGCAGAAGGCGGCGATCTTGGGGTCCTCGGCGGTGCCGAAGCACTGCGGCATCCACTCGCCGATCTGCTCGCCGGTGCCGTTCGCGAAGATGCCGGCGGCGGCGAGGCCAGAGCCCATGATCGCCATGCCGATCCCGGCGTCGCCCCAGAACAGCTCCTCGTTGACGATCGGCAGCGACAGGCCGGTCGGGTCGGCGAAGAACTGCGCCAGGCCCTCGAAGCCGTAGAGGCCGATCTTCGCGGCCTCCTGGATCACGGGCCAGGGCGTCTCCTCGCGCTCGTCCCACTCGGACGCGGCCGGGCGCACGACGTTCGCGGCGAAGCCGTGCACCCAGTCGCGCACGTCCTTCTGGTCCTGGGTCAGCTCGAGCGAGAAGGTGACGCCCTCGGCGTCGGGCTCTGGCTGCAGCTCTGTGATCGCTTCCATGGCGGCTGGTCCTCTTCGGAACGGTTCCGTTTCGATGACGGGTCAGTCCGGCAGGGTAGCGGAGGCGAACCGCCCCTTCGGGTCATACCGCCGCTTCAGCGCTGCCAGGCGCGCACGGGACTCGGGCGCGAGCGCTTGCGCGGACCGCTCGGCGCTCGTGTCGATCTCGCCGAGGAAGCTCGGAAGGACGGTCGGGGTCGCGTGGGGGACAACGCGGGCCATGAGCGCCGCCATCGCGGCACGGGTCTCCTCGCCGGCGCGGCCGGGCGGCGTCACCGACTCGACGTGGAACAACAGCTCGCCGTCAGGCCGCGCCAACGCGCACGGCGTCTCGCCTGCGCTCGTCGCGCCGCCGAGATGGCGCAGCTCGACGACCGAGAACGGCTGCGCGCCTTCGGCAGTGGCGACAAGCAGCGCGGCGATCTCGGGCGTCAGCGCGGGGACCGTCAGGGCATGGCCGCCCGCGGGCATCGGCTCGACCGGCTCCATCACGAGGTCGCCGAGGGACTCGATCTCGACCGGCGCGAAGCTGTCGAGCAACGGCTCGCCGAGGCCCTCGCGGACCGGCGCGAGCAACCGCTCGGCGTCGGCGGGCTCAGCGAGCGCGCAGGCGCCGACTTGGACGACCGTGCGGCCGCGCAGCGGCTCAGGAACGAACGGCGCCGGCGGCACCCGCACGACCGCGAGCGTGCTCGTGACGGTGTCGGGCAGAGTCGCGATCCAGCCGCGATAGGCCTCGGCGACCTCCGCCGCCCGCTCGCCGGGGTACAGGACGGCGCCGCCGAACAGCGCCGGCGCCGCGACGAGCCGCAGGTAGACCGCGACGACGACGCCGAAGCTCGACGCCCCGCCGCGCAGCGCCCAGAAGAGGTCGGGCTCGATGTCGGCGGTGACGCGCACGCGCGTCGCGTCGGGCAGCACGACGTCGAGCGCGTGGACGCTGTCGACGCAGAGGCCATGGGCGCGGCTGAGCCAGCCGAGGCCGCCGCCGAGCGTGTAGCCGACGACGCCGACATGGGGGTTGAAGCCGAGCAGCGGGGCAAGGCCGTGCGTGGCGGTCACCGGTAGCACGTCGCTCCAGCGGGCGCCTGCGGCGATCCGCGCGACGCGCGTCTCGGGATCGACCGTGACGTCGCGCATCCTGCTGGTCCTGACGAGCAGGCCGCCGTCGGCGGTCGTGCGGGCCGAGCCGTGGCCGGTCGACTGGACCGCGACCGGCAGCGCGTGGCGCTGTGCAAAGCGCAGCGCGGCAACGACGTCGTCGGCGCAGGTCGCCTCCACGACGATCGCTGGCCGCTGGACGAAAGCGAGGTTCCAGCTCGCCCGCAGCTCGTCGTACGCGGCGTCGGCCGGCGTCGCGAGCTCGCCGTCGAGCTGGCCGCGCAGAGCGTCGAGCTCCGCAGCGGACGCGGCGGGGAGGGGTGGGGCGGCGTTGGCGTCCATCAAGGCAGCCTACGACCGATGCGCTCGTCCGACATCAGGGAACCACCCTGATCTTTACCGTGGACGCGCGCGTCCGGCGCGGCGCCCCGCACGCGCCCGCGAGGTGCGAGCGGCCTCGCGCCGCGCTACAGCCAGCCCCGCTCCTCGGCCACCCGGATCGCCTCGATCCGGCTGCCCGCGCCGAGCTTCCCCATGATTGTCGAGAGGTGGTTGCGCGCGGTGCCGTGGGAGAGGTGGAGCGCCGCCGCCAGCTCGGCGATCGTCCCCTCGGTGCGCGCCGCGGCGAGCACCTCGCGCTCGCGCGCGGTCAGCGGGCTCTCTCCCGCGCTCAGCGCCGCGGCCGCGAGGCCGGGGTCGACGACGCGCTCGCCGGCGACGGCGCGGCGGATCGCGGCGGCCAGCTCGGTCGCGGGCGCGTCCTTGAGCATGAAGCCGGCGGCGCCGTCCTGCATCGCCCGCCGCAGATAGCCGGGGCGCCCGAAGGTCGTGAGGATCACGACCCTGCACGACGGCATCGCCGCGTGCAGCGCAGCGGCGGCGTCGAGGCCGGTCATCCCGGGCATCTCGATGTCCAGCAGCGCGACGTCGGGCTGGCTGGTCGCGGCGGCGCCGACGACCTCGTCGCCGCGGCCGACCTCCGCCACGACGCAGATGTCCTGCTCGAGCCCGAGCAGCGACGCGAGCGCGCCGCGCACGAGCGCCTGGTCTTCGGCGAGCAGCACGCGGATCATGCGGGGACCTCCGGCAGCGGGACGGTGACACGGAGGCTGAAGCCGCCGTCGGGAACGGCCTCGGCCTCGACCCGGCCGGCGAGCAGCGCGGCGCGCTCGCGCAGGCCGTCGAGGCCGTTGCCGGAGCCGCTGCCGTTCGGCGTGCCGCCGTTGATGCCACGGCCGTCGTCGCGGATCTCCGCGCGGGCCGCGCCAGCGGCGGGGTCGGGCTCGATCGCGATCTCGCAGCGGCGCGCGCCGCTGTGGCGGATCACGTTCGTCGTTCCCTCGCGAACGGTCCAGGCCAGCAGCGCCTCGACGGCGGTCGGCAGCTCCGCATCGCACTCGCGCACCCGCATCTCGATCCCGGCGGCGTCGAGCGCGATTCTCGCGCCGGCCAACTCGCCGGCGAGCGTCGGGCGGCGGTAGCCGCTGACGGTGTCGCGCACCTCGCCGAGCGCCGCGCGCGCAACCTGCTCGATCTCGCGCACGTGGCGCTGGGCTTCGTCGGGCCGGTCGGGCAGCAGGCGGCCGCTCAGCTCGGCCTTCAGCGTGATCACCGAGAGGCTGTGGCCGAGCAGGTCGTGAAGGTCGCGCGCGAAGCGCTCACGCTCGGCCTCGACGGCGAGCTGCTCGATCTGCTCGTGGGCGGAGGCGAGCTGGCGGTTGGCGGCGATCAGGCGGCCGAGCGCGAGCATCAGCGCACCGACGCCGAAGGCGCTGAGCCCATAGGAGAAGGCGGCGTCGGCGCCGTCGGGCAGGTTGATCCCGACCGCCAGCACGACGAGCGCGAGCAGCAGCGGGCCGGCGACCTTCGGTGGCAGGTGGATGCCGCTGAGCACCGCCGCGTAGGTGAAGAGGATCGCCCAGGCGGGGGAGACGACGACCGACAGCAGAGAGGCGATCGCCGCGATCGTCGCGACCGCGAAGAAGACCCGTTTCGTCGGCCGGCAGCCGGCGACCCCGCTGACGCTGCTGACGTAGACGAGCACGGCGACGGCCAGCAGGACGGCGGAGAGCAGCAGTCTCCACGTCGCCTGGTCGCTGCTGAGCGTGGTGGCGATTGGGATCGCGAGCCATGCCAGGCCGATCAACACGCCGAACAGCTGCCCGGCGCGGCTCTCCTCGCGATCGGGGTCGTGGAACGGCCCGCCCTCCGCGGACAGCGGGAACGGTCTGGGGCCGTCGAACAGCTCCCTGACACGCCTGCTCGGCCGCAGCCGCCGAAGATCCCTCAGCATCGTGCAGCCCAGAGTACGCGCGCGCTGCGGCGGCGGGAAGTGGCGGCCGTCCTGACCTCTCCATGACATCTGTCATGGCACCGGCGCCCGCGCCCGTACGATGTGCCGATGCCCGACCAGGCCGCGGACGAGCTGACGATCGACGAGCTGGCACGCGAGACGGGGATGACCGTGCGCAACATCCGCGCGCATCAGTCGCGCGGGCTGCTGCCGCCGCCCGAGGTGCGCGCCCGCACCGGCTATTACGGCCGCGAGCACGTCTCGCGGCTGCGGCTGATCCGCGACATGCAGGCTGACGGCTTCAACCTCAAGGCGATCGAGCGGCTCGTCGCGGCTGCCGACGGCGCCGGCCAGCAGGTGCTCGACTTCGGCCGGATGGCGCTGACGGCGTTCAGCGAGGAGGAGCCGGAGCTGATCACGCGGACCGAGCTGGAGGAGCGGATCGGCGGCCCGGACAACAAGGCTCTGCGCAAGGCCGAGCGCCTCGGCGTGATCAAGGCGATCGGCGACGGCACCTACGAGGTGCCGAGCCCGACCCTCCTGAAGGCCGGCACCGAGCTGATCGCGATCGGCGTCCCCGCGACCCACGCGCTCGCCGTCGCCGACCAGATCCAGCGCCACTCGCGCGCGATCGCCGAGGCCTTCGCGAAGCTGTTCATCGAAGACGTCGCCCACGGCCCGATGGACCCCAACGCGCGCAACGCCGAAGAATGGGCCGAGCTGACCGAGCGCCTCGCCCGCCTGCGCCCCCTCGCCACCGAAGCCGTCGCCGCCGGCTTCCAGCAAGAGATGACCCGCGTCGTCGAGCGCGAGATGGCGAAGGCGCTGAAGCGGGCGTAGCGGCTCGGCCCAGCGGCTCAGCCCGCCGACGTGGCCGCGCGCGGGTTGGGGAGCGGGGTGAGGGCCGGCTCGATCTGGGCGCGCATCGGCTCGAGGTGGGGTGGGAGGACGAGCGTCTCGCCGAGGTGGTCGAGCGGCTCGTCCTTCGTGAAGCCGGGGCCGAGCGTCGCGAGCTCGAACAGGACGCCGCTGGGCTCGCGGAAGTAGACGCTTCTGAACCAGTAGCGGTCGACGAGCCCTGAGGTGTGGGCGCCAGCGCGGGTGACCGCCTCGTTCCACGCCTCGATGTCCGCGTCGGCGGAGGCGAAGGCGATGTGGTGGACGGTTCCGGCGCCGCCGATGCCGCGCTCCTCCGGCGCTGCGTCGTAGCTGTAGAAGCCGCCGCGGCGCTCGCCGCGCGCCTCCCACCGCAGCGCCGTCTCGTCGTCGGCGATGAAGCCGAGCGTGTCGCGCAGCAGCGCGGCGCTCTTCGCCGGGTCGCGGCTGTAGGCGCGCACGCCGCCGAAGCCGCGGACCGCGTGCTCGGCCGGGACGTCGGGGGAGACGGCGGTCAGCGGCGGGTCGCCGCTCTCGTCGACCGCCAGCTCGAGGCCGAGGCCCTCAGGGTCAGCGAAGCGCAGCGACGCGCCGTCGCGCTCGCTCTCGACCTGCTCGTCGGCGAGCCGCAGCCGCCAGAAGTCGAGCGCGGCCTCGGAGCCGACGCGCAGCACGATCGTGTGGATCATCCCCGCGCCAGCACGGCCCTGCTGGGCGCCCGGGTACTCGAAGAAGGTCATGTCCGCGCCGGGGCTGCCCTGCTCGTCGGCGTAGAAGAGGTGGTACACGGTCGGGTCGTCCTGGTTGACCGTCTTCTTGACCATCCGCAGGCCGAGCACGCGCACGTAGAAGTCCACGTTGCGCGCGGCGTCCCCGGTGATCGAGCTGATGTGGTGAATTCCTTCCAGCTTTTGCATCTTGCCCTCCGGGAACGAGAAGTAGTTGACTACGCAACAAACCTATCAGAGCGGGGTCGCGTATAGACGACATGAGCACCGTTCTTGTCACCGGTGCATCGGGCTATATCGGCGGGCGCCTCGCCACACGGCTGGCTGCTGAGAAGCGGCCCGACATGGGCGAGCTTCGCCTGATGATGCGCCGGCCCAAAGCCGCTCACGCGCCGCCCGGAGCGAAGGTCGTGGCTGGCGACGCGGTCAGCGGGGAAGGCCTCGCGCAGGCGCTCGACGGGGTCGACGTCGCCTACTACCTGATCCACTCGATGGGCCGCGGCGGCGACCGCGGCTTCGAGCAACGCGACCGCGCGGCCGCGACCGCCTTCGGCCGCGCCGCGCGCGAGGCCAGGGTGCGACGGCTGGTCTATCTCGGCGGCCTCTCGAGCGAGAACAGCTCCGCCCACCTGCGCAGCCGCGAGGAGGTCGCCGAGCTGCTCGGCGCGGCCGGGCCGCGTCTCACGCATGTCCGCGCCGCGATGGTGATCGGCGCTGGCAGCGCGTCGTTCCAGATGCTGCGCGCGCTTGTCGCGCGGCTGCCGGCGATGGTCTGCCCGCGCTGGATCGACACGCGCACCCAGCCGATCGCGATCGACGACGTGGTCGGCGCGCTGGCCGCGCTGCGCGACCGCGACGACGTCGCCGGCGACGTCCAGCTCGGCGGCCCCGAGCCGCTGAGCTACCGCGCGATGATGGAGCAGGCCGCAGCCGCGATGGGCCGCCGGCCGCCGGCGATCGTGCGCGTGCCGGTGCTGACGCCGCGGCTGTCGTCGTACTGGGTGACGCTCGTGACGCCAGTCGAGGCGGGGCTGGTGCGGCCGCTCGTCGACGGCTTGCGCGAGGAGATGGTCGTCACCGCGCCACCGCCGCCAGGGGTCAACGACGATCCCCAGGATTTCGGTACAGCAGTGCGCGCCGCGCTTGCGGGCCGTTGATAGGCTCGCCCGATTCGGTCCGCGATCGGGCTTGGAGGGGCAGGATGGGGATCAAGGCCGCGGTGCTCGGCCCCGGCAACATCGGCACCGACCTGCTGATGAAGCTGCAGCGCAGCGCGTCGATCGAGACGGCGCTGATGGTCGGCGTCTACGACGACTCGCCGGGCCTCGCGCGGGCGCGCGAGCTTGGCGTCGAGGCCTCGGCGCGCGGCCTGGCGGCGGTGCTCGAGCGCGATGACATCGCGCTCGTCTTCGACGCGACCGGCGCTCGCGCCCATCGCGAGGCGGCCCCGCAGCTGGCGGCCGCCGGGAAGGTCTGCGTCGACCTGACGCCGGCCGCGCTCGGGCCCTACGTCGTCCCGTGCGTCAACCTCGACGACCATCTCAGCGCGTCCAACCTCAACATGGTCACGTGCGGCGGGCAGGCGACGATCCCGATGGTCCACGCGATCGACGCCGTCGCGGACGTCGCCTACGCCGAGATCGTCGCGACGATCTCCTCGCGCAGCGCCGGTCCCGGCACGCGCCAGAACATCGACGAGTTCACCGAGACGACGGCGCGCGGCCTCGAGCTTGTCGGCGGGGCCGACGAGGCGAAGGCGATCATCATCCTCAACCCGGCCGAGCCGCCGATCCTGATGCGCGACACCGTCTTCGCGCAGGTGCGCCGGCCGAACGCAGCCGCGATCGAGGACGCGGTGCTCGAGATGCTCGGGCGGATGCGGGCGTACGTCCCGGGCGTGAGGCTGCGGCTGTGCGACGTCGACGGCTCGCTCGTCACGGTGCTGCTCGAGATCGAGGGCGCTGGCGACTTCCTGCCGCGATACGCCGGCAACCTCGACGTGATGACGGCGGCGGCGGCCGAGGTCGGCGAGCGGGTCGCGCAGCGGCTGCTCAGCGGAGCGGCGGCATGACCCGCATCTCTCTCGTCGACTCCTCGCTGCGCGACGGGATGCACTCGGTCCGCCACCAGTTCACGCCCGCCCAGGTCGCCGCGGTCGCGGCCGGCCTTGACCGTTCGGGCATCGACGTGATCGAGGTCTCGCACGGCGATGGCGTCGGCGGCTCCTCGATCCAGTACGGCCACGCCGCATACTCCGACGAGGCGCTGATCGAGGCGGCGGCCGGCGCGACCGAGCGAGCGCAGATCGCCGCGCTGCTGCTGCCGGGGATCGGCACGCTCGCGCGGCTGCGCGCCGTGCAGCGGCTCGGCGCGACGATCGCGCGGATCGCCACCCACTGCACCGAGGCCGACATCGCCGAGCAGCACATCGCGTGCGCGGCCGAGCAGGGGATGCGAGCGGTCGGCTTCCTGATGATGAGCCACATGATCGAGCCGGCGGCGCTGGCGACGCAGGCGCGGCTGATGGAGTCCTACGGCGCGAGTGTCGTCTACATCGTCGACTCCGCCGGCGCGCTCGTCCCGCACGGGGCGGCCGCGCGCGTCGCGGCGCTGCGCGAGGCGCTCGCGCCCCAGACCGCGGTCGGCTTCCACGCGCACAACAACCTCGGCTGCGGCGTCGGCAACGCGCTCGCCGCCGTCGACGCCGGCGCGACGTGGCTCGACGGCTCGCTGCGCGGCCTCGGCGCCGGCGCCGGCAACGCGCAGCTGGAGGTGCTCGCAGCCGCGCTCGAGCGTTCCGGCCACGAGAGCGGCGCCGACTTGTTCGCGTTGATGGACGTCGCCGAGGACGTCGTCGCGCCGCTGATGCCGCGCGAGCAGGTGATCGACCGCACTGCGCTGTCGATCGGCTACGCCGGGGTCTACTCGTCGTTCCTGCTGCACGCCGAGCGCGCCGCGGCGAAGTTCCACGTCGAGCCGCGCGCAGTGCTGATGGAGCTCGGCCGTCGCCGGATCGTCGGCGGCCAGGAGGACATGATCATCGACGCGGCTGCCGAGCTGGCGGCGGCGCGGGAGCGCGGTGGGGCCTAGTTGTCGCGGCAGTTGCCGCAGGCGCCGTGCAGCACGACGTCGTGCTCGTCGACGGCGAAGCTGAGCCGTCTGGAGACCTGCGCGATCGCCTGCTCCAGCGACGGGTCCTCGAACGGCTCGATCGTGCCGCAGTTGTCGCAGACGAGGTGGTGGTGATGGTCGCCGTCGGGCTGGTGGCGCTCGTAGCGGGCGATCCCCTGGCCGACGTCGATCCGCTGGACCAGCTTCAGCTCGGTCAGCAGCTCGAGGATGCGGTAGACGCTCGCGCGGCCGACGGCACGGCCGCCGGCGCGCAGTCTGTCGTCGATCTCCTGCGCGGTCAGCGCGCAGTCCTGGCTGGCGAGCAGCTCGACGACCGCGTTGCGGGCGCCGCCCTTGCGATGGCCGGCGGACGAGAGCGTCGCGAGCGTGTGCTGCTGCCAGGCAAGCGCCGGCTGGACGGTGTCGTGGACATGACCCACAGGATCGATCGTAGCGTGAGAATCCGAATTGGACTCGTTCTCATCTAGACTCGCCGAGGCGTGTTCGAGGTGTTCGACTTCCCCTTCATGCAGCGGGCCCTCGTCGAGGTGCTTGTGCTGTCGCTCGCGGCTGGCACGCTCGGCACGTGGATCGTCGTGCGCGGTCTCTCCTTCTACGCCCACGGGGTCGCGGCAGCCGCTTTCCCGGGCCTCGTGCTAGCCGACGGCCTCGGCTTCTCCGCGACGCTCGGCGCCTTCGGCGTCGCGCTACTGTTCGCGCTGACCGTCGGCCAGCTCGCGGCCCGCTCGCGCAGCGGACATGACAGCCTCACCGCGCTCGTGCTGGTCGCGGCGCTGGCGATCGGGGTCGTGCTCGCCTCCGACGTCTTCCACTCCGGCTCAAACGTCGAGACGCTGCTGTTCGGCAGCCTGCTCGCGATCGGGCCGGCGGAGATCCGCCTTGCCGTGCTCGTCACGGTCCTCGTGCTGGTGGCGACGTGGGCGGTCGGCCAGCGCTGGCTCGCGGTCGGCTTCGATCCGTCGGCCGCCCGCGGCCTCGGCGTCCGCTCGTCGCTGCCCGACCTGCTGCTGTTGGCGCTCGTCGCGCTCGCGGCGGTCGCGACGCTCTCCGCCGTTGGCGCGCTGCTGTCGACCGCGCTGCTTGTCGTCCCCGCCGCGACGACGCGGATGGTCACCAAGCGGATGCGCTCGTGGCAGCTGGCGACGATCGCCCTGACCGCGGTCGAAGGCGTGTTCGGCCTCTGGCTGGCGTTCAGAACGAACGCGCCGCCCGGCGCGACGATCGCTGTGATCTCCGGCGGCGTCTTCGGAATCGTCGCGCTCGGCGCCACTGCCCTTCCATGGTTGACGCGCGCGCGCACACGCGCGCGCACGCCCGCGCGCGGAGTCGCCGCATGAGCGAGCTCGCCCCCCTCGTGCGCGCCAACCGTGTCGCGGTCGGCTACGGCGCCGCCCCGGTCCTCAGCGACGTCAGCTTCGAGCTGCGCGGCGGCGAGCGGATCGGCGTGCTGGGCCCCAACGGCGGCGGCAAGACGACGCTCTTCCGCGCCCTGCTCGGCGAGCTGCGGCCGCTCGCCGGCGAGCTTGACGTCGCGGTCCGCTGCGGCACCGTCCCTCAGACCGAGCGCTCGCGGCTCGACTTCCCCGTCAGCGCGCTCGAGGTCGCGCTGATGGGCACGATCGCGGGACGGCCGTGGTGGAAGCACCCGGGCCGGGCCGAGCGCCGCGCCGCCCGCGCCGCGCTTGACCGCGTCGGCCTCGCCGAGCTCGCCGACCGCTCCTTCGGCGAGCTCTCCGGCGGCCAGCGCCAGCGCGTGCTCGTCGCTCGCGCGCTGGTGCAGGACGCGCGCATCGTGCTGCTCGACGAGCCGTTCACCGGCCTCGACGCGCTCAGCATCAGACGGCTCGAGCGGCTGCTCGACGAGCTCGCGGACGAGGGGCGCGGGATTCTGATCGCGACCCACGACGTCGAGCAGGCGCGCGTCTGGGACCGCGTCCTGTGCGTCAACCGCCGCCAGATCGCGTTCGGCCCGCCGGAAGAGACGCTGACGCTTGAGGTGCTCGCGGGCACTTACGGCGGCTCGATCGTGACGCTGCCGCGCGAGGACGGGGAGGGGCGCGAGCGGCTCGCGCTGCTGCCGCCCCACCATCACGACCACGAGCACTGAGCGGCGGCCGGATGCACGTTCTGTGGGACCCCTTCGCCCAGACGCTGATGCAGCGCGCGCTGATCGAGATCGTGATCCTCGGCGCCGTCGGCGGCGCGCTCGGCTGCTGGATCGTGCTCGCCGAGCTCTCCTACGGCGCCGAGTCGCTCGCGCACGGGATGTTCCCCGGGATGGTGCTCGCGGCGCTGTGGGGGATCCCGCTGATGGTCGGCGGCGCGGGCGGGATCCTCGTCGCGGCGCTCGCGGTCGCGCTCGTCAGCCGCGTTCGCGGGGTCGGCCGCGACAACGGGATCGCGGTCGTCGTCACGACCTTGTTCGGCCTCGGCGCGCTGCTGGCGCTCTCGCCAGCCGTTCCGCCGGGGATCCAAAACCTGCTGTTCGGCGACATCCTCGGGACCACGGCCGGCGACCTGGTGCTCGGCGCCGCGCTCGCCGCGGCCGTGCTCGTCGCGCTGTGGCTGCTGCACTGGCGGCTGCTCGCGGTCGGCTTCGACCGCACGAGCGCGCCGTCGCTCGGCGCCTCGCCGCTGCTGGTCGACGCCGTCCTGCTCGTCCTGCTCGCGCTGGCGGTGCTCGTTGCCGTGCAGGGCCTTGGCAACCTGCTCGTCGTCGCGGTGCTCGTCGCGCCGTCGGCCGCGGCGCGGGTGCTGTGCAGACGGATGCTGCCGATGATGGCGCTGGCGATCGGAATCGCGGTCGTCGCGGGCCTCGCGGGGCTCTACCTCTCCTATTACGCGGACGTCGCGGCGGGCGCGTCGGTCGCTGGCTTGATGGTCGCGGCGTACCTGCTCGCTCGGGGCGGGGCGCTCGCCGTCAGGCTGCGGCTCTGAGGAACCGGGCCTGTCGGGGCTAAGGTCGCGCCGCCGCGCGACCGATAGCCCAGGCGATGGAGGCGAGCGCGACCGACCGAGAGCACCCGACCGAGCCTGCGCGCGGCGAGGGCGAGCGCTCTGCCGCGCCCGCCGACGGCCCGCGCTCTGCCGCGCCCACCGACGGCCCGCGCTCGACCGCGCCCACCGACGGTGCGCACTCGGCCGCGCCCGCCGACGGCGCGCGCTCGACCGCGCCCACCGACGGCGCGCACTCGGCCGCGCCCGCCGACGGCCCGCGAGGCGAGGGCGCTGATGAACGTCGCGGCGGGCGCGATGTGGATCGCGTCAGCGCTGGGCGGCGTGGGGGCGATGGCGCTGCCGGGCACG
The DNA here is from genome assembly GCA_036499225.1 of Conexibacter sp. GTDB lineage: Bacteria > Actinomycetota > Thermoleophilia > Solirubrobacterales > Solirubrobacteraceae > Conexibacter. The sequence continues at coordinate 176,953 of DASYEC010000009.1, forward strand.
CCGCACAAGCACGTGATCCTGCTGATCGGCCTGGCGGCCGGCTCGCTCGTCTGGGGCGGAATGCTGCTGAGCATGCGCTTCCCGCGTCCCGGCACGCCGCTGGTCGCGCGCGCCACGCTGACCGCTGTGCTGATTGCCGTCGTCGGCGTCGCGCTGTGGGCGACGGGCGGCGCCGACAGCGCGCTGCAGCCGATCGCCCTCTTCGTCGTGCTGCACGTCGCTTACTTCTTCCCGCCGCGGATGGCATGGCCGTTGCTGGTCCTGCTGATCGCCGCCTACGCCGCGCCGCTGCTCTACGACGGGCGGGCGGTCGCGGCCGCCTACCCGGCGCGAACGCTGCTGTTCGCCGTCACGGCGGTCGCGACCTACGCGATCATGCGGATGCTCAAGCGCCGCCTCGTCAACGCAGAGCGGCGCCAGCGCACGATCGCCGGGCTGGACCCGCTGACCGGGCTCGCCAACCGGCGCGCCTTCGACTCGGCGCTTGAGCGCACCGTCGACCGCCGCGCCGCCGACGGCGGCGACGCCGCGCTGCTGCTGATCGACTTCGACGACTTCAAGGAGATCAACGACACGCACGGGCACCCGGTCGGCGACGAGGTGCTGCGCGCCGTCGCGGACGTGTCGGCAGAGATCGTGCGCCGCGGCGACTGCCTGGCGCGGATCGGCGGCGACGAGTTCGCGATCGTCGCCCCGGACGCCGGCGAGCCCGGTGCGCGGCGGCTCGCCGACACGCTCGAGCGCGCGATCGCCGACGCCGAGATGCCGACCGGCGTGGGCGCCGTTGCGGTGACGATCGCCTGGGCGGCGGTCCCGGACGACGCGACCGCCGCCGAGCAGCTCTTCCGCGTCGCCGACCGGCGCCTGATGGAGCGCAAGCGAGCGCGCAAGGCGGAGTCGCCCGCCGTGGTCGGCGGCTCGGCCGCCTCGGCGCGCTGACACCGGATCGCGCCGTCGCGCCCGTCGCGCCCGTCGCGCCCGTCGCGCCCGTCGCGCCCGTCGCGCCGCCGCGCCCGCCGCACCGGCGCGCAGCTGCCACCGCGCGCCCGCCCGCCGACCCGCCTGCCCGCCGTTGGCAGCGGGCCCGCTCGCTAAGGTGCCGCGCATGTCACGACTCACGTTCTTGCGCCATGCCCCTGTCCTCCTCGCACTCGCCGTCGGCCTCGCCGCCTGCGGCGGATCGGGCGGATCGCAGCAGGCAGACGCGATCGTGAGAGCGGCGAAGCCGAGAGCGGCGCACCGCGCGCACGTCCAGACGGTGACGACGCCGACGGTCACCGTGCCGCCGCCGACGACCACGACGGCCCCGCCGCCGACGACGGTCACCACGCCCGGGACGACGCCGACGACGACCTCGACGACGCCGCAGAACGGCGGCGCGACGACGCCGTCGCAGACCACGAGAACGACGCCGTCGGCCACGAGAACGACGACGGCGCCGCCGACGGCCCCGCCGACCCAGACGACGGCGACCACGCCGTCGACCCAGTCGGGCACGGCCGCGACGCAGACCTCGTGCGGCACCGTCGCCAACGGCTTCCTCAGCGGCGTGCAGGCGACCGGAACCGACTGCGGCGATGCGACCGGCGTCGCGAGAACGTGGCTTGGCGCGGTCGGCGACGCCGGCCCGGAGTCCGACGTCGTCGCCGGCTCGTTCGCCTGCTCGGGTCGTAGAGACGGCGACGACGTCGACGTCACCTGCATCTCCAACGACGGCAGACGCGTCAGCTTCTCCGCGCACAACTGACCCTGCCCACGGCGCGGGCGTCGGCGCGGCGCTGCTACCTTGGTCGGACGGGCGGAATTCCCCGCCTGTGAGGTTCTGGTCTTCGAGGTGCGCTCCGATGGCGCGATTCGGGTCAAGGAATCTCCCGAGTCGCTAGCGCGGGCCGAGCAAACGGCCGCGCTCATAAGGAGTCCCACGCAATGCCCACGACGTTTGCCGATCTCGGCAGCTCGAACGCGGTCGTAAACGCGCTTTCCAGACGCGGCATAGACGCTGCGTTCCCGATCCAGGAGCTCGTCGTCCCCGACGTGCTCGAAGGTCACGACGTGCTGATCCAGTCGCCGACCGGCAGCGGCAAGACGCTGGCGTTCGGCGTCCCGCTCGTCGACCGGATCGAGGCAACCGACCCGCGCCCGTCCGCCCTGATCCTTGCGCCGACGCGTGAGCTGGCGACGCAGATCGTCGAAGAGGTGCGCGAGCTGGCCCACGCCCGCGCGCTCTCGATCACCGCCGTCTACGGTGGCGTCGGCCTCGACAGACAGGCCCGCAGCGCCGCCAGATCGCACATCCTCGTTGCGACGCCCGGCCGCTTGGAGGACCTGCTCGCGCGGCGCGCCTTCACGCTCGCCAACGTCAAGCTGCTGATCCTCGACGAGGCCGACCGGATGCTCGACATGGGCTTCCGCCCGGCCGTCGACCGGATCGTGCGCGCGACGAGCCAGGACCGCCAGACGATGCTCTTCTCGGCGACCCTGAAGGGCGAGGTCGACCGGATCGCGAGCGAGTACACCTACGACGCCAGACGCCACGAGCTGGCGAAGGCGCCGGAGAGAGTGGCCGACATCGACCACCGCTTCCTGCCGGTGCAGCACGAGCACAAGCTCGACCACCTCGTGAAGGAGCTGCGCCACCACGGCCGCAGCCTGACGCTCGTGTTCGTCAGAACCAAGCGCGGCGCCGACCGCCTCGTCAAGCGCCTCAGAGCGCAGAACGTCGAGTCGGTCGCGATGCATGGCGACAAGACGCAGGGCCAGCGTGAGCGCGCGCTCTCCCGCTTCGAGCGCGGCGAGGTCGACGTGCTCGTCGCGACCGACGTCGCCGCCCGCGGCATCGACGTCGAGGGCGTCAGCCACGTGATCAACTTCGACGCCCCGGCCGACCGCGAGGGCTACGTCCACCGCATCGGCCGCACCGGCCGCGCGGGCGCCTCCGGCGTCGGCGTCACCTTCGTGATGGCCGACCAGGCGAGAGACATGGGCAAGATCGCCGTCGAGCTCGGGCTCCAGCGCGAGTTCTCTGAGACCGGTTTCGCGATCGACTCTGCCCCAGCGCGCCAGCAGCGCCAGTCCGGCCAGCCCCGCCAGTCCGGCCAGCGCCGCCAGGGCGGCCAACCGCGCCAAGGCGGCGGCCAGTCCCAGACCCGTCAGGACAGTGCCGCCGGAGGCGAGGGCGCGTCGAGAAACCGCCGTCGCCGCCGTCGCCGCAGCACCGGCGCCGCGCGCCCGAGAGCGGTCTAGCCGCCGAAGACGGACGGCTCACGGGGGAGGGCGCGCGGTGAGAAGCGCTCCTCCAGCAGGGCGGGCGTCACGCGCTCGCCCTGCTCGCCGAGGCCGAGGCTGACAGCGATCCAGCCGAGCGCGTCGGCCGGCTCCCAGCCGCGCTCCGCCGCGAGGTCGGCGAGCGTGACGGCGCCGTGGCGCTTCGCCAGCCGTCTTCTGTCCGGCCCGAGCACGAGCGGAACGTGGGCGTAGGAGGGCGCCGGCAGGCCCAACAGCCGTTGCACGAGCAGCTGCCGCGGCGTCGAGTCGAGCAGGTCGTCGCCGCGCACGACCTCGCCGATCCCCTGCTCGCCGTCATCGACGACGACCGCGAGGTTGTACGCCGGCGTGTCGTCGTTGCGCCACAGCACGAGGTCGTCGACGATGCCCTCGACCCGCCCGTGCAGCCGGTCGTCGAAGCCGATCAGCTCCGCGTGCGCGTCAAGCCGAAGCGCCGGCGGCCGGCCCGACGCCTCTCGCTCGGCCCGCTGCGCCGCCGTCAGCCGTCGGCAGGTGCCCGGGTAGGCGCCCTCGGGCAACGGCCCGTGCGCCGCCGAAGCTGCCTCGCGGATCTCCGCGCGCGTGCACCAGCAGGGATAGACGCGGCCGTCCGCGCGCAGCCGCTCAAGCGCCTCACGATGGAGCGCCCGCCGCTCCGACTGCCGCTCGACCGGCCCGTCCCAGTCGAGGCCGATCGCCGCGAGGTCGGCGAGCTGCCCCGCCTCATGCTCACGCCGCGAGCGCCCCGGGTCGAGATCCTCGACCCGCACGAGAAAGCGCGCCTCGGCGCGCCGCGCGAACAGCCACGCCAGCACGGCGGTGCGCAGGTTGCCAACGTGCAGCGCCCCGCTCGGGCTCGGCGCAAACCGCCCGTCGCGCCCGCTCATCCCGCTGGCCCGCCGCCCGTCGCCTCACCGGCGGCCAGCCCATGCCGGCCAGCCCCGCCGGCGAACCTCGCGGCGCCGGTTGTCGCCTCGCGCTGGAGCGCGACCATGCCGTGGCGCAGCTCGTTCGCGAGCGCGTCGTCGAGCGGGAGGTCGTGCTGCTCGTACGCGCTGAGGCGGTCGTGGCGCATGCACAGCTGAGGGAGTCTCGCGAGCTCGTGGGCGAGCGCCTCGGCGGCGGCGCGCGACTCGCCGAGCGGCACGACGAGCGTCGCGAGGCCGATCGCGAGCGCCTCCTTGGCGCCGACCGGCCGGCCGGTGAGGATCAGGTCGAGCGCGCGCCCGAGGCCGATGACGCGCGGCAGCCGCACGGTCCCGCCGTCGATCAACGGAACGCCCCAGCGGCGGCAGAAGACGCCGAGCACCGCGTCCTCCTCGACCACGCGCAGGTCGCACCACAGCGCCAGCTCGAGCCCGCCCGCCACCGCGTGGCCGGAGATCGCGGCGATCACGGGCTTGGACAGCAGCATCCGGCTCGGTCCCATCGGCCCGTCGCCGTCGGGCGCGACACGGTTGCCCTCGCCCGTCGCGACCGCCTTCAGGTTCGCGCCCGCGCAGAACGTCCCGCCGGCGCCCCACAGCACCGCGACGTCGGCGCCGTCGTCGGCGTCGAAGGCGCGGAACGCCTCCGCGAGCGCCTCGGCCGTCGCGCGGTCGACCGCGTTGCGGAGCTGCGGCTGATCGAGGATCACCGTCGTCACGGGACCGTCGCGCTCGACTCGCACGGGCATGGCCGCAGGCTACTCAACCGCGCCCGCCTGCCGCCCGGGACCGGTCGGCAACCACCGCCGCCGCGCCCCCGGCGCAAGCCCGCCCCCGCGCCCGATGCATGAGCAACAGGCCAGCGGGGAAACGAAGAAGCGTGCTCGCCCGCCGCCGTCGCAGAGCCTCCGAGGTCGCCGTCTGGCACGACGGCGCGATGAACGCGCGCGAGCGCGCCGCCCGCTCGGCGATCCATGCGCTGCTGCGACGGGTCCACGGCGGCGTCATAGAGCTGCACGAGCCCGATGGCGGCGTGCTCACGTTCGGCACGCAAGCACGGCCGCCGGCCGAGCCGCTCGCCGCGCGCGTCGTCGTCCACTCGCCGACGCTCTATACCGAGCTCGCCCGTGCCCGCGGCGTCGGCTTCGGCCGCGCGTACATGGACGGCCTGTGGAGCTCGCCCGACGTCGTCACGGCCGTCCGGATCGGCGCCCGCGCGATGGCTGCCGGCGACCGCGCGAAGTCACGGCTTCAGCCGCTGATCGGCCCCGTCCAGCACGCGGCGTGGAAGCTGCGCGCGAACACGCGGGAGCGGTCGCGCGAGCGGATCGCCGCCCACTACGACCTCGGCAACGAGCTGTTCAGCCGCTTCCTCGACGACACGATGATGTACTCGTGCGGCATCTTCGAGCGGGCTGACGCGACGTTGCGCGACGCCTCGGTCGCCAAGCTCGAGCGGATCTGCCGCACGCTTGGCCTCACCTCCGCCGACCACGTGCTGGAGATCGGCACCGGCTGGGGCGGCTTCGCGATCCACGCAGCCAAGCGCTACGGCTGCCGCGTCACGACGACGACGATCTCCAAGGCCCAGCACGACCACGCGCGCGAGGCGATACGCGCGGCCGGAGTCGAGGACCGCGTGACGCTGCTGCAGCAGGACTACCGCGACCTCAAGGGCAGCTTCGACAAGCTCGTCTCGATCGAGATGATCGAGGCGGTCGGCTGGGAGCACCTCGACACCTACTTCCGCGTCTGCAGCGACCGCCTCAAGCCCGGCGGCGCGATGCTGCTGCAGGCGATCACGACGAGCGACCTGACCTACAGAGTCGAGCGCGCGGCGGTCGGCTTCATCAAGGCGTACATCTTCCCCGGCGGCTCGCTCCCGTCGTTGGCGGCGATCGAGCGCTCGGTCGGCCGCACGACCGACCTGCGCACCGTCCGGCTGGAGGACATCAGCGCTCACTACGCGCTGACGCTGCGCCACTGGCGCGCGAACTTCCTCGCGCGCTGGGACGAGCTGCGCGAGCACGGCTACGACGAGCGCTTCCGCCGCATCTGGGAGCTGTACCTCTCCTACTGCGAGGCCGGCTTCGCCGAGCGCCGCATCCAGGACGTCCAGATCATGCTGGCGAAGCCGGCATTCCGCGCCGAGCCGCTGCCGCCGCTGCCCGACCGCTTCGTCGTCGCGCCGGCCGTGCCGCCGACGCCGATCGCCACGCTCACCGCGCCGCCCGAGCAGCGCGAGCACCCGGCGGTCGCGGGCTGACGCGCTTGCCCGGGCGGGGCCGGCCGTGCCGGCGAGCCGACCCGCGCGTCAGCCCGCCTCGGCCAGCGCCCTCAAGCCGCCGGCAGCTCGCCGGTGTCGTTCCACAGCTTCAGCGCGGGCCACTCGTGCTCGGAGCCGACGATCGAGACGGTGCCCGGCTCGAGCAGCAGGTTGCGCCCGGCCGAAGGGTCGAGCTCGAGCGCGACGGCGGTCAGCGTCCGCAGCAGGTGGCCATGGGCGACGAACAGGACCGGCCCGTCGGCCTCGCGCGCGCGGGCGATCGCGCGGCCGGCGCGCACGGCGGCGTCAGCGATCGTCTCGCCGCCGGGGCAGCCGTCGCGCCACAGGTCCCAGCCGGGCCGCCGCTCGCGGATCTCAGGCGTGGTCAGCCCCTCGTAGTCGCCGTAGTCGACCTCTCGCAGGTCGGCGTCGAGCTCGACGATGTCGTCGCCGAAGCCAGCCAGCTCGGCTGTCCGGCGCGCGCGCTGGAGCGGGCTGCTGAGCACGAGCGCGAAGTCGACGTGCGCGAGCCGCGGCTGCAGCGTCGCCGCCTGCGCCTCGCCGTTGGCCGTCAGCGGGATGTCGGTGCGGCCAGTGTGCTGCCGCGACAGCGTCCACTCCGTCTCACCGTGACGCAAGATCCAGAGATCGTTCAGAGAAGTCGCCATGCCTGGCGACGATACCCGGCACGCGTCCGCCCGCGCCACCTGCCGGGCGCGCCGCAGCGGCCGAAGCCGCGCTGCGCGGGCGTGCTCGCGCCTCCCGCCCGCCCGGTCCGCCGGCCCGCGCGCTCCGCCGGCCTGCGCGCTCCGCCCGCCCGGTCGCGCCGCCCGCCCGCGCGCTCCGCCCGCCGCGCCCTAGGAGTGAGCGCCGAAGTCGGTCGTGTACGTCGCGCCCGGCTGGCCCGCGACGTCGCGGTCGTCGACCGGCACGCCCGGCTGGATCCCTATCCCGATCTCGCGGAACTTGCCGTTGAGGATGTTCGCGCGGTGGCCCGGGCTTCTCATCCACGCGTCGACGAGCGCCGACGGCTGGCCCAGCTCCTCGGTGCCCCAGCCGATGTTCTCGCCGAGCGTCCAGCTTGCGCCGCGTGGGACGTAGTCGGTCGCGAGCATCCGCGTGAACGGCGTGCGGCCGTCGAGCGAGTTGTGCTCGAAGTAGGTGTTGCGGACCATGTCGACGGTATGCGCTCTCGCCGCTCTGGCCAGCTTCGTGTTCAGCCTCAGCGGCTTCAGCCCGTGCTTCGCGCGCTCGACGTTGAGCAGGCAGAGCGTCGCGGAGGAGGCGCTCTGGAGCGTCGAGGCGGTGACGGCGACGTGGACCGCGGCGCAAGCCGCCGCGTCGGCCTTGTGGGCTTTGAGGCGGTGGTGCGAAGCGCCCTGCGCGGCGGACGGGAGGACAACCGCTGACACCAGCACGAGCGTGACGACACGGGAGAGGAGACGGTGGCGCATGTCCCGTCTCTCGGCAGCGAGCCGCCGCGCCCACGCTGCAACTCCCCTTGCTTGGACGTTTGTGCGACCCCCGAGCTGGACGGATGTTCGACCCCGTCTGACGGGTAGCGTGGGCCCATGCCCAGAGCAGGCGACCGACTCGCCCCGTATCGCTCCAAGCGCGACTTCGCCGCGACCAGCGAGCCGGCGGGCGCGACGGTCCGGGAAGAAGCAGGCCAGCGCTTCGTCGTCCAGCAGCACGACGCGACGCGCCTGCACTGGGACCTGCGGCTCGAGCGCGACGGCGTGCTCGCCTCATGGGCGCTGCCGCGCGGGCTGCCGCTGGATCCGCACGACGAGCGGATCGCCGTCCGCACCGAGGACCATCCGCTGGACTACCTCGACTTCCACGGCGAGATACCGCAGGGCAGCTACGGCGCCGGCACGATGGCGATCTTCGACCGCGGCACCTACGAGGCGCACGAGCTGACCGACAGAAAGGTCGAGGTCACGCTCCATGGCGAGCACGGCCGTGCGCTCGGCCGCTACGGGCTCTTCCCGATCGGCCGCAGCGGCGGCCGCACGAGCGGTCCCAAGGACGAGTGGCTGATCCACCGCATGGAGCCGCCGGTAGACCCCGACCGCGAGCCGCTCCCGCAGCAGCTCCTGCCGATGCTGGCGAAAGCCGGCGGGCTCCCGCCGCGGCGCGAGGACGAGCGCTGGGGCTACGAGGTGAAGTGGGACGGCGTGCGCGCGCTGCTGTGGTGCGACCACGGCCACGTCGCGATCCGCAGCCGCACCGGCAAGGAGATCACCGAGCGCTACCCCGAGGTCCATCGCATCGGGCGGGCGCTCGCGGCGGTGGGCACGCTGGAGGCGGTGCTCGACGGCGAGCTGGTCGCGCTCGACGAGCAGGGGCGACCGAGCTTCGAGCGGCTGCAAGGGCGCATCAACGCCGGCAGCGATGCGGCGATCCGCCGTGCGGCGAGAGCCGCCCCGGCCACGTTCATCGCCTTCGACCTGCTGCACCGCGACGGCCGCTCCCTGCTCGCCCAGCCCTACGAGCACCGCCGTACCGCGCTCGCCGAGCTTGAGCTGAACGGCCCGGCCTGGCGCGCGCCCGCGTTCCATCGCGGCCACGGGCAGGAGCTGCTCGCCGCGACGCGCGAGCAGCGGCTGGAGGGAGTCGTCGCCAAGCGCCTGGACAGCCGCTACGAGCCGGGCCGTCGCAGCGGTGCCTGGGTCAAGCTCCGCAACCGCCTGCGCCAGGAGCTGGTGATCGGCGGCTGGCTGGAGGGCGAGGGCGGCCGCTCGGGCCGGATCGGAGCGCTGCTCGTCGGCGACCGCGACGGGCCCGGTGCCCCGTTGCGCTACGCCGGCCGCGTCGGCAGCGGACTGACCGAGTCGCAGCTCGACACGCTCGCCACGCGCTTCGCCCAGCTCGCTCGCCGCGACTCCCCGTTCGCCCCGCGGCCGCGGCCGCGACCGCGCTCGACGAGAGGCGCCGGCCCCGACCCGATCCCGCGCACCGCCCACTTCGTCGAGCCGCTGCTCGTCGCCGACGTCGAGTACACCGAGCGCACGAGCGAGGGGCTGCTGCGCCAGCCGGTCTTAAAGGGGCTGCGCGACGACCGCCCGCCGGAGGAGGTCGTGCGCGAGCGCGCCGACCTGCGCGGCCAGCGCTTCAGCAACTGGGACAAGGTCCTCTTCCCCTCGACCGGCATGACGAAGGGCGAGCTGGTCGAGTACGCCGTCGCCGTCGCGCCGACGCTGCTGCCGCACCTCCGCGACCGCCCGCTGACGCTGCGCCGCTGGCCCGACGGAGTGGAGGGGAGAACGTTCTACGAGAAGCACGTCCCCTCCCACGCGCCCGCGTGGGTTCAGACAGCGTCGATCTTCAGCAGCAGCGAGCGCCGCCGGATCGACTATGTGCTGGCGCAGGACACCGCGACGCTCGCCTGGATCGCCAACCTCGCCTCGATCGAGCTGCACCCGTCGCTCTCGCTGGCGTCTGACATGGGCCATCCGACCGCCGTCGTCTTCGACCTCGACCCCGGCCCGCCGGCCGGTTTGGAGGAATGCGCCGAGGTCGCGCTCGTGCTGCACGGCCTGTTCGACCAGCTCGGGCTGCGCAGCGTCGTCAAGACGTCGGGGTCGAAGGGGCTGCAGGTCTACCTGCCGCTCGGCGAGGGGACGGCGAGCTACGAGCAGACGAAGCCGTTCGCCCGCCGGATCGCGCAGCTGCTTGAGGCGCGCATGCCCGACCTCGTCGTCGCGCGGATGACGAAGTCGCTGCGCGGCGGCAAGGTGCTCGTCGACTGGAGCCAGAACGACGAGCACAAGACGACGGTCGCCGTCTACTCGGTGCGCGCGCGCGAGCGGCCGACCGTCTCGACGCCGCTGTCGTGGGAGGAGCTGCGGAGGGCCCACGACGACGGCGCCGTGGCGCAGCGGCTCGTCTTCTCGCCCGCCGACGTGCTCGCGCGGATCGCCGAGCAGGGCGACCTGTTCGCGCCGATGCTCGGCTCCGCGCAGCAGCTCCCGCAGCTCTGAAACGCGTCAGCACACCGTCGTGTTGACAGGCGGCACGCCGCCCGACGCGCGTGTCGCCTAGGATGCGACGGGCGCCGTGCCCGCGCGCTTGCAACCTATGGATCCCGTCACTCTTCGCAACCGCCTGCTTGTCGCCACTGGAATGTGGCGTGAAGTCTCCGGAACACCGCTGCCGAGACTGCCGCCCGGAAGGCCGGAGCAGCAGGTCGAGGAGTTCGAGCTGCTGCTCGTCGACAAGCTCTGGGAGAGCGCGACGCCCGAGAACGCTCGCGAGATCGCGGACCGCACGTGGGACCTCGTCCACGACCGCCCGGACCGTGACCGCGTCCGCAAGCGAGTCGTCGAGTGCCACGAGGCGCTCGCCCGCATGTCCCGCCTCGGCGACTAGCCCGTCCTCAGCAGCGGAGCAGCCTTTGTGAGGGTTGTGTTGGGTTCCTGAACGTTCGTCCAGGTTCCCTGGGCAAATCGCGTCAGCTGGCGACGATGTTGGGGAGATGGGACGGCTCGTGGACGAAACGGAAGGCGCCGCGCTCGATCCGGTCGTGCGGATAGCCGCTCGTGGGTTGAACGCCCCGATCGCGCTGATCGCGGTCAGCGACGGCTCGTCCGGCGCCGGCCACGTGTTGGCCGCGGGCGTCGGGCTGCCGCCGGCGTGGAGCCGTGGCGACGCGCTCGACGCCGCGCTGCCCTCCTCGGCTGCCGCGCTCGACGCCCCGCTCGCGATCGCCGACGTGCGCGGGACCCCACGGCTGCGCAAGGACAGAGCGGTCGCCGCTTTGGGCGCGATCGCCTGCCTCGTCGCGCCGCTGCACGATCCTTCCGGTTCCTCGTTCGGCGCGCTCTGCGTGCTCGACCAGCGCCCGCGGGCATGGAGCGAGGAGGAGCGCGACCAGCTCTCCGACCTCGCCGCGATAGCCGCCCACGAGCACCTGCGCTCGCTCGTCTCGCGCGAGCGGCGCGGCCTGCGCAACGTCGCGATGGCGGTCGCCCACGGGGCGAAGAGCGAGGCGATCTTCGCGCTCGTCGCCGAGGAGATCGCGGCGGCATACGGCGGCGAGGCCGGCGCCGTCGCTCGCTACGAGGACGACCGCGTCGCGCGGATCGTCGGCACGTGGTCGGCTGACGGCGTCCAGGGCCTGCAGCTCGACGGCGTGCTCAGCCTTGAGGGCGGCGGGATAGCGGCCGGGCTGCGCGCGGGCGCGCCGGCGCGCGCCGACGGCGGCCCGGGCCACCGGCCGTTCCGCTGGCGCGTCGGGGCGCCGATCCGCAGCGGCTCGCGCGTCTGGGGCTTCGTCACCGCGCTGTGCAGCTTGCGGCCGTTCCCGGTCGACGTCGAGCATCGCCTCGCCGACTTCGCCGAGCTGATCTCCGCCGCGCTCGTCCACGAGGAGGCGCGCGGCCAGCTCGCTGAGCTGGCGACGACCGACCCGCTGACCGGCCTTGCCAACCAGCGCGCCTTCCAGCAGCGGCTCGCAGCCGAGACGGAGCGTGCAAGGCGCCACGGCCGCAACCTCGGCGTCGCGCTGATCGACGTCGACGGCTTCAAGGTCGTCAACGACACCTACGGCCATCAGGCGGGCGACGAGCTGCTGAGAGCGGTCGCGCGGCGAGCGTCCGGCACCGTCCGCGCCGGCGAGCTGCTGGCGCGCGTCGGCGGCGACGAGCTCGCGCTGCTGCTGCCCGAGGCCGACGCGGAAGAGGCCTACACCGCGGCGGAGCGGATCCGCCAGCTGATCGCCCACGAGCCGATCGGCCCGAGCGGCTCGATCACCGTCTCGGTCGGCGTCAGCGACCTCGAGCTGGGCGGCGACGGCGAGGGCATGATGCGCACCGCCGACGACGCGCTCTACTGGGCGAAGGCGCATGGGCGCAACGTCGTGGCGCAGTTCATCCCCGAGCTGCGCGAGCAGCTCGGCCTCGAGCAGCGCGCCGAGCGCGTGACGCGCCGCCAGGCGCTGATGGGGATCGGCGCGCTGGCGCGGGCGATCGACGCAAAGGACCCCGAGAGCGAGCGCCACTCCGAGCGCGTCGCCGAGCTGGCGGTGCGGCTGGCGCGCGCGGCCGGCTGGCCGCCCGAGCGGCTGGCGCTGCTGCGCGAGGCGGCCCTCGTCCACGACGTCGGCAAGATCGGCGTGCCAGAGAACGTGCTCGTGAAGCAGGCTCACTCGCCGGCCGAGGCGGCTCAACTGCGCGAGCACGCGCGCCTGGGCGCGGACATCGCCAGCGAGGTGTTGACGCCTGAGCAGGTCACGTGGATCCGCAGCCATCACGAGCGGCCCGACGGCCGCGGCTACCCCGACGGGCTGATCGGCGACACGATCCCGCCGGGCGCGCGGCTGCTCGCGGTCGCCGACGCCTGGGACGCGATGACGGGGCCCAGCAGCGTGCGCCTGCCGCTCTCGCCGGAGCAGGCGCTGCGGCAGTGCCGCGTCGGCGCTGGGACCCAGTTCTCGCCCGAGGCGGTCGCGGCGCTGGAGCGGGTGCTCGCCGCCGGGGAGCTGGCGCCGGCCTTCATCGACCCTTCGGCGATCTCGCTGGGGGCGTGAAACCCCAGCAGGGGCGGGCTGTTCGCGCTGTCGAGCACGCGCTTGCCGCCGTTGTCGCACAAGGGGTGGCGGAGCCGAGTTCGTCCTGGTACGTTCTGCGCCGTAAGGCCGGATAAAGCTCCGGCGACAAAGCAGTGCGACGCACGCGGGTTCGTTGTTGACAACTTCCTCCGCGCTTGCAGCACGAACGCAGTGGAGGGCATACGTGCCGACCGGAACCGTGAAGTGGTTCAGCGATGAGAAGGGCTTTGGTTTCATCACGCCCGATGACGGTGGCAAGGACCTGTTCGTCCACCACACCGGCATCAGCGGCTCGGGCTTTCACACCCTCGCTGAGGGCGCGAAGGTCTCCTTCGAGGCCGAGAATGGCCCGAAGGGCCCGAACGCCACCCAGGTCCAGAACATCTAACGCTTCCTGGGCGCCGACCGTGGGGTCTCGCCTGCCATGGTCAGCTGCGCGTTCGCTCGCTCGCTGACCTGGTGGAGCGTCTCGCTCGTCACGCTCGGCGCCCGACAGCGATCCGGTCGCCGGGTGGATC
>DASYEC010000010.1:0-33833 GCA_036499225.1 Conexibacter sp.
ATCCCGGCGCGCAGGTCGGCCGGCAGCACGCCGTCGCGGTCGAGCTTGAAGTACATGTTCACCAGCTCCATCGTCCGGTAGGCGGCCGCGTGGTCGTTGTCGAACGTGAGCGTGTTCGTCGGGCGCGTCCTGTCGTAGGCGACGTAGGAGCGGAGGGTCGCGACGAGCTTGTCGACGTATCTCGTGTCTCTCGTCTGCTCCCACTCGTAGAGCAGTGCCGCCTCGGGCTGGAGGCCATAGAAGAAGAAGCGCCAGTAGGCGTCGTCGTAGGGGTCCTCGGTCCACGTGAGCGGCCACTCGAGCTTCGCGAGCGCGAACCCGCGCGAGGGCCAGACGTCGTCGAGCAGGTTGTTCGCGGTCGCCGGACTGCCCTCGTTGAACTCCGCGTACATGCTCTCCTTGCCGAACGGGAGGGGGGCGGGGTGGACCGTCGAGTTGGCGATCGAGACGGTTGCCTGGGCGGTCGCGGGGCTCGCGTTCGCGGGGTCGTTCGCGTTTGACCCCGGGTCGTAGGCGCGCACCGCGACCGTGTGCGAGCCGTTCGACTCGGCCGCCGTGTACCACGTGTACTGATACGGCGGCTCGCCTGGCTTCGCGTAGCGCACGACACCGTCGACGACGAACTCGACTCTGTCAGGGACGAGCCCGGCGAGCGTCGCGATGAGCCTGACGTCGCCTCTGACGATCGCGCCCGGGGTGATCCCGCCGCTGAGCGTGACGTGCACGAGGCGGCCGGCGCCGTCGTCGGTCGGACCTGCCGTCTCTGTTCTCGACGACGCCGCAGCCGTGCGCGCGGTCGCGAGCAGCGTGCGGCCGAGGTCGGCGGCGGCCGGCGTGTAGCTCGCGCTCGTCGCACCGGGGATGACCGTGCAGGGGACGCTCGCTCCCGCGGTTGCCTGCGCTGCGACCTGCGAACGCTGGACGGCGTGGTCGTACCCGGCGACCTCGTCGAGGTCCCCGGCGAAGAAGCCGCTCGTGCCGCTGTCGGTGGCGCCGATGGTGAGCGGGGCGGGGGCGAGGGCGAGCCGACCGGGGGCGTCGGTCGTGAGCCGCGCGGGAAAGGCGGCGAGCAGGCCGAGGGCGCCATTTGTGAGCGAGGCCGCCGGCGTGACTGCCTTGAGCGCCGCGGTCGTCGCGCGGGAGCCGACGAGGGCGCCGTTCACGAAGAGACGCATCATCGTGCCGTCGTAGCTGGCGGTGACGTGGCTCCAGCGGCCGATGGGCAGGCCGGCCCGGAAGATGACTGATGCGGTGGTGCCGTCCACGACCCGCTCGAAGCCGAGGCCGGCTGCCGAGATCCACACGCCGGTGCCCTGACGGGTCGCGCCGGCACCGCTCTCGCGGGAGACAATCCAGCGGCGAGTCGCGTCCACGACGCGCGGTCGGACCCACGCCTCGAACGTGTAGGACGCGGTTCCGTCAATTGCGACCGCGCCGCCCGCAAGCAGCGCGTCGCCGCGGCCGTCGAAGGTGCTTGCGGGCTCGTTCTCGCCGGTCAGCGCGCCGTCGGCCGCGCGCGCCAACGGCGCCCCGTCGACCGACGCGGCGTCGGCGTGGCCGCCGAGCGCGTCGCGCGCGACCGTGTCTGGCGCGCCGAGCTCCCACAGGTCGCTCGCCCCGTCGGCCGTGACGAGGCTGCGGTAGCGCAGGCACCGCCGCCACGTCCACGAGGCTCCCGGCATGGCGGGCGCGGTCAGCGGGACGCCAAGGTGCGCGACCGGCAGCGTCGCAGCGGCAGCGGCAGCGGCAGCAGCGGCAGCGGCAGCGGACGCGTCCTCCGCGCCAGCGAGCGGCACTCCGACGTGCGACACCGGCACCGTCGCCGCGGCCGCCGTCGCGCTCAGCGGCCCGGCCCCGGCCGCTGCCGCGCCCATCGCGCAGCCCCACGACACGACGGCGAGTGCGGTCGTGAGCGACGGCCGCTGGGGAAGCCGGAGTCGAGCGAAGGAGATGGAGGCCATGGGCGTTGGGGGCGGCGCGGCGCTCGCGCTGCGCCCCGGACGGTATGGCCGAAAACGCTCACACACCTATTTGGTGCAAGCCGTGTGCAGACTAGGCTCGACACGATGAACGACAAGATCAACCTCGCGGACAAGCTCAAGCGGCTGTAAGCCAAGCCGGCCCGCCGCGCCCGGGCCGGCCGGCAGTGCTTCCTCCGCGCCCCGCCGAGCAGGGCGCTGAGGGAAGGGCTACAGCCCCCGCCGCGCCCGCTCCGCCTCGGCGGTGCGGCGGCGCAGCTCGAGCGTGCGGGCGGTGCTTGCCTCGAGGTCGTAGCGGGGGTCGCCGTCGAGGTCGAAGACGACCCGCAGCGAGTCGGGGTCGTATCTGACCTGCAGCACGTCGTGCTCGCGCGGGCGCAGGCCGACCAGCCCGAAGACGCCGCGGACCTCCGCTTCGAACGTCGAGCCGTCGGCGCGACGCACCTCCAGCTGGTGGCTGAAGCGGCGCAGCGTGTCGGCGGAGCGCCCGGACAGGTCCTTGATCGACAGCACCGTTGCCTCGGCGGGCGTGCCGTGCTTGCGGACACTGCGGTTCTTGAACATCACGGCCGCGCTCAGCCGATCCTGAAGGCGACCGTCAGCGGGCGCGAGCTGTTGCCGGCGGCGTCGCGCGCGGTCAGCGTCACGCGGTAGCGGCCGGCCGCGAGCCGCGCGCGTCTCGTCAGCTGGCCGCCGAAGCCCAGCCGGCTGGCGCCTGCTCGCGCCGAGACCCGCAGCGAGCTGTGCAGCGTGCGGTATCTGCCGCCACGACCGCGGCGCGCGAAGCGCAGCGTGACCTTCGCCCGCTCGGAGAGGCGGAAGGCGATCGCCGGGGCTCTACGGCTGGCGCCGAGCTTCGGCAGCCGCTTGGAGCGGGTGAGACGCGCGGGGACGTGGAGGGCGGAGAGGATCGGTTTGACGTGGTCGCCGGTCGGGCCGGAGCCGCCGGGGCCGCCAGGACCGCCGCCGGGACCGCCGCTCGGACCGCCCGGACCGTCGCTCGGGCCGCCCGGAGTCTCGCCAGCTCTGCCCGCGTCGGCGGGCGTGCACGGCCCGCTCGGCTGACGCTCGAAGGCACCGACGTCGAGGCGCGGGACGCAGTCGCCGTTGCCGTCGGCGAGGCGCGGGGCGCCGTCGAGGTCAACGACGGCGTTGACGAGGTCAGCGTCGGGGTCGCCAGCATCGACGAGGGGCGAGTCGGCCAGCAGGCGGAAGTCGCCGTTCGCCGCGTCGACGAAGCCAGTCGGCTCGGGCAGGCGGTCGCTCTCGGTGAGCGTTCCCGCTCCCTCGTCGATGACCTCAAGCGGGTCGGCATGCGCGTTCCAGCGCGCTGTCAGGTTCGCGACGCCGCCAGGGCTGGCGCTGCGCAAGAACGCCGTGCCGACGTCCACGAACGCGCTGTCAGAGATCTCGGCCGTGCTCGTTCCGCCCGCCTCCGCGGCGCTGTAGGCCCCTATCGCGCCACCGCTCGTCGTGTTCCAGCCGACGACCGTCGTGCGCCGGGCGTGCAGCTCCGCGGTGACGGGCCCTTGGGCGATCGAGGCGAGGCCGAAGCTCGTGCTGGTGGCTCCGCGCCCGTCGACGAGCGTGTCGGTGACGGTCAGCCTCGAGCCGAGCGCTTCGGCGCCGAGCGGCGCGTGGAGGATGCTGCGCGCGACCGTCAGCTCCCCGCTGGGCGAGCTCGCCGCGACGGCGCCGTTGTTTGAGGAGATCGTCGATCCGACGATCGTCGCGCTCCCGATCGAGGAGACGACGCCGAGCGCGAAGTCGCCGGTCATCGAGATGTGCGAGTCGGCGAGCGTCGCGCCGTCGTTGAGCAGCACGCCGCCGCCGGCCTGCGTGCCGAGCAGATGCGTGAGCGTGAGGTCGTGCGCGGTCGCGCCCGAGAGGGTGACCGCAACGCCGGTGTCGATCGCGACCTCGACGTGCACGCCGGTCACCGACGCGGCGGAGCCGACGAGCGTGAGGATCGTTCTGTTGACGACGCCCGACTGCAGGATCGAGCCGCCGCCGCTCGCGCCGATCAGCTCCATTCTCTCGTCGGAGCTGTACGTGTACGGGCCGTTCGCGAAGGTGGTCGCGCCGAGGAAGAAGCGGTCGGCCGTGCCGTTGGAGCCGGCCTCGAACAGTCTCGTCGGGAGCTGTGCGGCGGTGATCGCGGTGCCGATGCATCTCGGCTTGGCGACGCAGAAGTCCTCGGCGGCGGCGGTGCTCGTGCCGAACGCGAGCGGGAGCGCCGTCGCGAGGGCGAAGAGGATCGGATTTCGCATCCGGCCATCGTCGGGCTGGCGCCCCCGCGTTCTCAAGACCGCCGACCCTGAACACATCCCGGAACCGGTGCGTCACACTGCACCGGCATCCATGCGTCCCGAGCCCGACCACGCGCAGCGCATCGCCGGCCGGGAGCGGGAGCTCGCGCTGCTCGATGCTGCGCTGCGCGGGATCGCCGAAGGTGTCGGGGGCACGGTCGCGCTGACCGGCGAGCCCGGCATCGGCAAGACGACGCTGTTGGACTGGCTCGCGCTTGGCGGTGAGCGGCAGGGCGCGCTTGTGCTGGCAGGCCGCGCCTCGGAGCTCGAGCGCGAGATCCCCTTCGCGCTGCTCGCCGACGCGCTCGACAGCTCCATCGCCGCACTCGATCCCGCCCGCCTCGCGCGCATGGACGACGACGAGCTGGCGCCGCTGTCGCTCGCGCTCCCGTCGCTGCGGCCGTACGGGGCGGGGGCCGCGGCGGCTGTGATGACCGGCGCCGTCGGCGCGCGGCATGAGCTGCAGCGGGCGCTGCGAGGGCTGCTGGAGCGGCTCGCGGTGCCGCACGGCCTCGTGCTCGTGCTCGACGACCTGCACTGGGCCGACCCCGCGACGGCCGAGCTGGTCGCCGCACTCGTGCGCCGCCCGCCCGACGCGCCCGTGCTGCTGGCGCTCGCCCACCGCACCAACCGTCTCGACCCTCGGCTGGAAAGCGTTCTCGCAGGCGTCGCCGCGGAGGGAACGGTGCAACGGCTGACGCTCGCGCCGCTGGCGCCCGCCGACTGCGACCGCCTGCTCGGCGATCGGCGGCTGAGCGACTCCGCCCGCCGCGCACTGCACGAGGAGAGCGGCGGGAATCCGTTCTATTTGGAGCAGCTGGCGCGGGTGCGTGACGGCGCGGTACCGCTCCCAGCCGCTCACGTGGGCGGCGAGGTGCCCGCGGCCGTCGCGGCGGCGCTCGCTGCTGAGCTGGCGCCGCTGTCCGACGATGCTCGGGCGCTGCTGCAGGGGGCGGCGATCGCGGGCGATCCGGTGGAAGCCGTCTTCGCGGGCGCGGTCGGCGGGCTGGCGCCGGAGGCCGCGCTTGCCGCGCTCGACGCGCTGCTCGACGCCGACCTCGTACGGCTCGGCGACACGCCCGGGTGGCTCGCCTTCCGTCATCCGCTGGTGCGCCGCGCCGTCTACGAGACGACGAGAGCGGGCTGGCGGATCGCCGCCCACGCGCGCGCCGCCGCGCTGCTGCGCGAGTGGGGCGCCGGCCCGGCCGCGCGCGCCCACCACGTCGAGCAGTCCGCGCGCCGCGGCGACGCGGACGCCGTCGCGCTGCTCGTCGCGGCCGCCGACGAGGTCGCCGCGCGGGCGCCCGGTACCGCCGCCGGCTGGTTGGAGGCGGCGCTGCGCCTGGTGCCCGGGGACGGCCCAGGCAGCGCCGTGCGCGCTGAGCTGCTCCCGCGCCTGGCCGCGGCGCTCGCAGCCGCCGGCCGCTTCGAGCAGGCGCGTGACGTTCTGCTCGGCGTGCTCGCGACCCAGCCCGCCGACGACCCCGCGCGCATCGAGACGATCGCCGCCTGCGCCGGCGTCGAGCGCCTGCTCGGCCACCACGACCAAGCGCTCGCCCGCCTGACAGCGGCGCTGGGGGAGGTGGAGGGCGGCGCGGCCGCCGTCGCGCTGCGGCTGGAGCTGGCGGCGCATGCGTCGCTGACTGCTGACCACGCGCTGATGCGCGACTGCGGCGAGCGGGCGCTGGCGGGAGCGGTCGCGCTCGGCGATGACGGCGGTCGCGCGACGGCGACCGCGGCGCTCGCCTTCGCCGCTTACTCGCTCGGCGAGATGCAGGAGTCGGCGCGGCTCGGCGCGGCGGCCGAGGAGCTCGTCGCGGCGCTTGACGACGCGACGCTTGGGCGGCGGCTGGAGACGGTCCTCTACCTCGGCTGGACTGACTGGTACCTGGGCCGGTTCGCCAGCGCGGCCGCCTGCTTCACGCGCGGCGTCGCGATTGCCCGCGCCGACGGCCGCACCGCGCTGATCACAGAGCTGATGGTCGGCCAGGCGGTCGCGCTGTGCAGCAGCGGCCGGCTCGCCGAGGCGATCGACGCGGCCGACGCCGCCGTCGAGGAGGCGCACGGTACCGGCAACCCGATGACGCTGATGTGGGCGCTCTACGCGCTCAGCATGGCGCTCGAGCCGGCCGGCGAGCTGGGCGCCGCGATGCGCGCGGGCGAGGAGGCGGTCGCGCTCGCCCGTCGCCTCGGCCCCTCGACGATCGCGGCCGGCTGCGGCTGGGCGTTCGCCGCGATCCTGATCCCCGCGAGAAGCCCGGTGCGCGCGGCCGAGGTGCTGCTCGAGCTGGCCGGCGGGGAGGACCTGCCGCGCTGCTTCCCCGGCCATCGCGCCCACTGCTTCGAGCTGTTGACGCGCGCCGCGCTGCTCACCGACGACCGCGCCGCCGCCGCCCGCTGGGCCGACCACGCCACCGCGGCCGCGGCCGCCTGCGCGCTCCCGTACGGCGACGCCCTCGCCGGCCGGGCGGCGGCGGAGCTGCTGCTGGCGGGAGGCGACGGAAGACAGCCGCTCGCCGGCCGGGCGGCGGCGGAACTGCTGGTGGCGGGCGGGGACGGAAGACAGCCGCTCGCCGGCCGGGCGGCGGCGGAGCTGCTGCTGGCAGGCGGGGACGCCAGACAGGCTGCTGAGGAGCCGCTGCTGGCGAGAGGCGATGCTGCCAAAGGCGTCGTGCCCGCCGGCGCAGAGGCGCCGCTCCTGGAAGGCGCCGCCGCCCAAGCCGCCGCCCTCGCTCTCGCCGCGGCCGAGACGCTCGCGGGGATTGGCGCGCCGGTCGAGGCGGCGCGCACACGGGTGCTGGCGGGGCGGGCGCTCGCGGCGGCCGGCGACCGCGACGCCGCGGCGCGCGAGCTGCGCGCGGCGGAGGCGGAGCTGCTCACATGCGGCGCGGAGCGGCTGCGCGCGGACGCCCGGCGTGAGCTGCGGCGAATCGGCCGTCGTGTCAACCGCAGCGGCCGCGGCGGTCGCGCCGACGGCGCGGGTGCGGCGGCGCTCAGCGGACGCGAGCGCGAGGTCGCACAGCTCGCGGCCGGCGGCGACACCAACCGCGCGATCGCCGCACGGTTGTTCCTCAGCGAGAAGACGGTCGAGAGCCACCTCGCAAGCGCCTTCGTGAAGCTCGGCGTCAACAGGCGCGGAGCGCTCGTAGGCGCGCTCGCCGCGATCGCCTAAGCGGCTCGTTCAAGCTCGCGGTGGCGCGGTGGCGCGGTGGCGCGGTGGCGCGGTGGCGCGGTGGCGCGGTGGCGCGGTGGCGCGGTGGCGCAGTGCGCGAGCGGCGTCTCATCCCGTGTCGACGAGGATCAGGCCCTCGGGGTGCCGATCAGCCAGGTCAGGATCGAAGAAGAGATGCGGCTCGTCGTGAGGTGCTGAACGCGACGCGTCCGCGCTGGCGGACCCCTGCCCCCGCCTCCATTCGTAATTTATACCGCAAGCGAGTTCCTCATGAGGCGCTGATTCGTGTCCCATAATCGCCGCCGCGAACGACGAAGGGAGTGACACGGTGAGTAC
Source organism: Conexibacter sp. (assembly GCA_036499225.1). Taxonomy (GTDB): domain Bacteria; phylum Actinomycetota; class Thermoleophilia; order Solirubrobacterales; family Solirubrobacteraceae; genus Conexibacter. The sequence continues at coordinate 7,797 of DASYEC010000010.1, forward strand.
GGAAGAGCATGCGGTGGTGATCGCCGGGGGCGGGCCGACGGGGCTGATGCTGGCGGCTGAGCTGGCTCTGGCCGGGGTCGACGCGGTGATTCTCGAGCGGCGTGAGCAGCCCGATCTGGTGGGGGCGCGGTCGGGCGGGCTACAGGCGCGCACGATCGAGGTGTTCGACCAGCGCGGCGTCGGCGAGCGGTTCGTGTCGCAGGGGCAGCCGGCGCAGGTCAACAGCTTCGGGACGACGCTCGACATCAGCGACTTCCCGACGCGTCGCCCGTACGGGCTGGCGCTGTGGCAGAACCGCTTTGAGGAGATCCTCGCCGGCTGGGTCGCTGAGCTGGGGGTCGTGGTCGAGCGCGGGAACGAGGTGACCGGCTTCACGCAAGACGCCGACGGCGTCGACGTAGCGCTGTCGGACGGGCGCTCGCTGCGGGCCGGCTATCTCGTCGGTTGCGACGGTGGGCGCAGCGCCGTCCGCAAGGCGGCGGGGATCTCGTTCCGGGGATGGGACCCGTCGAGCAGCTCGCTGATCGCGGAGGCGAGGCTGCTCGACGAGTCCGAGGTCGGCCACATCCGCAAAGACGAAAGGGGCGTCAGCGGGATCGGCCCGCTGGGCGACGGCTACCTGCGCGTCGTCGTGCGCGACGAGGACCTCACGCGCGTCGGCGAGCCGACCGTGGCGGATGTCAGCAGGGCGATGACCGCTGTCTGGGGCAGCGACTTCGGCGTGCACGACCCCCGCTGGATCTCGCGCTTCACCGATGCGACGCGGCAAGCGGCGGCGTACCGAGCGGAACGGGTGTTGCTCGCCGGTGACGCGGCGCACATCCACACGCCGATGGGTGGGCAGGGGCTCAACACGGGTGTGCAAGACGCGGTGAATTTGGGCTGGAAGCTCGCCCAGGTGGTGAAGGGCGTCTCACCAGAGATCCTGCTGGACAGCTACCACGCCGAGCGTCACCCGGTCGGCGCGCGCGTGCTGCAGACGACGATGGCGCTCACCGCGTTGATGCGCGGCGACGCGCGCAACGAGGCGCTGCGCGACACGGTCGGCGAGCTGATGCAACTGGACCAGCCGCGCAAAACGATGGCCGGGAACCTCTCGGGCCTCGACATCCACTACGACCTCGGCGAGGGGCACCCGCTGCTCGGACGACGGATGCCCGACCTCGACCTCGTCACCGCCGACGGGCCGCTGCGGGTCTTCGACCTGCTCTACGCGGCGCGGCCCGTGTTGTTGAACCTCGGCGCGCGGGGCGCGGTGGATGCCGGCTGGTGGGCCGATCGCGTGCCCGTCGTCAACGCCACCTGCGAAGGACCGTGGGATCTGCCGGTGCTTGGCGCGGTAGCGGCGCCCGCGGCGGTGCTGGTGCGGCCTGACGGGTATGTGGCGTGGGTGGGTGCTGGCGAGCCGGCCTCCATCAAGCTGACCGACGCGCTGGGCACGTGGTTCGGGGCGACGGCCTAGCCCGATCGCTCAGTTGATCGCGCGGAGCGGAGAACCGCTGCGCCAGGCGGCAATGTCCTCAACCACCTGCCCGTACATGTGGCGCATGGTGGGCTCGGAGACATAGCCGAGGTGGGGCAGCAGGATGACGTTCTCAAGCGTCGTGAGCGGGTGGTGCGGCGGCAGCGGCTCGCGGTCGTAGACGTCGAGCCCGGCCGCCGCGATCGTCCCGCTCCGCAGCGCCTCGACGAGCGCCGCTTCGGTGACGATCGGGCCGCGCGAGGTGTTGACGAGCACGGCGGTCGGCTTCATCAGCGCGAGCTCGGCTGCCCCGAACAGGTCGCGCGTGCGGTCGCTGATCACGAGGTGGATCGAGAGCACGTCGGAGCGTTCGAGCAGCTCGTCCTTTGTGACCGCCTCGACGCCGAGCTCCGCTGCACGCTCGCTCCTGAGGTTCTGGCTCCAGGCGATGACGTCCATCCCGAACGCGCGAGCCGGCCGGACCATCGCGGCGCCGAGCCGGCCGAGCCCGGCCAGGCCGAGCGTCGCCCCGGCGAGGTCGAACGGGATGCCGGTCTGCCAGCGCCCGTCGCGCAGCGCGCGGTCCTCGATCACGACCCGCTTGCTGAGCGCGAGGATCAGCGCCCACGCGACCTCCGCAGGGCCCGGCACGCCGCCGGCGGCGCCGCCCACCGGGCCGGTCCCGGCCACCATGACGCCGTGCTCGCGCAGGTACGCGATGTCGAGCGACGCGTTGCTCATCCCGGTCGTGACCACGAGTTGCAGCGCGGGGAGACGCTCCAGCACCTCGCGCCCGAGCCTCGTCCGCTCGCGCATCAGCACGAGCACGTCGAACCCAGTCAGCCGCTCGACCAGCTCGTCCTCGCCGATCGGCTCATGGAAGAACTCGACGTCGACCTCGCTGCCCAGGGAATCCCACGCCGCCCACGTCGAGGCGAGGCGCTGGTAGTCGTCGAGGACAGCAACGCGGACCACGACCTCGATCATATGGGCGCGCCCAGCTGGAGCACCCGCTCGAGGTTGTCAAAGCAGTTGTGCCAGCCGCGCTCGTGCGAGCGGACCGCTTCTTCGTCCCACAGGCCACGGTGGGCGAAGCGGACGGTCGTGACGCCGTCGACCTCCTCGAAGTCGAGCTCGATCAGCGTCCGCGTCTTCTCGTCGTCCCACAGCCAGGTGAACGCGAGCCGGCGCGGCGGGTCGATCTCGGTGTAGAGACCGCCGCCGCCATGCTCGGCGCCGGTGTGCGGGTTGCGCATGACGACCCGCACGGCGCCGCCGACGCGCAGGTCGACGGCGGCCTCGGGCGTCTCCCAGTCGTGCGCGGCGTGGAACCAGCGGCGCAGCACTTCCTCGCTGGTCCACGCGTCGAAGACCTTCTCGACGGGCGCTTTGTACGCGCGCTCGATCTCCAGCGTCAGGCTCTGCGTGCTCATGCTCATGCCCGGGCCTTCCGGTGGTCGCGTCGCAGCCACGCCCACAGCCACACGCGCGCGAGCAGCAGCGCGCTGCCGGCGCCGGCGGCGGTCGGGATCATCTCCTCAACCGGGACGCCCGCGATATGGCCGTAGATCATGCGGCGCTCCCTTCGGTCCGGAGCGTGTGCGCCTTGTTCGCGGCGATCTTCTCGTCGAGCTGCCCGCCCCACGGGTCGATGTCCGCCGCGTATTCGTCGTGACGACGCCACCACTCGTACGGCCGCGTCTGCTCGACGCCCTCGGGCGAGTCCTCCCAGGTCTCCTGGCGCCCGAGCGCCGTCAGGTCGAGGTAGCTCCACGTGCTGCCGAGCGCCTCGTCACCACGGTTGTTGACGAAGTAGGTGCGGAAGACCTGGTCGCCGTCGCGCAGGAAGGCGTTCGTGCCGTGCCACTCGTCGACGCCGAAGTCGGCGTCGAAGCTGTCGGTGATCGTGTACCAGGGGACCTCCCAGCCCATCCTCTCCTTCAGCCGCGCGATGTCGGCCTGTGGCGCACGCGAGACGTACGCGAACGTCGTGTTGCGGGCGTGGAGGTGGACGGGGTTGGCGACCTGGTCGGCCATCAGCGAGCAGCCGACGCAGCCGCCCTCCGGCCACGTCCCGACGCCGGGCTCGAAGAAGAAGCGGTAGAGCACGAGCTGGCGGCGGCCCTCGAACAGGTCGAGCAGGCTCACGCGCCCGTTCGGCCCCTCGAACGCGTACTCCTGCGTGACGGCCATCCGCGGCATCCGGCGCCGATCGGCGGCGAGCGCGTCGCGCGCGCGGGTCAGCTCCTTCTCCTTCACGAGCAGCTCTCTGCGAGCCGCTTCCCACTCCTGCGGTGAGACGATCGGATGAGCGTTCATTGTGATTCCTGCTCCTTGAGATAGTCGTCGACGACGTCGAACAGCTGGCCCCAGAGGGCGCGTTGACGATCCATCCAGTCGGCCGCCTCGCTCATCACCGCGGGCTCGAGCGAGAGGCGATGCGTCCGCCCCTCGACCACGCGCGTCACCACGCCCGTCTCCTCAAGCACCCTCAGATGCTTAGAGATAGCCGGCTTGGAGACGCCGAAACCACTCGTCGCCTCGCCAACCGTCGCCGGCCCGGAAGCCAGCCGCTCAACGATTCCGCGACGGATCGGATGCGCCAGAGCCTTGAAAGGATCGTTCACTATGTGGTTAACAATACCACGGGCTCAGGTTTGCGGCGCCCGACGAGCTGGTGCTCCGCTACTTCGCGGCCGAATGCTGCGCCGCGAACCAGGCGTCGAAGCTGGTCGCTCCGATGCGGGCTTCGCCGGCGGGAGTCAGCTCGCCGCCGTGGAGCTCGGTGCCGAAGTAGCGGGCGTGGGGGTCGGCGGCAACGGTGCGGGGGTCGCCGGTGGCGGCGAAGTAGCGGCGGGCCCAGGCGTCGACGCTCAGCTTCTCCGGGCCGGCCAGCTCAACGCGGCCGTTGACGGGCGGGGCGATCGACAGCTCGGTGATCGTCGCGGCGACGTCGTCGGCAGCGACGAGCTGCATCAGGCCGGTCGAGAGGCGGACAGTGTCGCCGCCGGCGCCGTCGTCCGCGATCTGCGGGAGGAACTCGAGGAACTGGGTCGAGCGCAGGATCGTGTACGGGACAGCGCCGGCCTCGATCTCTGCCTCCTGCGCGACCTTGGCCCGCAGGTAGCCGCTGTCGGGCAGCAGCTCGGCGCCGACGATCGTCACTGCGAGGTGGTGGCCGACGCCCGCGGCGCGCTCCGCCTCGACCAGGTTGCGGGTCGAGGTGACGAAGAAGTCGCGCACCGCGTCGTCCTCCCAGACCGGCGCGTTAGAGACGTCGACGACGACGTCGGCGCCGTTCATCACGTCCGCGAGGCCCTCGCCCGTGATCGTGTCGACGCCGGTCGCGGGCGAGGCCGGCACCGGCTCGTGCCCCAGTGCGACAAGCCGACGCACGACGTTCGCTCCGACTCGTCCGCTCCCACCGATGACCACGGTCTTCATGACGTTCCCTCCTGTTGTTGTTCGATCGATCGAAGATCGCCGACGGCCGCAACCGGCGCGTCCGTCGAAGACCCCAGTCGGGTGCGCAGGGGGCCCGAGCCGGGCGTGCCCAGCTCCCACAGCGCGAGCGCGCAGAGAACAGCGGCGACCGTCGCGGTCAGCGCGAGCGCGCTGACGGCGGTCGCGCTGAGAACAGCGGCGACCGTCGCGCTCAGCGCGAGCGCGCTGACGGCGGCGCCGATCGGCGCGAGCAGGACGAGCAGGCCCGCGACGGCGAGCCGCTTGGCGTTCAGCGTGCCGGGCATGCGCATCCGGAAGAGACTTTCCCCCAAAAAGGAGAGCACCCGGGCGCCGACTACGACCGCGAGCGCGACGCCGTGCAGCGTCTGCGCGGGATGGGCGATCAGCAGGTCGTCGCCGACCGCCGCCGCGATGATGCCTGCGACACGCTCGTCGGCGACTCGCGCAACGACGTCCGTCTCTTCAGTGGGTCCCGACGCTGCCTGCCCGGCTGCCGTAATAGCACGAGCACCTCGCGGCAGCAGAGGGGGGGCCGCGACGCCGCGCCCGCCTCAGCCCCGCCCGGCGGCCCCGACCAGCGCCCGGAACGTCCCGTCAGCGAGCGCGGTCTCGCCAAGCGGCGTCGGCGACCAGCGCTGGCCGTTGGTGCCCGAGGTCGTCTGCGTCACGAGCCCCACCGAGCGCAGCGTTTCGAGGCCCGCGAGGACGGCGGGGACGAGCGCACGCAGGTCGGCGCCATTGCGGCCGGATGAGCGCAGCAGCCAGGTGACGATCTGCAGCGGCGGGACGCCCTGGCGGCCCTTGCCAGGCGCGCCGTCTGGACCGAACGCCGGCATCAGCTCGCCTGCCAGCTCGGTCGGGGAGAGCGCGATGAGGCGCTCGACCTCGGCCGTCGCAGCGGCTTGCTCTGCCTCGCGTCTTGCTTTGTTGCCGAAAATGCCCATGGTCGTTGCCTCCGCGTTTTCAATCAGTAGAAAGCCGTTGCTGCGCGCTAGCTCAGGCGCAGCGCCTAAGCGACGTGCCCCGACCGTAGCTTTGAAACGCCAGTTTCCCCGCGTTGCGAGGGTGACCTGAGACCAAGTTGAGACGGGGGTCGGGGAGGCGCGCCGCGGCGCCCGGGGACCAAGGCGCGCTCCGAGTCAGCGCATGGCCACGCTCAACCTGAACTACCCGGCGCCGATGAGCGCCTCCTGAGCAAGATAGACAGTCAGCTGAATACAGTGTGCAGCAGCCGGCCCGCCCAGAGCCGCGCTCGGGAGAGGGCTCGGCCAGCGTCAGGCAACTCCCCTTGACCCCAAGGGTGTCAAATGAATACAGTTGCCAGTATGCCGTTGATCACACTTCGCGGGATCACCAAGGCCTTCGCGGGAACGGTCGCGCTCGGCGGCGTCGACCTCGAGTTGTACCCAGCCGAGGTCCACGCGCTCGTGGGCGAGAACGGGTCGGGCAAGTCGACGCTGCTGCGCGTCGCCGCCGGCGTCCATCGCCCGACCAGCGGGGCGATCGCCGTCGACGGGGCCGAGCGGGAGTACCACCGCCCTGCCGACGCCACCGCCGACGGCATCGTGCTCGTCACTCAAGAGGGCAGCCTCGTGCTCGACCTCTCGGTGACCGAGAACATCTACGTCGGCCGCTTGACCAAGCAGCGCGGCCGGGTCGACTGGCCCGGCATGCACCGCAAGGCGCGCGCGCTGCTCGCCACGCTCGGCGTCGAGATCGACCCGCAGCGCCCGACGCGCAGCCTGCCTCCGGACCTGCGCCAGCTCGTCGAGATCGCTCGCGCGCTCTCCTACGACTCGCGCGTCCTGCTGCTCGACGAGCCGACCAGCGCCCTCGACCCCCAGGAGACGGAACGCCTCCTCAGAACGATCCGCGCGCTCGCCGACCGCGGCCTCTCCGTCGTGATCGTCTCCCACCGCATGCCGGAGATCCTCTCCGTCAGCGACCGCTTCACGGTCCTGCGCGACGGCACGCTGATCGGCACGCGCACGAGAGACGAGACCGACGAGGCGTGGCTCGTCAGAGCGATGGTCGGCCGCGACCTGCACCGCGTCTCGGTCGGCGCCCCGCCCGAGAAAACCCCTCAGCAGCAGCCGGTCCTCGACGTCCGCGACCTGCGCGACCACGGCGGCCGCCTGCGCGAGATATCGCTCACAGTCTCGCCGGGCGAGATCGTCGGCCTCGCCGGCATCGTCGGCGCCGGCCGCAGCGAGATCCTCGAGACGATCGTCGGCGCACGGCCTCGCGCAGGCGGCAACGTCCACGTTGACGGCGCGCCGGTCGGGCACGGCGTTCGCGCGGCGCTCGCAAGCGGGATCGTGCTCGTCGCCGAGGACCGCAAGCAGCAGGCGCTGCTGGCGACCCGCTCGGTGCAGGAGAACGCGACGCTCACGCTTCCCGTCGGCGGCGGCTTGTTGCGGCGGCGCACGAAGGAGACCGCCGCGGCGCTGCCGTGGCTGGAGCGCCTCGGCACGAAGTACGCGAGCCTCGAGCAGCCGATCGGCGCGCTGTCGGGCGGCAACCAGCAGAAGGTGCTGCTCACGCGCGCGATGGTGCTGTCGCCGAAGCTGCTGATGCTCGACGAGCCGACGCGAGGGATCGACCTTGGCGCCAAGCAGCGGATCTACGAAGAGGTGATCGAGCTTGCCGGAGCAGGCATCGGGATCCTCGTCGCCTCCTCCGAGCTGCCGGAGCTGCTCGCGCTCTGCCACCGCGTGCTCGTCATCCGCGAAGGCGAGGTCGCCGCCGAGCTGGAGCAGCACGAGCTGTCCGAGGAGTCAATCGTCATCGCCGCCACCGGAGCCACACAACATGCTTGACACAGCACCCGGCGCTCCCGCCGCCGGACACGACGACCGCGCGCCGGCGAGCTCACCGCTGCGCGCCCTCGCCGCGCGCGCCCGGCACAGCCCGTTGATGCCGCTCGTCGTGCTCTGGATCGCGGTGATCGTCTACTTCGCGCTGACCGAGTCGCGCTTCCTCACCAGCCCGAACATCACGAGCATGCTCGAGCAGAACTCGGTGCTGTTCACCGTCGCGATGGCGGAGACGGTGATCCTGCTGACGGGTGCCGTCGACCTCTCGATCGGCGGCATGCTGTCGCTCACGAGCCTCGTGATCGTGCTCGGCAACCACGGCATCCCCGCGTGGGTCGTGCTGATCATGACCGTCCTCGCCGGCGGCCTGCTGTCAGCGACGCTCAACGGCCTGCCGATCGGCCTCGGGAGAATGAACCCGTTCGTGGTGACGCTCGGCACCTCGGCCGTCTTCTTCGGGATCGCCAACTTGATCACCGGCGGCAACACCGAGGTGATCGACGACCCGAAGCTGATCAACGCGATTTCAGGTGACAAAGTCGGGCCGATCCCGATCGCCGTGCTCGTGATGCTCGCGGTGCTCGGCCTCTTCTGGTGGATGCTGCGCTACACCTACTTCGGCCGCAACGTCTACGCGGTCGGCGGCAACCCCGAGGCGTCGACGCTCGCTGGCATCTCGGTCGCGCGGATCCGCATCGTCGCCTTCTTCCTGCTCGGCCTCTCCGCGGGCCTGGCCGCGATCCTCGACGCCGGCCAGCTGTCGTCGGTCGCGCCGACGTCAGGCAGCGGCCTTGAGCTGCAAGCCGTCGCCGCCGTGCTGCTCGGCGGCACGACCCTCGCCGGCGGCAAGGGCGGCGTCGTCGGCACGGCGATCGCCGTGTTGTTCCTCGGGACCGTCCACAACGGCCTCGACATCAGCGGCGTCTCCTCCTTCTGGCAGGGCGTCGTAACCGGCTCGGTGCTGGTGCTCGCGGTCGGCTTCGACCAGGTGCGCCAGCGCTTCGTCCTCAATCGTCAAGTGAAGGGAACTCGATGACAGCAATGCGCCGTAGCCTTGTCGCGCTGATGTGCGCGACCGTGGCGGTCGGAACGGCCGCCTGCGGCTCCGACAGCAGCAGCTCCTCCGCCTCCTCGGGCTCCGGCTCCTCGGGCTCCGGCTCCAGCAGCAGCGCAAGCACGACGGCCGCCAAGAGCTTCGACTACGGCTACTCGATCGCGACCGGCCAGAACCCGTGGATGACCGCGATAGGAACGGCCGCGCAGGCCGTCACCGCACCGCTCGGCGGCAAGGCCGACGTGACCGACGCGCAGCTCGACCCGGCGAAGGCCGTCCCGCAGATCCAGCGCTTCATCACCGACGGCGTCAACTCGATCACGGTCGCGCCGGCGCAGGTTCCGCAGTCGGTCCAGGCCGTCCTGACGAGAGCGCACGACCAGGGAATCCACACGTTCGCGCTCGAGTGGTCCTACGCCGACCTGACCGGCCCGCCGCCGGCACCGATCGACGGCCAGGTGCTCGTCGACCGCAGCGGGGTCGCCAGAGGCGTCGCCGACGCGATCAACAGAGACAACCCCAACGGCGCGAAGGTCATCTACATCGGCCTGCCGTATCCGGTCGTCGGGATCGACTACTTCGAGGCGACGCTGAAGTCCGCGCTCGGCAGCTCGAGACTGGTCGCCAACCTCGACAACCCGAGCGACAACGCCCAGGGCGCCCTCGGGCCGCTGCAGGGCGCGATCTCGGCCAACCCGGACGCGAACGCGGTCGTCACGTACAACGGCCCCTCCGCGCTCGCCGCGGTGCAGGCGGTCAGATCGGCCGGCCTCACAGACAGGGTCAAGGTCTACAACATCCAGCTCGACACGGCGACCGCCGCCGCGGTCAGAGACGGGACGATCACCGCGTCATGGGACCTCAACCCGCCCCAGCTCGGCACAGCGCTCGGCAGACTGATCGCCGCCGCCGGCACGGGCGCCCCCAAGAGCGAGTGGGCGAGAACCGTGATGGTGAGAGCGCCTGAGTACACGAGAGACAACATCGACAGCTGGCAGGACTGGGCGACCAAGTAAGACGGCGGCTGGCCCCGGCACAGCAGCACACGCAGGAGGGCGCGCGGCGCAACGGATCGCCGCGCGCCGGCAGCAGGGCGGGCAGGGGCCAGACGGGTAGGACCGGCCCGGGAGATGATGCGCGACCGGTTAATCGATGGGCGACTTGGAGGCAGGCAAGGAATGAGCACGGCCGTGATGAACATCGGTCGGTCGCATGTCGGAGACCTCGCCGGCACGCCGCTCGCGGGCGACGCGCTGGTCTGCGACGGCGGAGCGATCGCATGGGTGGGCGACTCCGCGGAGGTCAGGCGAGGCGACCACGAGCAGGTGCTCGACGCCGACGGGGCGGGCGTGATCCCCGGCCTGATCGACTCGCACGTCCACATCACCTTCGGCGACTACACGCCGCGCCAGCAGACGGTCGGCTACCTCGAGAGCTACCTGCACGGCGGCACGACGCGGGCGATCACCGCGAGCGAGGTGCACGTCCCCGGGCGGCCGAGCGACCCGGCCGGCGTGAAGGCGCTGGCGATCGCGGCGCAGCGCTGCTTCGCGGACTACCGGCCCGGCGGCGTGACCGTTCACGCCGGCTCGGTGATCCTCGAGCCGGGGCTGACGCAGGCCGACTTCGAGGAGGTTCGCGCGCAGGGCGTGTGGCTCGCGAAGGCCGGCTTCGGCGCGTTCGACAAGCCGCTCGACTACGTGCCGGTCGCGCAGGCGGCGCGCGCCGCCGGCCTGCTCGTCACCTGCCACACCGGCGGCGGCTCGATCCCCGGCTCGCTGGACCGGATCGACGCGGAGGCCGTGATCGCGATGGGCGCGCACGTCTCCTTCCACGTCAACGGCGGGCCGACCGCGATGAGCCCCGACGACAACGAGCGGATCGTCGCCGAGGGTGGCGAGATCGCCTTGCAGCTTGCGATGGCGGGCAACCTTCGCTCCGCGCTCGACATCTGCCGCCTCGCGCTCGCGCAGGACAGATCGGACCGCTTGCTGATCTCGACCGACACGCCGACCGGCACCGGCGTCGTGCCGCTCGGGATGTTCCACCTGATCGCCGAGCTGGTGTCGCTCGAGGGGCTGCCCGTCGAGCTGGCGATCGCCGCTGCGACGGGCAGCGTCGGGCGGGTCTACGGCCTCGACGCCGGCCTGCTCGACGTCGGCCGCCCGGCCGACCTGCTGGTGCTCGACGCGCCGCTGGGCTCGATCGGCGAGGACTGGGCCGGCGCCCTCGGCGTCGGCGACGTGCCCGCGCTGTGCGCCGCGCTGACCGCAGGCGAGCTCCGCTTCACGAAGAGCCGAAACACGCCGGCTCCCAAGCGGCCCGTCACGATCGTCTGATCGCGAAGAACGCGCCTCTACACAGCCAAGGGCAATACTGTATACAGTGTTCATCACGATGAGAGACGAAGGCGCCCACGATGTCACCTGACCAGCCCGGCCCCACCGCAGCTTCGGTCGCGATCGTCACCGGCGCCGCCGGCGAGATCGGCAACGCGATCGTGCGCGCGCTCACCGAGCTCGGCGCCGCCGTCGCGGGGCTCGACCTCCGCCCGACCCCCGGCGCCGCGCTGTCGCTCGAGTGCGACGTGACCGAGCCGGCCCAGGTCGCCGAGGCTGTCAACACCGCCGTTGACCAGCTCGGCGCTCCAAACCGGCTCGTCTGCAGCGCCGGGATCGTCTCCGAGCACCCGATCGGCGACCTGCGACCCGACGAGTGGAAGCGCGTCGTCGACGTCTCGCTGACGAGCGCCTACCTCGCCGCGCACAACGTCGCGCCGCGGATGACCGATGGCGGCGCGATCCTCACCGTCTCGTCCGGCTGGGGCACGAGGGGCTACCCGAACGGCGCTCACTACGCCGCCGCGAAGGCTGGGATCGAGGCGCTGACGAAGTCGCTCGCGCTCGAGCTCGCGCCGCGCGGCATCCGCGCGAACTGCGTCGCCCCCGGCCCGATCCGAACCCAGCACCTCGACACTTTGCCGGCGTTCGACGAGCAGGCGCGCGCCGCGGCGATTCCGCTCGGCCGCATCGGCGAGGTCGACGACGTCGTCGGGCCGGCGCTCTTCCTGCTGACCGATCAGAGCTGCTACGTGACGGGACAGGTCCTGCACGTCAACGGCGGACTGTTGATGCCGTGAGCCCGATTCCGACAGAAGAAGGACGGACGCAGACACCATGACCGCTCTCAGAATCCGCAAGTGGGTCGTGACGACGGAGGAGGTCCACCACGACGGCGGGCCGTCCGTCGCGGAGCCGCTCGTCAAGGTCGCCGTGGGCGCGGTGATCGAGAACCCGTACGCCGGCCGCTACGAGGAAGACCTCTCTGGCCTGATCGCGCCGAGCGTCCCGCTCGCGAAGGAGCTCGTCGCGCGCACGCACGCGGCGCTCGGCGGCCGCGTGCCGGAGAGCTGCGGCAAGGCCGCGATCGTCGGCACCGCCGGCGAGCAGGAGCACGGCGTGGCGTGCATCACGACGCCGTTCGGCGACGCGATGCGCGAGCAGGTCGACGGCATCACGTGGGTCGTCTCGACCTCGAAGGTCGCCGGCCCGGGCGCGACGATCGACATCCCGCTCGCCTACCGCCGCGCGCTGTTCGTGCGCGAGTTCTACGACACGGTCACCCTGACGATCCCCGACGGGCCCAAGCCCGACGAGATCGTCGTCGTCGCGGCGATGGCGTCGCGCGGCCGCGTGCACAACCGCGTCGGAGGCCTGCGCAGAGACGAGGTCAGCGTCGGGGACGGCCTGCGATGAGCGCCGGGCTGCTGTTCTCCCAGATGCAGCCGCCGGCCGGCTGGGAGGACGACTTCCACGACTGGTACGAGCGCGAGCACATCCCCGTGCGGGTCGCGATCCCGGGCTTCGAGAGCGCCGTGCGCTACGAGCTGTCCGGGACCGAAGGCGGGCCGACGCCCGCAAGGTTCCTCGCCTGCTACTTCATCGACGACACCGCCGCGCTCGAGACGCCCGAGTACAAGCGCCTGAAGAGCGACCCGAGCGAGCGCACCGCGCGGATGCTCGCCAACGTCGAGGGCTTCACGCGCTACATCTGCGACCAGGTCTCCGACACCGGCGCAGTCGAGGAGCTGCCTAGCGCGCTGCTCGCAATCGCCTTCAACGTCCCGGACAGCGACGTTGACGAGTTCGAGGGCTGGTACGAGGAAGAGCACGTGCCGCTGCTGATGCAGGTGCCCGGCTGGCTGCGCGTCCGCCGCTACCGCGTCCGCCCCGGATTCGACGGCGCGCCGTGGACCCATCTGGCGCTGCACGAGGTGCGCGACGTCGAGGCGCTCAGCCGCCCCGAGCGCGCCGCCGCGCGCGACACCCCGCGGCGTGACGCGCTCGCCAGCCGCGACTGGTTCGCGAGCGGGCGCTGGGTCTACCGGCCGATCCACCGCGCCGCGGCGACGCACGTGTCGCACGCGTCCCACGCCGACTGACTTCCGAACGAGAACGAGAGGACCAACACCGTCATGGCACTTCCGTACGGCCGCTCCGAAGTGAAGGAGCGCGCCCGCGCTGAGTGGGTCGGCGCCTGCAACGTCACGCTGCCGTCGTTCACGGCCGACTTCGCCGCGCTCAACGAGGCCGGGATCCGGCACGACGTCAAGCTCGCCGCCGACTACGGCTACTGGGGCACGCTCGTCGCCGCGGAGTCGGGCACGACCGTCGCCGAGTACAAGCGCTTCCTCGAGGTCGCCGCCGAGGCGGCGCCGGAGGGCTTCAAGCTCGTCGCGCACCTCAGCTTCTCGACCGTCGAGGAGTCGCTCGAGGTCGCGAAGGCCGCCGAGGGCCTTGGCGTCGAGGCCGCGCTGCTCTCCTACCCGCCGTCGTTTCGCCCGACGAGCTCGGCGGAGATCGTCGAGCACACGCGCTACGTCGCGGAGCGGACCGACCTCGCGCTGATCCTCTTCGGCGTCGGCACGTGGGGCTTCAAGCCGCTGCACCCGGCCGGCTTCCCGGTCGACGCGCTCGTCGAGATCTCGAAGCTCGAGACGGCGGCGGCGCTCAAATACGAGGGCGGCGGCCCGGCGCTGTTCAGCGCCTTCGACGAGGTCTTCCACGCCTGCTCTGAGCACCTGATCGTCGAGAACCCGATGGAGCAGCACATGCCCGGGCTGGTCGCCAACTACGGCATCAGATGGTTCGGCACGAGCGGCTACGAGGCGTTCGGCCCGCGCGTCCCGCAGGTGCTCGCGTCGGCGATCGCCGGCAACCGCGACGAGGCGATGGAGACGTTCTGGTCGTTCCACGCCGGCCGCGAGGCGAAGGGCGCCTTCCACGCGACGTTCGGCGGCGCGCACCTGATCCATCGCGTCGGCTGGAAGTACCTCGGCTGGCTGCAGGGCTTCAACGGCGGCCTGCTGCGGATGCCGCAGATGCGCCTGCAGCCGGGGCAGATGAGCGCGCTGCGCGGCGGCCTCGCCGCGTCAGGCTTCGAGCTGCCCTCCGACGACGCCGAGTTCTACGCCGGCCGCAACGCGTAGCGCGTGGGCGGGACGGCTCGGAAGACGCGGAGATGACGCTCTTCCTCGACGGAGAAGACGTGCGCGCGCTCGCGACGCACGACGCGACGATGAGCGCGGCCCGCGCAGCCGTCGACGCTGAGCGGGCGGGGCGCACCGCGCTGCCCGCGCGCCTCGACGTCGACCTGCCGAAGGGCTTCCTGCGCGTGATGCCCGCGGCGCTCGACGAGCTCATGGGCCTGAAGGTGATGACGCTCGTGAGAGGCCTCGGGACGCGCTACGTGATCCTGCTCTACAGCCAGGACGACGGCGCGCTGCTGGCGGTCCTCGACGCCGACGAGGTCACGCGCATGCGGACCGCGGCGACAACCGTCGTCGCTGGCGAGATGCTCGCGCCCGGCGGCGCCAGCACGCTCGCGCTGCTCGGCACTGGTTTCGAGGCCGAAGGACACCTGATCGCGTTTGCGCGGGCGTGGAGACCCGAGCGGGTGCTCGTCTACAGCCGCGACCGAGACCGCCGCGAGGCGTTCGCGGCGCGGCAGAGCGAGCAGCTCGGGATCGCCGTCACGCCCGCCGAGTCGATGGAGGCGGCGATCAGCGCGGCGCCCGTCTCGATCCTTGCGACGAAGGCGACCGAGCCGGTCGTCGACGGGACGCAGTTTCCGGCGGGCGGCGTCGTGCTGTCGATCGGCTCGACGCGGCCCGACCTGCGCGAGCTCGACGGGGCGACGCTGCAGCGCGCCGCGATGCTGCTGGTCGACGACGCCAAGCAGGTCAAGCTCGAGTCCGGCGACGTGATCGACGGGCTTGAGCGCGGGCTGATCGCCGAGCCGCAGATCGTCGGGATGGCGGAGGCGACTGCTGGCGCGGGGCTGCGGCGCAACGGCGAACGCGACCTGCTCGTCTTCAAGTCGGTCGGCACGGCGCTGCAAGACCTCGCGCTCTCGCGCGTGCTGGTCGAGCAGGCGCGGGCTGCCGGCCGCGGCCGTGAGCTCGGCGAGCTGACCGCGCTGAAGGCGTTCGCGGCTTCGAGAGCGGCGGCGACGCCGGCGGCAAGCGCCACGACGGCCGGGGCGGCATGACCACCCGAGCCCGGTCCTACGAGCCGGTGCTCGACCGCCTCGCGGCGCAAGACTGGAAGCTGGCCGCAGAGGCTTCTCGATGAGGCGTCACTGCACGTCGCTGCCTGCGATCTACGTCGTCGGCGACGTGTAGGCTGGTACGTAAGATGAATGCTGTATACCCGAGGCAGTGGCGAAATGCGTGGCTCGACGGATCTCTCCGGAATTAGGCTCGACCCCTCGTTCCAAGGTCGCGGCATCACGGCCGACTACGTCGCCGAGGGGCTGCGCAACGCGATCCAGGCCGGCGATCTGCCCGACGACTCGGTCCTCAACCAGGCGGCGATCGCCGCCCACTTCGGCGTCTCGCGCGTGCCGGTGCGCGAGGCGATGCGCCAGCTTCAGGCCGAAGGCCTGATCGAGGCAAGAGCGCACCACCTGTCAGTCGTGAGCGGCCTCTCGCTTGACGCGATCGAGCAGCTCTACGACATCCGCGCGCTGATCGAGGGCCACCTGATCGAGGCCGCGACCCCGCATGTCGACGCGAGAGCGATTGCCAGGCTGCGCAGACTCGAGCGCAGAATGCGCTCCGAGCGCAACCACAGCAGGTGGCTGGAGATGAACGCGGAGTTCCACCGGACGCTCAACTCCGCCTCCGGCAACCTCGTCGGCCTGCAGCTCGTCGACCAGCTGAAGTCGAGAGCCGAGCGCTACGTGCGCATGTGGAGCGGCGGCGAGGGCGTCCACCGGCCGAGAGAGGCCGGCGGCGAGCACGTCGAGATCCTCGACCTCGTCGCGAAGGGCGACGCCGCAGGTGCGAAGGACGCGGTCGAGCGGCACATCCGCAGAACCGGCAGGCGGCTGGTGAGCTACGGCCGCGAGCTCTCCGCCAGCGAAGACGGCTGACGCCTCAGGCGCGGAAACGGCCGTTGCCAGGCCTTTCCGCTCCTTGGCTGAACGCCAACGTCGTGCTAATCGCGCACAGAAGGTAGCTGTATACTGTTTCCAGTATGCGTGAGGGGAGGAAGCTATGGACATGAGCGGTCGCCGCTACGGCTCCGACGCGATCGTCGAGCTGCTCGGCCAGGTCGGCATCGAGCATGCCGCGTTCAACCCGGGAGCGAGCTTCCGCGGGCTGCACGACTCGCTCGTCCACACCGACGGCGCGCCGGAGATCTCGCTCTGCCTGCACGAGGCGGTCGCCGTCTCGATGGCGCAGGGCTACGCGAAGGCCGCCGGCAAGCCGATGGCCGTGCTGCTGCACAACGTCGTCGGCCTGCAGAACGCGAGCATGGCGATCTACAACGCCTGGTGCGACCGCGCGCCGATGCTGCTGCTCGGCGGCACCGGGCCGAAGTCGAAGCCCAACCGGCGGCCGTGGATCGATTGGATCCACACGGCCTCCGTGCAGGCGAACATCGTCCGCGACTTCGTCAAGTGGGACGACGAGCCGCACGACCTGGGGAGCGTCGAGGAGTCGTTCGCGCGCGGCTTCGCCGCGACCGTGAGCGCTCCGCCCGGCCCGGTCTACCTCTGTTACGACGTCGACATCCAGGAGGACGAGGTCCCGGACGGCTTCGCGCTCGGTGACGCGACTCGCTTCGCGGTGCCGACCGCGCCGGCGCCCTCCGCTGCCGACGTCGCCTGGCTCGCCGGCTGCCTGCGCGACGCACAGCGGCCCGTGATCCTCGCCGGGTATGCAGGCGAGGAGCCGGCCGCGTTCGCGGCGCTTGTAGCGCTCGCCGAGGCGCTCGGCGCGCCGGTGATCGACACCGGCGTCCGCCACGCCTTCCCGACGACCCACCCGCTCGCCGGGACGCACGTCGAGGGGCTGCTCGCCGAGGCCGACGTCGTGCTCGCGCTCGACGTCGAGGACCTCGAGATGCACGTCGGCGACAGGCTGCGCGCGGCGCAGGCGAAGCTGCTGAACGTCACGCTCGCCAACCTCAAGCTGCGCGCCTGGGCCCACGACTACCAGGCGCTCGTGCCCGCGAGCCGCCAGGTCACCGCCAGCGCCGACGCCGCCGTAGAGGCACTGTTGAACGCGTTCGAGCGCGAGCCGCTGCCGGCCGCGCACGTGGCCCGGCGGACGCAGCAAACGGCAGTTCGCACCAGCGCCGCCCGCGCCGGCTGGCGCGCCGCCGCAAGCGAGCTGACCGGCGACGGCGTCGTCCCGCTTGAGCGGCTGCTGCACGAGCTGTCGGTCGCGCTGGAGGGCGAGCGGTTCGTGCTCGGCGGCGGCACCAACGGCCGGCTCGAGCACAAGCACCTCGCGCTCGACCGTCCGCGCCAGTACACGGGCTGGGCGGCCGGCGGCGGCCTCGGCTACGGCGTCGGCGGCGCGCTGGGCGTCGCGCTGGCGCAGGAGCCGGGGACGATCACGGTCGACGTGCAGGCCGACGGCGACCTGCTGTTCCTGCCCTCGGCGCTGTGGACGGCCGCCCACCGCTCGCTGCCCGTGCTGGTGGTCGTGCACAACAACCGGCAGTACGGCAACACGGTCGAGCACGCCGCGAAGATCGCGGGCCATCGGGGCCACGAGGAAGACCGCCGCTACGTCGGCGCCGGCCTCGCCGACCCGCCCGTCGACCTTGCCGGCCTCGCGCGCTCCTACGGCGTCTGGTCGGCCGGGCCGATCGGCGATCCCGACACCCTGCGCGCGCGGCTTGCCGAGGCGGTCGCGGTCGTGCGCTCCGGCAAGCCGGCGCTGCTCGACGTGCTCACCCCTGGATTCTGAGAGAGATCACGAGAGGATGTGCGATGACTGAGACGCTCGTCAACGACCCGATCGCGACGTACGTCGCCAAGCGCGAGTTCAAGATGCTGGTCGGCGGCGCGTTCGTCGAAGCGGAGAACGGCGCGCAGCGCGAGGTCGTCGACCCCTCGACCGGCAGCGTCCTGACCGCCGTCCCCGCCGCTTCGCGCGGTGACGTCGAGCGCGCGGTCGTCGCCGCGCAGGAGGCGCAGCCGGCCTGGGAGGCGCTTGGCGTCGCCGGCCGCACGGCCTGCTTCGAGCGCTTCGGCGCGCTGCTCAAGGAGCACCGCGAGGAGCTCGCGATGCTCGACGCGATCGACTGCGGCAACCCCGTCAAGGCGATGCGCATCGACGTCGACATCTGCGACGCGTACCTCAAGGGCTGGCCGGCGCTCGCTGCCGCGATGACCGGCGACGTGATCCCCGCCAGCCCCGGCAACCTGCACTACACGGCGCACCGCCCGTACGGCGTCGTCGGGCGGATCACGGCGTTCAACCACCCGCTGATGTTCGCCGTCACGCGGCCGCTGCCGTCGCTGATCACCGGCAACACGCTCGTGATGAAGCCCTCGCAGGACACCTCGCTGACGACGCTCGCGCTCGCCAAGCTGTTTCATGAGGCGTTCCCGGCCGGCGTCGTCAACATCGTCACGGGCGACGGCAGCTCGGGCGACGCGCTCGTCACGCACAGCGACGTCAAGCGGATCGCCTTCACCGGCTCGGTGTCAACGGGCCTGTTGATCCAGCGCCGCGCGGCTGAGTCGGGCCACGTCAAGCACCTCTCGCTCGAGCTCGGCGGCAAGAACGCGATGGTCGTCTTCCCCGACGTCGACGTCGACGAGGCGGTCGAGGGCGCGATCTACGGGATGAACCTCGACGTCTGCCAGGGGCAGTCGTGCGGCTCCAACTCGCGCCTGCTCGTCCACCGCAGCATCCACGACGAGTTCGTCGCGAAGATGTCCGAGCAGCTTGGCCGCTACCGCGTCGGCGTCGCCTACGAAGAGGCGACCGACGTCGGCCCGGTCGTCAGCAGAGCGCACTACACGCGCGTCACCGGCTACATCGAGTCCGGCGTCGCCGAGGGCGCTACGCTCGTCAGCGGCGGCGACCGCCCGGCCGGCACGCCGGAGGGCGGCAACTTCATCACGCCGGCGCTGTTCGCCGACGTGCGGCCGGGGATGAAGATCGGCCACGAGGAGATCTTCGGCCCGGTCATCTCCGTCTTCGCATGGGACGACTACGACGCGATGATCGCCGAGGCCAACGCGCTCGACCTCGGGCTGACCGCGAGCGTCTGGACCAACGACCTCGACGTCGCGCACAAGACCGCAGAGCGGCTCGACGCCGGCTACGTCTGGGTCAACGACTCGACGCGCCACTACTTCGGCACGCCGTTCGGCGGCTCCAAGAACAGCGGCATCGGCCGCGAGGAGTCGCCCGACGAGCTGCAGAGCTACCTGGAGCAGAAGGTCGTCCACACGCGCCTTCGCGACCCGCACGCCGCGCTCGCGCGGATGCTCCGCTAGGCGGCGGGCGCGGACCGCACACATCGGTGTAACTGGAGGAAGGCGATGACGCTCGTCAAGACGCTCCCCGAACGGCTGCGGGAGACCGTGCGGCCGGAGGCCGTCACCGTCGGCCTGACGAAGTGCAACGACTATGCCAACTGCCTGCGGGCGATCACGCTTCAAGACTGAGCTGGAGAGACCAGATGACGACTGACGTTCGCTCTCACGTCGAGAGCATCGACCCCGCCACCGGCGACGTGCTGGAGCGCTACCCGCTGCACGACGGCGCCGCGGTCGACGCCGCGCTTGAGCGCGCGCACCGAGCGCAGCTGAGCTGGCGCGATGGCGGCTTCGAGCACCGCGCGCAGTTCCTGCGCGCCGTCGCGAGCGAGCTGCGCGGCGCGGTTGACGAGCTGGCCGAGCTGATCACCGCCGAGATGGGCAAGACGCTGCGCGAGGCGCGCGGCGAGGTCGAGAAGAGCGCGTGGGTCTGCGAGCACTACGCCGACAACGGCGCCCGCCAGCTCGCCCCGGAGGTCATCGCGACCGACTGGAGCGAGACCTATGTCGACTTCCCGCCGCTCGGCACCGTGCTCGCGATCATGCCGTGGAACTACCCGGTGTGGCAGGTCATGCGGGCGGCTGCGCCCGCCCTGATGGCCGGCAACACGATGGTGCTCAAGCACGCGAGCAACGTGACCGGGAGCGCGCTTGCGCTTGCCGAGCTGATCGGCATCGTGCAGCCGTCGCTGTTCGAGGCGCTCGTGATCTCCTCCGGCGACGTCGCCGACGTGATCCGCGACCCGCGCATCGACGCCGTCACGCTGACGGGCTCGGAGGCGGTCGGCATCAAGGTCGCGACCGTCTGCGCCGAGGTGCTGAAGCCGTCGGTGCTCGAGCTCGGCGGCAGCGACCCGTTCATCGTGCTCGAGGACGCCGACGTCGAGGCCGCGGCCGAGATGGCGGTCAAGGCGCGCTTCTCCAACACCGGCCAGAGCTGCGTCGCGGGCAAGCGCTTCATCGTCGTCGACGCCGTCGCCGACGCGTTCGAGCAGGCGTTCGCCGCGAAGACCGGCGCGCTCGTGATGGGCGCGCCGCGCGACGCGGTCGACGTCGGCCCGATGGCGCGCGTCGACCTGCGCGACGAGCTCGCCGACCAGGTCGCGCGCGGCGTGCAGGCCGGCGGCCGCGTGCTCGTCGGCGGCGCGATCCCCGACGGGCCGGGCGCCTTCTACGCGCCGACGGTCGTCGGCGGGGTCGAGGCCGACAACCCGCTCGCGCGCGAGGAGACGTTCGGGCCGGCAGCAGCAGTGCTTCGCGTGCGCGACGAGCGCCACGCGGTCGAGCTCGCGAACGACTCGCCGTACGGCCTCTCGTCGAGCCTGTGGACCGGCGACATCGCGCGCGCCAAGCGGATCACGCCGCACATCGAGGCCGGAGCCGTCTTCGTCAACACGATGACGGCGTCGGACCCGCGCGTCCCGTTCGGCGGCGTCAAGCGCTCCGGCTGGGGCCGCGAGCTGGGCGACTTCGGCATCCGCGAGTTCGTCAACGCGCAGTCGATCACGATCGCGCCGAAGAGGTAGTTGAGCAGCCCCGCGCCGGGCGCCGGCCGTCGTGCCGGCGTCGAGGCGTGGATGGCGCGGACGTCTCCCGCCGCGCCCGTCCCATACCCCAGCTTCGCGGTCAGCTTGAATTCTCGGCGTCGGCAGAATACTGTATTCATATCTGCCGGGAGCTTGAGATGAGATGTGGCAACGAGACGTCGAGCGGGAGTCGAGCGTTGAGCGAGCTCAGCGAGATCGCGATCGTCGGCGCGTCGCTCGCTGGGCTACGCGCCGCCGAGGCGCTGCGCGCGGAGGGCTACGCCGGCAGGCTGACGATCGTCGGCTCCGAGCAGCACCTGCCCTACGACCGGCCGCCGCTCTCCAAGGAGCTGCTGACCGGTGCAATGGAGCGGGCCGAGCTCGACCTGCCGCACCCCGAGGGCCTCGACGCAACCTGGCGGCTTGGCTCTGCGGCGACGAAGCTCGACCTCGACGCGCGTGCGCTGACGCTCGCCGACGGCAGCACGGTCGCGTTCGACGGCCTCGTGCTGGCGACCGGCAGCGGCGCCCGCGTGCTGCCGACGTTCCCGCACGACAGCGAGACCGTCCACACGCTGCGCACCGCCGACGACGCCCACGGGCTGCGAGGCGCGCTGCGCAAGGGCGTCCGCTTGCTGATCGTCGGCTGCGGCTTCATCGGCGTCGAGGTCGCGGCCTCGGCTCGGGCGCTCGGCGCCGAGGTGACGGCGATCGGGCTTGAGCCGCCGCTCGCCCCGGCCGGCCCGCTCGCGAGCGCGGCCGCGACGAGGCTGCTGGAGACGGCAGGCGTCACGCTGCACATCGGCCACGGCGTCAGCTCGACGCAGCAGGCGGCCGACGGCGCTCATCGCGTCGTGCTGTCCGACGGCACGGAGTTGGAGGCCGACCAGGTCGTCGTCTCCGTCGGCTCGGTGCCGAACGTCGGCTGGCTCGAGGGCTCCGGGCTGGAGATCGCGGACGGCGTCGTCTGCGACGTCAGCCTGCATGCCGTCGGCGCGACTGACGTCGTCGCGGCCGGCGACATCGCGCGCTGGCCGAACGCGACCTACGGCGGCCTGTCGATGCGCGTCGAGCATTGGAGCAACGCGATCGAGCAGGGCAACTTCGCGGCCCGCTCGCTGCTGCTCGGCACGCAGGCGCCGGCGTTCGGCTCGGTGCCGAGCTTCTGGTCCGATCACTTCGGCATCCGCCTGCAGTCGGTCGGGCTGCCGAAGCTGGCCGACCGCTTCGAGCTCGTCGCCGGCTCGCCAGAGGAAGGCAGGTTCGCGGCCGCCGCCTATGCCGGCGAGACGCTCGTCGGCGCGATCTCCTACGGGATGCCGCGCGCGCTCGTCGCGGCGAAGGCGAAGCTGATGAAGGAAGGCGTCGAGCTGGAGGCCGCCGGGGCATGAGCGGCGCCCTCGACCAGGCCGCGATCGAGCGGGCCGTTGCGCACGCTTGAGCCGACCGCCGTCGCGCTCGATGCCGCCGCCCGCGCTGCGCGCTGGCGATAGCCGGCCCTGCGCCGGCCCCGTGCGGCCTTCCCCCCGCCCGCCCGCCGTCGCCGCCGCACCGCCTCGCCGCATCGTCACACGTCCACATCACCTGATATTCAGGCTGCCCCGGAGGAGAGGGTTTCCCATGAGCACCACGTCGCAGCGGACCGACTCTGACGACGTCATGCGCCTCTCGAGCGGCATCGCGCTCGAGGAGATCGTCAGACCCGACGAGGGCCTGATCTCACGCCGCATCTTCACCGACAGCGAGGTCTACGAGCTCGAGCAGGAGCGGATCTTCGCGAGAGGCTGGTTCTTCGTCGGCCACGAGAGCGAGATCCCCGAGCCGGGCGACCTCGTCACCCGCTCGGTCGGCACCGACCCCGCGATCTTCGTGCGCGACGACGAGGGCCAGATCCGCGTCTTCCTCAACTCGTGCCGCCACCGCGGCATGCGCGTCTGCCGCACCGACCGCGAGAACGCGTCGTTCCTGCGCTGCCCCTACCACGGCTGGGCGTACAAGAACAACGGCGAGCTGCTGACCGCCGCCGCCGAGAGCCACTACGAGGAGGGCGAGCTCGACAAGGAAAACCTCGGCCTGATCCCCGTCGCGCAGCTCGGCGTCCACTGCGGCCTGGTCTTCGCGACGTGGGACCCGCAGGCGCCGCCGCTCGACGACTACCTCGGCGACATGAAGTACTACCTCGACCTGATCTTCAACCGCACCGGCGGCGTGAAGGTGCTCGGCACGCCACAGATCTGGGACGTCGAGACCGGTTGGAAGTTCGCGACCGACAACTTCACCGACAACTTCCACGTCTTCTCGGCCCATCACAGCCTGGTCGAGCTGGGGATGCTGCCCAACGACCCCGACTTCGCCTCGCACGGGACGATGGTCGTCGCCGAGGAGGGGCACATCCTCCACCTCACGCCCGGCGCGCCGACCGACGAGTACGCCTTCATGGGGCTGCCGCAAAAGCTGCGCGACCAGATGCCCGAGCACCTCACGCCCGAGCAGGTCGCGATGGCGGAGAAGGTCGCGTACAGCGCCGGCACCGTCTGGCCGAACTTCCACTGGCTCCAGCTGATGAGCAGCGGGACGCTGGGCCAGAGAGACGTCCCGTTCCTCAACCTGCGCCTCGAGGTGCCGATCAGCCCGACGCGCACGCGCATGTGGTCGTGGCTGCTGATCGACGTCGACGCCGACCCCGAGTACGAGAAGGCGTCGTACGAGACGTACGTGCGCACGTTCGGCCCGGCCGGCATCTACGACCAGGACGACATGGAGAACTGGGAGGACTGCACGCGCGCGTCGCTGGGCCCGGCGGCGCGCAAGCACTCGCTCCACCACACGATGGGGATCCACCGCCCGCTCGACGAAAGCTGGCCCGGCCCCGGCAGAGCGTATGCCGACTCCTACGGCGAGATGACGCAGCGCAGCTGGTACTCGGCGTGGATGAGGTTCATGACGAGCGGGTGGAGCGACGCGCAGGACGGAGGCGAGCGATGAGCTTCCTCGCCGACCTCAGAGCGCAGGCGCAGCTGCCGCCCGTGCTGCCGCACAGCGAGCTGTACGGCCGCGTCAGCGAGTTCCTTCACCACGAGGCGGAGCTGCTCGACGCCTACCGCTTCGCGGAGTGGCTCGAGCTGTTCTCGACCGAGATCGAGTACCGCATGCCGGTCCGCACGACGCAGTTCCTCGTCGACGGCGAGGGCTTCAACGACTTCGACTTCTTCGTCGACGACCACCAGACGCTGATGACGCGCATCAAGCGGCTGGAGACCGAGTTCGCGTGGGCCGAGACGCCGCCGTCGCGCACGCGGCACTTCGTCAGCAACCTGCGGCTGACGCGCGATGAGGAGAGCGGCGAGCTCGCCGCCCGCATCAACTTCCTCGTCACGCGCACGCGGCAGGACCTCGACTACCAGATGTTCACCGGCGTGCGGCACGACCGGCTGATCCCGGACGGCGACGGCACGTCGTTCAAGGTCGCGAGACGGACGATCCTCGTCGACCAGACGGTGATCACGGCGACGAACCTCAGCGTCCTCTTCTGACGGGGGCAATGAGCGAAATGCAGATGACCGGTGAGTACGTCGCCGTCTGCGCGGTCGACGAGCTGCGCGAGGGCTTCCTCAGCAAGCACGAGGTGGAGGGGCGCGAGGTCGTGATCGCGACGACCGCCGACGGCATCCACGTCTACGACGCGACCTGCCCGCACTCGGACTTCCAGCTCGGGCCCGCGCGGCTCAAGCGCGGCTGCGAGGTCGAGTGCCCGATGCACGGCGCCCGCTTCCGCGCCGACGCGAGCGGCGAGGTCGTCAAGGGGCCGGCGAAGGACCCGCTCGAGGTGCTCGCCTCGCGCGTGAGAGACGGCAACGTGGAAGTGCTCGTCGACTGGCTGTTGTTTTGAGCCGGCCGACGAGGTCGAACGACGATCGAAACGAAAGGAGACAGGATGCTCTGGCTTGATGGAGAGGTCGCGGTCGTCACCGGCGGCGGCTCGGGGATCGGCCGTGCGGTCGTCGACCGCTACGTCGCGGAGGGGGCGCGCGTCGTCGTCGCCGACATCGCCGAGGAGCGGCTGGCGGAGACGAAGGCGGCGCATGGCGACGCCGTGGAGACGATCGTCTGCGACGTGCGCTCGCTGGACGACAACAAGGCGGCGGTCGCGCTTGCCGTCGAGACGTTCGGCAGAGTCGACGTCTTCGTGGCGAACGCCGGCCTCTCCGACATGTTCAGAGAGCTCGCGAACATGCCGGAGGAGAGCGTCGCGGACGCCTACGACCAGGTGTACGACGTCAACGTCAAGGGCGTGATCCTCGGCGCGAAGGCGGCGCTGCCGGCGCTGGTCGAGTCGAACGGGACGCTCGTCGTGACGCTGTCGAACTCGTCGTTCTGGCCCGACGGCGGCGGGATCATGTACATCTCCAGCAAGCACGCGGCGCTCGGCGTCGTGCGCCAGCTCGCGCACGAGTGGGCGCCCGCGGTGCGCGTCAACGCGGTGGCGCCGGGCGCGACGCGCACGAACATCACGCTGCCGGAGGCGCTTGGCACCGATGAGAACGGCAGACCGCTGCGCGCCCACGCGCACGCGTCGAACGCGGACGCCGAGGTCGAGCGTGTCGTGCCGCTCGCCAGACACGCCGACCCTTCGGATCACGCGGCGGCCTTCGTGCTCGCCGGCTCGCGCTCGCAGGGCGGGATCATGACCGGCTCGGTGATCGAGACCGACGGCGGCCTCGGCATCCGCGGGATGCGGCGCGTGCGCGGCGGCGACGACCTGCGCGAGCGGGTGCTCGGCGGCGGCGCCGCGGCCGCCGCCGCGAGCCTCGCCGCCCCGACGGGGCGGCTCGACGGGTGAGGGTGCTGCTGACGGGCGACCGT
>DASYEC010000011.1:0-49065 GCA_036499225.1 Conexibacter sp.
CAAGCAGATGGCATAGGACTCCTCGTTGAGTTCCTGCCCGAAAAGGTCGACCTGCGCTTCTCTGTTCAGCGCCTTGATGTGGGCCTCCGCTTCGGAGAGCATGCCGCCTGTGCCGCAGGCGCAATCGAAGACCGAACGGATCGCGCCGGGATCCGAGAGCGAGTCCTCGTCGCCGTCGACGAGCAGGTTGACCATCAACCGAACGACTTCGCGCGGGGTGAAGTGCTCGCCCGCCGTCTCGTTGGATGCCTCGGCGAACTTGCGGATGAGCTCCTCGAAGATGTACCCCATCTCCAAGTTCGAGACTCGGTCGGGGTGCAGGTCGACATCGCAGATCCGGGCGATCACCTGATAAAGCAGACCGCCACGCTCCAGCTTGTCAATCTGGCGGTCGAAGTCGAACTTCTCGATAGCCTCACGCGCCAGTCGAGAAAAGCCGTTCAGGTAGACGCGCAGGTTGATCGACAGCTTTGGTGCGTCGCTGAGCAGTTGCGGCAGCGTGAGCGGCGAGTCGTTGTAGAAAAAACGCTGTCTGGCGACTCGCACGAGGACCAGTTCCCGATTCTCGATCCCCCTTCTCTTCAGGTCTTCGGAGCGCGCAACGACTCTCGTCTTGGTGGCCTCCAGCGTCTGATCAAGCCGACGGATCACCACCAGCGGGAGGATCACCTTGCCGTAGTCGGCTTGCTTGTAGTCGCCGCGCAGCAGCTCAGCGATTCCCCAAACGAGATTTGCGTGATTCTTGACGTCGGACAACTTGGTCAGGCCTTTCAACGTGGCGAGGGCTGCGATTCTTAGTTGGCGGTCGGGAGAGCGCAACGCCCACCAGCGAGACGATGCCTCGGGCAGCTCGAATCCAGGCTCCTCATCGTTCCGAAGGCGCCTGATCCAGGACCGCCACCAGATCGCCCGCGAGCGCTGCCGCGGAGGCGGCGACGACCTCCGGTTCGCCCACGAGCTGCTCGGCCCGGCCGGCCATGATCGGGCCGAGGGCGCTTGGGTCGGCGAAGAGGTTGCGGAGGTGGCCGATCGCCATGGCCGTAGCTGCTCCGGCGAACGGGTCGGTGGAGAGTTCCGCGAGGCGGTTGCCGAGCTCGGTCGTGTTGGTCGCGACGAGCAGGCGGTAGATGTCGTGGGCGTCCTTGTCGATCAGGCGACCGGGGTCGTCCTTGCGCTCGCCGAGCTTGTGGAGTTTGGAGACGAGCAGTGCAGCCGGGCCGGCGACGGCGATCTTCACGCTGCGTCCGTCGTTCGGGTCCAGCGCGATGATCGTCATCGGCGCGTGGTCGACGATTGCTGCTTCGAGGCCCGGCGTTCGCCGCGTCGCGTGCCGGCTGTGGGGCGGGATCCGGGCGCCGCGCCGGCCCGAGGTGCCCGCCAGCGCTTCGGGGACCATCAGGTCGACGGGGATCCCCGCGCGCGAGAGCCAGCTCCCGGGCTGCGGGTGCAGCAGATCCCGGTGAAAGCCCGCGCCGGTCATCGCGTCGTCGAGCAGCGGATGATCGCGGAGCGCGCGCGGGTCGACGGCGAGATCGCTGTCCTTGGTTGCCTCGGCCAGCGCGACCACTGCGGCGCCGGTGTGGAGGTAGATCGCCTGTGCTCCGATCAGCACTAGCGCGTCGCGCTGCGCGTCCAGGGCGTCGAGCGCGTCGAGCAACGCGGCGCGCGCCGCGATCAGCAGGTCAGCGTCGCCAGTCGCGCTCATTGCGCTCCATCCAGTCGAGCAGTGCGACGGCCTCGCTCGGGTTGCGTCCCGGTCCGGTCAGGAGGTCGACGACGACCTGGCTGGGCGCCGCGATCCGTAAGCCCTCGATCGTCTGCGCTCGGTCGAACACGACGTCGTATCTTGCCGCCGCGAGCGCCACGTTGGCGCCGCTCTCGACCAGACGCAGACCCAGCGTCTGCGCGCTCGCGAGGTCGCGGACGTAGATCGTCGCCAGCCGCGCGGGGGCGTAGGGCGCCATGCGCTCGGCGGCCAGCGATCCGGTCACGACGTACTCCAGGTCCCGCGACTCCTCCAGAAGCTCGGTGAGGGCACCCAGCCCGCGGGGCTCCAGGAAGGTCTGCACGGCGTTGGAGGCCGCGAAGCCGTAGTCCTGACTCCAGCGCTCCAGGAGTGGACGCCACTGCACCTCGCTGATCGGGCCGTAGGGCGTGCGCGTCAACAGGCCCTCTCCTTCGATGAACTCGACGACGCGGTACGTCGCGCCGGTCGACGCGCCGGCACGAGCGGCCAGATCCGGCACGGTATAGGGCGGAGCGAAGTCGACCAGGGCGCGCACGACCCGCGCCGCAGGCTCACCTTTCAACGTCCCGCGGGGACGCCCTCTTCCCCGCCAGGGGTCTCGATCCTCACCGCGGTCGCGCAGCACCAGGGTCGGGTTATCGGATGACAGCAGGACGTTGCCGGTGGCGTCGACGTAGCCGGCGCCACCGGCAGCGATCCGGTCGCGCGTCGCGGGAGCCAGATATCGCGCCATCACCATCGGGACGACAGCATCCTCAGCTCTCGCAATCGCCGCTGATCGCTGCAGCGATTCGAGCACGAGCGGCACATCGCGCGTGTTCATCGATCGCTTCGCCTCCACTAAGAGGAGCACGCTCTCGCCGCTCGGCGCACGCAGGCGCAGCATGCCGTCGACACCCACGTCTGCCGACCGGACCGCGTCGGTCGTCTCCCGCAGGTCCCACGTCCCGGGGAGCAGCGCACGCAGCCGCTCGGTTCCGGCGCGCAAGATGTCCGGTCCCTCGTCACGTGCGAGAGTTTCGTGAATACTGCGGATTCTGCTGACAGCGGAAGATGCCATTTACGCCACAAAGGCTACCGCTCATCGGCAAATACGCAAGTTCCGCTGTCAGCGGAACCATTGATTTTCGGGGAAGATGCGTCGGCAGGCAGGTGCACGGCCCTCACCGCCCTCAGGCACTCGGTCCTCACGAGTGCCCGAAACGCCCAGAATCGCCCCGAATCCCCAGTAATCCACGCACTTCCCGGGTGACCGCCTTGGTTGAAAATCCCTGCAAACGCCCACTTTTCAAGAGGCAAGAGCGGCTTCATCGCACCCAGGAGGTCGCCGGTTCGAGCCCGGCTAGCTCCATACTCACGAAACCCCTGCTAGCGCGGGGGTTTCGTCGTTTCGCGGATCGCCGGGAATCGGCCGTAATCCGCGGCTAGAATTGCAACTAGTTGCAATTTTCGGTCCGATCGTCGTGGATGGCGTTGGATTCGGCCGGATTCGGGTTGGCTAGGGCCGGCCAGCAGGGGTACGGTGGCCGTCCTGTTCATCAGTGGCCCCGGCGGTGCAGGGACACCCCGGGGCTTGGCATCGACTTCGCGCACATCCGGCTCGCGAAGGAGCAACGAGCCGTCTATGAGGCGGCGTGCCGTCTATGAGGCGGCGTGCCGTCTGCGCGCGAGCGCGTGCTGCTGCGCCGCTACGTCGACGCATGGGAGCGCAACGACGTCGACGCGCTCGTCGCGCTGCTGCGCGAGGACGCACTGCTGTCGATGCCGCCGCAGCGCTCGCTCGCCGGTGCCGCCCCCCCGCACGCCGCGCTGGTCGGCGGCTTCCACCTCGGCTGGACCGTCGGCGCCGCCCTCCTGCTCGCCGCACTCGCGATCGCGCTCGTCACGCTGGCGCGCCGGCCGGCTGCGGCGGCTACTCCTCGCCCCGCATCGTCGAGCCGCTGACGTTCATCGCGGTGTCGGACTGCGGCGGGGGGCCGGGGCGGTGGGCGATCGGGTACTCCTCGCGGCGCTTGAAGAGCCAGCGGCCGTCGACTCTCACGAGCGTGTCGCTGTAGCGCGCGAGGATCGTGTTCTCGAAGTTCTGCGGGATCCAGACGACGTCGGTCTCGGCCGTCGCGCTCTCGCCGTCGTCGGCGAGCGCGATCAGCGTCTGCGGGTTCATGTGGCGGCCCTCGTAGTCGTCCGGCAGGCAGGTGGTGAGGAAGCCGAGCAGCGCCTGCTTGCCGGTGAACGGCTCGCTGCCCTCGACGGCGAAGACGGCGTCGTCGGTCCACAGCGTCGCGAACCGCTCCCAGTCGTGGTCGTCGAACGACTGCGCGTAGGTGACGATCAGGTCGCGGATCTCCTGCTGGGCGACGAGGCGCTGGAGTGGATCGAGCATCGTTCTCTCCGTTCTGGTGCCGTGTCAGCGGCCCGCGGCTGCCGCGCGTCCGGCGCGGGCGCCGAAGACGAGCGCGGGGCCGAGCGTCACGCCGCCGGCAGGGTAGCTGGGACCGAAGATCGAGGCCGTGGTGTTACCGGCCGCCATCAGGCCCGGTAGCGGCGCGCCGTCCATCCCGAGCACGCGTCCGTCGCCGTCGGTGCGCAGGCCGCCGGCGGTGCCGAGCGCCCCGTCGTACAGGCGCATCGCGAAGAACGGCGCCTGCTCGAGCGGCGCGAGCGAGCGCTCGGCCGCGGGGCCGCCGTTCTTGAAGCCTTCGAACCAGACGGTCCCGCGGCCGAAGTCCGGGTCCTCGCCGCGGCGCGCGCCCGCGTTGAAGCGCTCGACCTCGTCGCCGAGGCCGTCGGCGTCGACGCCGATCTGCTCCGCCAGCTGCGCCAGCGTCGGCGCCTCGCGGACCCACGACGGCGTCGGCCCGTCGGGCCGCAGGTCGCCGACCGTGATCCGTCCGCGCACGCGCGCGTCGAAGACCATCCACGCCGGCGCCGCGTTCGGGTGGCTGTGCGTCGTCGGGTCGTAGGCGCGATGCGTGCGCGGCAGGTCCATGTAGCTGACGCCCTCGTTGACGAAGCGGCGCCCGCGGCCGTTGACGACGATGCAACCCGGCTCGCCGCGCGGCGTGCCGAGGAAGTGCTGCGCGCGTCCGTCGTAGGTCGTGCGCTCGTCCCACGCCACCGGGAAGGCCCACGCGACCGTCATGTTCGCGACCGCCGCCCCGGCGCGCAGCCCGAGCGCGAGGCCGTCGCCCTCGTTCGCTGGCGGGCTCAGCGGCCAGATCTGCGGCACGCCGAGGAACGCCTGCACCAGCTCGCGGTTCCACTCGAACCCTCCGGTCGCCAGCACGACGCCGCGGCGCGCGCCGATCCGCAGCGGCCCGCCGTCGGCCGCCTCGACCAGCACGCCACGGACGGCGTCGGCCGCGCGCGCCCCGCCGCCGTGCACGAGCGCGACGACGCGCGCCTGCGTCACGACCCGCATGCCGCGGTCCAGCGCGCCGCGCAGCAGCGTCGCGACGAGCGCCTCGCCCGAGGTCCGCACGCCGTCGCGGCGGCGCTCGGCGTCGAGCGTCGCGAGGGTAGGGCTGAGCGCGCGGGCCCCGCTCGCGCCGTCGACGTCCGGGTCGTCCTCGACGATCTCGTCGAGCGTCAGTCGCGGCGTGTGCGGGCTGACGCGGATCAGCTCGTCCCACGCCCCGAGCGCGTCGCGCGAGGCGTAGGGGACGGGGTCGAGCGTGCGTCCGCACGGCGCCGCCCCGGGGCAGTCGGCGAAGTAGTCGCTGAAGGTCCGCGACGCCTGCAGCTCGAGCGGCGTCGTCGCCTCCAGTCGCGCCAGCTCGACGTGGCCCTCGTCGACGAACAGCTCCAGCAGCCGCTCGTCGTGCGTGCGGCCGTCGACGACGGCACGCACGTACGCGAGCGCCTCCTCGCGCGTGTCGCTCGGGCCGACGTCGGCCATGTGCTCGTTGCAGGGGATCCAGACGCCGCCGCCGGAGAAGGCCGTCGTGCCGCCGAGTTGCTGCGCCCGCTCGAGCACGACGACCTCCGCGCCGGCGTCGGCCGCCGCGATTGCGGCGGCCAGCCCGGCGGCGCCGGAGCCGGGGACGACGACGTCGACCTGCTCGTCGTTCGCCAGGCGGTCCATCTCAGAGCCCCGCGCCGCGGACTGCCATCGGCAGCGCGTGGACGTGAGAGGTGGAGCAGATGAACATCGTGTCGCCGCGCTCGCCGCCGAACGCGAAGTTGCCGGTCACCTGCGGCACCTCGATGATCCCGATGTGCTCGCCGGCGGGGCTGAAGACCCACACGCCGAACGGGCCGGTGCAGTACACGTTGCCCTCGACGTCGACCTTCATCCCGTCCGGCGGCGGGAATCTCGCGCCGTCGCCGCGGCCCTCCATCACCTCGGAGCCCTCGCCGTGGATCTGCCCGATCACGCGCGAGCTCGACAGCGCGCCGTCGGCGGCGACGTCGAAGGCGCGGATCTCGCAGGTCTTGCTGTCGTTGGCGTACAGGATCGTCTCGTCGGGGGAGAGCGCGAGCCCGTTCGGCGAGACGAAGTCGGGCGCGGCCGCGACGACGTCGTCCCCGCCCGCGGGGATCATGAAGAGCCCCTGGAAGTCGAGCTGCGCCGGCCTGTCGACGCCCCACGGCGGACCCACGCGCGTGCTCCACGGGTCGCTGAAGTAGATCGCGCCGTCCGAGCGGACGATCACGTCGTTGGGGCCGTTCAGCTCCTTGCCCTCGTAGTTGTCCGCGAGCGTCGTGCGCGAGCCGTCCAGCTCGGTCCGCGTGACGCTCAGCGTGAGGTGCTCGCACGCGATCAGCAGGCCGTCGCGGTCGACCGTCAGGCCGTTCGCGCGGTCGCTCGGCTGGCGGTAGGTCTGCACGCCGTCGGCGCGCGTCCAGCGGTGGATCGCGTTGTTGGGCACGTCCGTGAAGAAGAGGCACTGCTCGCGCGGGCTCCAGACGGGGCCCTCCGTGAAGGTGTGCCCTTCGCTCAGCTGCTCCAGCTCGCCCGCGACGAGGTGACTGACGTCACCCAGCGGCTTTGTTCCCATCTCAGACTCCTTCGCTTCTCGTCGTTGTCAGTGGATCGCGTAGCCGCCGTCGACGACCATCTCGCTGCCGGTCATGAACGACGACTCGTCGCTGATCAGGAACAGCGCGGCGGCTGCCAGCTCCTCGCTGGCGCCCTCGCGCTCGAACGGGCTCATCCGCGCCATCGCCTGACGCGCCGCGCTGCCGGGCGGCCCGGCCGCCTCGAGCGCCAGGGGCGTGTCGACGTTGCCCGGGTGGAGGCTGTTGACGCGGATGCGGTCGCGCCCGAGCTCCATCGCCGCGCCCTTCGTCAGCGTCGTGAGCGCGCCCTTGCTGGCTCCGTAGGCCGCGGCGCCGCCGCCCTCGCCGCCGAGGAACGCCATCACCGAGGAGACGTTGACGATCGAGCCGCCGCGGCTCCAGTCGTCCTCGTGCGCGACGTCCATCGCGACGAAGCGGGCGAGCCCACCGGCCGCGGCGATCTCGTCCGCGACGGCGATGCCGAGCTGCTCGCGCACGTCGGCGAGCACGACCGCGGCGCCTTCGCTCGCGAACAGGCGCGCCTCGGCGGCGCCCATTCCGCGCGCCGCGCCGGTGACGATTACGACCTTGCCTTCGAGTCGTCCTGCCACCGCGCTCAGCCTCTGCCCGTCAGCACGCGCTCGCCGATCGGCGCGCAGTTCCACGACGAGAAGCGCACGTCAGACCACCAGCGCGGTAGCGCCGGGCCGTCGTCGCCGGCGTCCTTGCGCTCTCTGTAGTTGTCGACCTCGTCGAGCTTGCGCTCCTGCATCGAGCGCATCAGTCTCTCGGTGTCGGCGTCGACCTCGTAGACGACCAGCCGCCGGAACGGGGCCGAGTCGCCGTCGAGCGTCACCGGGTCCAGCGCATAGCGCTGCGCGGAGAGGAAGCCCGGGATCGAGAGGATCTCGTCCAGGTGCTCCTCGTACCAGCGATCGAACTCCTCGTCGGAGATCGTGTCGCCGGGATCGCTGAAGACCAGCTGCAGGTGCTGGGCCATCCGTCATCTCCTCGTTGGAGACGGCAGCCGCCGGGGGATCGAGGGTCCCCGGCGGCAGCCGTCGCTTGGGAACGGGTCGCTACATCCCGCCGGGGTTGCCCGGCTTGGAGAAGTACCCGTCGAGTCTGCTGGTGTCCGCGAGCGCGTCGAGCGGACCGCGCGGGTCGCCGATCCAGGTCACGTCCTTGCCGGGCGTCGCGAACTCGTCGATGTTGTCGTTGGTCACCATCGGCGCCGGGAACGCGAGGTCGCGCAGCTTGGGGCCGTTGCCCGCGAGCGTGCGCAGGAGGATCCGCATCGCGGTGTAGGCGACCTGCTTGCCGCCGTACTGCGCGCCGGCAGCGCTGAATCTGTCCTTGTTGGCCGCCCACCAGGCGAGGTCGCCGCCGGAGGTGCCGCCCATCGGCATCGGCGGGACCGGCTTGCCGGCCTGCTCGAACGCCTGGATCACGCCCGCCGACATCGACCCCTGCTGCATGACGAAGTCGATGTTGCCCGGGTGCGAGGCGATGAACTTAAGCACCTCGGTCTTCGTCGAGGCCGGGTTCCACTGGCCCCAGACGGTCCCGATCTCCTTCATCCCTCTGCAGGCTCTCATCGTCGCCTGACCCTCGTTGTGGTACGTCTGCTCGGCGGTGTTGCCCGGGATGCCGCGGACGTCGAGGACGTTGATCGTTCTGCCGTTGTCGACCTTGCCCTGATCCTTCAGCAGTCTCAGGGTGTCGGCGTACGACGGCGACTGGTTCATCACGAACATGTTCAGCGCGTACGTCGAGTTCGGCGCCGCGTCACCGGTCAGGACGATCGGCACGCCGGCCTTGCCGGCGTCGTCGATCGCCTTCGTCTCGGCGATCGCGTTGAGCGGGTGCAGCAGGATGCCGTCGACGCCGGCCTTCACCATCTGCTCGATCGCGGCGCTCTGCTGCTCGGGGGTCGCGGTCGCGGTGCTCGGCTGGATGTAGGTGTCGAGGTCGCCCGTCACCAGGCCCTTGGCCTTCGCCTGTGCGAACTGGTCCTTCAGGCCGCTGGAGAGGTTGACCTGCCACGGGTTGTTGACCGGGAAGTTGATGTAGCCGATCTTCCATGGGCCTCTTCTGCCCGCGAATCTCGTCCACGGCGACGCTCTCACGTCGTACGGGTAGATCGTGTAATTGGCGCGCGTCTCGTCCGGCAGCGTCGCAAGCACGCTGTCGGGGTCGGACTGTCTGTAGACGACGTTGTCGCCACACTGCGTCGGCGCCGTCACCGTGACGCCGGAGCCGACCGTTCTCGCGGTCGAGCTGCCGCCGTCGGCCGTCGTGCTGGCCGCGGCGCCGCTGTCGGCGCTGGCGGCGCTGTCCGACGTTCTCGCCGAGCCGCACGCGCCGATCAGGATCGCCACGGCCGCCATGCCGGCAACCGCGGCCGTCTGCTGGGCGCGCGCACGGGCGCGACCGCTGCTGCGTGACCTCATGCTGCTCCTCCTGTTGTGTGACAGCCGTCGGACGATGAGTTCGCCGGCACGGCTCAGATGTCGTCGCGCACGCGACGGTCGCGGCTGTACAGCCCCACGGCGACGAGGATCGCGACGCCGTAGATGATCTGCTGGTCGGAGGCGCTCGCCCCGTGACCGAGCAGGACGTTGTTGAGCACCGTCAGGAACAGCGCGCCGATCACGGTGCGCCCGTAGCTGCCCGGCCCGCCAAAGACGGTGCCGCCGACGATCACAGCGATCACGCTCTGGAACAGGTACGGGTCGCCGGCGTCGTTCGTGATCGCGCCGCCGCTGCCGGCGACGAACAGCCCGACGATCACCGACATCACGGCGCTGAAGGCGAATGTGACCGTCCAGATCCGCCGTGTCTTGATCAGCGAGTAGTCGGCCGCGCCGCGGTTTGCGCCGGTCGCCATCAGCCGCGCGCCGATCACCGAGCGGCTGAGGAAGATCGTCATCAGGATCGCGACGACCGCCCAGATCACGACCAGCGGCGGGACCGGGATGCCGAACGTGTCGGTGCCCGACGAGGACAGCGTCACCAGCCATCTCGGCGCGCTCGCGCCGTAGGTGAGGCCGCCCGGGGTCTGCGTCTGCGCGAGCCCGACGGCGACGGTCCCGATCGCCAACGTGATGATCAACGGGTTGACGTCGAGCCGGTGGCAGATCTGTCCTGCGATCGCACCGAGGATCGCCGCGCCGACGAGCGCGATGATCAGCGCCTCGGCGAAGCTCCAGTGGAAGCGGCTCGCGACCTGCGTGACGATCAGCGCGCCGCCGACGATGAAGCCGGAGACCGACAGGTCGAAGCCGCCGAGCAGGATCAGCAGCGTCTGCCCGACCGACGCGAGACCGGCGAGCGCGGCGAGCACGAGGATCAGGCGGATGCTCGACGAGCTCGTCAGGCCGTCGACGGTCAGCGCGCCGTAGACGCTGACGATCACGAGCGCCACGAGCTGCAGCAGCGGCATCCGCTGCTGCAGCGCGAGCACGCGCTGGAGCGCCGCGGGCCGCTTGTCGTCGATGTCGACGATCGGCGGCGCGGGGGCGCCGGCGCCGGAGCTGGCGACCGCGCTCATGCCTTCGCTCCGCGCCGCGAGCTGCCGGCTGCCGTCACGAGCACGACGGCGAGCACGAGCATGCAGCCGTACATCACCTGCAGCCAGCTCGGGTCGACCTGCAGCGAGATCAGCAGGTTGCCGAGCAGGAAGATCGAGGCGGCGCCGAGCAGCGGCCCGACGAGGCCGCCACGGCCGCCCAGCAGCGAGGTGCCGCCGAGCGCGACGGAGGCGACCGCCTGCAGCGCGTACGTCGTCGACAGCGAGGCGCTGGCCGAGCCGCTGACGGCGATCACGGCGATGCCGGCGATCCCCGCCATCAGCCCGCCGAGCGCGTAGGCCGCGATCCGGACCGCGCCGATGTTGACGCCCGACGAGTAGGCGCTCGCGTCGTTGCTGCCGACCACGTACAGCGCCTTGCGGTACGGCGTGCGGCCGAGGCCGACCCAGATCAGCAGCGGGATCGCGAGCGTCACGAGCGCGCCCGGGACCGGGCCGATCGAGTCCGAGAAGGTGTTGAACCAGCTGCCCTCGACCGACACCGGGCTCGGGACGATCTTGAGGTTGACGCCGATCAGGATGAAGTACATCGACAGCGTCGCGACGACCGGCGGGATCCGCAGGCCGACGATCAGCAGGCCGTTGATCAGCCCGATGCCGGCGCCGAACAGCAGCATGATGATCGCGGCGGCGGGGCCGTCGAGCCCGGCCGGCACGAGCCACGCGACGTAGATCGCGGCGGTGAAGA
This sequence comes from Conexibacter sp., assembly GCA_036499225.1. Lineage (GTDB taxonomy): Bacteria > Actinomycetota > Thermoleophilia > Solirubrobacterales > Solirubrobacteraceae > Conexibacter. The sequence continues at coordinate 11,029 of DASYEC010000011.1, forward strand.
TCATCACCGGCGAGATCGACAGGTCGAAGCCGCCACGGCCGCTGAGGATCGACGGTGTGCTCGCCATCGCGGCGATCGCCATCGGCGCGAAGTTCGCCAGCTGCGCGGTCCAGCCGAAGTTGCCCGAGGTCTCGAGCAGGTTGGCGATCAGCAGCGCCGCGGCGAGCAGCGCGGCGAACGCGAAGCTGTAGCGATTGAGCAGTCGCAGCAGCGTGCGCCCGGCGCCTTCGCCGATCGGACGTGGTGCTGCGACTGCGCCCACGTCGCCCGACTCGACCTGCAATCTAGAGAACGGCATCGTCTCCTCCCTTCGGCTTGGCACCGTCGCCGGCGTCGTCGTCCCTCTCGCCAAAGAACGCAGCGACGAGGGTGTTGCGCGAGAGCTGGGCGCGCCCGATCACGCGTGAGAGGGCGTGCTCGCGGAAGACGAGCACGCGGTCCATCAGCTCGACGTGCTCGTCGACCTCGGTCGACAGCATCACGACAGTCAACCCCTCCTCGGCGAGCTCGCCGAGCAGTCTGTAGAGGTCGCGCTTGGCGCCGATGTCGATCCCGCGCGTGGGGTCGTTGAGCAGCAGCACGCGCGGTCCGGCGGCGAGCCAGCGGGCGATCACGACCTTCTGCTGGTTGCCGCCGCTGAGCGTCGTGATGCGGTCCTCCTGATCGCCCAGGACGATCCCGAGGCGATCGATGTAGGCGCTGAGGCGGCGTCGCGTCGAGCCTCTGCTGAGCCAGCCGAGGCGGCTGTCGTCGGCGAGCGTCGGCATCCCGAAGTTCGCTCGAACCGACATCCACGCGAAGACCGCGTGACCGCGCTCGCGCGGGACGTACGCGATTCCGCCGCGGCGCGCGGACTCGACCGAGTTGATCCGCTGCTCGCCGCCCTCCTGCACGCGCTGCACCGTGCCGCCGGCGGCGCCGGCGCCGCGCAGCGCGTCGAGGAAGGCGCTCTGGCCATGGCCCTCGAGGCCCGCGACGCCGACCAACTCGCCGGCGCGCAGCTCGACGTCGAACGGCGCGACGCCGGGCGCGAGCAGCAGTTGGCGGGCGCGCAGCACGACGCCGCCGCGGGTGCGTCTCCGCGCGGCCTCGGCGCCGGCGGCGGCCGTCGGCTGGTCGGCGCCGGTCATCAGTCTCACGAGGTCGGCGACCGTCCAACTGCCGCGGTCGAGCGTTGCGACGGTCGTGCCCGAGCGCATCACGGTGATGCGGTCGCCGAGCTGCGCGACCTCGTCCATGCGGTGGGTGATGAAGATCACGCCGACGCCCTCGCCGGTCAGCCGCTGGACGATCGCGAAGAGACGGTCGCGCGTCTCGACGTCCAGCGCTGAGGTCGCCTCGTCGAGGATCAGGATGCGCGCGTCGCGCAGCAGGGCGCGGGCGAGGCAGCAGGCCTGCCGGTCGCTCAGCGACAGCTCCTCGACCGGCGTGTCGAGCGCCGGCGGGCGGTCGAGCAGCTCGGCCAGCACGCGCTGCGCACGCGCGCGCTTCTCGGCGACGGAGACCTTCTGCCGCAGCAGCGTGTCGACGCCCATCCAGACGTTGTCGAGCACCGAGCGCGCCTCGGCGACCAGCACCTCCTGGAAGACCGTCACGATCCCGTGCTCCTGTGCGCGCCGCGGCGATCCGATCGCCGACAGCTGCTCGCCCGCGAGCGAGATCGTGCCGGCGTCGGGCTCGTGCACGCCGCTGAGGATCTTCACGAGCGTGCTCTTGCCCGAGCCGTTCTCGCCGACCAGCACGTGGACCTCGCCGGCGAGCACCTCGAGCGAGCCGTCACGCAGCGCGCGCGTGGGGCCGAACGACTTGACGACGTGCTCCGCGTGCAGAACCGTCGCAGCTCTGGGCGCGGCGATCGCGCTCACGAAGCCGCCTCCGCCGATCCCGGGCATGCGAGGGCGACGCATCCGCGGATGTAATTGCCGATGACGGCGTGCGTCCGCGAACCGGTCAGCGACGCCCCTCGGGCGCTGGTCCTCATCCTCGTCCTCCAAATGTTCGTACGACCGTTTCCCGGCACGCGCTAGCGACCCGCGTGGGGAGTTCAGTCGACCCGTATGCAGCAGCGCGACGGAGGTCGGGAGACGCCCCGGCGACCCGTATCTGACGGATCGGATCGACTGAGCGTTTCCAGCACCTTCGTGCGGCCCGGCCATCTCTCTTGGAGCGATCCTATACGAAGTCCGATTCGTTATGTGATCAGATTGCCCGGAGGTTGTCGCCAGCCGGACTCGCGCGCCTCTGGCGTGAAGCGCGGGCTCTTCGCGCGACAGCTCCGACTGGACCGACGCGACCGGATGGATCGCGTGTGCGCGCGCGAGCTCGTCGACTCGGACCTCCGACAGGCCGATCGCGCGCGGCTTGCCCGCGCTGACCGTGCCGGCGAGCGCGGCCCACGTCTCCTCGAGCGGCAGCTCGGGGTCGACGCGGTGCAGCTGGTAGAGGTCGACGTGATCGACGCTGAGGCGTCTGAGCGAGCCGTCGATCCCCTCGCCTTACGTGCTGGGGGGAGTCGTCGCCTATGAAGGTGCGCGTCGCCGCCGAGCCGTGCGGCACGAGCCCGAAGACTCCTCGTTGAGTTCCTGTCCGAAAACGTCAACCTGCGCGTCTCTATTGAGCGCCTTAATGTGCGCCTCAGCTTCGGAGAGCATGCCGCCCGTGCCGCAGGCGCAGTCGTAAACCGAGCGGCCTTCTCATCCGTTGAAACGGTTCGGATCCAGGGTCGTGATCAGATCGCCCGCGAGCGCCGCGGCAGCGGCGGCCACGACGTCGGGATCGCCAACGAGTTGCTCAGCGCGGCCGGCCATCACGGGGCCAAGGGCGCCTGGATCAGAGAACAGGTCCCGGAGATGCTCGGTCGCGGCGGTCGTGGCAGGTCCGGCGAGCGAGTCGGTTGACAGCTCCGCGAGCCGGGTTCCCGGCTCGGTGGCGTAAGTCGCGACGAGCAAGCGGTAGATGTCGTGGGCGTCTTTGTCGATGAGGCGCCCAGGGTCGTCCTTGCGCTCGGCGAGCTTGTGGAGCTTGGAAACAAGCAGTGCAGCCGGGCCGGCAACGGCGATCTCCACGCTGCGCCGGTCGTCCGGGTCAAGCGCTGTGATCGTCATGCGCTCGTGATCGTCGACGGCCAGGTCGCTGTCCTTGGTCGCCTCGGCCAGTGCGACGACGGCAGCGCCGGTGTGCAGGTAGATCGCCTGCGCTCCGATCAAGACCAGCGCGTCGCGCTGCTCGACAAGGGCGTCGAGTGCGTCGAGCAGCGCGGCACGCGCTGCGATCAGCACTTCAGCGTCGCCAGTCGCGCTCATTACGCTCCATCCAGTCGAGCAGCGCGACGGCCTCGCTGGGGTTGCGCCCGGGGCCGGTCAGCAGATCGACGGCGACCTGGCTGGGTGCTGCGACCCGCAAGCCACTGATCTTCTGCGCTCGGTCGAACACTACGTCGTATCTCGCTGCCGCCAGTGCGACGTTGGCGCCGCTCTCGACCGGTCGCAGTTTCAGGTTCTCTGCAGCGGTCGTGAGGTCGCGCACGTAGAGCGTTGCCAACCGCGCGGGGGCGTACGGCGCTATCTGCTCCGCGGCTACCGACCCTGTCACGACGTACTCGAGGTCTTGCGCTTCCGCGAGACGCTTGTTGAGCGCGTCGAGGCCACGGGGCTCCAGAAAGGTCTGCACGGTGTTGGAAGCGGCGAAGCCGTAATCCTGACTCCAGCGCTCCAGCAGCGGACGCCACTGAACCTCGCTGATCGGGCCGTAGGGTGCGCGCGCCAGCAACCCCTCCCCGTCGAGGAACTCGATCACGCGGTACGTCGCGCCGGTCGACGCGTCGGCGCGAGCGGCCAGGTCCGGCACGGTGTAGGGCGGAGCGAAGTCGACCAGGGCACGCGCGACCCGAGCCGCGGGCTCGCCTCTCAACGTGCCACGGGGACGCCCTCTTCCCCGCCACGGATCGCGATCCTCTCCGCGGTCACGCAGCACCAGGGCAGGCATGTCGGATGACAGCAGCACGTTCCCGGTCGCGTCGACGTAGCCGGCCCCGCCCGCGGCGATCCGTTCCCGGGTGGCGGGAGCGAGATACCGCGCCATCACCACCGGCACCACCGCATCCTCATCGCTCGCGTTCGCGGCCGCCCGCTGCAGCGATTCGAGCACGAGCGGCACATCGCGCGTGTTCACCGTCCGCTTGGCTTGCACGAAGAGCACGGCGCTGTCGCCACTCGGCGCTCGCAGCCGCAGCATGCTGTCGACACCCGCATGTAACGATGGGACCTCGCCGGTCGTCGCCTGCAGATCCCACGACCCGGGGAGCAGCGCACGCAGGCGCTCGGTCCCAACGCGCAGGACGCCAGGCCCGTCGTCGGGTGCGAGAGTTCCTCGAATGTCGCGGTTTCTGCTGACAGCGGAAAGTGCCATTTACATGAGACACACTACCGTGCATCAGCAAATACGCGAGTTCCGCTGTCAACGGAACCACCGACTTTCGCGGAAGATACGTCACTAGGAGGGCGCGCAGGCCCCTCGCCGTTTTCGGGCCGTTCGACCGCGAACGCGACCACGCCTGCGCACAGGGACGTCGCCACCAACACAAGCGCCCGTGGGACGCGCGCGCCCCAAACAACCCCGGCCAGGTTCCCTGCGGCTCTCATACCTCATCACCGACGCTCGTTGTTTGCGTCGGGCCGTTGCGCGCGCGCATCCACGACGCGATCGCAATGCAACAACCCGTCCACCGAACGCTACGGCCCAACCCCAACCCGCGCGCCCCGTCCTGCCTCACGTCCTGAGCTTTGCGCAAAATTCGATAACAATCGCCGGTCGGCGAGCAACGAATGTTCGGCCGCAGGTAATCCACAGGAATCGGCGCGCCACCACCGAGTGGGATTGTTCAATTAGTTATAAAGACTGCCTTAGTCTCATGAAAACAACGCCCGTCACCTGAATTCTCTGGCTGCTGCTCTTGTGACGGGATATTCGTCGTGGCAGATTGGCGGCGCGCTTTCAAACGGCGTAGGTGGGTGGCAGGCGTAGGGCCGGCGACAAGCGATGGGAGTCACGATGAGCGCGGGAGCAGTCGACGTGTCGTTGACGGGTGTGGCGGCGCGCGGATCGTGGAGGCGGCCCGCGTGGCTGGGGCTGGCGAGCATGTGCGTGCTCGTCGTGGTGATGCTGGCTCCCGGTCGGGCGGCCGCCGCTCAGGGCACCTGTTCACACAGAGGCAGCCCATGCTTTGCCGGGCTCGTGCGAAACCTGACGCGCGCTCCACTGACGTGGAGGACACGTCGTGCAGCCGACAACCGGTTGGCACTGGAGTCTCGTTCGATCCTGTCGCCGCCGTTCAAGGTTGGCTCCGGATCGTCGTCTCGTTGGATGCTGCGGCCCACGTCTCACAACAGCGCGCCACGGCTGTTCCTCGACTACCGCTTGGGCGCACGTGGGTACGAGTTGAGCGGCAACCGTGACCGGCGGTCGTTGGGTCAGAGGGGCTCCGGTCAATACGTGGCCTGTTGGGAGCCGCTTTCGAGAGCGGTTGCAGGAGGGACGACATGTTCGGCGCGCTGGGGCTCGCGCCGCCGCGGCGACCGGACTGCGTTCGTGTTCGCGCGCAACGCGGCGATCCCGTCCGTCGGTCACCGCTGCGTGGCCGCGGCTGTGCGCAGGCTGGGCCGGTTGGACTGCACCGCGGCGAGACGGTTCCCAGCATTGGACGGGCGCACCGACCGACGCGGTCACCCGATCAAGATGACCATCGCCTTCGCGAACGTCGGCCGGGGCCCGGTGCGCGTGACGCTCGGGTCGCGCAGTTGCAGGCTGCGCGATCGCGGCCAGTGCACGCTGCGGGCCGGTCTGCGCAACAGGCATGTCGTGATCCAGAACCTCGCAGCCAAGACGGAAAAGACCGGGGTGGTCATCACCGGCGAGGCCGAGGGCCCGATGCCACCGGAGGTGATCCCGCATTGGCGTTGGTCAGCTCGCGCGGGAACCGGCGCCGAGAGCGTGACGGACGACGATTCCTACTGCTCGAGCAATAACAGCGGAGGGTGGGAGAACGGCCAACAAGGCGCGTACTGCGACGAGTCCGGTTTGGCGCCGGGTGTGGACGAGTCGAGCTGGATGTCTGGTCTTTCGGACGGAACGCGGCTGAGTCAGCTGACATTGCCCGGGACGCACGACACCGGCACCTATGGGCTTTCCACTGATCTGGCAGACACGGACTATCGGGCGCAGTCGCTGTCCTTGGCCGAACAGCTTCAAGCGGGAATACGGGCGATCGACATTCGGCTGGAGGACGAGAGCTGCGGAAGCGCTCAATGCCTCGAGATCACCCACGGCTCCAAGACCACTGGCGTGTGGTTCAACATCGGCGGCTCGGATCAAGCGGCGAACGTGATGCCGACGCTCCAGAGCTTTCTCACCCAGAACCCGAACGAGACCGTGGTGATGAACGTCCAGGATGAAGCCAAGAACACGTCCAATTTTGCCACTCAGGTCGACACGGTCCTGCATAAGTTCTCGTCGATCGTGTACTGGGGCGTCCAGGGACAGAACCCGCCGCTGTGGGCGATCCGCGGCAAGGTCGTCGTGATCACCCAGTCGCCGGGCGATTACATCGGCACATCTCCCGTTGACTCCTCGGACATGGACCCGCCGTCAGGGATCGTTTGGCAGGAGTCGAACACGCCCAACCAAAACGGGCAGCCACCGTATGTCCAGGATCACTTCAGCGCCCCGGTGAGAAAGGAGGACGACGTCTCCTCAGCACTGCAATGGGCGGCGACCGGCGATCCGTACCGCTGGCCGGACTGGACCAACGCACAGGACCTCAACATCGGCTTCACCAGCGCCGAGTCTGATCCGGCCGAGTCCCCAGCCGGATACGCGGGATCGGTGTACAGCTTCGGGGAGGTGTCGAACGGATGCTCGCCGCAGATCGACCAGGGGATCGGCTGCAACCTCTACACCATGAACTACCTGCAAAATAATCATGCCGACAGCCACGGTGCGTATTACCGGTACGGGATCATCTTCTCCGACTTCCCAGGCCAGAACCTGATCGCGGCGGAGATCGCCCAGAACCCGACGACCTGGGGCGCCCAGCTGAGCGCGCAGCAGTCGATCACGTCACCGTCAGGCGGAACCGTCGCTCCAGGAGGTCAGGTGACCTACCAGGTCACGGTCGCGGATCCTGACATCGAGCAGTGGGCCGGCGATCTGACCGCCAACGCACAGAACGTCCAAATTAGCGACACGCTGCCGCAGGGCGCGACCCTGACCGGCCCGGTGACGTGGTCGGTGACGCAGGCGCAGGGTCGGGCGTCGGTCGCGAGTTGCTCGTCGAGCTCGACATCATGCTCGCTTGGCACCCTGCCGGAGTTTGGAGCGGTGACCGAGAGCTATACCGTCACGCTGTCGGGCGCCACGCCCAGCGGCCCGCTGCCAGCGTCGGTGGCGGTTACGACCAGCAATGGATCGACGGCCAACGGTCAGGCAAGCATCAACGTCGGCTGATGCCGGATCTTACGGTCAGTGCGCCGGCCAGCCGTACTGGCGCCGGCGCGATTTCATATGAGCAACTGTTCAGCTATTCTGTCGTTCATGGCTCACGGCGAGGCACCAGACGTCGAGCGACTGCTACAAGACCCCGGCTTCGTGCAGACGACTGCGGAGAGCATGCAGGCGCTTGCCGCCCCGAGCCGTCTGCGGATCCTCGCCCGGTTACACGACGGCCCGACCTCGGTCAACGATCTCGCTGCAGCGGTCGGAATGGAGGGATCGGCGGTGTCGCATCAACTGCGGCTGCTGCGGCATCTCGGGCTCGTGACCGGACGCCGCGATGGGCGCAGCGTGGTCTACGAGCTGCACGACGACCACGTCGCGGAACTGTTGGAGCAGGCAGTCGCGCATGCCCAGCACGTGCGCCTCGGGATTGCCGGACGAACGCGCACGGCCTCCTCTGCCGGCGTCGGCTGAGGCGATGTCCCACCATCCCCACGTCGAGGCCTCGCACGCGCAGGCCGGCGGCCACGGCCATTCGCACGGGCTGGTCGACGACTCGATCAGACGCTCGCGCGCCGGTCTGCGAGCGGTCGGCCTGTCGCTGGCGGTCCTCGGGCTGAGCGCGGCGGCGCAGGCGGTCGTGTTCGCGCTGTCCGGCAGCGTGGCGCTGCTCGCCGACTTGATCCACAACGCGGGAGACGCCCTCACGGCTGTGCCGCTGGGCATCGCCTTTGCCCTGCGCAGCGCGCGCGCCGAGCGCTGGGCAGGCTGCGCAGTGGTCGCAGCGATCTTCCTGAGCGCTTGCGTGGCAGCGTACGAGGCGATCCACCGTTTGGTCGAGCCGGCCCACGTCGACCGTCTCGGGGCGCTTGCGGCCGCGGGCTTGGTCGGGTTCGCCGGCAACTGGATCGCCGCGCTCATACGCACGCGCGCCGGGACGTGCCTGGACAGCCCGGCGTTGATCGCCGACGGCGCCCACGCCCGCGCCGATGCCTACGTCTCGCTCGCGGTGGTCGCTTCCGCGGCGGTCGTCATGCTCGGCGTGCCAGTCGCTGATCCGCTGATCGGCCTCGCGATCACCGCGGTGATCCTGCGGATCACGTGGCAGTCGTGGCTGACGGTCTCGGGCCGCTCGCACGACCATGCGCACTGACGATCGCCGCACAACCCCACACGGGCGGGACCGAGCCGGACATGCGGCCGACCCCGAGTGCCGGGACCGTTGGCTCGCGCATGCCGAGCAGGAGATCGCCCGCGCGAGAATGCGGTCGGGAGCGACGCGCTCCGCATTGATCGAGCTACTCGCCTGCCACGGCCAATGCCTGATCGGCGCGGAGGAGATTCGGCGTTTGCTGCTCGAGCGCGGCGTCGGCTCGAACGCCTCCGTGTACCGGATCCTCGAGCAGCTGTGCGCGCTGGGGCTGGTCCGCCGCCTGATCGGTCGCGACGGCAGAGCGGGATACGAGATCGCCGACCCGGCGCATCGCCACCATCACTTCGTTGACGACGAGAGCGGCGTCGTCGAGCCGTTCGTCGATGCCGCGCTGGACGGGGCGATCGCCGCGGCCGCCGAGCGCCTCGGGGTCCGCCTCAGCGGCCACGAGATCGTGCTGCGAGGCGTGCGCCCCGCCTGAGCGCCCGACGCGCCGGCCTGGCCCGGCGGGGTCGCGCATCTCTGTGGACGGGCCTGACCCGGCGAGGCAGCGTCGCGACGAACGAGATCGCAAGGATCGCGACCGAGCACAGCGCGATCGTCGCGCCGGGGGCGCTGCCGGCGTGGTAGCTGATCGTCAGCCCTGCCAGCGACGAGCCGACGCCAAAACAGGCGGCGAGCGCGGCCATCCGCCGGACGGTGCCCGACCAGAGACGCGCGGCCGCGGGCGGGATCACGAACAGGGCGACCGACATCAGCAGCCCGACCGACTGCAGGCCGAGCACGACAGTGATGGCCAGCAGCACGTAGAGCACGAAGCGCAGCAAGCCGGTCGGGATCCCGACGAGTACGGCGTGCTGCGGGTCGAACGTCGCGGCGCGCAGGTCGCGGAACAGCAGCGCCAGCAGCGCGAGGCAGCCGCCGCCGAGCGCGGCGCTGCGGAGAAGGTCGGCGTCTGTAACGGTCGTGATCGAGCCGAACAGCAGGTGTGTCAGGTCGATGCTGATGGAGTGGCTGGAGGTGATGACGACGATGCCGGCGGCGAACAGCGCGGCCTCGACGGCGCCGATGATCGCGTCTTCTCGCAGCCGCGGGTGAGTCTCCAGCACGCTCATCATGCCGGCCATTGCGAGGCCGGCGCCGATCGCGCCGACGGTGATCGACCAGCCGCCGAGGTAGGCGACCGCGACGCCGCCCACGGTCGCGTGGCTCATCGCGTCGCCGAGGTAGGAGAGACGACGCAGCACGATCCAGGTGCCGACCAGCGGCGCGATCGCTCCGACGATCAGCGCGGCTATCAGCGCGCGCTGCATGAAGTCGTAGTGGTAGGGCTCGGTGAGCCAGCCGAGGTCAGGCATGCGCGAGGAAGATCTGCTCAAGCCGTTCGGTGCGGAGGACGTCGGCGGGCGCGCCGTCGGCGAGAACCGTGCGGTTGAGCACGACGCAGCGGGCAAAGCGATGCCGGACCTGTGCGAGATCGTGGGTCGACAGCATGATCGTGCGGCCGTTCACGGCGAGCGTCTGCAGCAGGTTGACGAGGGACTCGCCGGTCGGCGTGTCGACGCCGGTCAGCGGCTCGTCGAGCAGCAGCAGCTCCGCTTCCTGAGCCAGGGCACGTGCGATGAAGGCGCGCTGCAGCTGCCCGCCGGACAGCTCGCCGATCCCGCGCCGCTGCAGTCCGTCCAGCGCGACAGTCGCGATCGCCTGCTCGACGGCGCGGCGGTCGACGCCGCGCAACGGCCGCCAGGGGCCGACGAACGGCCGCCGTCCGTCGGCGACGACCTGCTCGAGCGTGATCGGGAACTGCAGGTCGACGTCGGCGCGCTGCGGCACGAACGCGACCGCCGCTGCCCGCGGCCGCGCAGTGTAAACCGTCACCTCGCCGTCGTGCGCCTGCAGGCCCATGATCGCGCGCAGCAGCGACGACTTGCCCGCGCCGTTGGGGCCTACCAGCGCGACGATCTCGCCGGCGTGCGCATGCAGGGTCACGTCCCGCAGAGCGACGTGGTCGCCGTAGCTGACTCCGACCCCGGTGACGGAGATCGTTGGCCGGTTCACGCGCCCGTGCATCGCAGCCCCCTCACCATCGCGGCGAGGTTGTCGCGCTGGATCGAGACGTAGTCCTCGCCGTCGTCGAGCTGCTGCTGCGTGAGCCCCTCGACCGGGTTGAGCGCGTCGGTCGCGGCGCCGATCGTCCGGGCGACCGTCTGCGCGAGCTTGCGCGGCACGAGCGTCTCGAAGAAGACGGTTCTGACGTTGTGCGCCTTGGCGTAGTCGGCGGTGGCGGCGAGCGACTTCGGGTCGGGCTCGGCATCGGGCGAGATGCCGGCGATCGCGGCCTGCGTCAGACCGTAGCGGTCGGCGAGGTAGCCGAAGGCGGCGTGGCTGGTGACCAGCACGGGCGAGGCGCATCTGCGCAGTCGCCGTCTGAAGTCGGCGTCGAGCGCGCGCAGCGTCGCGATGTAGCGGTCGGCGTTGGCGACGTAGGTCGCGCGACTGGCGGGGTCGGCGGCCGTGAGCGCGTCGCGGATCCGCTGCGCCATCGCGATGAAACGGGTCGGGTCGACCCAGACGTGCGGATCGCGGTTGCCCTTCAGCGCCTCGGCCCCGCCCCGCCGTCGACCTCGCCGCGGACGCCAGGGATTCCGACCTGCGCCGGGCGCAGCTCGATGCCGTGCAACAGATCGACCGTTCGTTGATCGGACGGCAGCGAGGACACCGCCTTCTCCACTTGCGGCTGGAAGCCGTCGCCGAGGTACAGCACGAGCTTGGAGTCCTCCAGCTCCGCCAGCTGTGGCGGCTTGAGCTCGAGGTCATGCGGCTCGCCGCCGACTGGCGTCAGGTCGGCGACCGACACGCGGTCGCCGCCGATCGCCCTGGCGACCTCTTCCACGGGATAGAAGCTCGTCATCACCTTCAGCGGCTCGACGGAGGCCGCCGTGGCCGAGCTGGCAGCCGGCGTGTCGTCGCTGCTGCCACAGCCGGCGAGAACGGTGAGCGCGAGCGCGGCGGTCGCCGCGATGACGAAGGGAGCATTTCGGCGAGGCATATCTCTCCGTGTCAGGAAACAAATAAGACTGAATCTCATTTGGACCATATCGCAGGAGGCGCTGCTACGGTTGCCGCTAATGAGACTGAGTCTTGATTTTCTTCTCAGGGTGGCATGACCGTGGACCTGCTTGGGAGCCGTCCGCGTGTCGAGCGCGACGTCGGCCGCCGCATCCGTGACTGGACGCGGGAGGCCGGTGGCTTCAGCGCGGCCGCCAGCGTGAGCGTCCAAGAGCTTCGCTGCGCCGAGCCCGGCTGCCCGGACGTCGAGACCGTGGTGCTGATCGGCCTTGGGCCGCGCCGCACCGTCCAGCACAAGATCTGCAAGCCGGCGAGCGACGTCACCCGCGAGGACGTCGTTGCCGCGCTCGAACGCCAGGAGACGACCAGATGACCGCAGCGACCGTCGAGAAGATCCCCGTCACCGTCCTGACCGGCTTCCTCGGCTCAGGCAAGACGACCCTGCTCAACCGCATCCTGACCGAGCAACACGGCAAGAAGATCGCCGTGATCGAGAACGAGTTCGGCGAGATCGGCATCGACAACGAGCTTGTGATCGACGCCGACGAAGAGATCTTCGAGATGAACAACGGCTGCATCTGCTGCACCGTGCGCGGCGACCTGATCCGCATCCTCGGCAAGCTGCTGGAGCGCAGAGACCGCCTCGACCACATCCTGATCGAGACGACCGGCCTCGCCGACCCCGCCCCGGTGATCCAGACCTTCTTCATGGACGACGAGCTGCGCGAGGAACTGGCGCTCGACGCGATCGTGACGATGGTCGACGCCAAGCACATCGACCTGCACCTGGAGGACTCACACGAGTGCGCCGAGCAGATCGCCTTCGGCGACGTGATCGTGCTCAACAAGACCGACCTGGTCGACGACACAGCCGTCGAGGACCTCGAGACGCGGATCACACGGCTCAACCGCATGGCGCGCGTGCACCGCACGCAGAACGCCGCGCTGCCGATCGACGACGTCGTCGGCGTCGGCGCCTTCGACCTCACGCGCAAGCTCGAAGTCGACCCTGGCTTCATGGACGAGGACCCCGACGATCACGAGCACGACGAGACCGTCACCTCCGTCGGAATCGACCTTCCCGGCGACCTCGACTCCGCCAAGCTCAACGCATGGCTCAGCGAACTGCTGCAGACGCAGGGCCCCGACATCTTCCGCATGAAGGGCGTGCTCGCGATCGACGGCCAGCAAGAGCGCTTCGTCTTCCAGGGCGTCCACATGCTCTTCGACGGCCAGGCCGACCGACCCTGGAACGGCGATCCCCGTCGCAACCAGCTCGTCTTCATCGGCCGCAACCTCGACCGCCACGCGCTCACCGAGGGCTTCCGCGCATGCCTCGCGTGAGCGGCGCCCGCGCCGATCTGCACCTCGCCCGCACCTGGCAGCTCGGCGACTGGATCCGCCAGCTCGACTGGAGCCCCGACGGCACCCGCGTCGCAGCGGCATGCGCCGACGGCCAAGTCGTCGTCGCCCCGGCGACGGCGGCTGGCGGCGATGCCGAGGTCGTCCACGAGCACACCGGGGGCGCGCTCGCCGTCGCGTTCTCCGCCGCTGGGACGCTCGCCTCCGGCGGCGAGGACGGGCGTCTCGTGATCGCCGGGGACGACCGCGACCTCGGCGGCTGGGTCGAGCACGTCGCCTGGCGACCCGACGGCGAGCTGCTGGCGGCCGCGCACCGGCGCGACGTGTCGTTCTGGACGCCGCACGGCAATCTGCAGGCCACCGCGCCGTCGGCGCCTGCCACTGTCTCCTGCATCGGCTGGCACCCACGCGGCGTCACGCTCGCCGTCGGCAGCTACGGCGGCGTCCGCCTCCTGCGCGCCAAGGACGGGCACGAGGTCGACCAGCTCGACTGGATCGGCTCGGTGCTCGCAGTCGCGTTCAGCCCCGACGGCAAGCGCCTTGCCCACGGCAACCAGGACGCCTCCGTCCATTTCTGGGACCTCCGCCGCAAGCGGGAGCTGGAGATGACCGGCTACCCCTTGAAGGTCCGCGAGCTGGCGTGGAGCACGGACGCGCGCTGGCTGGCAACCGGCGGCAGCGATGTGGTCACCGTCTGGGACTTCGCTGGCCGCGGCCCAGCCGGCAGCCGCCCGCGCGAGCTCGAACGCCACGAGGGCCGCATCACCGCCCTCGCCTTCCAACCCGGAGGCCGACTGCTCGCCTCCACCGCGGACGACGGCATGGTGCTGCTGTGGGAGCTTGAGCACGACGACCTGCCGCTGGCGGCCGTTGGCCTTGAGGACGGCGCGACCTGCCTGCGCTGGTCGTCGGACGGCACGCGCCTGGCCGCGGGCGCCGCCGACGGCACGCTGGCGATCCTCGAGCGAAGGAAGCGCCCTTGACCGCCGCCACGATCCTCAGCACGCCGGCGCGAGCCGTCGCCGAGCACGCCGCGACCGATTTCGCCGAACGACGGGTTGCACGGGCCGCCGCGCTCGGCGGCGTCGCAGGCGTGCGCTCGATGGCCCCGTTGGCCGCTCTCGCTGCCCGCGGCTGCATCGGCGGCGACGGCGCCGGCAGATACGTCCTGATCGCAGCTGGCATCGGCGAGTGCCTCGCCGACAAGCACCCGCGGGTGCCGTCGCGCAGCGCTCTGCCCGCCCTGGCGGAGCGGCTCGTAACTTCGGCGCTCGCCGGCCGGGAGGTCGCCGGCGCGCGCGGCGCGGTCGCCGCCGCCGGGGCGGCCGGCGTGTCCGCCGTGACGGCAGAGCGCGCTCGCGGCGTGGTCGCGAGACGCACGGGGCTGCCCGACGCTGTCGTCGGACTGCTCGAGGACGCACTGGCGGCCGGTGCCGCCGTCGCCCTCACGCGCAGGGTCAGAAGCTGATCCCGTGCAGCGCCCGCGGAAGCGGATCCGCATGCTGCCCCGCTGAGGCGCACGCACAGCTCAGGGCCACCGGTGTGATCGTCGGCGTTCGTGGCGTTCGATCGAGTCGCCGATGATCCACAACGTCGGCGGCCAGAGGCCGACGAACATGGCGCGTCGCTCGGCGTTGCCGCGTTCGTCCTGGTCGACGGTCTTGGCCCGTTGCCAGAGCACGATGCAGAGCGCGATCGAGCCGACCGCGGTCGCGTGCAGCATCCAGCCGCGCAGCCCGGCTCCGTGGAGCGCGTTGACGAGCATGCGCATGCAGTACCCAGGGTACCGGTGCAAAGATGCCTCAAAAGCTGCCGGTCAGCCGCCGGATGTCGACGGCCGCGCGTTGGCCGGTCGGCGTCGCCCTCACCTCATGGCGCTATCTGTGGCGCACTGTGCCGCTTCACCGCGTCGAGGAGGCCGGCGATCCCGCATCCGACCGGCCGCCGGCGCTCGCTGCAGAGGTCGCGCTCGATGAGATCCAGCGCCATGAGCACGGCGTCGGGCCGCTCTTTCACCGCCGCTATCGGACACGCATTCGCGACGCCCGGCTCACCGCCGAGGAGCTGGTGGCACGCGTCGCCGCCGACCCCGACTGCGCGTCACCGACCGAGTTCGCCTCGTTCGTCAAGCTCCGCGGCGAGGAGGGCGAGATGCGAGTCGGAGACGAATACCGCGTGCGCATGGCAGGCCCGTGGGACGGCCCGGTGCGCGTCGTGGAGCGCACCCCGACGTCGTTTCGGCTGGTCACGCTCGACGGACACCTCGAGGCCGGCCAGATCCGCTTCACCGCCCTCCAGCAGGACCCCGTGATCGTGTTCGAGATCGAGTCGTGGGCCCGCAGCGCCGGCCCGACCGTTCACCTGCTCTACGACCGCATGAGGATGGCCAAGGAGATCCAGCTGCACATGTGGACCTCGATGCTTCAACGCATCGCCGAGGTCGCAGGCGGCCGGGTGACCGGCGGCATCGACATCCACACGCGTCGCGTGATCGAGCCCGAGACTGCCGGGCTCGCAGATCGCGTTGCCGCACTGCGGGACCGACCGCTCAACTTCGACCCCGGGGGCCCGCATCGGGAGACAGACGGCTGGCGTCGCGACCTCTACCAGGAGACCTTGCCTTCCGAGCCGCCCGGACCGCCGATCGAGGGCGGGGCGTTCCAGATCGCCCAGACGCTTTTGTGCGACTACAAGTTCGCCGACCCCAGCATCGTGCGCGCCTACTACCGCCACAACACCCCGCTGGAAGGCCGCAACATGCTGCTCGAGTTCCGCGTCGGGCCCTTCCGGACGTACGGCTGCTGCCGCGTCGGTCGCGTCATCGACGAGGAGCGGACTGTGGACGGCCGACCCGTGCGCGTGTGGGGCTGGCCCTACCAGACGCTCCAGGGCCACATCGAGCAAGGCGAGATGTCTTGGGAGGTCTGGAAGTGGCTGGACACGGGCGAGGTCCAGTTCCGCGTGCACTCCTACTCGCGGCTGATCAACTCCAGCAACCCGTTCACGACCATCGGCGTCCGGCTGTTCGCGCAGCGCCAACGCGACCGGTTCCTGACCTCAGCGGGCCGGCGCGTCCGCGAGCTGGCCGATGTGGCGCTCCAAGGTGCGGCATCCCGGGCGGGGAGCGACACGGGCGCGAGCGGTCTGTGACCCGAACGTGAAGCTAGCGTCAAGCGTCCCGGTCTCTGAGGAGCGGTGCACGACGATGCGCAAGACCGACCCAGAACGGCCGCGACGACGATGCGTCGAGCGCGGCATCTACCGGAGTTTCGTCGTTTCAGGGATCGCGAGGATCGGCAGCAATCCGCGTCCATTTCAGGAATTCAACTTGTGCCGCTATTCAATGCCCGCACCACATCTTCGAGTCGCGTCACGCGGCTGCCCTTGACGAGCGCTGCGTCACGCGGGCCCATCGTGCGCAGCACGGCGACGGCGTCCTCGACACCGGTCACGTGGGCGTCACCGTAGAGGTCGGTCTCGTACCCCACCAGGTCGATCCCGAGCTCCTCCGCAAGGAGGGCGATCCGGCGATGCTCGGATTCGCTCCGGTCCCCCAACTCCGCCATCAGCCCGAGGACGGCCAGCTTGCGTTCGCCCGGCAACGCGGCCAGCGATCGCAGGCCCGCCTCGGTCGAGCTGGGCATCGCGTTGTAGCAGTCGACGACCAGGAGCGGGCCGTCGGGCATGTGATGGACCTCCATGCGCCAGGGTGAGCCCTTGCTCTGCGCGAGTGCCGCGGCCACGGCCTCGAGCGGGACCCTGCACCACAGCGCGACTGTCGCCGCGGCGAGCGCGTTCGGGACCTGGTGCACGCCGTGCAGCGCCAGCCGGACCTCGGCCTGCCCCCACGGCGACGACAGGCGGAACCGCGCACGCAGGTCGCGGTCCATCCTGACGTCGTCGGCCCGCACGTCGGCGTCGCCTCCGACCGAATACGTCAGCACGGGACACGTGCTGAGCGACGCCATGCGGCGGACTCGGGGGTCGTCGAAGTTCAAGACCGCGAGACCCGACGAAGGCAGGGCGGCGACGAGCTCGCCCTTGGCGCGAGCGACGCCGTCGAGATCGCCCAAGTACTCCAGGTGCGCCATGTCGACGCTCGTCACGACGCCGACGTCGGGACGTGCGACCTCGGCCAGCCGCTCGATGTCCCCCACACGCCGGACCCCCATCTCGAGCACCACCCACCGCGCAGCATCAGGCGCGCCCAGCAGCGTCAGCGGGAGGCCCAGCTCGTTGTTGAAGGAGCGCTCGCTCGCGGCGGTGCGGAACGTCGACGCTAGACAGCCGGCGAGGAGATCCTTGGTGGTGGTCTTGCCGACCGACCCGGTGACGCCGATCGCGCCCCCAACCCGACTGCGGGCCAACGCCCCCAGACGCAACAGCGCGGCGGCGGTGTCTCTGACGCGGATGGCGGTGCCGCCCGCCGGATCCTGCGCGGTGAGGTAGGCCGGCGCCCCGGCCTCGAGCGCTGCCGGGATGAAGGCGTGGCCGTCGCGCTCGGCCACGATCGGAGCGTAGATCTGCCCGGGACGGATCGTCCGCGAGTCGATGCTCGCCCCCTCGATGATCACATCGGGCCCGAGCAGCTCACCGCCCAGGTGCGCCGTCAGCTCAGATGTCGAGAAGCGCACGCTCGTCACCCTTGACGACGATCGGAAAGTCGAAGTAGGTGTCTGGATGCGGCTCGTCCTTGAGCGTGTAGTGCCACCACTCGCGCTCGTAGGCGTAGAAGCCGCAGCGGTCCATGAGCGAGCCGAGGCGTCGTCGGTTGCGCGCTTCGACCGCCGAGAGCCCGCTCGCTCCATGGTGGGAGACGGCATCCATCAGGTCGAAGTCACCGCCCATGCGAGCAAGTTCACCACTGGCCAGGTGATAGAACGTCAAGTCGACGGCGCCGCCCCGGGTGTGGGCGGACTTCGCCGCCACATATCCCTTCTCGAACATCTCGGTCTTGTCGATGGTGGGGTAGTGCCGGAGCTTCGTCCGACCGTCCTCCGGCTGCTGCGCCCAGCGCAGAAAGCAGTCGACGGCGCGTTGTGGGCGATACCCGTCCCACAGCAGCAGGCCGAAGCCGAGGGCTGCGGCCTCGTCGCACGCGTCTTCCAAGGCCGCGCACAAGGCTCGCGTGCCGACGATGCGATTGGCCATATATCCGTCCACCGGCTTGCCGGTGAAGTTGTCCCACGTCGCGTACTTCGCGTCCCAACGTATTCCGGCGACGAACTCGTCGACGAAGACGAAGTCTCCGGTCATCGTCCGTCACCCGTCAGCGCCAGCGACACGATCCGGTCGATCACGTCGCGCAACGGCAGTCCGGCGGCCGCCATCATGCGCGGGTAGCGGCTGTAGGAGGTCATGCCGGGCAACGTGTTGACCTCGTTGAGGATCACGTGCCCGCCCTCCGTCAGGAACATGTCGACCCGCGACAGGCCCCTGCATCCCAGCGCGCGATAGACGGTCTTCGCCGCCTCCTGGACGAGCGAGCGCGCCGCTGGCGAGATGTCCGCGGGGACGATGACTGTCGAGTTGTCGGAGCCGCGTTCCGGCTCTTCCTCCTGATGGATCCTGAAGAAGCCGTGCGAGAGTGCGATCTGATCGACCGCGCCGGCGAGCAGATCTCCATCGTCGCCCAGAATCGCGCATCCGACCTCGCTGCCGACCACCGCCTGCTCGATCAGCACCTTCGAGTCGTACTGCCGCGCGGCTTCCACCGCGCTTTGCAGCTCGTCTCTGCGAGATACCTTGGTGACGCCGAACGACGAGCCCGAGCGGGCCGGCTTCACGAAGACGGGATAGGTGAGCTGATCGGGATCGGCGTCCTCGTTCGCCGTGACGGTCCAGAACTTCGGCGTCGCGATTCCGGCGGCTCTGGCGACCATGTACGCCAGCGACTTGTCCATGCAGAGGGCAGAGCTCTGGACGTTGCAGCCCGCGTAGGGAATCCCGGCGAGCTCCAGCAGGCCCTGCATCGCGCCGTCTTCGCCGAGCTTGCCGTGCAGGACGGGGAGCACCACGTCGAGCCTGATCGTCTCGTACCGGGCAGGCGGGCCCTCCTCCAGGACGAGCAGTCCGTGGACGGTTCGGTCCGGTGACAGCATGACCGGACGGCAACGTCCGTTCTCCCAAGCTGCGCCAGGCCCGTCACAGAGCTTCCACTCGCCGCTCGCCGTGATCCCGACGTAGTGCGGTTCGTACTTCGCGAGATCGAGGTGGCGTGCGACCTCGTGCGCCGATTTGACGGAGATCAGATGCTCTTCGGAACAGCCGCCGAAGATGATCCCGACGTTCAATTTATCCATGCTGACCCCTGGCGGCGAAGTTCAGGCAGTCGGCCAGCGAGTGCTCGACGATGTCAGTCAGGGCGTGGTCCGTGTAATAAGCGGTGTGCGGACTGACCAGCACATTCGGCAGCCGGTGCAACCGCAGCAGCAGCTGGCTCTCGATCGGCTTGTCGCTGCAGTCGGCGTAGAAGATCCCTTCCTCTCCTTCGAGGACGTCCAGCGCGGCGCCGCCCAACCTGCCCCGTTCCAGCGCCGCGAGGAGCGCCTCGGTGTCGAGCAGCGCGCCACGCCCGGTGTTGACGATCACCCCGCCGTGTTTCATCCGCTCGATCCGGCGGCGATCGAGGAGATGGTGCGTCTCCGGAGTGAGCGGTGTGTGGAGCGTCACGATGTCGCTCCGCTCGAGCAGCTCATCGAGCGCGACGTGGTGGGCACCGGCGCTGCGCCGGGTGTCATGGGCGATCGTTCGGCAGCCGAACCCGCGCAGCCGGTCGACGACCGCGCTGCCGATGCGTCCCGTGCCGATCACCCCGACGGTCAGGTCGCGCAGCTCCCGCCCGCGCACGTCGTTCAGGCGGTAGTCGTGAACGTCCGAACGCTTGACGATCGACTTGGCATGCCGCACCGCCATCAGCATCAGCATCAGCGTGTAGTCCGCCACGCTGTCGGGGGAGTAGGCGACCGTCTCGACGGAGATGCCGACCTGCTCCGCGTAGTCGACGTCGATGTGGTTGCGTCCCACGCTTCGCGTGGAGATGTACGCCACGCCGGCTTCGCTGAGTGCACGAAGGGTGGCGTTCGTGACATGCGTCTTGTGCCCGATGCTGATGCATCGGGCACCGCGTGCCAGGCCGACGTTGCATTCGGACACCGCTGCCGCAGTGATCGTCGGCACGACGCCGAGGCGGGGCGCCATCGCTTGGAACAGCGCGGCCTCGTCCTCGTCGCACCCGTAGATCGCGATCCCCGTCGTCGGGGCGGCCGAGGTCGCCGGCGATCCCTTGCGGCGGGTCAGGGTTGGTGCTGGTTCACTGCGGATCATGCCTCCAGTCAAGGCGCCGGGGTGTTGCCAGGCCGTATGTTGTTTTCGATATGCGGGCGATATGCGCCTGGCTCTAGCATCGGAACATGCGCGTGCTGATCGTCGAGGACGAGCCTTACATGGCGGATGCCATCCGCGACGGCTTGCGCCTGGAGACGATCGCGGCAGACGTTGCTGGTGACGGCGACACGGCTCTGGAGCTACTGGGCGTCAACTCGTACGACATCGCGATCCTCGACCGCGACATCCCCGGGCCCTCCGGCGACGAGATCGCCAGGCGCATCGTCGCCTCCGGCAGCGGCACGCCGATCCTCATGCTCACCGCTGCCGACCGTCTCGACGACAAGGCCACCGGCTTCGAGCTCGGTGCCGACGACTACCTCACCAAGCCCTTCGAGCTCCGAGAGCTCGTGCTCCGTCTCAGAGCGCTCGACCGCCGCCGCGCCCACCACCGGCCGCCCGTGCGAGAGATCGCGGGCCTGCGTCTGGATCCGTTTCGCCGCGAGGTCTACCGCGACGGCCGCTACGTCGCGCTGACCCGCAAGCAGTTTGCCGTGCTCGAAGTTCTCGTCGCCGCCGAAGGCGGTGTCGTCAGCGCCGAAGAGCTGCTGAAACGGGCGTGGGATGAGAACGCCGACCCGTTCACCAACGCCGTGCGCATCACGGTCTCGGCCCTGCGCAAACGGCTCGGCGACCCCTGGATCATCGCCACCATGACCGGCGCCGGGTACCGCATCGACACAGCACCCGGCTCCGAAGGTGCGGGAGGGGACCGTGGATAGGGCCCGGGCCCCTGGTTTGAGTGTTCGCCTCAAGCTCACCCTCAGCTACGCCGGGTTCCTCATGCTCGCGGGCACCTTGCTGCTCGCCATCGTCTGGGTGTTCCTGCTGCGAGGCTATCCCGCCAGCAGTCTCATTCCCAGGCTCCGCACTTTCTCGCGCGTCCTCGACCCACACAACTTTGGCCCAAGCGTCTTTGGCGCGGCGGCAATCGTGGTGCTGGCCTTCCTCCTGGTGTTCGGTCTCGTCGCGGGTTGGTTTCTGGCCGGACGGATGCTCGCTCCCTTGGAACAGATCTCTGACGCCACACGCGTCGCCGCGACTGGATCGCTTTCCCATCGAATCCGGCTGCAGGGCCCCAGAGATGAGTTCCGCGAACTCGCCGACGGCTTCGATGCCATGCTCGCGCGGCTCCAAGCACATGTCGCCGAACAGCAACGATTCGCCGCCAACGCCTCTCACGAATTGCGCACCCCATTGGCGATCACGCAGGCGCTGCTCGACGTCGCCCGCAACGATCCCGACCGCGACAGCGGCGAGCTCGTCGAACGCCTCCACGCAGTCAACACGCGAGCGATCGACCTCACCGAAGCGCTGCTCCTGCTCAGCCGCGCCGACCAGCGGTCGTTCGTCCCAGAACACGTCGACCTCTCCCTGATCGCGGAACAAGCCGCCGAAACGCTGCTCAACCTCGCAGAACAGCGCGGCGTCACCATCGAGACCTCCGGTGACATGACTCCCACCATCGGCTCGCACGCGCTGCTGCTGCAGACGGCGACGAACCTGGTGCACAACGCGATCGTCCACAACCTGCACGAGCAGGGCACCGTGTGGGTCACGACCAGCGTTCACCCCGAGTGCGTGGTGCTCACCGTCGAGAACACCGGCGAGCAGCTCACCCCACAATTGGTTTCTACGCTGGCCGAGCCGTTTCAGCGCGGCAGCAAGCGCATCCGCACCGACCACGCGGGCGTCGGCCTCGGCTTGGCGATCGTCAAGAGCATCGCCCAGGCGCACGACGGAACCCTCACCATGCAACCCCGCGCCGCTGGGGGGCTCCGCGTCATGGTGCAGCTCCCCGCCGCGCCCCCGGACCTCGCGGACGACCGTCAGATGAGCACCCGCGCGCTTGGAGCCGAATGATGCCGCGAGGCCTCCGGTGCGGAGCTGGCCGCCAGCGCTCCCACCGGCCTCTCGGTCCACCCCTCTCGGCTACGCCGACAAATAGCGCACGACGGCGAGTACGCGACGGTGGTCGTCGGCGCTGCGATCGAGGCCGAGCGCGTCGTAGATGTGGGAGATGTGACGCACGACCGATTTCTG
Source organism: Conexibacter sp. (assembly GCA_036499225.1). Lineage (GTDB taxonomy): Bacteria > Actinomycetota > Thermoleophilia > Solirubrobacterales > Solirubrobacteraceae > Conexibacter. Next base: position 33,530 of record DASYEC010000011.1, read on the forward strand.
CGCGATCGAGAGCTGTTCCGCGATCGCCGTGTTGCTGCGGCCCTCGGCCATCAGCTCGAGCACCTCTCGCTGGCGGTCGGTGAGGCGCTCGACGGAGTCGTCGCGGCGCGGGCGGTCGAGCAGCGCGGCGACGACCTCGCGGTCGAGCACGGAACCGCCGGCGACGACGCGGCGCAGATCGGCGACGAAGCGGTCAGTGTCGGCAATCCGCTGCTTGAGCAGGTAGCCGACGCCCTCCTCGCCGCTCTCCAGCAGCTCGACCGCGAAACGGCGCTGGACGTACTGCGAGAGCAGCAGCACTGGCAGGCCGGGGTGCCGACCGCGCAGCTCGAGCGCGGCGCGCAGGCCGTCGTCGGTGTGCGTCGGCGGCATCCGGATGTCGGCGACGACGAGGTCGGGCCGGTGGGCGGAGGCCTTGCGCACCAGATCGTCGCGGTCGCCGGCGACGGCGACGATCTCCAGACCGGCGCGCGTCAGCACGAGCGACAGCCCTTCTCGCGTCAGCAGGTGGTCCTCGGCGATCACGACGCGCATGGCAGCTCCACCAGCACGCGCGTCCCCGCACCGGTCTCACTCTCGATCCACAGGCTGCCGCCGAGCGCCTCGACACGGTCGGCCATCGAGCGGATCCCGTGACCGCGGCCCGCGCCGCCGATTCCGTCGTCGCGCACCTCGATCCGCAGCCGCTCGTCGGGCACGCGCGAGAGCGCGACCGCCAGCTCACTCGCGCGGGCATGCTTGACCGCGTTGACGAGCGCCTCGGAGACGACGAAGTAGCCGGTCGTCTCGACCGCCGCCGGGAGCCGCCGGCCGACGCCGTCGAAGTCGATCGCGACCGCGATCGGGAGGCGGTCCGCGAGCGCCTCGATGGCGGCCGGCAACCCACCGTCGGCCAGCTCCGCCGGCATCACGCCGTGGACGAGAGCACGCAGCTCGTCGATCGCCGTCTCGATCTCGGTCCGCAGGGCGCTCAGCTCGACGTCGATCGCTGCGCGCAGCGAGGCGACGCTTCGCGCGCCGGCGCCCGCCGTCGCGGCCATCATGCTCGCCTGGACCGCCAGCAGCAGCAGCCGCGACTGCAGCCCGTCATGGAGGTCGCGCGCGATCCGCCGCCGCTCGGCGTCGCCGGCCTCGACGAGGCGGGCGCGGGAGGCGCGCAGCTCGACCGTCAACCGCTCACGATCAAGCGCCAGCGCGACGACCCGCGCGGCGGCGCGAACCTCGTGCGAGCGAGTCGTCAGGGTCGCGTCGTAGACGATCGCGCCGATCGTCTCGCCGGCCAGCTCGACCTCCACGACGCCGCGACCCGCGCCGGCTGCTGGCGGCACGGCGGCAACTCCCGCGCCGTTGACCCAGCCGCGCTCACCCGGCACGCGGAAGAGCAGGTCGACGCTGCGGTCACCGAGCGCCGCCGCAAGCACGTCGGTCAGCTGCGGACGACCGCGGTCGTCGGTCCCCAGCCAGACGCCCAGCTCCTCGATCTCGCCGGTGCGTGCGAAGCCGCCGCGCAAGGCGACGACGAGGAAGGCGACCGGCGCCAACGCCGTCAGCGCGATCTCGATGACGAAGACGAGCAGCCCGTCGACGCCGAGCAGCTCCGCCATCGTCGGCCCGAGCGGGAAGACCAGCACCGCCACGATCCCGTAGGCCGACAGCGCTGCCAGCAGCCGGCGCTGGGCCGGCGGCGCTGCTCTCAGCCGCACCACGAGCAGCCAGCTGGCGGCGATCACGACGAGCGAGCCGGCGCCGCGCTGGACCCACTCGCCGGCAGCGACGAGCCCAGGACGGTCGGCGACCGACAGCGGCCCGGAGCCGGCAAAGAGGTAGAGCGGCGCCTGCAGCACCAGGCAGACGACGTAGCCCGAGAGCACCGTCGCGCCCGCCACGACGCTGTGCAGCCGTCCGGACGGAAAGGCCAGCAGCAGGTGGACGAGGACCGCGATCGGCAGCGTCCGGACGACGAGACCTGTTGCCACGAGTGCCGGCACCTCCGTGTTCGCGAGCGCCGCCGCCAACCAGGCGAAGCCGCCGACGGTCATCAGCAGGCCGATCCGGCTGCTCGGCCGCCGCAGCCACGCGATCGTGCCGGCGGCGACGTAGACCCAGCCGCAGACGACCAGCAGCGCGGCCTGCCAAGGCGGCGTGATCTCGACGCCCGAGTAGATCGCGGCCAGCGTCGCGAGCCCGCAGAACAGCGCGGTGACCGCGACCTCGCCGACCGCGAGCGTGAGCGCGCTCCGCCGCGGCGGCGTCCCGCCTGAGCGCAGCGCGTCGGGCGCCGGGCGAGAGGTCATCGACGCGTACCCTGCCAGACCGCGCCGCGGCTGGGCAGGGGACGTGCGTATCCGGATACCCATCGCAGCCGCCCGGCGTCGTCGTCCTTCAGCCGCGTCGCGACGTGCGTTTGCGCGCGGGAATGCGCACGCCGTAGGTGCCGATCTTGCGCTGGGCGCCGTCGGCGGGCGTGTAAGCGACCCGGAGGCGGACCATGACCGAGCGGCGTTGCCGGGCGATCAGCTTCCGGCCGCGCTTGTTCGGGGTCACGGTGACCGTCATCGCCCCAGCGCGGAATACCTTCAGGCGCTTGCTGGCGAACGTGAACCGCCCGGCTGCCGGTGTGAACGTGGCAGCGGCGCGGGCGAGGCCGTTCAGCGACACGGTCTCCATCACGTCGGCTCTTCCGGGCCCGGGGAACGTGACGGTGAAGCGGACTCGTCCGTCGGACTTGGCCCCCACGCGGGTGACGCTGAACTGGTTGTCGGGCATCACGACCCGGCCCGCCGGTGAGCTGATCTGCTCCGACGGCTCCGCCGCCGGAACCGCCGGAGCCGGACCCGTTACCGCCGGAGCCGGAGCCGGAGCCGGAGCCGGAGCCGGAGCCGGAGCCGGAGCTACCCCCGGGGCCGCAACGGTGTAGCTGATCGACACCGTGCGGGTCTGCCCGGCTCTCGAGGTCGCGGTAACGGTGTAGGTGTGCGTGCCGGCCGTCGCGGTGTCCACCAGGCCCGGACTCGCGGAGCCGGCGCCGTCGACGCACGATCTGATCCCGGGCCCGCTCGCCCCCTCCGCGCAGGAGAACTCCGTCTCGACACGTTCGCCGACCGCATACGCCCCGCCGCCCGCCGGCGAGCTGATCCGCGCCGACGGCGCCTCCGCCACCGTGTAGGCGATGCTCGCCGTGCCGGTCTGGCCGTCTCTCGAGGTCGCGGTCACGGCGTAGGTGTGCGTTCCGGTCGTGGTCGTGTCCAACAGGCTGGGGCTCGCGGAGCCCGCACCGTCGACGCAGCTGCTGACCCCCGGCCCGCTCGCCCCCTCCGCGCACGAGAACTCCGTCGCGACCTGCTGACCGACCGCATACGTCCCGCCACCCGCCGGCGCGGTCATCGTCGCCGACGGCGCCGCCGCAACCGTGTAGCTGATGCTCGCGGTCCCCGTCAACCCGCTCTGGCTGGTCGCCGTCACCGAGTAGGTGAAAGTGCCGGCTCCGCTCGTGTCCAAGCTGCCGTTGATCGTGCCGCTGCTGCCGTCATGCCCGGTGCTGTCCTCGCACGAGACGATCCCGCCGCCGTTGACGCCATCCGCGCACGAGAACGCGGTCGCGACGTTCTGACCGACCGGGTAGCTCCCGCCGCCTGCCGGCGAGACGATCGTCGTGGTCGGCGGCGACGGCTGGTAATCGATCGTCACCGAGCCGTTCAACGGCGCGTTGACGGCCCCGTTCGCGGTCGTGACGGAGCCGTCCGCGATGGCTGTCGCCGTGTAGCTCGAACCGCCACCACCGCCCGCGCCGCCGGTCGCGCCATTTCGCTGGGCCGCCCCGCCTCCACCACCGCCGTAGCGGCCACCGCCGCCCCCGCCGCCGCTGCTCTTGCAGAGCCCGTTCGAGGTCGCGTCGAACGCGCCGGCCCCGCCCCTGCCGAGGCTACCCGCCGTTGCTTGCGTCGGTTGGGGAACGCACGTGCCCGACACCCCCGCTGCGCCGCCCGCAGTCAAGGAGCCGGCACGGCCGCCAGTCGTGCCGAACGCCGCATTGCCACCAGGGGCTGGGACGTTGCCGGCGGCTCCGCCAGTGCAGACCAAGCCTGCGCCCCCGCCGCCGCCCCCGCCCCCGGCGACCAGCAAGCGGGAATCAGTCGGGGACAGCCCGCTGGCGGCGGGAAGCGAGCGGACGTCCGACGCCCCGCCCCCTCCTCCGCTGGGGAATCCCTGCGGGCTGCCGTTACCGCCGCCGTTGGCGCCGCCGACGGTGCTCGCCCCTTGGTTCGCGTCGCCACCGGCGCCGCCGACCTCGACATACAGTCTCTGCCCCGCTGTGACAGCCATCGTGCCCGTGACACGGGCCCCGGCGCCGCCTTGACACGAGGTTATGAACCCGCCGCCCCCCTGTGCGCCGATCGCCTCGATCGTGACGCGCGTGACGCCAGCGGGAACCACGAAGGTCGACTGCCCGACGGTCGAGAACGTCTGCGAGGTGGCGCCGAACGCCGCGCTGGTCTGCGGCAGCAGCATCGCGATCGCCAGACACACAGCCGCGACAACTCGAGCAGCGTCGATCCGCGTGCGCCCGCGCCGGCCCCATCCGCCCAAGCCATCCACGACCGTTGACATCTCTCCGCCTTCCGCTCGCACCGAAGTGATCCGGAGTGGGGCTGGAAGCCAACCGCACCGGCTGCCGTAGCCACCCTCGTGCGTCCACGCTGGTGCGACAAGGGACTTGTGTCCCCTGGCCTCCCGGGCAGATCGCGGCGACGTGCCTACACGGGCGATCGGGCCGTCGGTGTCGATGAAGTCGAGCGGCTGATCGCCGCGAGTGGGTGAGCGGGTCGCCGGCGCGACCATCCGCAGACGGCGCGCGCTGAGCGTCAGCTGAGGATCTGGGCGGCAGCCCGCTCGGCAATCGCCAATACCGTGGCGTTGGTGTTTGCCGAGGGGATCGACGGAATGATCGACGCGTCCGCTACCCGCAGGCCAGTCACGCCGTTGACGCGCAGCTGCGGGTCCACCACTGCCGACGCATCGGTTCCCATCCGGCAGGTGCCGACCTGGTGGTTGTACGACGTCATCGCTTGGCGGATGTAGTCGCGGATCGCCGCTTCGTCCTGCACCTGCGGTCCCGGCAACACTTCGCCCTCGCTCAATCCGCGCAGGCCCTCCCCGCTGCCGATCTCGCGGGCGAAACGAACTCCGGCCGCCAAGCGCGCGATGTCGTGCTCCTGCGCAAGGTAGTTCGGATCGATCGACGGCGGCGTCTCGATGTCCGGCGCCAGCAGCCGGATCGATCCTCGGCTGATCGGCGTCATCAGCGAGGTGAAGAACGAGAAACCGGGCGCGGGACCGCGCGTCACCGCCGGGTCGTGCAGCCGACCGCCGATGTTCAGCTGGATGTCCGGCTCGCTCACCGATGCATCCGTTCGCAGCACGACGACGAGCCCGGCCAGGCCGCCGCGTCGGCGCAGGAGCGGCAGCGCGGCCTCCGAAGCCGAGAAGGCCACGTTGGCGCTGACGTGATCGTGGAGGTTGCTGCCCACGCCCGGCAGATCGACGGCGACCTCGACGCCGACCTCGCGCAGATGCGCTCGCGGACCGATGCCGGAGACCAGGAGCAGCTGCGCCGACCCGACCGTCCCGGCGGTCAGGACGACCTCCCGGACTGCCCCGGCGCGGAAGGCGCGCCCGCCGCGGTCGTACTCGACACCCCAACAGCGACCGTCGGTGACGCTCAGGCGCCGGACCAGCGCGCCGGTCACGACGTCGAGGTTGGGACGGTCGAGGATCGGACGCAGGTACGCGTCCGCGGCGCTCTGCCGCACCCCGTCCACGATGTTTCTATCGACGAAGCCCAGGCCTTCCTGATCGGCACCGTTGAGATCCGCGCTGAACGGATATCCGGTCTCCAGCACCCCGTCGAGAAACGGCTGCAGCTCGTCGCTGCATTCAGAGACGACGGAGATGTTCATCGGCCCGTCGGTTCCGCGATAGCGAGGATCTCGTCCATCGACCCGTTCCGACCGCTTGAAGTACGGCAGCAGATCCTCATAGCCCCATCCCCCTGCGCCCGCTGCGGCCCACGCGTCGTACCCAGCGCGGTGGCCACGCAGGTGATACATCCCGTTGATGCTGCTCGAGCCGCCCAGCATCCTCCCGCGCGGCACCGGCACAGACTTCCCGCTCGCCGCCTGCTCGACGGTCGAGTTGGCCCAGTCGACATCGCTCCCCATCAGGCTTGGCCAATCCTCCGGGTCGCCTACGCCGGCCGGACCGTCCGCCGGCCCCGCCTCAAGCAGCAGCACGCGCAGTCGCGGATCCTCGGAGAGCCGAGCGGCAAGGACACATCCAGCTGTCCCGCCTCCGACGATGACAAAGTCGAATTCACTCATGTTTCACCACCTGCCGCCCATGCAGCGCGCGACGCGGATCACCGATGGCTCGGTATGGCGCCAGCGCCTGTACAAGGCATGTGCTGAGGCTCATCAGATGCCTCCAATATGCACCGCGGGAGCTGCGGGGTCTATGTAGCGCGCCCAATGCGCGAGCGCGGCTCTCCCGATTTCGGCCGTCGGGATCTCCATCAGGAACGACGCCTAGCCCGCCAGGCCGCCTCGTCGACACCCGGCGTCAAGGTGGAGCGACAGCGTCGGCGCGTGGGCGCGCCGACGGGGCAGCTCGGTCAGGACAGTCAGGTTCCGTTCATCTAGCTCGGGCTACCGTGGCGGGCGATGGCAGGCGTCACGACGGTGCAAAACACGCGCCTCGTCACGGCAGGCCTGACAGCCACGGTGGTCGCCGGCGTCTGGGTCGTCCGCGTCGGGGCCCGCCTGCCGGGCGGCCATGCTGGACCTCGTGCGGCGGTGATGTTGCAGAGCACTCGGGCCCTCGGCATCGCCGCGCTGCTCCTCGCGTGCGCTGCGCTCCCGCTCGGCCTCGTCGTCGGCCGTCGGCTGTTCTTCACGGGCGCTCAGCGGATCCATGTGCGCGCCGCGCACCGCGTCGTCGCGCTCGGCGCGCTCACCGCGACGGCACTCCATCTCGCGACCTTGTTCGCGACCTCAACGCTTGCGCCGACGGTCGCCGACCTGGTCGTCCCGTTCCTCTGGGACAACCGGACGATTGGCACCGCGCTCGGCGTGCTCGCGACGTGGGCCTTCGTTCTGCTCGGCCTGAGCTACTACCAGCGTCGCCGGATCGGCGCGGCCGGCTGGCGCGTCGCCCACCGCTTCATCGCCCTCGGCCTCGCCTTCGCGATCGTCCACACGATCGCCGGCGGCTAAGCAGCCACGAACACCCCAGCGGAGCGTCGCCACGGGGGGGACCCGTGTCTACCCTCTTCCCGGTAGCCCAGCATGGCGCGGCTAGGGCATCAGGCGTCGCGCACGAGCGCGAGGAACTCCGCGCGTGTGCGCTCGTCATCGCGCAGCAGGCCGCGCAGCGCGGAGGTCACGGTCTTGCTCCCCTCTTTCTGGACCCCGCGCAACGACATGCACAGGTGCTCGGCCTCGATCACGACGCCGACGCCGCGGGGCTCCAGGGCGCCGTCGATGAAGTCTGCGACCTGGCAGGTCAGCCGCTCCTGCAGTTGTAGGTCGCGCGCGAACAGCTCGAGCGTCCGCGCAAGCTTCGACAGTCCAAGCACCCGGTCGCGTGGCAGGTAGGCGATGTGCGCGTGGCCATGGAACGGGAGCATGTGGTGTTCGCAAAGGGAGTGGAACGGGATCGAGCGGACGATGATCAGCTCGTCGTAGGCCGTCTCGTTCTCGAACGTCGTCAGCTCGAACGGCGTCGGCTGCAGCAGCTGGGCGTAGGCCTGCGCGAGCCGCCGCGGCGTCTCGGCGATTCCCGGCTCATCGGGATCTCGCCCGAGCGCGACGAGCAGGTCGCGCACTGCCGCCTGCGCCGCAGTGACGTCGATCGGCGGTCGGTGTAAGTCCGCCACCAGGATGCGCTGGCCGCCGTCCATTGCGACGCCGGCGCCGTTCCCGTTCGACGACGGCACGACCTCTTGCTCCAGGCTCATCTCGCGATTCCCTTTCCGTCGCCCATGCTCACTTGCCCTGCGTGTTGCCCCACAGCAAGACGTGGTACTGCGACTGCACTTGCGCGTCGCGCATCGCGTCGTCCGCCAGGACCTTGTCGACGAGCCAGAGCGACTGCCGCAACAGGTCGTCGCGGACCTCCGCCACGCTGCGCCGGTCGACGCGATCGGGCGCTGCGACCGTCTGGCCAGCGTCGTTGCCGGCAGATAGGTAGAACGGCAGTTGCGGCGAGCGTAGGTGGATATCGCGGGCGAACGCGTAGTCGGCCTCATCGAAGACGACGACCTTGACGAAGGCCCAGCCACGCTCGCGCTCCGCGGCAAGCTTGGCAGCGCGCGCAATCTGCTCGTGAACGATCTCGCCCGCCTCCATCCCCGACGACGGCGGCTTTGGCGAGAGGCAGAGGCGGTCGCAGCGCTCCAGCCATGGGCGCCACTGCGATCCCTGCGTCTCCACCGCGACGCGATAGCCGGCTGCGTGGAAGCGCTCGACCAAGTCGTCGAGCTGATGCAACGCAGGGTTGCCACCGCTAACCACGACCCATCTCGGGGCGCCGGCGAGCGCGTCGACGCGCGCCACGATCTCCTCGGAGGTGAGGCGCGGCGCTTGTCGGACCCGCTCAGGCAGGACCGCATGGGGCGTGTCACACCACGAGCAGCGGTAGTCGCAGCCGCCAAGGCGCACGAAGTGGACCGGCAGGCCCTGATCGATCCCCTCGCCCTGCACCGTGGGGCCGAAGACCTCAACGACGGGGTGTCGTCTCATCGGCTCGCCAACAACGTCGCCGCGACGACGGTCATCCCGACGCCAAGCCACTCGCGGCGGGCGAGCCGCTCATGCAGCACGACCGCGCCGAGCACCGCGCCGGCCGTCGCGACCTGCGCAAGCAGCACGGCCGCCGTCGTGACAGGGCCGCGCGTCAACGCGGCGACCATCGCCGTCATGCCGAGCGCCTGCAGCAACCCCGAGGCGATCAGCAGCGGCCAGGCCGCGCGAGGCGCGGCGAGCGCACGGCGGCGCACGACGAACGGCAGGATGCAGGCGAGGCCAGCAGCGAGCGAGATGGCGACCCAGGTAACGGTGGGCAGGGCGCCGTCGGGCACGCCGTAGAGCAGGTAGGAGCCGGCGAAGCAGCAGGCGCTCGCCAGCGCCCACACCGCGCCGCGGTCGATCGGCCGCCTGGCGCGAGAGGGCCGCTTACCCTCATGCGCGACGCCGCACGCGAGCAGGCCGCCGACGACGGCGAGCGTGAGCCCGACACCGCTGAGCACGCCGATCTGGTGACCCATCGCGAGCGCGGCCAGCGCCGCGAAGCCGCCATCGAGCGCGACGATCGGCGCGACGAGCGCGAGGCGGCCGACGCGCAGCGCCGCGTAAAGGCTGCCGAGCGCGGCGACTGTCAGCACGCCGGCGCCGGCGGCCCGCAGGATGTCCCCGCCGTGTGCGCCGCTTGGAAACCCGCCCACAGTCAGTGAGAGCGTCATCGTCGGGACCAGCGCGATCGCCAGTACCCACGTCAACAGCGGCGTTGCGCCGATGCGTCTCGCGAGCCGCGTGTTCGCGAGGTCGGCGAACGCGAAGGCGAGCACTGCCGCAAGCGCAAGCGCGACGGTCACGCCGCCGGCTCCGCGGATCGCGCTGCTACAAACCCAGCCCAGCCGGCCGCGCGTTCACGGCATGCCGGACAGTCGCCGCAACCGACGCCCCACACATGCCGTCGCGTGCGGTCGCCCTGGTAACAGGTGTGCGTCTCGTCGACGATCACGTCTAGGACGCCGAGCGACTCCGCGAGCGCGAACGTCTGCGCCTTCGTTCGGTGCAACAGCGGCGTATGGATGGTGACCGGCTCGCCCAGCGCTTCGCCGACCGCGCTTTGCGCGGCGGCGACGAACGACGGGCGGCAGTCGGGATAGCCGGCCGCGTCGGCCGAGCACACGCCCGTCACGAGATCGAAGATGCCGTGCTGGGCGCCATAGGCGGCAGCGAGCGCGACGAAGACGAGGTTGCGGCCAGGGACGAAGGTCGATGGGAGCCCCTGTCTCGCAGCGAAGTCGTTGCCGCTGCCGCGGGCATCCGCGCTGACCGAGATTGCCGGGTTCGTCAACGCTGCTGCGCCCAGCCGCGTGAAGCCCTCGACGGGGATGAGGAACGGCTCCCGCACGCCGAAGCGCGCGCTGATCGCCCGGGCGCACGCGAGCTCGACCTCGTGTCGCTGGCCGTAATCGAACGAGACGGGGTGAATCGCATCGGGCGCCCAGCGCTCGAGGGCCCACGCGAGGCAGGTCGTTGAGTCTTGCCCGCCGCTGAACAGCACGACCACGCCGATCGTGTCGCCCACCGCGATCGTCTCGGGGCCAGTCACAGCTCGACCTCGACGTAGGAGGTGAGGCCCTCCCAAAGGCGGACGCGCTGGACCTCGGGGCAGGCGCTGTGCAGCTGCTCAAGCGCCCAGCCGGCAATCAGCTCAGTCGTGCGCTCCGGTAGAAAGGCAAGCGTCTCGTCGAGGTCTTGATGCTCGACAAAGGGCTCGATCATCTCCGTGTACGCCTCCTTGAGGCGTTGGAAGTCGAGCACCATCCCGAAGTCGTCGCGGTCGTCGGCTTCGACGAGCGGGCCCTCAGCGCAGACCTCGAGGACCCACGTGTGGCCGTGTTTATGGTTGCACTGTCCGGCGTGGTGACTGTTGGAGTGTGCGGCCGGAAAGTCAAACCGCTTCGAGACCGTGTAGCGCATCGACATCCCTCACCGTTCCGCGACTGCGCTGATCGAGACGCCACCGCGCGGTCGTTGCACGACCTCGACGACGACGTGCTTCGCCGCCGTGGCACGCTTGACGTCAGTGGCGATCGTGTCGGCGAACTGCTCGCAGAACTGACCCGCGTCGCGGAACGACTGCAGATAGAGCTTGAGCGACTTGGACTCTAGCCCTCGCGCGGAGCGAAGCAGCTCAATCGAGACGGTGTACCAATCCGGCTGTCCGGTAACCGGGCAGTTTGATGTGACCTCATCCGAGCTCATCGTCACCCGCGTCACCCCAGCTGGCAGATCGAACGTGTCAAGCGCCCGCCGCGGACCCTGCGCGGCCTTCCCCAGCACGCCGCCGCCCTCGATCCGTGGCGTTTCACTCATCACCCGCGCAGGCACGGTCGTCTCCTCGACGCCGACCGCTACCTCGTGCGAACCCATCATTCCGTCTCCCCGGTTTATTGCTCCAAGCACGTCGCGATGCGGGAAGAGACGGTAGACGACCGATATGGAGGCCGTGAAGAAAAGGTAAGCGCTGTGGAGCTTTTCGATGTGAGATCTGGAGAAATGTCCGCGGTTTAAGCATTTTAACTGACACCCGCGACGTGTCGAGAACGCCGCGATCCGGCTCGGCACGGTTAAAGCGGTCTCCCCAGCTCGGCGCTTGGACACCGCCGATTAAGACGTCGAGCCGGGGAACCTCTCCATCGCGGTGCGTAATCTTCGAAACACTGCTAACGCAAACAAAAGCTTTGCAGTTCCCATCACACCGGTTTTCATCGATTGGCGCTCGAGTCGAGCGGTGGTTGAATGTGGGCGCGTCGAAGACGGCCCCGTCCAATGGGCCTTGAAACTGGCGAACCTCGCGCTCGTGCCGGTCGAAGGAGGCAGCTTGCTGCTGCGCTCCCGGCCGCCGACGTCAATCCAAGGAGCGGAACGTGTCTGACCATGAGCCGACGATCCCGCCGATGCGGCGGCGGGACTTTCTGACGAAGATCGGGGTCGTCGGGGGCGCGGGGGCGCTGTACGCGACGATGGACGCGCTCGGCATCGTCGCCTCGCCGACGAACGCGCCGGCCGCGTGGGCGAAGGAGGCGCGCGCGTGGCGTCCGCCGTCCGCCTCCGATTTCGGCCTGCGCGGCACCGGCCGCGGCACGAACGTGCTCGTGGTCGGCGCCGGCATCGCCGGGCTCGTGACGGCGTACGAGCTTGGCAAGGCGGGCTACCGCGTGACGATCGTCGAGGCGCGCGAGCGGCCGGGCGGGCGCAACTGGACGGTCCGGAACGGAACGGTCGAGACGGAGATCGGCGGCACGCCGCAGCGCGCGAGCTTCAGCTCCGACCAGTACATGAACGCCGGCCCGGGCCGCATCGCGCAGCACATGGTGACGCTCGACTACTGCCGCGAGCTCGGCGTCCCGGTCGAGGTCTTTACCAACCAGAACGCCGACGGCTACTACTACCAAGAGGACGTCGGCGCGCTGAGCGGGAGAAAGATCCGTCACCGCACCGCGAAAGCCGACGTCTACGGCTACGTCTCCGAGCTGCTGGCGAAGGCGACCGACGCGGGCGCGCTCGACGAGCGCCTGACCGCCGAGGACAAGGAGCGCCTCATCTCCTTCCTGCAGTCATTCGGCGCGATCGGCCCCAAGAGAGCGGGCGACGCGGCCGGCTCCTACGCCTATACGGGCAGCGACCGCCGCGGCTACGTCGTCGACAAGGGCGCCGGCACGCAAGCCGGCGAGATCCTCGCCCCGCCGTTCGCGCTCACCGACGTGCTGCAGAGCCAGATCGGCAATTACTTCGCGTTCGAGTTTGCCTGGGACCAGGCGATGCTGATGTTCCAGCCGGTCGGCGGCATGGACAGAATCCCCTACGCGCTCGAGCGGGCAGTGCTCGAGCAAGGCTGCGAGATCCACTACGGCCTGCCTGTGCAGCAGATCGCCAACACCGCCGACGGCGTCGAGGTCACCGTCCAGCGCGGCAGCCAGCACCCGCGCGTGCTGAGCGGCGACTACGCCGTCTGCACGATCCCGCCACAGGTGTTGAAGAACGTCACCTCCAACTTCTCCCAGCCGGTGAGAGACGCGCTCGCCTTCGCGGTGCCCACCCCGGCCAGCAAGATCGGGCTCGAGTTCAGCCGCCGCTTCTGGGAGGAGGACGAGAACCTTATGGGCGGCATCACCAACACCAACATGGACCTCAGCGCGATGTGGTACCCGTCCTACGGCTACCTTGGGCGCCGCGGAACGTTGATCGGCTACTACAACATGGGCGCCAACGCCCTGGCCTACGGCGAGCGCAGCATCCCCGACCGCCTCGCCCGCGCGATCGCACAGGGCAAGAAGATTCACGGTGATGCGTACGAAGAGGAGCTCCTGAGCTCGTTCTCGGTCTCGTGGCAGAAGATCAGATACAGCGAGGGCGGCTGGGTCGAATGGCCGTCGCATACGAGCGGCGAGTACGAGCGCCTGCTCGCCCCCGAGGCCAACGTCTACTTCGCCGGCGACCACCTCAGCTACTACAGCTCCTGGCAGGCTGGCGCAATCGACTCCGCGCGGCTCGCTGTGACGGCGCTTCACGCACGCGCACTCGCTGGATGAGGTCTGACGCGCGGCGGGCCGGCCCCCGCCGCGCATTCCGCCAGCAAGGGGGCGAGATGATCGACGTTCACCTCGACGCGCCCGCTCCTGCTCTCGGCCGTCTCTACGAGAGCGTCGGCGCTCCGGTCACGGCGCGGCCACGCTGGCTGGCTGCTTGGACGGGCGCGCTCGGCGACGCCGCACAGCCGTGGACGGTCGTCGCGTGCAGCGAAGGGGAGATCGAGGCTGCCGCGATACTGCTCACGAGGATCGGTCAAGACGAGGCGACCGTGCTCAGCAGCCCGCGCGCGGGGTTCGACGACGTGTTCGCCTTCCCGGCGAGAAACGCACGTGCCGCAGCCGAGATCGCCGCCGCGATCGCCACACAGATGGAGGAGCACGCACGGGGGTGGCGGCTCGATCTACAGCAGCTCCCGCCGGACGACCTCGTGGCGGACGCGCTGCTCGACCGCCTGCCCGGCGCGCGATCGCTGGACGGGCAGGCGGTCCCGCGGGTCTTGTTCTCCACCCAACGGGACGTCGACGCATACCTCACCGCGAGCCGGCGCAAGGAGCTGCGCCGCCACCGCGCCCGGCTCGCGGCTGACGGAGTGCGCGCGCGGGTCGAGGTGCTGGCCGATCCGGGGGAGATCGCCGCGGTGCTTCCTCGCGTCGAGTCCGTCCATCGCTCGCGGGACCGTGCGCGCGGCCGGGCGAGCGACCTGGACGACCCGACGATTCTGCGGTTCTGGCGTGCGGTGATCCTGTCGCACTCGCTCGTCGGCGCGGTCCGGCTCTTCGCGCTGCGCGTCGGAGAGGCGCTGGCGGCGTACGTCGTGGTGCTGGTCGACGGCGCGGCATACCGGGTCTTCGACGGCCGGCTCGACTCGGCGTGGTGCCGGTACGCGCCCGGGCGCATCATCGAGGCGGCGGTGCTCGAGCACGCGCTCGCCGATCCCCGCGTCACGGAGCTCGATTGGATGAGCAGCGTGGCGCCGGCGGCGCTGCTTGCGATGACCGACGCGCGGCCGACCCGCCGCATCGTCTGCGACGGGCGATAAGCGGTGTCCGTCGTGGGACACAGCGACGGCGTGGTCGTACTCCTCGGTCTCGCGGCCGCGACCGCGTGGGGCGTGGCCGACTTCTTCGGAGCCCGCGCTGCGAAGGCCGAGGATGCGAGCGAAGCAGCCGCGGCCGTGCAGCTCGTCGGCGCCTGCGTCTACGTGATCGCCTACCTCGCGCTCGGCGACCTCACGCCGTCGCTCGACCTGATCGGGGTGGCCTACGCCGCGGCGGGCGGGATGCTCTTCGGCCTCGGGCTCATCACGCTGTTCAAGGCGCTCGACGCCGGACCTGTCAGCGTCGTCAGCCCGATCGGCTCCGCGTACCCGCTCGTCACGACGCTCGTAGTGATCGCGCTCTTCGGCTCCCGGCCGACTGGCGCCCAGCTCGCCGGCATCGCCCTCGTCGTGATCGGAATCGTCGTCTGCTCGGGCATCGCCGGCGCTGCCCGCTCAGACGTCCGTCTGACGCGCGGCGTGCGGCTCGGCGCCGCGACGCTGGTCCTCTGGGGCATCGCATTCGCCGTGATCGACCAGGGCGTCGACCGGCTCGGCTGGAAGACCGCCTCGCTCGCGCAACTGCTCGCCGCGGCGGCGACCTGCTGGGCAGCGCTCCGCCTGCGCGGCCACCGGACCCGCTATGCGCCGCTGCTGCGCAACTCGCTGGTCCTCGTCGCCGGCGTGCTGATCGTGACCGGCGACCTTGCGCTCAACCTGGGCCTGTCGGGCGACGGCGACGCAGGCCCGGTCATCGCCACCGCCATCTCGGCGTGCTACCCGGTCCTCACCGTACTCCTGGCTGTGCGCCACTTCGGTGAGAAGGTGATGGCGATCCCACTGACCGGTGCGGCCATCGCGATCGCTGGCGTCATCGCGTTGTCGGCCGGCGGCTAGGACGCCAGCTCAGGCATTGACGGGGCGCCGGTGACTGCCGTCGAGATTTCGAATCAGGACACTCGACGCGCGCTCAGGACAGCAGGTAGCCGGCGACGAAGCCGAGCACGGTGGCGGTCGCCACACGGCTGCTGACCTCCGCGAACGCGTACGGGACGATCGCGATCGAGACGACCGCGAGGACCGCTCCAGCCGCGACCGCCTCGGCCGTGCCGACGAGGCCG
>DASYEC010000012.1:0-16565 GCA_036499225.1 Conexibacter sp.
ACGGTCAACGTCGTCGCCGTCGCGGCGCTGACCTTCGCGCTGCTGCCGAGCATGCTCGCTGACGGCTGGGGGCGCGTCGCGAACGTCTCGACCGGCATCGTCGCCCACCCGGAGGCGATGATCGGCGGCAACGCGTACGTCACCTCCAAGACGGCGCTCGAGGCGCACACCGTCAACCTCGCCGCGGAGCTTGCCGGCAGCGGTGTGACAGTCAACGCGTTCCGGCCAGGCGCGGTCGACACCGCGATGCAGGAGTGGATCCGCTCGCAGGACCCGGAGCGGATCGGCTCAGCCCTCCATGACCGCTTCATCACGAGCCACGCCGAGGGCCGGCTGCTGACGCCGGAGGCCTCCGCGAAGTCGCTCGTCGCCCGGCTGGGCGGCGACGACAACGGCCATATCTGGGACGTCGCCGAGGCGCTCTGACGCGACGTCTCCACCCCACCGAGTCGAAAGGAAACAACATGGCCCTGTTGAACACCGGGGACCCGTTCCCCGCACTGAGCGTGACCGTGCCAGGCGGCGAGACGCTCACGCTGCCTGACGCGCTCGCCGGCAGCTATGGCGTCGTGCTGGTGTACCGCGGCGCGTTCTGCCCCTACTGCAACGCGCAGCTGCGCGCCTTCCAGCGAGCGCACGAGCGCCTTGAGGAGCTCGGCGTGCGGGTCGTCGCGCTGTCGGTCGACGACGAGGAGACGACGCGCGACCTGGTCGAGAAGGGCGGGATCGAGTTCCCGGTCGGCTACGGCGCCGACGCCGCGGAGGTCGCCGCCGCGACCGGCGCCTTCCGCAACGCCGACCCGGTTCACCTCCAGTCGACCGGGTTCGTGCTCGACCCTGAGGGCCGCACGGTCGTCGCCGTCTACTCCACCGGCGCGATCGGCCGGCTCGTCCCCGAGGACGTGATCGGGCTGGTCCGCCATCGGCGCCAGCGGGAGACGGCTCAGGCGTAGGCGCACACGCCACCGGCCGGCGCGCGGCACGGACCGTCTGAGCTTTCGGCGCCCCGGCACTCGCCGGGGAGCGGCGCGGACGGTCCGGCGTCACAACTTGTTCACAAGCTCGTGACGGGCTGGACACGGTTCGAGCCCAGTTCGGCAGCAAGATTCACCCCTTCGACTGACTGTCTCTGTCTCCGTCTCACTCGAAGGTGAATCAATTGTTCAAGCGTGACAGGCACGCACTGCCGGAACGCGACGGCGCAACCGACCAGGACGGCCTCCGCCTCACCCGTCGCGGCGCCCTGTTCGGCGGCTCAGTCGGCCTGGCAGGGCTGGCGGGAGCCGGCGGCCTGGTCGAGGCCGCCGAGCTGGCCCTCGACGTCCCCGCCGCGGACGCCGCGCTGCCGGTCACGACGGCGCCGGAGCAGCTGCGGATGACGTTCGGGACCGACCCGGCGACCGAGATGACGGTCTCGTGGAGCGCGCCGGGGACGGCGCCGATGCCGGCTCCGACGCTCGCGTACTCCAAGCAGCCGATCACGGGCGACAACCCGGGCGCTGTGGTCTTCCTGCCGGACTCGGAGCCGCTCGACCTCGCCAAGCCGCGCACCGGCCCGTGCGCCACGCGCTTCACCGACGGCCAGACCGCGCAGACGACCTACCACTACCACGTGCCGCTGACCGGCCTGGTGCCGGACACGACGTACTACTACGAGGTGAGCGACGGCGCCGGGGGGACGGCGTCGGGCTCGTTCCGCACCGCGCCGTCCGGTCGCAAGCCGTTCCGCTTCACGGCGTTCGGCGACCAGGGGACGACGGCGATGGCGCCGCTCACCGCGGCCGCCGTGACGAGCCCGGGCGACGGCAACGGCGCGCCGCTGTTCCACCTGATAGTCGGCGACCTCGCCTATGCGGACGGCGGCAACCCGCCGTCGACGTGGCGCGCCTGGGCGCTTCAGAACGCTGCGGCGACGAAGGGCTTTCCGTGGATGCCGGTCCCGGGCAACCACGAGTTCGAGAAGGGCGCGACGGACATCCACGGCGTGCCGCAGACGACCGACACGACGGGCAGCTTCTACAACGGGCCCTACGGCCACGGCAGCTACTTCTCGCGCTTCCTGCTGCCCGACAACGGCCTTACGAACTGGGACGGCAACAGCCTCCAGGGAAACTTCTACAGCTTCCAGGTCGGCACCGTCCTGTTCGTCGCGCTCGCCGGCAACGACGTCAACTGGCAGACCTCGGACTACAGCCAGACGAAGGTGTCGCAGTACACCGGGGCGCTGGCGCCGGACACGTCGAACATGGCGTTGGTGCCGTCGGGGGAGACGCCGAACCTGCAGACGCAGTGGCTTGAGCAGACGCTCCAGGAGGCCCGGGCCGAGGGGTCGGGCGTGGAGATGATCGTCGTTCAGATGCACTTCCCGTTCGCGAGCGTCGACACGGGCAACAGCTGCGACATGGGGGTCCGCACGGCGTGGGGCCCGCTGTTCGACAAGTACGAGGTCGACCTCACCCTCACCGGCCACAACCACAACTACTGCCGCAGCCTCCCGACCCGTGGCTACGACGCGCCGGCGGGGAGGGCCAACGACGCGCTCACCAACCCGTTCGGCACCTACGCGAAGGGGGCGGCGATCGACACGCGCCGCCCGACGCCGGTCCAGACGGAGCCGATCGAGGTCGACGGCGTGCAGGCGTGGGACACCGGCAAGGGAACGATCCATCTCGTCGTCGGCGGAGGCGGCGCCTCCTCGACGATCGGCGAGACGTTCGACCCCGCGAACGGGCAGGTGCAGGCGCACCCGTTCGCGGCCCCCGCAAACAACACGCAGGCGGTCGAGGACGCGCCGTGGCTGGGCTTCTACGACGCGGCGAACGCCTACGGCTACGCGGTCTTCGACGTCGATCCTGGCGACGGGCCGGGGCAGACGACGATCACGTTCCAGTGGTTCTCGGTGTCGACCGACACGCCGGCCCCGACCGAGCCGCTCGAGAAGTTCGTCTTCACGCGCATGTCCGGGCAGATCACGGCCGGCGCGCCCTCGATCGAGGGCAACGTGAGCGTCGGGCGCACGGTCACCGCCGATCCCGGCGTCTGGTCGCCGTCGTCGGCGATCCTGGGCTACCAGTGGCTGCGCGGTGGCGACCCGATCGAGGGCGCGACCTCTGACACGTACACGATCACCGCGGACGACTTCGATCACGAGCTGCAGGTGCAGGTCACCGCCACCCTGGAGGGGTACGAGCCGACGAGCGCGACCTCGTTCGCGTCCGTCGTCGCCGGCGGGATGCTCCATCCGGCCGCGGTGACGGTCAGCGGCGTCGCCGCGGTCGGCGGGACCCTCACCGCCGCCGCCTCCGCGTGGACGCCGGCCGCGACGCTCGCCTACCAGTGGCTGCTCGACGGCGTCGCGATCCGCGGCGCGACCGGCGCCTCGTACTCGCCGGCGTCCGGCGACGCGGGCCATGTCGTCGAGGTCCAGGTGACCGGGACCGCGCCCGGGTATCGGACGGCGTCGGCCACCTCCGTGCGGCTGACGGTCGCCAAGGGCGCCGGGTCGGGCGTCGGCGCGCGCGCGCTCGCCGCGCTGTCGCTGGGGCTGCCCAAGCTCGCCGCCACGCCCGGCGTCGGCAGACGGGTCACCGTCGACCTCGCGCTGGGCACGCCGACGGACGGGCTCTCCTACCAGTGGCTGCTCGACGGCGCGGCGATCGACCGCGCCAGAGGCTCCTCCTACACGCCGGTCCCGGCCGACGCCGGCAAGCAGCTGCAGGTGCAGCTGACGTCGCCGGGCACGTCGGTCATCTCGAAGGCGAAGCCTGTCGCCGCGGCGGCCTTCCGCGACGCGTTTCGCCCGGGCTTCCGGGGAACGGCGCGCGTCGGCAAGACGCTCACAGCGATCACCGGGCGGTGGTCGCCCAACCCGACGTTCGAGTATCAGTGGCTGCTCGACGGCAAGCCGATCAAGGGCGCTACGCACCCGACGCACGTCGTCGCGCCGGGGCATGCCGGCAAGAAGCTCAGCCTCCGGGTCACCGCCAAGCGCGTCGGCTACGTGACGCGCGAGATGACCTCGGAGGCCGTCGTCGTGCGCAAGGGCGCGCTGAAGGGCCCCGCACCGAGAGTCACGGGCAAGCCGAGGGTCGGCGAGACGCTGCACGTCGTCCGCGGCGACTGGGAGCCCAACCCCGAGTTCAGCTACCTCTGGACCGTCGGGGGCCGCACCGTCCCCGGCCGCACCGTCGCGGGCCGCGCGGTCTCCGAGCGCGCGACCGGCATCGCCTACAAGGTCCGCCCAGAGGACCACGGCAAGCCGATCGCCGTGCAGGTGACCGCCCGCGCGCACGGGTACGAGACCGTCGCCCGCAGCTCTGCCGCAACCAGCCCCGTCCGCCGCGGCTGATCGCCGGCCGACCAGGAATCCAAGGAACCCCACCTGATGTCAGAAGCCATCACCAACCGCCCGTCCGCTGCGAGCGACGCTCCCGGACCCGACGCTCCGAGAGGCCCGTGGCGGACCGCCGGACGACGGCTGCTGCCCGCCGCCGTCGCGGCGGCGGTCCTCGTCGGGGTCGGCGCGGGGAGCGCGTCGGCTGCCGACACGCTGCCCGGCTCGGGCACGGCGGCAGCGCCGTACCTGATCGGCTCCGACGCCGACCTCGACACGGCGCTGCAGATGATCAACGCCGACACGGCCCACACCGGCGCGTCGGCCGCTGACTACAAGGTCGTCGCGGACCTCGACTACTCCCAAGACCCTTCGAACACCACCGGCGCCGCCACCGCGAGATGGAGCGGCATCGACTGGTTCAACGGCACATTCGACGGTGACGGCCACACGATCAGCAACCTCACGTACGCGATCGACGGCCTCACCACGACATATCCGGCCAGCACGGCGCCGGCCGGCCAAGACCTCGGCTTCTTCCGGGTCCTGGACCGCGCGACCGTCAAGAACCTCACCTTGCAGAACGTGCAGGCCGCCTCGCAGGTGAGCAACACCTCCGTCGGCGGCGTCTCGGTCTGGAGCTTCGCGTCGACGGTCAACGGGGTCGAGATCGCCGGGTCGAAGATCGGCCCCTCCACCGGCGGCGGCGCGAGCTGGGTCGGCGGCCTGGTGGCGCTCGCGTACGCGAACGAGTTTGCTGACGGCACCTTGAGCGTGACCGACGGCCTCAGCTCGACGTTCACGAACAACAGAGTGTTCGGCAGCACGGTTTCCGACGCCAACCGCACCGGCGGGCTGGTCGGCATGGCGACGGGGCCCACGACGGTCTCAGACAACTACGTCAACGCGGCGTTGAGCAACCCGTCGCACCCGGTCGCCGGCGCCGGCGGCGGCACGAACGCAAACGGCTACTACTACGTCATCGGCGGCCTGGTCGGCGAGGTCGGCCCGACGTACAGAGACGCGAGCGGCGCCCAGGCGGACGGCGTGTCGATGACCGACAACGTCATCGGCGGGACGATAAGAGGCTCCGCGTCGGACCACCGATCGATCCAAGACGTCAACTTCGCGTCCGCCACGGTGGGGTATGCGACCACCGCGACGTACACCGGGGCCAGCCCCGCACCCGCGGCGGGCAACTGGTCGACGAGCAACAACCTCGTCAGCTCCGACATCCAATACCCGAACGAGACGGGGTCGGGCCTTCCGGGGACCGACGGCACGTCGGTCTCGCCGCAGACGCTCGCGACCGAGGCGACCTACACCGGCACGGCGACCGGCCAGACCGACGCCTCGACGACGTCGGCCTACGACCAGCTCGGCTGGAGCTCCGCGGTCGGCGCCGTGCGTCCGTGGACATGGACGGGCGACCCGGCCAGCGGGACGCCGGCCCTTGAGGCGAGCGCCGGCCTGGCGGTCGTGAACACGACGATCGACGTGCCGGTCGGCAGCGCTCCGAGCGACGCGACCCTGCTGTCCGACGCGGGCGCGACGACGACGAGCGGGACCGCGACGATCGACACGAGCAACGTGACGTGGTCGACGCCCGGCTCCTACGAGGCGACGATCGGCGCGACCGGCGGGTACGCGAACCCGGTCGCCGTGACGGTCGTGGTCTTCACACCCGGCACCGTGATCGTCGCGCACCCGACCGTCACGTTCCCGCAGACCTCCTCGGCACCGAGCGAGGGGGAGGTGCTCGACGCGCTCGGAGCGGCGCTCCCGACGGGCGCCGCCGGCACGCCGACCGTCGACCTGACGGGCGCGCTTTCCGGCGACGACGCCGTGCAGTGGAACAAGATCGGCAGCTACACGGTCACCGTCAGCGACACGAGCTCCACGGACGGCCTGACGCCGACGAGAGCCACGATCGACATCGCGAAAGCCGGCGTGACGACGGTCGAGCTCGACGACAGCGCCCCGGTCTACCAGGCGACCAGCAGCGCGCCGAGCGCCTCCGAGGTCCTGCTCGCGATGGGCGCCGCGATCGTCAACGGCGACGGCCAGCCGACGATCGACCTGACCGGCGCTGTCGCCGGCGACGACGCGGTGAGGTTCGACACGCCCGGCCTGTACCACGTCACGGTGAGCGACACCGCTGCCGCTGACGACGCTGCGCCGGTCACTGTCGTGATCAAGGTCGTCGCGGTGTCAGTCGTCACCGCCGACACGACGGTCTACTTCAACACGAGCACCCCGCCGACCAACGCGTCGATCCTGAGCGCCGCGGGGGCGAAGATCACCGACGGCGCTGGCAACACCGTCTCCGGAACGCTGACGGTGACGGTTGGCAGCGACTGCGGCATGACGGTCGGGACCTGCACGGCGACGATCAACGGCACCGACATGTACGGCTTCGCCACCGCACCGGCCACGGTCGAGGTCGACGTCTCCGCAGCGGTGGTGTCGGTGGCGCACGACACGGCGACGTTCACCGCCACTGGGTCGGCGCCGTCGCAGGCCGCGCTCGTCAGCGCGCTCGGCGCGACGGTCAGCGGCAGCGCCCTCGGAGGGACGCCCGCGGTCGACACCTCCAACGTCGACTGGAGCGTGCCCGGAACCTACGCCGTGACTGTCGGCGACGGCGAGGCGCATGACGCGGCCGACACCGTCGCGGCGTCGATCCACGTGGTGCCGGTGCCGTACGTGACGGTGCCGGACGCGACGGTCTACCTGCCGATGAGCGGCGCCAACCCGCTCGCGGCGACGACGCTGCTCGCCAACGCCAGCGCGACGATCACCGACGTCTACGGCAACACGGTGCACGGCACGCTCTCTGCCGACACGTCCGCCGTCAACGCGAGCGTTGCCGGAACGTACTCGGCAACGATCACCGGCACCGACGACTTCGGCAACGCGTCGTCGCCGGTGACCGTGACGGTCGTGGTCTACCTGTCGGCGCAGCAGCCCGGGACGGTGTCGATCAGCGGGACCGCCGCGGTCGGCGCGACGCTCACCGCGACGCCCGCCGGATGGGCCGCGCTGGCCGATCCTTCGTACCAGTGGCTGCGCGGCGGCGTCGAGATCCCGGGCGCAACCGGGTCGACCTACACCGTGACTGCCGCCGACGCCGGCCAGACGCTGGCGGTGCGGATGACTGAGAGCCCCGAGTGGTACTCGACGGCGTCCGCGACCTCTGCCGCGGTGACGGTTCCAGCGCCTGTGACGTCGGCCACCCCGCCGGCGACGGCGACAAAGGCGCCCACGAAGACGGCGGCGCCGAAGGTCTCGTCGACGTCCTACAGATCGGGGTCGGTGCGCCTGAAGCTCAAGGTGGCCGCGAAGGGGACGGTGACGATCAAGGTCACCGCGAAGTCCGGCAAGAAGACGATCACGCTCGGCACGCGCAAGCTGTCGGTCAAGAAGCCCGGAACCGTCTCGACGACCGTGGGGCTGTCCAAGGCGGCGAAGTCGCTGATCAAGCGCGGCCTGGTGCGGTCGACGGTGACGATCACCCTCAAGCCCTCCGCCAAGGGCGCCAAGGCGGTCTCGTCGCACAAGGCCCTGACGATCAAGAAGGCAGCGAAGTAAGGGACCGGCGGGGCGGCGGGCTCCGGCCGCGCATCACGCGCGGCCGGAGCTGGTTCGTCAGGTGCGTCAGGCGTGGACGCGGACCTGCACGCGGCGGACGACCTTGCCCTTGCCCTCGTGAGAAGGCGGCGTGGGGCCTCGCTTACGCACGTGACGCGGCGTCCGCGCTCGGCGGGTGCTTGAAGCGGTTCGTCAGGCCGACGCCGATGGCGATCAGGCCGACGCCGATCCACCACGGGTCGTTGCCGACCGACAGCGCGATCACGCCGATCACGGTGACCCACGGCGTCACCATCGCGATGAACTGGTCGATCGGCGGCACGGTCGCCGGCTCGCCGCGGCTGATCGCTGCCAGCGCGCGGACCCGGCCCGGATACCAGATCGTGAACTGGGCGGCGACGATCATCGGGAAGGTCTGGATGATCCAGCCGGTCCAGATGTTGTTGGAGCTGTGCAGCACGAGATCGCCGTAGAAGCCCGAGGCGGCCTCGATCAGGAAGGCGATCGCCCACGCCCAGGTGATCACGTAGTTGGTGCGCAGGAAGAGCGGGTTGCGCCACAGCTCGCGCGGCGCGTCCTCCTTCGCGTACGCGAGCGTGAACGGGTCGCGCAGGACAATCGAGCCGAGCGCGATCACGACGAGCCCGATGTTGGCGACCTCGCCCGACCAGCGCTCAAGCCAGGCATGAGTGCTGTCGGACGCGACGGCGACGAAGATCGCGAGCGCGGCGAAGAAGACCGTGTCGGTGTACTCGAGCAGCTTCGGCTGTCTGCCGCGAAGTCTGCCCAGCATCACGATCACGAGCGCCATCCCGAAGGCGATCCCTGACGACAGCTCCAGCCGGCCGTCGCCCTCGATCAGCGAGTAGACGATCCACGGCGACAGCCCGACCAGCGGGTTGCCGAGCACGACGTCGACGACGCTCGCGCGGGGCTCGCGAAGCGCGACGGGCTGCGATGGGGGCGCGGCGGCTGGCCGATCGCCCGGCTCGGTCTCGATGCTCATCGTTCCATATGATCGGCCCGCACCCGGGAGGCTTGAGCCGCGCGACCCCGCCCGGCTACCGCAGCATCCGCGGCAGCCCGAGCTGCCCGAACACGCTGCTGTCGGCGAACCACGTGATCGCGGAGATGCGGTCGCCTTCCAGCGTCAGGACGAACAGCGCGAAGGCGCGCGCGACGTCGGTTCCCGCCTCGCGGAGGTAGCAGCCGAACGCGGGCTGGATGTTCGCGCGCGTCGCGACCACCCGCATCGGCGCGCCGCGGCGCTCCTCGGCGCCGCGCAGGAACGCGCCGATCGCGGCGTGGCCCTGGTAGGCGTGGGGGAGCGGCGGCATCGTGAGCCAGGCGTCGTCGGTCAGCAGCGCGACCATCCCGTCGATATCGCCGTTCTCGATCGTCTCGGCGAAGCGGCCGACGACGTCGCGCTCCCGCTTGGAGCTCGGCATTGGCGCGCGGTCGCGGCCCGCGGCCGGCAGGCGGGACTCGAACGCCGCACGCGCGCGGCTCAACAGGCTGTTGACCGACGCCTCGCTGGCGTCGAGCATCTCGGCGACCTCAGCGGCGCGGTAGCCGAGCACGTCGCGCAGAACGAGCACCGCGCGCTGCTGGGGCGGCAGGTGCTGGAGCCCGACGACGAACGCCAGCGTGATCGCCTCCTTGGACTCGTAGCGCGCCTCCGGACCGGGCGCCGCGTCCGGGATCCCGTCGAGCAGCTGGTCGGGGTAGGGCTGCAGCCAGAGCGGCTCGCTCCAACTCGTCGGCTCGGGCATCAGGCTCATGCGCGGGTCCTCCGCACGGCGTCTGGTCGCTCGCAGCGCGTCGAGCGCGCGGTTGGTTGCGATCCGATACAGCCAGGCACGGACTGACGCGCGACCCTCGTACTGGTCAAGCCCGCGCCAGGCGGCGAGCAGCGTCTCCTGGAGCAGGTCCTCGGCGTCGTGCGCGGAGCCGACGATCCGGTAGATGTGCACCTGGAGCTCACGCCGGTGCGGGTCGGTCAGCAAGCGGAACGCCTGCTCGTCGCCGGCGCGCGCCTGCGCGAGGGTCTGCTCGGTCATCTCCGGATCCTCCCATGGGCTGTCCCTTTCACGGCCTTCAGAGGTCATGACGTCGGGAAGCTGCGAAATTCGTCGATCAGTTCTCGACGCGGGCGACGCCTCATCACTCGCAGCACACGTTCGTCCGTAGATCGAAGAAGGAGAACCGAGATGGGCAAGATCGTCATCAGCCAGAACGTCACGCTTGACGGCGTCGTGCAGGACCCGACCGGCGACGACGGCTTCCAGCACGGCGGCTGGTTCAACCAGGCGCTCGAGCTGGACTTCCCGGCGTGGGCCGAGGCCGAGATGGAGGAGGCGCTGAACGCCGAGGCGCTGCTGCTCGGCCGCCGCAGCGACGCGTACTTCGGGCCGCGCTGGATCGGGCGCGACGGCCCGTTCGCGGACCGCCTCAACAGCCTGCCGAAGTACGTCGTCTCCTCGACGGTCAGCGAGGCGCAGTGGGGCAACGCGACGATTCTCTCCGGCGACGCCGTCGAGGAAGCGGCGAAGCTGCGCCAGCAGATCGACGGCGAGATCATCGTCTACGCGAGCCGGCAGCTCGTGCACGCGCTGATGGACAACGGCCTCGTTGACGAGATCCGGGTGATCGTCTTCCCGTTCGTGCTCGGCGTCGGCGACCGCCTCTTCGGCGACATGAGCGACAAGGCGTCGCTGCGCCGGCTCAGCGTCCAGCCGCTCGGCGCGGGCCTCGTCTACACGCGCTATGAGGTCGTCCGCACGGCATAGCAGGGGCTGTTTCAACGCCGCAACCGGGATACTGGCGCCGTGGACCCATCGGTAGGAACCGCCGCGACGCCACTCTCCACCGACGACCTGCTCGCGCTCGACCGGCGCCACGTCTGGCATCCCTACGGCCCGATGCCCGGGAGCGCGCAGCCGCTGCCGGTCGTCAGCGCCGAGGGGGTGCGGCTGACGCTCGCCGACGGCCGCGAGCTGGTCGACGGGATGGCGTCGTGGTGGTCGGCGATCCACGGTTACCGCCATCCGGCGCTCGACGCCGCCGCGCACGACCAGCTCGGCCGCATGTCGCATGTGATGTTCGGCGGCCTCACGCACGAGCCGGCGGTGCGGCTGGCGCAGCGGCTCGTCGAGCTGGCGCCGGCGCCGCTGGAGCACGTCTTCTTCGCCGACTCCGGCTCGGTCGCGGTCGAGGTCGCGATCAAGCTCGCGCTGCAGGCGCGGCCCGGGCGCTCGCGGCTGCTGACTGTGCGCGGCGGCTACCACGGCGACACGTTCGGGGCGATGGCCGTCTGCGACCCGGTCGGCGGGATGCACTCGCTGTTCACGGGCGTGTTGACTGAGCACCTCTTCGCCCCGCGCCCGCCGCGCGTGCTCGAAGACGCCTACGCGGGCGAGCTGCGCGCCCTCGTCGCCCGCCACGCCGATGAGCTGGCGGCGGTGATCGTCGAGCCGGTCGTGCAGGGAGCAGGCGGGATGTGGTTCTACGACCCGGCCGTCCTGACGCTGCTGCGCGAGCTCTGCGACGAGCACGGGCTGCTGCTCGTGCTCGACGAGATCGCGACCGGCTTCGGCCGAACCGGAGCCATGTTCGCGTGCGAGCACGCGGGCGTCGTGCCGGACGTCATGTGCGTCGGCAAGGCGCTGACGGGCGGCTACCTGACGCTTGCCGCGACGCTCTGCACGCCGGCCGTCGCCGCCGCGCTGGAGGGCTCGCCGCTGATGCACGGCCCGACGTACATGGCCAACCCGCTCGCGTGCGCGGTTGCGCTCGCCTCCGTCGAGCTGGTCGCGCAGGGCGCCTGGCGGACGCAGGTGCCGCGGATCGAGGCCGCGCTGCGGGCCGGCCTCGAGCCCGCCCGCGCGCTGCCGAGCGTCGCCGACGTGCGGGTGCTCGGCGCGATCGGCGTGATCGAGCTGACGGCGCCGGTCGACATGCAGGCGGCGACGCGCGCGGCGGTCGACTGCGGCGTCTGGCTGCGGCCGTTCGGGAGACTGGTCTACGCGATGCCGCCGTACGTGACCGATGACGACGACCTCGCACTGATCGCGGCGGCGATGGTGGCGACGGCGCGAGCAGGCGCGGCGGTGCCCGCGGCGGCGTCGGCGGCGGCGCCCGCGACAGCGCGGGCCGGCGCGACCGGCGCGACAGCACCCGCGGCCGCCACGTCCGAGGCGCCCGCATGAGCGTCCTGCTCGTCAGCGGCACCGACACTGGCGTCGGCAAGACGGTCGTGACCGCCGCGCTCGCTGCGGCCGCTCGCGCGCGCGGGGAGCGGGTCGCGGTCGTGAAGCCGGCGCAGACCGGCGTCGCCGAGGGCGAGGCTGGCGACCTCGACGAGATCGGCCGCCTCAGCGGCGTCGCCGACCTGCACGAGCTGGCCCGCTACGGCCCGGCCCTCGCGCCGGCCGCCGCCGCGCGCGCCAAGGGCCGCCCGGCGCTGAGCGCGGAGACGATCGCGGAGGCCGTCGCCGCGATCGCGAACGACGGCCGCGACCGCGTGCTGGTCGAGGGCGCGGGCGGTCTGCTCGTCCGCTTCGACGAGCACGGCGCGACGCTCGCCGACGTCGCGCGGCTGCTCGGCGCTCCGGTGCTGGTCGTCGTGCGCGCGGGCCTCGGCTCGCTCAACCACGCCGCGCTGACCTGCGAGGCGCTGCGCAGCCGCGGCGTCGCCTGCGCCGGCCTCGCGATCGGCGCGTGGCCGCAGCAGCCCGACGCGGCGGAGCGCAGCAACCTCGACGACTTCGAGACGTACAGCGGTGCGCGGCTGCGAGGGCGTGTGCCGGCGGGGGCGCCGCGGCTGGCGCCTGCGACGTTCGCGCAGCAGGCGCCGACGTGGATATCGACTGAAGGAGCGACGTGACCGACATTCTTGAGATCGCCCGCGAGCAGGTGCTCGAGCGCGGCGAAGGGCTGGCGCAGGCGCAGGTGCTCGAGGTGCTGCAGCTGCCCGACGAGCGCGTCGACGACGCGCTCGCGCTCGCGCACGAGGTGCGGATGCGGTGGTGCGGCCCCGAGGTCGAGATCGAGGGGATCGTCAGCATCAAGACCGGCGGCTGTCCCGAGGACTGTCATTTCTGCTCGCAGTCGGGGCGCTTTGAGACGGCCGTCCGCGCGGTCCGCATCGACATCCCGTCGCTCGTCGAGGCGGCGCGTCAGACCGCGGAGACCGGCGCGACCGAGTTCTGCATCGTCGCCGCGGTCCGCGGGCCCGACGAGCGGCTGATGGAGCAGGTGCGCGAGGCCGTCGCCGCGATTCGCGCCGCGGTCGAGATCAACATCGCCTGCTCGCTGGGGATCCTCACCGAGGCGCAGGCCGACGAGCTGCAGGCGCTCGGCGTTCACCGTTACAACCACAACCTCGAGGCGGCCCGCTCGCACTTCGGGCACGTCGTCACGACGCACACGTGGGAGGAGCGCCGCGCGACGCTCGCGCTCGTGCGCGAGCGTGGGATGGAGGTCTGCTGCGGCGGCATCGTCGGGATGGGCGAGACGCTCGAGCAGCGCGCCGAGCTCGCCGCGCAGCTGGCCGAGGTCGATCCCCACGAGGTCCCGCTGAACTTCCTCGACCCGCGGCCGGGGACGCCGTTCGCCGGCCTTCCGCCAGTCGAGGGGATCGACGCGCTGCGGACGATCGCGGCTTTCCGGCTCGCGCTGCCTCGCACGATCCTGCGCTTCGCCGGCGGCCGCGAGCTGACGCTCGGGGACCTCGGCGCCCGCCAGGGCGTGCTCGGCGGGATCAACGCGATGATCGTCGGCAACTACCTGACGACGCTCGGCCGCCAGCCGCAGGAAGACCTCGACCTGCTGGCGTCGTTGTCGATGCCGGTCAAGGAGCTGTCGAAGACGCTGTGAGCGCCACGCCGCCAACGCCTCCCTTGCCGCCCGGCCCGGCTTCGGCCGTCGACTACTGCGACGGCTGCGGCTTGGACGCCGCTGCCGGCGATCACGCCCGCTGCCACGCCCGCCGCGCCGCGACCGACCCGCCGCGCTGGTGCACGACGTGCGGCCGCAAGCTCGTCGTGCAGGTGCTGCCGATCGGCTGGACCGCGCGCTGCGTCGTCTGCGGCCCGCTGCCGCTGCCGCGATGACCGACGTCGAGCGGGCGCTGGCGGAGATCGGCGCGGCCGGGCTGCTGCGCTCGCTGCGGACGATCGACAGCCCCTCCGGGCCGCGCGTCGAGGTCGACGGCCGCGACGCGCTGCTGCTCTGCTCCAACGACTACCTTGGGCTCGCCGGCCACCCGGCCGTGCGTGCTGCGGCCGCTGAGGCCGCGCTGCGCTGGGGCGCGGGGTCGGGTGCCTCGCGCCTCGTCTCGGGCACGCTCGCGCCGCACGTTCAGCTGGAGCAGGAGCTGGCGGCGTTCAAGGGCGCCGAGGCGTGTCTGCTGTTCGGCTCCGGGTTTCTCGCCAACACCGGTGTCGTCGCCGCGCTCGCGGGCCGCGGCGAGATCGTTCTCTCTGACGCGCTCAACCACGCCTCGATCGTCGACGGCTGCCGGCTGGCGGCGGCTGAGACGGTCGTCTACCCGCACGGCGACGTCGATGCGATCGCGTCCGCCTTGCGCGCAGCCGGTGACCGCCCGGCGACGATCGTCACCGACGCGGTCTTCTCGATGGACGGCGACCGCGCGCCGCTGGTCGAGATCGTCGAGCTGGCCCGCCGCCACGGCGCCCGCGTGATCGTTGACGAGGCCCACGCGACCGGCGTCGTCGGGGCGGGCGGCCGCGGCCTCGTCGTCGAGCTGGGGCTGACCGCCGAGGTCGACGTCGTGATCGGCACGCTCTCCAAGGCGCTCGGCAGCTACGGCGCCTTCGCCTGCTGCGACGCGCGCACCCGCGACTTCCTCGTCAACCGCGCCCGCACGCTGATCTACTCGACAGCACCCCCGCCGCCGTCGGTCGGAGCGGCGCTCGCCGCGCTGTCGATTGTGCGCGAGCAGCCCTCGCTCGTCGAGCGCCTGTGGCTCAACGCGCGGGCTCTGCGCGGCGCGCTCGGCGGCCACGGCTTCGCCGTCGAGCCGGGGGAGATGCCGATCGTCCCGCTCGTCCTCGGAGGCCCGCGCGAGGCGACCGCCCTCTGCGAGCGCGCCCTCGCAGCCGGCGTCTTCGCCCAAGCGATCCGACCGCCAACGGTCCCCGAAGGCACCTCCCGTCTGCGCCTCGTCGCCCGCGCCGACCACGACCCGGCCGACCTCGTCGCAGCCGCCGCGACGCTCGCGCGCCACCGGGCCTGTCGCTGAAACGGAGCGATGTCTCGCGCGATTGCTGAGCTGCCAGCCGGCCGGCGGGCATTCTGAAAGAGGCGCTACGCCGCGACGACCGTCCCGCTGACCGCTCCGAGCGCGATCGAGCCGTCGGGGGAGATCGCGGAGAGGGTGACGGTGTCGCCGTCCTCCAAGAACGACCGCGCCGTGCCGTCGGGGAGCTCGAGCGGGCGCTTGCCGGCCCAGGTGCGCTCGATCAGCGAGCCGACGCGGTCCTCGCCGGCTTGCGAGATCGTGCCGGTCGCGTGCAGGTCGCCGGTGCGCAGGGAGGCGCCGTTGACGGTCAGGTGGGCGAGCTGCTGGGCCGGGCTCCAGTAGAGGCTCGTCAGGCTCGTCTGTGCGACGAGGACCGGGTCGAGACCGGCCCGTGCCATCGCTGCCGACTGCAGCTCGATCCTTAAGTCGAGCGCGAAGCCGCGCGGCTCGGACTGAGCGAGGTATGGGAGCGGGGCGGGGTCCTGCACCGGGCCGTCAACGCGAGCGTTGACGAGTGCGGCCATCGGCGTCACCCAGGCCGAGATCGACGTCGCGAACGACTTGCCGAGGAACGGGCCGAGCGGTCGGTACTCCCAGCGCTGCAGGTCGCGCGCGCTCCAGTCGTTCAGCAGCACAGCGCCGAACAGGTGGGCCTCGGCGTCGGCGATCTCGAGCGGGACGCCATGCTCGCTCGGGGTGCCGACGACGAAGCCGACTTCCAGCTCGTAGTCGAGCTCGAGCGTCGGGCCGAACGTCGGGCGCTGGCCGCGCGGACGCCTGACCGGCGTGCCGCTCACGACGACCGTGCCTGCGCGGCCGTGGTAGCCGATCGGCAGGTGGCGCCAGTTCTCGCCCAACGGCGGCGCGCCCGGGCGGAAGATCCGGCCAAGGTTCGTCGCGTGCTCGAGCGAGGAGTAGAAGCCGACGTAGTCGGCGATCGCGAACGGCAGCCGCAGCGCGGCCTCCCCCAGGTCGATCAGCTCGGGCTCCAGCGCCGCCCGCGCGGGGCTGTCGATCGCCAGCGCGTCGATCAGCGCGGCGCGCACCGCGGACCACGTCGCCGGTCCGGCGGCCATCAGCGCGGACAGGTCGGGCGCCGTCGCCCAGCCGTCGAGCGCGACCGTCCCGAGGCAGGCGAGGCTTGCGAGCGGGAGGGCGAAATCGCCGATCCGCACGCTCGGCAGCGGCGGCCGCCCCGGCACAGCGACGACGCCGTAGGGGAGATGGTCAAGGCCCCACGGGCCCGCCGCGCCCGCCACCCATGACTCGCCTCGCGCGCCCATCGCTCAGGCCGCTTGCGCCGGCATGACGACGAGCATCGACGCGGGCGCCGTTGTGCGGTTCTCAAGCGTGCGCTCCTCTCCGGCGGGGATGACG